>JBCLLN010000033.1:0-2363 GCA_039738635.1 Candidatus Saccharimonadia bacterium | reverse complement strand
TTTTCAATTAGCTTAACTGGCTCGGTAAATCCAAGGGAGCTGAGATTGGTTAGTCTTTCTTGTACTGAAGCATTAGCACCAACCAATGTATCACTACGATAGGCCTGGATAAAATCACTACTAAAGCCTAGTAGTTCTAGCTCGCGCGCTCTAGCAAGTACTGTTGCGCTGTGTTGGCTTGGGTCAATTCGCAGATCAGTTCTGCCCTGTTCTGCATCATTTGATTTAGCTGGTGGCACTACTGAATCTGACCGCGTCATAGTTTTACTCCCAAATCTTTGATGGCTCGGCCTAGATTATTCACAGCCTCCTTAACTTGGCTAGGTACCAAATCATGCTCTACCTGATGGGCAATTTCATTGCGTAATTTATGGGCAGCCCAGACGGCATTGATATCGCTAAATTTGTCTCCCCCCATTTTAAGCCTCTCACCCATCGTATCGCCTGTGAATCCTTTGCCTATCATCGTGTAGTCAAGCAATTTATCGGCATCCATTAGGGCCGACTTGAGCCCAGAGGGGCCAGAGTTTTGCATGGCTGTTATCTCGGCCCACCTAGACTGCACTAAGCCAGAATTAAATCTGCCTTCTTGGGCATAGTCGTCCGTACCAGCGCTATAAACTCGCTTAGTGGGCCTGGCTTTTTGTTTAAGTAGGGCAGTAATTAGTAGCGTTATTACTACCATTGCCACCAGAAAAGAAATTAATGAGAGATTCATAGCTTTAGCTCCCCAACTAAAGTATGCCAATTCGTTGCCATTTGTAAGGCATCTGCTACCGCTAGCACCTTGGAATCTTGCCCTTGTTGGCCAATTATTTGTAACCCTAGAGGAAGCCCCGTGTCCGCATCAATACCGCAAGGGATACTAACTGCTGGCAGTCCAGCTAGATTGGCAAAGACCGTTAGTAGGTCTGTCTGATACATAACTACTGGGTCGGACTTGGATCCTAGCCGAAAGGCTGGCTCGAGCGTG
Organism: Candidatus Saccharimonadia bacterium; assembly: GCA_039738635.1. GTDB lineage: Bacteria > Patescibacteriota > Saccharimonadia > CAILAD01 > BJGX01 > JBCLLP01. The sequence continues at coordinate 1,390 of JBCLLN010000033.1, read as the reverse complement.
GTCGGCCCGACCAATATGTCGGCATCTAAAAAAATCTCATCAAGGGATTTAATTATTAGGCTTCGGGCTTGCATTGCTTTCTTATAATAGGCGTCATAATACCCAGCCGATAAGGCGTAAGCTCCAATAATAGTCCGACGCTTGACCTCTGGGCCAAAAAACTCGCCTCTGGTCTTAGAGTATGATTCTTCTAGATTACCGGCTCGCTCAGATCTACTGCCGTAGCGTACGCCGTCATAGCGCTCCAAATTAGAGCTTATCTCTGATGGTACTAAAATATAATAAATTGCTAGGACCAGCTGATTAGCAAAAAGCTGATCGGCCTTAGTGGATTTGCTAAATTTGATATCAGAATTATTAGACCCTAATGAGCCAACCATAGCCATGACCGCACCAGATGAGGAGCCAGCATCAAAGAGAGTGGCCTTAATCCCTTTAGCTAGGGGCTCTAATCCACTGCTAATGTTTGAGCTGATGGTTGTTGAATCACGGCTATCTAGGCCGGCGATAACACCTAGTACGGCCTGGGCATCACTGGCAGTTCTGGTGATTGGGCCAATACAATCAAAGCTACTAGCCATAGCCACCACACCATAACGACTGACTAGCCCATAAGTAGGCTTTAGCCCTGTCACGCCACAATAGCTGGCTGGCTGACGGATAGAACCACCGGTGTCAGTGCCTAGGCTAAAAATGCCATAGTCAGCCGCTACGGCTGCCGCTGACCCACCCGAGCTACCGCCCGGTACATAATCCATATTCCAGGGATTGTGGGTTACATGATAGGCGCTGTTCTCGGTGCTAGCACCATGGGCAAATTCGTCTTGGTTGACTTTGGCTAGCAGTATTGCGCCGGCCCTATCAAGCTTCTCGATTGCTGTTGATGAATAAGGTGGTATGTAGTCCTGGAGTATCTTACTACCAGCAGTAGTCCGAATGCCCTTGGTCATAAACATATCCTTGGCACTATAGGGTATGCCTTCTAGCAAGCCTAGGGGCAGGCCTTGGCTAATCTTATCATCTACTTTTTTAGCCTGCTCTAGGGCTTGGCTTTCGCACAGCGTCAGGACAGCTTGAATCTTGGGGTCATATTGGCGTATTTTAGCTATATAAAAGTTGGTCAGCTCAGTGGCGGAAATTTCTTTATCCACTAATAGCTGATGTGCCCTAGTAATGGTCAAATAATTCAAATCTGCCATTAGAGTACCTTCTTGACCTTGATATAACCATCTTGAAGCTCTGGTGCGTTAGCCAGTAGTTCCTGGGGGGTAATAGCACATAGCCTAACCACATCCTCACGCCATACATCAGTTAATCCTGTAACCTGCGAGGTGGGTATTTCGCCACTAGTGGTGGTGTTTTGGATAATCTCAACAAACTCTAATATCGA
>JBCLLN010000032.1:0-2536 GCA_039738635.1 Candidatus Saccharimonadia bacterium | reverse complement strand
GCAAGCTCAATGTCGCTACCCTAGACCCCCAAAACCTTCAAGCAATAGACTTTTTATCCCGCAAAACAGGCTATCCAATTAATGCTTTTATGGCACCCAAGAGTCAGATAGAGAAATGGATTGGTTCTTATGCCTCGGACATATCATCGGATGTTGCAGATGTTTTGGTAGCTGATCTTGAAAACCAGGTAGCCACCACCCCGGCTGGTGGTAACTCTAATAAAAAGAAAAACCCAAAAAGCATTGAAACGATTGTCCAGGATGCACCCATCACTAAGGCCCTCAATACTATCTTTGAGTATGCCATTAACTCCAGAGCTTCTGATATACACATTGAGCCCCAAGAAAAATCAGTTAGGATACGCCTCCGTGTAGATGGGATGCTTAGAGAGGTTATGAGCCTACCAAAGACCACCGAGGCTGCGCTAGTGTCTAGAATTAAGATTTTATCTAATCTTAAAATAGACGAACATCGCATTCCCCAAGACGGCCAGGCGCAGTTTCGGACAGCTAATAAAACAGTTGATATGCGTATTGCTATTGCCCCCATATCCTATGGCGAACAAATTGTCATTAGGCTTCTAGATAAGTCCGAGGGGGTGTTTGATATTGATAGCCTGGGCCTTAAGGGTAGGTCTGCTAGGCTTCTTAAAAAAGCCATTGCTAAGCCCTATGGGATGATACTATCTACCGGCCCCACAGGCTCTGGTAAGTCCACTACCCTTTATGCTATTATTCAGAGCATTAAAACCGGCAAAATCAATATAGTGACGCTAGAGGACCCGGTAGAGTATAAGATGGAGGGTATTAATCAAATGCAAGTTAATAATGCCGTGGGGCTGACTTTTGCTAATGGCCTTCGCTCAATACTACGGCAAGACCCGAATGTGATAATGGTTGGTGAGATTCGTGATCACGAAACTGCCGATTTAGCTGTGCAGTCCTCTCTTACGGGTCACATAGTACTCTCCACCCTCCACACCAACTCCGCCGCTGGAGTATTGCCCAGACTCTTAGATATGGGCATAGAGCCCTTCCTGATTGCCTCTACGATTAATGTAGTTATAGGTCAAAGGCTGGTCCGTATGGTTTGTGAAAAATGCCGGAAGTCATATCAGTCTAGCGCATCGGCGACAGCAATGATAAACAAACAAATAGGGCATTTACTACCTAAAACACAGCAGGAAGTTCAAAAAATCTCAGAAGATTTTGGGTTTGATAATTTGCCAATCTTTAGTCAAAACGCTTATACTCTATATAAGGGGGAAGGATGTAGTGCTTGCACCGACGGCTATAAGGGTAGAGTTGGCATATACGAGATATTTGAGCTTAATAAACAAATAGAACAATTACTATTAAAACAAGCCACATCTAGTATTATCCAGCAACAGGCTCAGCAAGATGGAATGCTTACGATGCAACAAGACGGAGTATTGAAAGTACTAACAGGTACTACTACTATTGAAGAAGTAGCTAGGGTATCGGCAGATTAAATATGGAACAATCTAAACAACCAATCAACATCAAGATAGAACCAATGCTAGACGAAATGCTCCACCGCGACGCATCGGATTTGCATTTACAGGTGGGCTTACCACCAATGTTGCGTATAGATGGAACTTTAGTAAAGGCAGTAAAAGCCATAGAGCTTAAAAACCGCGACATTAAGGCTTTGCTTGAATCTGTTCTTGATGATCAGCAAAGACAATTATTAGCTACCGACTTAGAGCTAGACTTTTCTTTTGCTTATGGAGATTTGGCTAGGTTTAGAGTTAATGCCTTCCACGAAAAGGGCAATTTGGCGGTTGCCTTACGGCTTATACCAATAAATATTAGAACTATTGAAGAGCTAGGACTACCTAAAATAATTAACTCTTTTACGGATTATGCTAAAGGGTTAGTGCTCATAACGGGCCCCACTGGCTCTGGTAAATCTACCACTCAGGCCGCCATGGTAGATAAAATTAACAGAGATAAGGCCCTCCATATTATTACTATTGAGGACCCCATAGAGTATCAGCATTATCATAAAAAATCCATCATAGTACAGCGTGAAGTACATTTTGATACTCAGAGTTTTGGTGCTGGTCTGCGTTCGGCTTTGCGCGAGGACCCAGATGTAGTGCTAATAGGCGAGATGCGTGATCTTGAAACCATCGCTACAGCTATTACCCTAGCCGAGACAGGCCACTTAGTTATGGCTACCTTGCACACTAATTCCGCCTCACAATCCATTGACCGTATGATAGATGTGTTTCCAACCCACCAACAGCAGCAAATTCGCATTCAGCTTAGTAATGTCTTAGGGGCTATTATCAGCCAGCGTCTGATACCTATGATAGGGGGTGGTAGAGTAGCGGCAGCCGAGATACTAGTGGTTAATAGTGCTGTCCGCAATATCATTCGCGAGGCTAAAAGCCACCAGATAGATGCAGTTATTCAGACCGGTGCCGAGGCCGGGATGCAAACTATGGATTCTACGCTAATTGGGTTAGTGCATGAGGGCAAGATTAGCTTTGAGGTGGCTAAGGGCTAT
>JBCLLN010000031.1:0-2547 GCA_039738635.1 Candidatus Saccharimonadia bacterium | reverse complement strand
ACGCCCCCATCCTAGCTACGCTCAAATACGACCGCCTAGCCGGTATCCCGTATGCGGGGCTACCGATTGCCTGTGCGATATCACTCCACCTGGAGCAACCATGGGTCTATAACCGCAAGGAGGCCAAAAATTACGGTACAAAAAAGCTGATTGAGGGCGAGTTCATGCCCGGAGACACAGTTGCAGTAATCGATGACCTGATAACTAAGGGCGATTCCAAATTAGAGGTCGTGGCACCATTCACGGCTGCAGGCTTGGTAATTAAAGACTTCGTAGTGCTAATTGACCGAGAACAGGGTGGTGGTAAGGCCCTAGCGGACCAGGGGTATGCCCTGCACGCCGTCTTGACTATCACCGATATCCTGGACGCGCTATTGGCAAAAGGCCAGATAGACCAAACCAAATACGAGCAGGTAAAGCAGTTTTTGAGCGAAAACTAGGCTTTAGCTAGCTCGGCCACGGTGGAAGTTTAGCCGGTACTGCAGATTTGAGACGCCGTGCTTAGTCATCTGCTTTGTCTTGGTTGGTACCACCGGAGTGGCTTGAAACAGTGCGCATTCTTGCCCTGTTTGCTGATAAAGAAGAATGCGCAACATTCCACGCCGACCATCAAGAGCACAAAGCAATGCTCGGTGAACTCAAATCCGAACTGGTAAATCAGTTAATCACATTCTCGTAACCTGTTAGAGGACAGTCCTCTTCCAGCTGTTAGCCTCTGTTGCAGTCCTCTGTTACACCTGGGCCATTTGACACCAGACGAGTACAGGGTCAAACTTGATAGTGAAGTGTCCACGATGCAAGTGAACCACTACGCACGCTTGATTTTACTAAGCAATAATGCTAAAGTAATATATCCATCGTACCTGTTACATACTTCTAGGGGGTATTACATTGCCAAATGAATGGGCCGAACAAGCAAAATGTAAAAACCTAGACCAAGATATTTTTTTTGATACAAAGCAGGCTTTGTCTAGGAACATGGCAAAAAAGATTTGTGATAAATGTCTGGTTGCTAGGGAGTGTTTGGATCATGCACTAATTAACCATATTGAATTCGGAATATGGGGTGGCAAAACTCCAAGAGAAAGAGGGGTAACCTATCATTCTGGTAGAGCCAGTGGGGTTCCACGTGCAAAATAATGCGATGACTTTGCCTGATGACGAAACAACAAGATGGCAAAGACTGGGCCTGTGTCGTGGTATGAACCCAGCATTGTTTTTTGCTCCAGAGAATGACAGTGAGTCAAATACACTAGCCATACAGGTTTGTCAAAAATGTCCGGTTATTAATGAATGCCTAGAATATGCGATGCCAAATGAAAAATTTGGAGTGTGGGGCGGTAAAACTGCCACACAACGAAGAAAAATAATTAGGCAACGCCAACGCGCATCCAAAATGCGTCACCAAAGCACTTCTGTAATATAGAGGTGCTTTTTTATTTCCTTGCCTAACACATTAATCGCTAAATTATACCATAACCATTCCATACCCTGCTATTAATACATTTTAGTAAACCAAATTAATACTAGCAAAAATCACCCCTTGATAATCAAGGGGTGATGGTAGGTACAAGCTGGCTATTCCAGCCTCATGTCTGATGGTAGCTCTAAAGCGTTGGGGTATGGGATGGCATGATCCCCGCTTGATAGTGGTATCAACGCGCCCCAGCTAGTCAGAACGAATCTGGTTGCATCGGTAAGATTACGAAAAACCTCATAATCTTCGATGTATTCCATGTCCTCTAGTGCAAGCTCTTGCCCCCAGTAATATGTATCTGCCTCAGCAAGGAATTTGCTAACTACTTCTCCTGTATCCAAGAAAATCTCAATTAGCTTTCCAAAATCAAAGCAAACTGCTCCATTTTGGTATGCAACATCATAGGGATTGTCGGTATCCACGAATTCATATGCTCTTACTGGCATTACCATGCTTGGGTACAGATATCTTACCCCAAAGTTAATTTTTACGATTGGGTCCATAGCAGGTTCCTCCAATACTCTTCTGGGATAGATATAGGAATAAGCATACGATACCATTAGCTAGTTAGAAATGCAATTTTGTTATAACTCTCATGCTTGCTTAATGGCTAATAATCAGCTATAACATAGCCATATCTATTCCCAACAACACTGAGGAAGGAATGTACCCAATAGAACTTGAGAAGCGCAAATGGGCTGCTGGCCAAATTCCGCCCCTTACGACCTACGCTGAAGCGCTAGAAATTTTTAATAACCGCGATTTTAAGGATTTTAGAAGGTATTTAACTGACAACGGGGTTCGTGAGTACCGACTCAACTTTAGAGAGCTCTCTAAAGCCATATTCTATGACAGTTTACAAGTTAAAAAACTAGCTAGCGAGTACCATAAAAAGCACCCCCGCTATCGAACCAGCACCATAGCGCCCAGCCTTAAGCCCCCCATCAAGAACGCCCTTGCTAAAGAATTTCAATCCCTTGGCTCTGGGTGGTGGACCGATGAGCAATTCCTAGCTTGCTGGGATAATAAAAGTATTAATAGCGTCAAGGATTTGCTTGAGAGAGCAAGTG
>JBCLLN010000030.1:0-3668 GCA_039738635.1 Candidatus Saccharimonadia bacterium | reverse complement strand
GCGAGCGTGGTAGGCTACTACAGATACCACGCTCGCCGCGTGCCACCTTTTTATACCTAGTTTGCTTGTCATTTCCGCTTTATGACTGTGTTGTCATACTGATGAGCCTAAAAAGGCGAAAGCAATCAAAAAGAAGCAAAATAGTTCCAGATTTTCTCAAATCAAGTCCGCTAATCCGGTTAGTTACAATCTGTTAGCGCTCATATTTGTAATTTCCTAACCTGTTAAAGGCCTGGCCTTTATAGCACTTAAATAATAAAATTATACACTGGTACTTTGGGGTAGCTGAGTTATAAGTATTGACAAACAAAGTATTTAGTGCTATGATGTTTGAGTTAGGCTCACTCATCAAACATCGGAGAAGAACGTGAGCAATGACATTGACATCAGCGACCTCAACCGTGCGGCTGTTCTGGCCACACTGTTCAACGCCAGCCACGCACAGGGGCTCGGGTTCCTGGAGGCCTCGGAAAGCTCCATGACCGTGGAGGAGGCCCAGGCCATCCTCGACACAGACCAGACCTACTTCGACTACCTCCAGGGACGAGTCATGAAGGTCGAACTGAAGGGCGACACCTTCAACCCCTGGCTATACGACCGTGACAACGGCGAGGGTGCCGCGTTCACCGCCATCAAGGCACTCCGGGAGACGGCAATCGTCGACGGCGACGACATCCAGCGGCTCCACGAGCACGGGACGGCCAACGCCGCAACGGAGCTCCAAGGCCGGTACGGTGACAAGGCCATCGAGATGGCTAAGAAGGCCTCCAGGCCCTATGCCCGCTAAACATCGCCCCGTGCGATCAGTAGACCCCATGTAATATGGTGCAGTCTCGCTGTTCGCAGCGGGGCTTCATCTTTTATACTTAGCGCCAGCCAATATGCCCATGCCAATAGTTATAAGCACCGTATAGCCTACCAAGCCTATTAGTAAAAATCCAATTAGTTACAATCTGTTAGCGCTCATATTGTCCGTCTTGCTCATATGGTGCTAGTACCTCTACCGCCTCTAGCTCGCTGTCATATTCACCGATTAAAATGTATGCTTTATACTTCATTGCTTTCTTCCTCCTCTACTAGCTCATCTACTATTTCATACCCTACATTATTGTCATCAAGGTAATCGCTATACTTCGTATCAATGCCCTCAACGAACTGAAACGTTGCATCGGCTAGTCTTTGTGTAATTCTTCGTGAAATTTTTCTCATACGTCCACCTTTCTTTTTAGGTAGTAAGCAAGTTCTGTGGGCTTATGGTGTGAAATACTGTACTATCTTACTCTTAGAGCGCTGTTCTCTTAACCAACTTTCTATATCTACACCCTTGATAAGGATATGGCTAATACGAACCTGATCGCCCTCTTTGCCAGTAACCTTAATGATATGGTAGCCAAATTTAGTCTTCACTACTCCACTCACCTGACCTGGCTCAAGCGCAAAAGCAGCTGCTTCAAACTCTGGTACTGTCTGCCCTTTACTGACAAGTCCGAGGTCGCCACCATTACTAGCACTTCCGTCTGATGAGTTCTTCTTAGCAAGCTCAGCAAAGTCACCACCAGCATCTATTTGCTTTTTGATTTCATCTATTTGCTTTTTAGCAGGCTCATTAAGGCTGTCATCTGCTAAAATCTTTTCGCCGAGCTTTTGCTGTAAGATGCTCTGCCTGATCTTATCCTTGAAGTCATTAACGGTCCATCCGTATAGTTTATCTAGGGTAGATGTAACTTTTTCTTTACCACCAGCTTCTTTTTCTAGTTCATTATATTGCTCTTGAATATCCTTATCGGTAACCTTAATTCCATACTTATTGGCCTGCTGGCTAATAATCTGATTATTCTCAAGCTGCGTAATAATCTCTTTCTTGAGCTGGGCAATCTTTTGCTTACCTTCCTCGCTATTTAAGTCCAGATCTTGCGACTGGAGATACTTTTGGATTGAATATAGCTCAAATAGATACTCATTATATGTAACGGTATTCCAGAGGATGTTGCCATTAACACTTGCAACAGGAAAAGCAACTATCTTGCTGGCTATCTTTACTGCTCTATTGGTTGATTTGTACTTATACACCAATACCCCAAATACTGCGACAATTATTACTAAGGCCACTAGGACCCCAATGCCAACTTTAATAATAGTCTTTTTATGCGTTTCTTTTTTGATACCAAATTTATCGAGTTTTTCCTTAAAGCTCAGTTGTTTGGCGGTACCCTTGGCGGGTAATTTTGAATTTTTGGTGGTCTTGGTTTTAGTTGGCTTACTGCTATTGGATTTGATGTCTGGGTCTTTTGGCACGATTATACCTTTCTTTAATAACTTATATATTACAGCCCTATTGGACTTTTGTCACCTACCTATTTTTGAGCTTCCGTTGTAGCGGGCGAGGATGCCTGGTGTACCGCGTCCATAATTAGTTTTTGGAGCCTTGCTGGCTTAGGCACATATCTAAGTCGTAGTGTCCCAGAGCCAGATAGAGTGTTGATAATAAGTGAGCCAAATCCAAACATAGCACCCTGCAAACCCTTAATTGAATAATTTACATTTTGGATATTATGAAGCGCTAAATCCACAACTTTACGGCTAAAAAACCCACTTTGTTTCACTACCATTAGTCGCTGATTGGTTAATACATACACACTATAATGCCAGCCAACCCAAGTCCGTAGCCAGTAAAAAAACAAAACTAGCGATACTACCAGCATCCAGATATAGCTAATATTAAGCCAGCTGGCTAAAGTGCCAAAGGCTATCACCCATGGTGTAATAGCTACCACTACCAGCACCATACCTATAATAAGAGCATGACGCATAACTATTGGGAATTGCCTAGTAACCGATATTACCTCTTCGTCCTTGCCGTTAATGGCTATTCGTTTCTTGACTCGTTGGCGCTTATGTTCTTGCATAGCTATATTGTAACTTAATTATGCTTTAAAATAAAAAAAATCCCTCCCTCCATCACTTTGTAGTGATGGGGGAAGGGACACAACCACAAATATTGTCGTAGTCACTATCGGGGTTTGTATTGCTTGGCAACTCATTATCGTCAAACAACGCTGGCAAATGCTCAGTGCTTGATTCTTCTGGATTTAGAGCGTCTGCCTCTAACACTTGCTCTAGTGCGGTTTGCACTTCTTCTTTCCAGACTTGTAGTGGTGCAGGTAAAACTACCTCATTATCACTGCCACCCTGGCTTCTGGAGAGCTTACTAAGAGTTATATCTCTCCATTTTATAAAAGGAGCATTTCCGCCGTTGCTATTAAGCTTTTTGCGAAGCTTGACGCAGATATGAGCCCTAGCACCAAATTGAGCTTTCTTGGTGGCGAGGTCGTAAACGGACTGGGTGACCTGAATCCGAGCTGAGCCCCACCTAGTGGTAGCAGTAACCCATACATAAGACAATTTATCCCCTTGGGGTACGAGCCTATCGGATGTAGGCTAAGTACAGATACTATACAATTTATGGCTTGCGTTGTCAAACCAACTGCCAGTGAGGTATAATAGCTACCGGGCCCTGGTAGCTCAGTGGATAGAGCGTCTCCGTCCTAAGGAGAGCGTCGGGGGTTCGATTCCCTCCCAGGGTACCAGAGCTTTGATTGTACTTTTGTACAAGCAGAGCTCTGATATTGAGAATCGAAACCCGGGTTCGGTGGAGTGAGGCGCGCAGC
>JBCLLN010000029.1:0-5038 GCA_039738635.1 Candidatus Saccharimonadia bacterium | reverse complement strand
CTTATTTTACTACCGCGAGGATATCTTCCTCTTTGGCGATCATATAATCGTTATTATCTACCTTCACATCATCCGGGCCATAGCTCTTATAAATTACCATATCGCCCACTTTTACTTCCTTAACTTTACTACCAATGCCTAGCACTTTGGCCATCTTGGGCTTTTCTTGAGCACTATCTGGAAGTATAAACCCACTCTTGGTCTGCTCACTAAGCTCTATTTGCTCTAATACAACACGATCTGCTAACGGATGAATTTTCATATACCTGCCTTATTGGTTAATCTTATTTGTTACTGTTACTATTAAGCATTAGCACTCTAATGTATGGAGTGCTAATTAGTACTAATATATATCTGTAAGAGTAGCTTTGTCAAGTGTTCTTTAGGGTAACCAGCTAGGACTTTAATACTATATCCTTCCACTTATTAGCTATTACATCTGATGTACCCTTATGATGAAGATTAATAATATCAGGCCTAACCCGAATAAATGCATCCGGGTGGTGGCTCTTGGGCTGGCTGGCGGTGTGCCGTAAGTGGCGGCGATAACCAATATCATCGAGCTTATCAATAATTTTTAACCCTGAAGTATAAATTCGCGTTGATGGTTTATGCCAGATATAATTTGGCAATTTGGACTGAATATATGAGTCGTTCTTAAGAATCCCATACCAGACCCCCGGCCCATAGACTGGCTTGGCAGTAATCAACCAGTAAGCCAAATGAGGATTATTAACCTTCATCATATCTTTTTCCATTTTAGCTCCCCTGGTGGTCAAAAACATCCCTAGGCTAAATCTGCCAGCTGACTCAAACTGGTCTTCGAGCTGTCTAAGAGATTTTAGTACGAACATCAACAGGCCCTTGGCCACAAATACTCGATTAGGAGAGGTGATTATAAAAAGGTCTATATCGCTTTGGGGGTGGACATTGCCAAATGCCGTACTATTTACCACCACTACCGATCTAATAAATGGCACCAGCCCCATGACTCTCCCCCACCGCTGGGCTTTTTTGAGTAGCTTTGCCTGTATTATAGCGGTCTTGGCTCGCTTGGGGTAGCTATGGCTAGTAAGCCCATAATAGTTTTTGCTTTTGTTTACACGGCCGTTTTTTATGAGCTTATTGAGCTGGGCTTTGACCATCAGCTGACCTGATTTTATCTGCAAATAAGCATACAGGGTATCAAAATCTAGCATCAAATCCATCACAGCAAAATAAGCCAGCAAGCTGACTATTGCTTCTCTGACTTGTTTTTCCTTGCGTTTGGCTTGGATAATACTCATAAAACTAATTATATACTAAATAGTAAAGGGGCTTGGGAATAAATTATTCCCAAGCCCCGAAAAAGTATTGGGCCAAACCCAGTACTAGCTAGGTGCAATTAAGCACTAATTTTTGAGCAATAGCTAATAAGTGGATTGGCGCGATGGCCGAGGAGTTACCTCCAAGCATTTTATTGCAAGTAAGGGCTCCCCGATGAAATCACGACTAAGAGTGTAGTCAGCAATTCTTTGTAATGTTTAATTACCATTTACAAAGAATCGGTCTAGCTCCTGGCCGTCAAGCCTTTTAATTAAATGTACTCTCACATCAAAGAAGTGATGTGGACAAGAATAATAATAATCCTACTAAGGCTACTTGTCAATAAAATTTGTAATAATTTCTGTAAGTTTTTTTAATTCTGTTGCTAGTGTCTGCTGATTATCAGCTTCAACATTAAGTCTTAGCAGTGGCTCGGTATTACTAGCCCGCACATTAAACCACCAGCTTGGATAATTAATAGTTAGTCCGTCTAGGCTATCTGGCTGGCCATCAGAATACACCTCTGCTATCGCATTGATAGCCTTTTGGGTGTCGGTTACACTAAAATTAATCTCAACTGAGTCAAAACACTTATTGACATATGGCTTACAAATATCCGATAGCTTCTGGCCTGAGCTGCTCATAATATCTAGCACACATAAGGCAGCTATCAGCCCACTATCTGCATTATAATTATCCTTAAAGTAAAAATGCCCGGAGTGCTCACAGGCAAAGACAGCATCATACTTGCGCATCTCGCCCACAATAAAGCTATGGCCGACCTTAGTGCGGAGGGCTTTCCCGCCCAAACTCTGAGCTGTTTCGGCAACTATCCGCGAGGTAATGGCATTATAGAGTACCGTTGCCCCAGGAGACTCCTTCAAGAATCGAGTGGCTAGTATTGCCCCTATCGTACTAGCATTAACTACCTCACCCTTCTCATCTACAAAGAATGCCCTATCGCCATCACCATCAAAGGCAATGCCACAATCTAGCTTTTGGGATTTTACTAATTCAATTAAATCTTTAAGAGTCTCAAAGGCGAGCGGGTTAGCTGGGTGGTTTGGGAAGCTACCATCAAGCTCTAAGTATAGTCCGTGGATAGTCAAACTAGTGTTGGCCTCAAGCTCAGGCACGATAATCCCAGCCATACCATTACCAGCATCAATCCCTACATTCAAGGAACCTAAGTGTGGCGCAAAGCCAAGAGCGTGCTTAACCCAAGGACCCAAAATATCCTTTGTACTTACCGCGCCTTGCTGGGTCGAGGGTTTATAATTATCATCAACAATGGCTTGGGCTATAATGCCTAGCCCACTATCCTCACCGATTGGCCTGACTCCCTTGGCAGTCAGCTTAATACCATTATAGTCTCCTGGATTATGGCTAGCTGTAATCATAGCTGCCCCAGCATAACCATCATGACCAACTGCAAAATAAATCATATCCGAGGTTATCTGCCCCAAATCCACCACCACCCTGCCCTGCCCAATCAGCCCAGCAATCAGAGCACTCGCCAGCTCATTAGAGTCTGGGCGCATATCACGACCTACCACCACCTCGCCGATTGGTAAGAAATCGGCCAACGCCCTGCCAACTGCATTAGCTAGCTCGCTGGTAAGCTCGGTGGGGACTTTGCCTCGTATGTCGTAGGCCTTAAATACGCTTTTAGTAAATTCCATAGCTTTATTATTACATAGGTTATTAATAAAATAGATTATTTTTCAATAACAATTCACGCTTTGATAGGAGTTTTTCGCCAAACTTGAGCCAATGACGGTACTTAGTAGCTGATAGTGGCCAGTCATAGACCCCCACATACTCTGTGAACTCGATGCTAAAACCACTCTTAAATTGTACTAAGCCCGATAGTGAATGAGCCTTATTAGTAAGTGCGTCAAGTGGTGGCATACCATACAAATCATACTCCACCACAGCTTGAGTTTTGAGCCATTTTATAATTTCCCATTGAATTAAGTATGGGGCCATAACCCCACTATGCTCCCTTGTAAAACCCCCGTCCTTATACTGTGATTTTTTACCGAGCATAGTCACAAACACACCGCCCAATGGCTGATTATCATAAAATGCCATAAATAGCTCTCCCCTGCCAGCCTTAGTAAATAGCGACCAAAAAGCTTCCATATATTTATAACTACGCAAGTAGAACCCACTGCGCTTTTGGGTTTCCTGTAAAAACCCGTACATAATTTTCATATTATCTCTTGTTAGCTCTACCCGCCTAATACTTACTTTCTTACGCTCACTAAGCCGAATATTGTAGCGTGTTTTTTGCTTGAAGCTAGATAGAATTTCATCATCTGTTGGGCTAAGATTTACAATGGTCGTGGATTGGTTCATCTGCAGATCAACTTGAGCTTTTACAAGCCCAATGGCCCTGAAGTCGCGAGCCTTGGTGGTGGACTTAAGTAGTGGTGGCTCTAGCTTAACTAAAAAAGCTTTGGCGAGCTCTGGGGTGATAGCCTTTAATAGTTTGCCAAGCTGAGCTGTGGAGCTGACTGCTGGGCCCCTAGGTGCATACCAAAGCTCACCATAATATGGCAAATTACGAACCAAAAACAGTACGGCGATTTTTGTCACATTATCTTGGAATATATAGTGGCGAGCTTGCCAGCCAAACTCACTTTTTAGCTGTCCATAAGGTTTGGACTGCATTAGCTCGTCGGGGTAAGGATTGCCAGATACCAATTTGTCCCAAGTGCCTATCTCTTCTGCCGTGGCTGGCCTGGCTGTCATTATTTTTTAAGGCCTTTAGCCAGCTTATATAGCTGGTATTGCCCTTTTTTAAGTGGTAAGTCCCAGGTGCCAAGAGTTTCAATTATCTCGCCACCAAAGCGGTGTTTAAATTTGGTGTGTCCAATCCAGGGATGATGCTCCCAGTCTAGTGGCACTACCCCGCCATAGTTAAAGCAAGTATTACCCTGTTGCTTGGCGTCCTTGATAAGCCACCACAATAGCGCCGATGCGCCTTGGTATTTGGAGTTTAGCTGGTGGTTGGTGGCGGCCAGAAAGTAATACCTAATCCCCTGCCAATCAACACATATTGCGCCTGCCACATAGCCCTCTTGATGCTTGGCAAAATATATCCTACAAGCTCCACTTGGCCCTAGCGAGTCTAGCAAGGCTTGGTAGTAGCTATTGGGGTGAGCCGTTATGCCCTGTCTTTTGGTAGTCTCGGCTTGCATCTCTAAAAACCGCGCCAACTCGGTTGGCTGAGTGCTTACCACGAACTTTAGTCCTTTCTTAGGAGCTGTATTTACAAGGTTGCGTTGGCTAGCTGAAACATTACTCCAAAGCTCATCAAGACTAAGTTTAAGATTGAGTACCATCTGGTGAGATGGCTGGAAATCAGCGGTGGCTACGAGCCCGGCTAGCTCAATAACACCTGGGGTTATACCGCCCACTAAATCCATTCTTATAAATGCCACACCCCTACTAGAGGCTTGCCCTATGATAGAGTCAAGCGCTGTTTGGAAGGCTTTATCATCTGCTACGCAGGGACCATAAGCTATATATAAATAATTCAGCAGAGTAGAACTTTTTCGGATAGTACCGAGCCAGGCCCAGCCATCTCCACTATCCTGGATAGTTTCACGACCCTGAGCGTTCTGGAAACTTTTCCATAAGCTTGATTGGAATAAATGCCCCCTGAGCCCATATATCATCTTGTCCCAGCGAGCATCATTGTCATTGTTCATAGGCCTAATTGTAT
>JBCLLN010000028.1:0-5450 GCA_039738635.1 Candidatus Saccharimonadia bacterium | reverse complement strand
ATTATTTAATTACTTTTGCTGTCAAAAGTAATGAGTATAAATTTTTGCTGTCAAAAGTAATAGCTAATAGCCTAGTACCCTACTATATAGAGTTCTTGTTCGGCGCGCGTTACGGCGGTATATAGCCAGCGTTGCCATTCATCTTGAGTCATCTTTGCGAAGCGCTCCTCAAAAATTAGCACTCGCTTGGCTTGAGAGCCTTGCGCCTTATGGACCGTTAGTCCGTAGCCAAAATCAAATAAGCCGATTGTATCGCCCTTGGGTCTTTTAGGTAGGGATTGGATGGTACTAGCAGCACCAAATTGTTCTCTAGGAGCATAACCGTTAAATTTGACACCATCAAAATCAGCTGTTATTAGCCACCACAGGTTTTCTTCATCATCAGCTAGGGCGCTGATTGACTCAATAATCCCTAGCTGGCCATTGCTAAGTCCAGTTTCGCGGTTATTACGCAAGCAAACTATTGAATCGTTGGCCTGAGGGTCGGGGCTTTGAAAGCCTTTTAGCTGGCGGATATGGCTGTTGAGTTTTTGGCGGGTGTGATTATAGCCACAGAGTATTAGAGTATCGGCGTTATGGCTCTGGAATATTTCTTCTATCACATCTCCGGTTAATGGATCGCTGAGGCTGAGCTTTTCCACGCCCTGGCCATAGGACTTAATAGGTATTATGCCAGTCTTCCTGGCCATAGAGGCGACCGCTATAATTGGGCTATCGCTAGCTTGACGCCATATTTGGCTGAGCTTAATGTTGGGTTCTAGCATTAAATTAAAGCTATTGCCAATAGGTGGGAGCTGGCCGTGATCACCGACTGCCAGTACGGGTTTACCAAAGCTTAGTAGGTCCTGCCACAACTCCTCACTAACCATACTGGCCTCATCGACAATTATAATATCTACCTTTAGCTCGTCGCGCCTGCGCCATTTAGGTATTCCGTCGGTAGGGCTATCTGTGAAGTACATCAGGCTATGGAGGGTTGATACGCTATCTCCGCTATGGAGCATTTTGTCTTGGCGAAGCCGGCGCTTTAGCACTAGGCTGGCCTTGCCTGTAAATGCCGCAAAACCCACCTTCATATCTGGCAAATTATCCAATAAGACCTTGCGCAATACCGCTAGCAGGGTAGTTTTACCGGTACCGGCATAGCCACCAAGTGTGAGGTACTGGACCCCACCATTATTGTAGGCCTTGAGCCAGCTACCGATAGTAGTTAGGGCCTTGGCTTGTTGACTAGAGAGCTTTTGCATTAAAGTATTGTAGCAAAAAATAACTATTGCAACATGGTAATATTACAATTTAATTAATGGGCTAGTAATAATTTATGATAATTATTTGGTATAATATAGCTATAATGACTAAACAAAAAATCCTAAAGAAATACGACATAATCATAGTCGGAGCTGGTCCAGCTGGCTACACGGCAGCCATTTATGCTGCTAGGGCAAATCTAAAATGTTTGATGGTCGTTGGCCCAACCCCTGGTGGGCAGTTATTGCTGACTAGCGAGGTGGAGAATTTTCCAGGTTTTAAAAATGGCATAATGGGCCCAGAGCTAATGGACGAGATGAAGGCTCAGGCTATAAGGTTTGGAACCAAAATAATTCATGAGCTTGCTACTAAAGTTGAGTTAGGCGGACAGCCTAAGAGGGTTTTTGTAGGCACGGACGAATATCTGGCTAAGACAATTATTATTGCTACAGGTGCCAGCGCTAATTGGCTGGGCCTTGAAAGTGAGCAGAGATTAATGGGCAAGGGTATATCCTCATGCGCTACCTGTGATGCTTATTTCTTCCAGGACATGCCAATAGTAGTGGTGGGGGGTGGCGATAGTGCTATGGAGGAAGCTCTGACCCTTGCTAAATTTGCTAGTAAAGTCACTATTGTGCATCGTCGCGACAAATTTAGGGCAAGTAAGATTATGCAAGAGAGAGTCTTGGGCCACGAGAAAATAGAAGTTATCTGGAATAAGAGCGTGGTAGAGGTGCTGGGTAAGGATAAGGTTGAGGGAGTTAGGCTCAAGGACACCCTAACGGGCAAACAATCAAAAATTCAATGCGATGGATTGTTTGTAGCGGTTGGCCACACCCCCGCCACAGCACTATTTAAGGGAACCTTAGAAATGGATGCCACCGGGTATTTGTCTGTCAAAAGAAATGTTCTTACTGCTATTAGTGGCGTGTTTGCCGCTGGTGATGTGGCAGACCCACACTATCGCCAGGCTATTACTGCCGCTGGTGATGGGTGTAGGGCTGCGCTAGAGGCCGAACGCTATATTGAGTCCAAATGATAAGTTTATTTTTTGATAGTAATTTCGGTGATTTCTAGAATTGTGTGGCGCTGACGATGGCCAGTTAGGGTTTTTTGGCGCTTCTTAGCCTTGAATTTTAGGATTTTTAGTTTATCTGCCTTCATATCGGCCTCAATAATTTTAGCTTTTACTATGGCTCCTTCAACATTTGGCTTACCAATTTGGATGCTATCCCCATCAATAACTAGCATTGGCTGGAATTCTACTGCATTTTTATCGGAGTGCAATAATTCGGCCTCAATTTTGTGGCCCTTTTCTACCATATATTGTTTTGAACCTGACTCAATCACGGCTATCATTATTGCTTATCCTTTTGCTTAGTTGTAGTTGTAGTTATAATTTACGAATTATATCATAAATATGCCAGATATGTAAAGGCTAACTAAGCCATAGTATAACAATGATACAAAGTAAGTATAACAACAATGTTTAAAAGGCCTAGCCTGATAATCCAAAATTATAGGAGAGTTTATATATTTTGTAAATTTGCCATCTGGAAAAGGTCAGGCCTTTTCCAGATGGCGGTTTTACAGATTTGCGAGTTCATACTTTAGCTCATCCATTACTAACTCTAAAAGCCCCATTAACCTCGGGCTTTTGCTATAACCATCATAACTACAGTATAATAAATACATAAGTATTAATACAAATGTCAGAAATCTACACCCCCCGCGAATTTATAGATGCCATCAATAAATCTAACCCTAAGGGAGTTAGATTTGATCCATATAATACTGACCCTCTAAGAGCTCAACTCCCAGCTAAACAAGCCGAGAGGGGAGATATAGATATCCTTGCTAAGGCCCAGAGTGAAGTAGATGATAAAGCCAGAGAGCGCCTAGCCAACAGCCCTGAAGCCAAAATCCAACTAGCCCAAGCCCAAATTGAAGCTATGAGGCAATGGTTAATAGATGACAAAACCTACGATGATGCAGACATAGATCAAATAATTAGTGGCCTAAGTGTAGAGTATGACGAAGAAAGCAAAGAAGCCGTAGTTAATGGCCGCCTCTGGCTCTCCAGCCTCACTAGCGCCAAGGGCCTAACCTTCCCCACCACCATCGGTGGCGCCCTTGACCTCCCCAGCCTCACCAGCGCCGAGGACCTAACCTTCCCTACCACCGTCGGTGGTGGCCTCGACCTCAGGAGCCTCACCAGCGCCAAGGGCCTCATCCTCCCCACCACCATCAGTGGTGGCCTCAGCCTCAGTGGCCTCACCAGCGCCGAGGGCCTCACCCTACCTAACTACATCGGTTTTGACCTCAACCTCTACAACCTCCACAGTTCCGACAAACAAGCCCTCAGAGACAAATACCCTGGTATACATATCCCCTAGCTAACAAAATATATTTAGGCTAGTTTACTGGATTTACCCTAGGAATGAGCGATTTTAAATTAAGCCTAGTTAACGACCGTGTGCTAAAACTGCTATAATGTTAGCAATGAACAAGACAGCTAAAATAATTACTATCGCTAATCAAAAAGGAGGAGTAGGTAAGACTACCACCGCCATTAATAGCTCGGCTTATTTAGCCAAGTTTGGGCACAAGGTATTATTGGTGGATCTTGACCCCCAGGGCAATACTACCAGCGGCCTGGCTATAGATAAGAATAAATTACAATTTAGTATTTATGATGTGCTAGTTAATGGTAGGCCCGCTAGTACTTGTATCATTAAAACTAATGTTCCTAATTTAGATTTACTGCCATCTAATGCCATCCTGGCCGCCGCCGAAGTTGAGCTTAGTGGCGTTGATAATCGCGAAACAGTGCTTGCCAGGGCACTAGCTGGGTTGGATTATGAAATCATCATTATAGATTGCCCACCATCGCTGGGCTTACTGACACTGAATGGACTAGTGGCTAGTAATTATGTTTTAATCCCAGTCCAGAGTGAGTATTATGCCCTTGAGGGACTTTCGGAATTACTAAATACCATCAAGAGAGTTAGGGCTGGGCTTAATAAGCAACTAGATATATTAGGAGTTGTGGTAACTATGCATAATCGCCGAACTAGCCTTGGGGAGCAAGTTTTGGCAGAGTTGCGCAAACATTTTCCGGCTAAATTATTTGACACTGTAGTACCCCGCAATATACGATTAGCAGAAGCCCCTAGCCACGGCCGGCCAATATATGAATATGATAGATTCTCTAAAGGCGCCCAGGCTTACAAAAAATTAGCACAAGAAATAGAAAAGAGGTTGGCGTAATGGTAATTAAAAATAGACTAGGCAGAGGGTTAGATGCTCTAATACCAATAGATATGGATGAATTCATCTCTGATAGTCTACCGCAGACCCTTAAAGCCGCTGCTAACGAAATCCTAGAGATTGATACTACTAAAATTTCTGCTAATCCTCATCAGCCCCGAAAAGACTTCTCTAAAGATGAACTCAGTGAGCTGGCTACTAGCATTAAGACGCATGGCGTAATACAACCATTAATTGTAATCCAAAAAGAGCCCGGGAAGTATCAGCTAGTAGCTGGCGAACGGCGGCTTCGGGCCTCTAAGCTGGCAGGCCTTAGAACTGTTCCGGTGATAGTTAGGACATACAACGAGCAAGAACAGTTGGAGCTAGCTATTATAGAGAATATTCAGCGCTCGGACCTTAAACCACTAGAAGTAGCGATAGCCTATATTAAATTAATTGAGCAATTTAATATGACACATCCACAAATAGCCCAGAGGGTTGGTAGGGGGTCCTCAACAGTCTCTAATACGATTCGCCTGGTGAATTTGCCCTATGCCGCCAAGTTGTCCCTGCAAAATGAACAAATTACCGAAGGCCATGCCCGAGCTATTCTGTCTTTGAGCGACCAATCCCAGCAAGTGCAGTTATTAGAGGTGATTATCACCTCCAAGCTAACGGTGCGTGAGGCGGAGGAAGCAGCCCGTAGATTTAAGTCAGGGAATGTAGACGAAAAGCCTGCCAAGGCCAAGCAAATCCGTACCGAATATGCATCGTTAACCACTAGCCTCGGCAAGCACTTAGGAGCTAAGGTTAATGTCCATAAGACGGCTAAGGGCGGAAGGCTCATTATTGAATATTATTCCGAGGAGGAACTCCACCGTATTGTTGGGCAGATACAAGGCCAGGAATAGCTATACTGGGCTTACTTTAAAGCTCTTTTGACAGCAAAA
>JBCLLN010000027.1:0-5970 GCA_039738635.1 Candidatus Saccharimonadia bacterium | reverse complement strand
TCAACTGCTTTATTCTATCTTATAAATAGCCTAATTTCAACCATATAGCGCCGTTAGTGGTAATGCTTGGTGCTGGTTGGATCAATGGTTTCTCTTAATAAATCGCCAGCAAAGCCAACTCTATTGAGATTAACATAATTAGCCCCAAAGCTACGCAGGGGCATAATAGTATTGTTGCCATACCGACCATTGATGGCGTCAATGGCCACTGAAAGTGCCATATATTTGTCCATATTGCCCTCTAAACCCAACGATAATTGATTGGCCCTAGACAAATTAAAAAGCGTTATGCTTACCCTACGCACTGGTGATGGTAAATTTATGAGTTTTTTTAACAACAATTGTGATAATGCTATTATTTCGTAGTCAGACCTATAAGATGTAACATTTTTATAGCCATTACCCCACCATTGGCCATTATCAAAACATATATATAGCGCTACACCCCTTGCTGACAATGACTTGCTCCTAAGCCTTGCACCTAAAGTTACTGCTATTTTATTGATATATGTTGTTACTTCTACAAGCGAGCTTGGTGGATTAGGCATGGTTGTTATCTGGTGGCTAAGGGATTTATTGGCAGATAAAGCCACTGTATCAACTTCATAGCCTCGCATTCTTAAGTACCATTTGCCACCATTAATGCCAAGCTTACTATTTAGTAGCTTCCAGCTAGCCAGATATAGCTGTAGCGGTGTCTCTATGCCAATTGCATAAAGCTTTTTTGCCATGGCGTAGCTTATTCCTGTCAAATCAGTCAGTCCTAGCCCTGAATAGAACTTTATTAGGTCTTTTTGGCCAATAAAAACTAGGCCATTGGGTTTTTGGCTATTCCCGGCCATTTTAGCGAGCCAAACATTACTTGAAACTCCTATTGAGCATAATATATGCTCGCCATATAAATTATACAAACTAACTTTTATTGCCTTTACCAAAGCATTAACTAGCTTACAGGACTGCATATAGCTAGGCACTTTCAGGTAGGCCTCGTCGATACTCTTGGCGCGAACATAGCAAGGTGTATTGTGTAATATCTGTATTATTTGCCTATGTATGGCACGATATGAGTTGGGGCTATCATGAATAATTACTATATCAGGGCAGATTTGGCGAGCCAGAGCTACTTTTGTGCCCGTAACTATGCCAAAACGCTTGGCTTGGATAGAAGCTGCTACAATACTGCCCCCTAAGCTTAGAGAAGTAGCTACCCCCACTGGCCGGCCCCTAAGTTTAGGATCATAAAACTGCTCAACAGATGCAAAGAAAGAATTCATATCTATATAGATAGTTGCATACTCACTGGGCTGGCGGTTAAGGAGGTGTTCTGGCTTCATAGTTTTAATAGTAGCGATTATTAGCTTAAAAAGCAAACATAATACGAACAAACACCAACCTTAACAAAAAGAATCCACAGCCAAAAAAAGTTTTCCACTATGATTTTTACAAGTAGTATGACAACATATAGACATGAAATGCCCTATTTGTGGCTCTAAAGGCCTTAAAACTACCAACTCCCGCCCGACTCTATCTGATACTCAGACCTGGCGACGCAAAAGCTGCCAAAAATGTCAGTCTTCTATTACCACCTACGAAAAGCCAGATATGAGCTGGCTATCTGTCAAACACGCCAAAGACAATAAAAGCACCCCCTACAAGCGCTTTATACTGGCCAAAAGCATATCGGAGGCCTTTAATGACAATAATGAACACGGCATTGCCGACATAGACTCATTGGTAGATACCGTAGAAATAAAAATTATTAAATCCAAGCTAACTATAATCAACAATAATGAGCTTATAAAAATTGTGCTCAATACTATTAAGCCAATTAGCCTCCGGGCCTATATGCAATATCTTGCCTCTCACTCCAACCCACATAGTCAGCGCGACCTAAATAGCCTACTATCAAAGCTTTAATAATCTCTAAAGAGAGCCTTAAAGGCTCTCTTTTGGTAGTAAATACCTTTGGCTATGAGTCGTTGTGGTCTTATTGCTTAGGTTTGGCTTCTGAATCTGACTTGGCTTCTTGGTTGTCGCTGGCATCGGACTCCTCGGCTTCGGTAGCTTCGGTAGCCTCGGCGTCTTGGGCGACTTCTGCACCTTCTTCGGCTTCACCCTCAGGTATGGCATCGCCAATCTCTTCATCTAGGGCAGCTATCTCTTCTTCACTTCGTGGTGGCTCAACCTTACAAATTAACTGCTCGGGATCATCTAATATCTCAACTCCCTCTCCGAGGGTAATATCCGAGACATGAATTGCCTTGGAGAAATCGTCTAGAATAGAAATATCAACTTCAATATGTCCAGGTAGGTTGGCAGGTAGAGTTTCTACCTGAATCTCTTCAATATTCTTAAATAATGTTCCCTCTTGCTGGAATACAGCAGGAGATTCACCTATAAAGTGAAGAGGCACTTCGGTTCGTATGGCTTTATTCATATTGATTCTAAAAAAATCAATATGTCTTATAGCGTTAGTAAGCGGATCATGATCAACATCGTGAATTAGAACATTTTCGCTGGTATCATTGCCGACCTTGAGAGATACAATTGTACTTTGCCCGGCGTGCAAGTAAGCCTTATTGAACTCCTTGGAGTCTACTACTACTGATTGGTTATCTTTCTTATTACCATAAACAATACCAGGTAGCTGGCCATTACTACGAACCGTATCTAATTTTTTACCATACACATTACGGGTATTGGCTGATATTACAATTGCTTCCATATTATCCTTTAGGCTTTAGTTATCTTAAGTCTTTTTGGGTTGAGTGATCTGCATATAAAAAGTGGCAATTTCTTCGGAGGTAATAGGGCCTCTATCTAAAAATTTTGATTTTTCCTTGTGGCCTAAGTCGGCTTTGCGACCAAGTCTAGAGGTAGGTTGCTTGCCGGCTCTCTCTAGCTCAGACTGCAAGAACACAGTAGCAAGTACTGGTAATGAACAATCATGGCAGGTAAGCTGCATAAAACAATGCTCCTCCACACGCCCCAAAAATGCTATATCGTCATGGATATAGCTAGAGCCACAAGAAGGACACTTATAAAAAACTTGCAAGTTCTTGATCAAATCCTGAAGGTTTTTGCTTTTCACTTTTAATGTATCCCCTCTTAGCAATGATAATACCATATCTAAAAACTATGGTCAATCAGTCTGCGAAAAGATTATTAAGATATTTTTAGCCTTCTTCGCTTCATAAAGGTCAGCCCAACTAACAGAATAACCATTACCACCAGCATAACCATGATAGCAATTATTTTTTGATTAGTGGTCCCAACGATTCCTATCGTACCAAAAACTAAACATAATAGATATATACTCAGTACGGCCTGGCGTTGCGAGAAGCCGGCATCCAAAAACATATAATGCAAATGGCCCCTATCGGCCGTAAAGGGTGATTGGCGATGTACTAGACGCCTCAGTACTGCCCACAGGGCATCTAGAATTGGCAGGCCTAGCACTAACCCAGCAGTAGCTAGCTTAGCTCCAGAGAATATCGCTAAAATTCCTAGTGTCATACCTAGAAAATAAGCCCCAGAATCACCATTAAATATCCTAGCAGGATAAAAATTATATATTAAAAACCCAATACATCCACCCATCAACACAATTGCTACAAGCGCTGTGATAGGCTGATTAACCTTATCGCTGATAGCTAGCAGGAATATAATACCAGCCGCAATAGCTGACACCCCACCAGATAGTCCGTCAATTCCATCTAGGAAATTAATGGTATTAGTCATACCAACCAGCCAAAATACCGAGATAGCCACAGCAATCCAATTAAAACTAATACTCAAACCAAGCAATGCCAGTGTAATATTGGGCTGAGTAAATATCAGGGCATCACCAAATGGATTAGTAAGTGTCTCGATTGTTATTCCAAACCCAACACTTGCTATGACGGCTGCCAACACCTGCACCGAAAGCTTAATCCAGGGACTAAGCCGTTTGATATCATCTACTAACCCAATTATTAACACCATTGTAGCTGCAATAACTAAACCAATAAATTGTCTAGGAAAGCTAGCTAGTAATGCAAAACAAACAACAATAAAACTAATATATATTGCCACACCTCCGCCTCTGGCCATAACTTTTTTGTGAATTTTACGGGTAGCCTCAGCAGGATTATCAACTGCCCCCAATAAAATTGCCAGTTTCTTAACTACCGGAACTAGTAGGGCAGATATTAGCAGAGCCAAGCAAAAACCAATTATATAAATCATTTTCTTACCGACTTCTCTGTTGCTTCAAAGGCCTTAGGATACTTACCTAACATTAGTCTAGTCTGAGCATCAAGGGCGGCTGCCGAGCTAAAAAATATCGATGTTACTGGTATTAAGACCCACTGGGCAATCATAAAAATAAATTTAGCTCGGTGATAGCGCTTAGGCCTTGGTGGGAGCATTAGTAGGCTCAGTAAAATGGTCACGAACTGGCCAATTAGAGCAATAGTCAGTATCCTTGATGCTACTACTGGTAACTGATGAGCTAGCACTTGACGGTTAAATTCGTTATTGAGTACTAAGGGCACCCAGGCTGCGAAAGTCAATATTAGGGGGGCTGTCGCCCAGCTCAAATGACCCTCAAAAAGTCTAATAAATTGAACCCACTTCCTACCAAAGGGTATCTGATGGTTTTTAAGATTATTGACCATTACAAATGGTATATCACTGGCCCCATAAGCCCACCGCCGTAATTGCTTGTATTGAGTTACAAATGTTCTACGATAGCTACTCGCTAGGACGGTATCTTGGTATATTGGCACATACAAGGGTTCTACCAAGTGATCGCCATCGTAGGCATAAAAAGTCCGCCAATACTGGTGCCCATCCTCTACTATTGATGTAACCGACCAGAAGTCAGTATCAATGAGCGTGCGCATACTTTGGGCGTGAGCCGAGAAATTACGCAGACGATAGTGCCGAACACTCTCCATCATCAGCCAGAACGAATTGCCAGTAGCAATCACTCGCATCGGAGCTGGTGCATCCCAGATATTATTAAAAAACATCTGCATCGGCTGAAAGCTAGTGTGGGTTCTATTGGGGTTAATACAATACTCATAGCTAAGATAGGGCAAATACATCGGATCTGGCCTATGATCGCTATCTAGCGTGGTAACGATAGTATTATTAGGCTCAATATGCTTATCCTCTAGGTAAGTTTGCAATATCCTACCAGCATAGCTAATATTTGCCCCCTTACCTCTAGTTTCACCCTTTAGACCATCTGGGTGGCAGATGCTTAAATACCCACCAAATTTATCACCGAACTCTTTCTCGAGCAGCTTGGCATTTTTGCTGGCCTGCTCGCCTCCTCGTTGCTCATAGGCTAATACAAAAATTATTCTGCTGGTATCAAATTTGGATGCCAGAACTGCCTCTAGCGATGGCCTTAATATATCGAGGCTCTCATTATAAACAGCCATAATTATGACATTATAAATATCTTTGGGATTTATGAGGGTAGCCTCGTGCTTGGCTATTTGCTCTAGCCTAACTAACTCACTTTTAAGCCTAAAAAAGCGTTTTCTACTGCCTCTGTTTTTGGATATGCCAAGCAACCCTGGGGTAGAGATTGACTCAAGCTTTGCCTGGATTAATTCAAGATGGTGGGTTACATCCCCAAGCTCGTGAAGGCGCTCGGGCCAGTCAATTTTCTCGGCTCGTTTGAGGGCCCGATACCCCTGCACTAATCCAGTACTCATGCGGACTGATTTTAGTAGCCAAAAAATATAGAAAGCGATAAGAAAATAAGCCACTGCAACAGGCCATATTAAGCTAAAAACTATTGGGCTAATCAGTACCATCCAGCTAACAAGCGCTGGAATAATTTCCCACAGCCTATAAAACCAGCTCTTAGCGGCAATACTTGTAGATAGGGGCTCTATGCCACCCGCTTTGCTAGCCTGTGCCATAATTGATTACCGTAAATCCTACTAGTATTGCAGTTGCCAGGATAGCGCA
>JBCLLN010000026.1:0-6395 GCA_039738635.1 Candidatus Saccharimonadia bacterium | reverse complement strand
TGATGTCTATATCGCGCTGAGGGTCAATATGGCCCTCGACATGTATGATGTCATCGTTTTTAAATGCTCGTACCACTTGGATTATTACATTGTTTTCTCGGATATGGCTGAGGAACTTATTGCCTAGTCCGGCACCTTCGGAGGCGCCCTTAACAATGCCTGCGATATCTACAAAGCTGCAGCTAGCGGGGATAGTCTTGGCACTCTTACTAATGCTAGCCAGCTTACTTACTCGCTCGTCGGGTACATTAACCACACCTATATTTGGCTCGATGGTGGCAAAGGGGTAGTTGGCCGCTAGGACGCGGTTCTTGGTAAGGGCATTAAAAAGTGTTGATTTACCCACATTGGGTAGGCCCACAATTCCGATAGATAGACTCATAGCTCAATATCCTAACATTTGCCTTAATTATAGCATTTTTATAAGGCCAAGAGCTACTGATATTCCTACCCAGAAGCATATCGACTATAATTATAAAAGCATATGGGTTATAATAAAATTTATATAAGAGAGGGCAAAAAGTGGATAATCATAATCACACTAATCATCCAGATGCTAGCCATATCACAAGTACGGCCCGGACTATTGATACCAATTCACCCAAGAAGCCACTGATGCCTAAGCGAGCCAAGCAGGGGATTATGATATTTGTAGCTGTACTATTGATAGCAGGGCTATTGGCTGGCGGGGTGTATTTATTTACACAATCAAAGACTAATCAGAAGAACACACTCTCCAATAAGAGTGTTTACGATGAAGCCATCAAATCTTACAATAGCTTCCCTGGTGTCAGTAACCTTTCTACCCAGGACAGAGCAAAGCTAGACGCCGAAATAAAGCCACAGTACTTGGCTGGGTATGTTACTGGCTTTGGTCCTAACGCAAATGAGATAGAAGGTGCGAAATTTTTGCTAGGTCCCTCACCTGCTCAGGTTACAATCAGTGGATATATTAATAGTATAATAGCAAGCAAAAAAGAGTTAGCTCTCAAAGAAGGCTATTACCAAGGCTATATTCTTTATTTTTGGTACGGTAGGACAATCAGCAATAGAGCAGAGGGTGAGATAATTGAAAATTATGGTGACCCAAAGGCTTTAGAGTCTGATAAGAGCTACGCAAAATCCAAGGCCGATGATATACTCCAAAAATTACAGCAGGGTAAGCTAGACGCTAAAACAGTAGCAGAAGAACTAAGCAAAGACAAGCGATTGGCATTGAACGATGAAGCAAATGGTTCAATGTTTTTCAGTACAAGCACAGAAGAGCCCTCTAGCTCAGATAGTGATGGTAGATTGGAATCTGTAAATAATGTTCTGAAAAAACAAACTAAGCCCGGCATAAGTGGTATCGGTGTGATAACTGCCGACCCAGGTATACCTAGGAGTGGGTTAAAAAAGGATGTGGGTTATTTTGTTATTTACCTTGAAGATGCCCTGGTAGGGCAAGGTTCTATAGATATTTACGATCAACAGCTTAAGATAGCTAAGGGGATGCTGAGATGAACAGAATAGCAAGATACAGCATTAATCTAGGTGTGACTTTTGGGTTATTGGCTTTATCATTATTTTTTGCGAATAAGGCGCTAGCGAGCGCACCAGCAGACTTGGCAGTAGGCATGGCATTACAAAAACATAATGTTCAAGGGCAGGTACCACTAGACTACGGGGCAACAGTTAATGTAGTACCAAAAAGAACAAGCAATGGTATAGATATACCCATACAGGGTGGCCAGTATAATGGCAATCACCTTGATCTTGACGGCAATGGTAGTCCCGAACGCAATGGATTTTCATTTGGTGTCGGGCCAGTTGTAACTAATAGTGTTTTTGGTGGCACCTACTATAGAAGGTATTTTAATAATTTAGTATGGTGTGGTAATTCGGTAGGCGTGCCTAATGGTGAATTTGAGCTGGATGTTAGTGTTCAGTATGCCAGTGGTGCACATACTCAGACTATTAGTTGGGAAGGACATAATTACACCGGTAGATGGCAAGGTTACTGGCATTTTGAGGGGTATGGGCAATCTAGATTTTTCAATGGAACGACAGCAAGGGTGCCTGCTCTAAATCCATCTACTACTTTTGTATTTTTTGTGTTTGTCGAAGACCCACCACTACCAATATTCACTGGTACTATTAAAATCGAAAAGCACCTAGTACCTGGGGATAATTATCCATCGCCAGGCATTCCGCCCTATAACGCCAATGTAGGAATAACAAATAATAAACCTGGCAGCATTTGGAACCCACAGGGCACTACCAATCCTTTTACTGTCTCAGGGATATGGGTATGTACCGCTAGCCCGTACTTTAACGACCAGTGTCTTGATGATCCAGGAGGAGGAAGCTATAACACCTATGTGGATGTACCGGCTGGCTTTGAGGTTGCCAGAGCCACAGAAACTCGCTCACCTGATCCAGAGAACCCTAAGATTGTGAGCTGCACGGGGCCTAATAATACTGGTAGATGCAAGGTAGTTAGCATTAGAGTCCGCGATGATACTAATGGTGCCATTACCACCGTTAAGTTTTATTTTAGGGTAGCACCCATAGGCTTCGTTAAATGCATACCTGGCGGGCCGGCTGGTGCCCCTAATGGCCGTTTCTGGTGGAGAGGCACTGGCATAGATTCTACCAATCAAGCCGCATCTCCTGTTGTTAATCTATATGAAGGCTCTACCTTAATCCAGACTATAGCTGGTGATCGGAAATTTACAACTGTGCCTACTACTTATGATAAGTATAGCCCTACTTATACTGGTATGGACCCTGACACTAACTATGATTTCCAGATAGAGCTAGATAATCGTTTCCATGATGGCGCAACGCGCACTATTACCCCCAAGCTAGTTACCGCTGAAGGTAGCGACCTAACACTCCCTAATGTCACTATTCCGAGTGGGGACTGTGCTGGCGCTGCTTTTGCCAGGGCTTGGCCATGGCTCCAGACCAGCAGGGGAGATGTCATTGCTAGCGGGCAAATAAAGGGGCAAATTACTAGCCCTGGTGGTATTATTAACCCTGGAGCTAGGCTTGATGACGCCCCCGCTAAAGAAGCCGAGTTTCTGATAATTTCTGCCGTCGGTGGTGGTAGCCCATTTTGTAGCACCTATGAATATATCCTTACTAATACTACTGCTACTAGTGGGGACTGTAGAAATAGCACCGGCGTAGGCTATAGCACCCTCAATAGTTACCCATTAAATACTAACAATAATGGTACCTGGACAGATAATGCCATTGAGGGAGTTAAGAAGGCTATTGGAGAAGGTGATACTACCGGCTGTAGCAAAACCCAAATAAAGACCTCACTACCAGCTTCTAATACCCTTGCATATTGTCAGTATGGGCTAATTTATAAGCTTACCGGCCCCTACATTATCAGCTCTGCCATCTCTATCCCTAAAGGCAGGGTTACTATCTATGTTGATGGCAATCTGAATATTAAGAATAATATTATCTATACTCCTGATACTCCTGCAGGTATCGCAAATATTAAAGATTACCCCAACCTAGCGATAGTGGTTAATGGTAATGTAAATATTGACCCAAGTGTTATAGGCATCACGGCCCTAATATATGCCTCTGGCAAAATTGACACTTGCTCCACAGCCGCATCGGTCTCTCTACCTACAGAACAATGCAAGAATAGGCTCATAATAAAAGGCTCACTAGTAGCCAAAAGGGGCATAATATTTGGAAGGTCGCATTATGATCTTATCAATCGCCTACCAGCCGAAAGTATTGCCTTTGAGCCTCAAGTACTTGTTTATCCACCACCGGGCCTAGACTACAAGTACTTTATTCGCCAGCAAGAAGGCTCATATACTCTTGATCCTTCCGAGTACCAGCCTAGATTTTAGGGGCTAGGGCTACCACAAATGCTGCGATTGGATTTTTGCTAGCTATCTACTATAATTATAAAAGCATATGGGTTATAATAAAATTTATATAAAAGAGGGCAAAAAGTGGATAATCATAATCATACTAATGATTCAGATGCTAGCCATATCACAAGTACGGCCCGGACTATTGATACCAATTCACCTAAGAAGTCTAAAAAACTAAAGATCTTGGCTGGAATAGTGCTTTTAGTTGGGCTGGTGGCATTGTCTATATATGTATATTTGGCTTATTTTTATAATCTCCCACCTAAGGGGATATATGCCGACCTCAATGGCCAGCAAATTACCCAGTCCGACTTTAATGAAATTTACAATGCCTACTTGAAGTTCGATGAATCAAATGCAAAAGATGGTGCTAAGGTTGATCAAAAACAGGTAGAAAGAAAAGTCGCCGATGAAGTATTACTAAGGCTTTCGTTTCAGGCTGAAGCTGAAAAGAGAAATGCTCAAAAATGCACAGATGGAGTCATTAAAGATAGGATGAAGTACAAATTTGAAAAGGCTGGGGGCATGCAAGCATACTATGACTACCTGGGTAGCCAGTATGGTTGGACAAAAGAAGTTACTAAACATAAAGAATGCCTGGACTTTTATGAAGAAACTCTTTCAAGATCCTTAATTGGATCGGTTGATTTATATGGTATTTATATACGGTGGGATATCGCTAAAGGAGCAAAGAATCAGCCGGCGGATATTCAACAAAAGGTCGATGAGTATGCAAAAAAGCGTTTAGAGACCGAATACCTACCAATGTTTGAGAGGGGAGATAGCGAACAACAGATATCATCTAAGGCCGACATCGACCCACAAACAATCACCGAAGAACAATTTGATCAAAGAGTCATAGATATTGATAGGTCTCCGAGTCGAGTTTTAATACTACCCCAAATGAATAAAGCTACTTATGGTCAATTCCAGCAGAATCAAGAAGGGGAGAGTGAGCTTCCTTATTTCAGGAATTTAAAGGTTGGTGAAAATACCAAGCCATTTAAATCCAAAACAGGCTACTGGGTAATTTACCGTGCGACCGGCAGAACTGATGCCCCTTACGAAACAATAGAGGCCATGAGGGCTGATTACATTAAAAAAGGCAAAGTTACTAAATCATATTTTAGCTTGCCTGAGCTAATTCAGCCTAAACGAAATAATGAGCCAACAAAGAATTTTGGTGTAACTTCCGTTGAAGTTATTAAGAATGCTTTAATACCTAGGGCAAATGCTGCTGCTAATAATTCTATTCAATGTTTTTACCCAGGCGCAGCACATCTACCGATGCATTTGCAGTATAAAGATACGCTTACTGGTAATGATATCCAATCCTCCGGTTTTTATCCAGGCCCCGATATATATAGCACTGGCAATATACAGGATCCATGCTGGGATGAGCCAGATCCAGCGGCTTATGCAAGAGATTATGCCGTATCAGTATGGTATAATTCTGGTGCTATTCATATGAGGCCAACAGCCATTCGTGCCCCTCGATGGAGTTTTGGCCTATCTTGTTATACAGCCTGGAGATTTGGATTTAATGCACCTGCTGGATACAATGCGCTTGCACCAGCAGACTATGATGACTTAATGAGATTTCATTTGAATTTACAGTACGGCGATGGTACTGCTGCTGATGGCTTCTTTGCCTCTGAAGAGACAGAGGAGGGGACAGGTCTCTATAGAATACCTATACACCTTTATACTGGGCTTGCCAACGGTGCCAGGGGCTTTAATATAGATGTATATTTCACCAAAACAGTACCACCACCACCAGCCTACACTGGTACTATTAAAATTGAAAAGCACCTAGTCCCTGTGGATATTAATGCAAACCTTCCGGTCTATAACGCTCCTGTAGGAATAACAAATAATGTTAACGGCTGGAACCCAGAGAGCAATAGCAATCCTTTTACTGTTCCTTGGATATGGGTCAACACCAACAATCCCCATCTGAGCACCCAGGTGGGTGGTGCTCCAGGAAGCTATAACACCTATGTGGATGTACCGGCTGGCTTTGAGGTTGCCTCATACACAGTAGATGACTCACCTAATCCACAAAACGCCAGGACTATGAGTTGCACAGGGCCTAATAATACTGGTAGATGCACGGTCAATGCCATTAGAGTCGCCAATAATGCCACTACCACCGTTAAGTTTAATTTAAGGCCAGTATCTATAGGTGATATAAACTGTAAAGAGCTTAGTGGTAAATATTACTGGCATGGCTGGGGTGTAGATGCTAGCCAGCAAGCTGAAGCACCTACTGTCAACCTCTACCGTAGTGGTACACTAATGCAGTCCATTACTGCAGATAGAGAACTACCCGGCAACGCCCGACAGATATTTCTAAGAGCATTTGGCTATACTGGCGTGCTAGACGACACTAATTATGATTTTCACGGAGAGCTAAAGTCTGACTGGCATAATGGCGATACTAGCCTTGTTACTGTCAAGATAGTGGTTAATGACCCACCAGGTGAGAAAACGATAAAGACTATT
>JBCLLN010000025.1:0-7135 GCA_039738635.1 Candidatus Saccharimonadia bacterium | reverse complement strand
CCAGCTACCCAAGAAAAGATTGAGGATCTCCTAAGAGCTGGGGTTAATGGAATAAGATTGAATTTTAGTCACAGTACTCATAAGTGGCACCATGATACTGCTCTAGAAGTCCGTAGGCTCGCCAAAAAGCTCGACCGTTCGGTAGCTATCATCCAGGATTTGTCTGGCCCTAAAATAAGGCTTGGCAAGCTTCAGGCGGGGGGAGTTGATATTAAGGCTGGTCAGCTTTTGAGATTTCGTTATTCCAAGGATAAGCTAGAGCCCGGGGTGTTACCAATCCAGTTTGATTTTTCTACTGAAGTTAAAAAAGGCCACAGGCTATATTTGAGAGATGGCCAGATACAGACCGAAGTCGTATCAGTTGTGCGGGGGGTTATAACCTCTAAGGCCAAGAATTCTGGCAAAATTATGAGTGATCATGGCATTAATCTTCCTGATACTGCCTTTAGTACCGGTGTACTATCACCTAGAGATAAGAAGGATTTGGAGGCCACCAAACAGATCGATGCTGACTATGTGGCGGTTAGCTTTGCTCACACACCAAACGATATAATTGCTGTCAAGAATGAACTACTTAAGCATAAATCTGACGCTAAAGTAATAGCTAAAATCGAAACTAAGACTGCTGTAGAAAATCTTGAAGGAATAATTATCGCTAGCGATGCCGTGATGATTGCTAGGGGTGATTTGGCAATTGAAGTGGGTCCAGAGCTAGTACCAATTATAGGTCGTGAGATAATACTACTAGCTAGGAAGCACAAGAAGCCAGTGATAATGGCTACTCAAATGATGGAAAGTATGATGACCACCACCACCCCTAGTCGTGCCGAAGCTAATGATGTAGCTACCGCAGTCAGCTTAGGGGTAGATTCATTGATGCTCTCTGGCGAGACGGCCATCGGGCAATTCCCCATTGAAACAGTCCAGATGATGAAAAAAATCATATTAAGCGCCGAGAGTTACTTTGTGAATACACTGGTAGCTCTTGAGTTATCTCAGGATGATAATGACATTGTGTCTGTTAATGAGCATAACGAGGATGGACTTATGTCTAAGCTTGGTCAAACAATGAGATTAGTGTTTTCAAGGCAGCCCGGTACATCATCTAGGATTGCATCATCAGCCGCCCAGACAAGCATTAGCTTTGCAGCTATTACCTTGGCCGAGCAGCTCAAGGCCAAAGTCATTATTGCAGAAACTCTTACAGGCTCAACCGCCTTAAGTATCGCCAGCCTCAGGCCTAGCTCTCCTGTAATTATCGCCAGCCCCAATCAGCGAATTTGTAATCAATGCTCTATTGTCTGGGGTGGCAAGACTTTCTTAGTAGCTAAAAGCAGAAGCTCTACGGCCTATATACTTAAAAAACTCAAAGATCGGCATAGTATAGCTAAGGGTGACTGGGTCGTTATGGCCCAGGGCAAGAACCATAATGTAGCCGGTGGCACTGATACAATTAGATTATTGGAGGTGGTATGAGCAATATGATAGTAGGCAACTGGAAGATGAATTTAGACATTCAACAAGCCAAGACATTAGTAAGTAGGCTTAACGAACAAATCATCAAGACAGATGCCAAAATAGTCCTATGCCCTAATTATATTGTCCTAAGTACGGTTAGTGAGCTATTATATGACCAAGGAATAACAAAATTTAGCCTAGGAGTCCAAAACATTAATGATCATGATGACGGGCCATTTACCGGTGAGGTCAGTGCCTTGATGGTTAAAGGCTTGGCCAAATATGCTATTATAGGGCATTCTGAGCGCCGAGTTAATTATGACGAGGATAATCAAACCATCGCTAAAAAGTTAGCTACTTGTGTCCGTCATAATATAACACCAATACTATGTGTGGGCGAAAACCTCCACGAACGCCAAGAGGGTCTTGCTCAGCGAACTATAATAGATCAACTAGAGCAAGACCTATCAGAGATGGTTACCTCAGAAGTTAGCCAGCTAGTAATCGCCTATGAGCCAATCTGGGCTATAGGAACCGGTGAGAATGCCAGCCCTAGTGATGTAGAGAAAATGATGATGGAGCTGTATAGGTATTTTGTGAACAAATATAATGAGCTTGTGGCATCTAAGATAACCTTGCTCTATGGTGGTAGCGTAGATGCTGATAATGCCAAGAGCTATACTAATATCAATAAGGTTGGAGGGCTCTTGGTGGGTGGTGCCAGCTTGAATTATAAAGTTTTTAGCAAAATCTGCCAGCTCTAAAAATCTTTGTATAGCCATTAGGACGCGAGCAGTTTATAATGTTATTAGTAATTAAAGGAGTAAAGATGTCAGAACTTAGTTATGGTGAGAGTGCCCCAGAGGTTGTAAATTTGGTAATAGAAATCCGCAAAGGAGAAAAAAATAAGTATGAATTTGATAAAGAAACAGGATGGCTATTTTTAGACAGAGTTAATGGAACTGCTCTTGGCTACCCCACCGATTATGGCTATGTTCCTAACACCATTTGTGGTGATGGTGACCCACTTGATGGCCTACTTATCATAGACGAGTCAGTGCCTCATAGTACCGTAGTACCCGCCAGGCCAATTGGTGTTCTGTATATGATTGATGATGGCGAGTCAGACGAAAAGCTTATCTGTGTACCAGCTGACGATGTCAGTAAGGATCATATTAAAGAACTCAGCGACCTAGGCGATAATTTTACAAAGGCTATTGAGCACTTTTATAGTCACTACAAGGACTGGAAAAAGGATTGGAATGGCGTGGAGGTTAAGTTTAACGGTTGGGGAGATTCTAAGGCAGCTCACAAAGTAGTCACTGATAGCATTACAAAAGCTCAGAAAGGCTAGCAAGAACTGGTAATAAATATTAAGGCCCTCTGGTGGGTTATAATATATATATGAAAAATTTATTTGAGGGGTTAAATAAATCTCAGCTTGAGGCCGTTAAGACTACCGACGGCCCAATACTAATGCTTGCGGGTGCCGGCAGTGGAAAGACCAAGACCCTAACCCATCGAATCGCATATTTGGTGAGCGAAAAGGCAATTCCTGCTAGTAGCATCCTAGCAGTAACTTTTACCAATAAAGCCGCCGGCGAGATGCGCAAGAGAGTATCAAACCTACTAGGCCTTGATGATTTGGCTAATCCATTACCATTTTTAGGTACCTTCCACTCTATAGCCAATAGGATTCTAAGACGCGAAGCAGGTAAGCTTGGCTATACCAGTAACTTTATTATCTATGATGCTGGTGATTCTCAGGCCTTAATTAAGAAAATTCTAAAGTCTCTCAGTATTGACGAGAAGTCCATTACACCTTCTGGTGTTAGCTGGGCAATATCTTCTGCAAAAAACGAGCTGGTAGGGCCCGAACAATATCGCTCTATGGCTAGCAATAGAGTCCAATTAGTAGCTGCCGATGTATATCCCATCTACCAAAGAGAATTACGCAAGGCCAGCGCTTTTGATTTTGATGATCTTATAATGGAGCTGGTTAAATTACTCCAAGCCGAAAGAGATGTGCTGGAGCACTACCAGAATCAATTCCAATACATTTTAGTAGATGAGTACCAAGACACTAATCACGCTCAGTATGAATTAATTAAATTACTCTCAGCCAAGCACCATAATCTATGCGTGGTAGGCGATGACTGGCAGAGTATTTATTCTTGGCGGGGAGCCAACTATCAGAATATCTTGCAGTTTGAATCAGACTACCCCGAGGTGAAGGTTGTTAAATTAGAGCAGAATTACCGTTCCACACAACACATATTAGATGCTGCCCACCATGTCATCACTAAGAATAGCCACAGAAGCAATAAAAAACTTTGGACAGATTTAGGGCTAGGGGAGAAAGTCCATATGATATCAGTAGCAGATGAGCTTGCTGAGAGCCGGACAATAATACAAACTATTGATAGATTAAAAAACCAAAATAATTTAAAGCTCAATGATTTTGCAGTACTCTATCGAACTAATGCCCAGTCTCGCAGTCTGGAAGAATGGTTTTTAAGATATAACATTCCTTATCAAATTGTTGGCGGAACGAGGTTTTATGAGCGCCGTGAAATTAAAGACATTCTGGCATATTTGCGGGTGCTATTCCAGCCCAATGACCTTATTAGCCTGAACCGAATACTTAATGTACCCACTCGCGGCGTAGGGGCCAAGAGTGCGCTAGCTATTATTGATTATATCGACAAAAATGAAGCCGACTCCATCGCCACACTCAAAAACGCCACCATTATTCCTAACCTAAAAGGCAAGGCACTAAAAGAGATTCAAGCCCTTGGGGTAATCCTAGCAGACATTAAACTCCAAGAAGGCCTCTCTGCCTATCAGCTCATGGATTTATTGATTAAAAAAATAGACTATTTGGATTATCTCCAGGACGGTAGCATATCAGCCGATGACAGAGTAGAGAATGTCCAGGAGCTTTTAGGGGTAGCTAAGTCATATCAAGACTTGGATTTAGAAACTTTTTTAACGGAGGTTGCTTTAGTCTCCGATTTAGATTCGCATGACTCTAATAGCCAGTCTGTGAGCCTGATGACCCTGCATGCCTCAAAAGGGCTAGAGTTTGAGGTAGTTTTTATAGTTGGATTAGAAGAGGGGGTATTTCCTCACGCCAGAAGCTTATTTGACCCCTCAGAGCTAGAAGAAGAGCGACGACTTTGCTATGTAGGTATGACGAGGGCTAAGCAACAGCTTTTTATGATTAATGCATCTTCCCGTCTACTATATGGATCCTCTCAGCATAATTTGCCCTCAAGATTTATTGCTGATATCCCACAAGAGATCATCCAACAGCCAGTGGGAGCCGCCATTAGTGCCACCAGTGATATGGCCCGGAAAACTTTTGATAATGATTTTCCAGATGAGGCCAATGAGGTTAGTGTAAATGTTGGAGAGAAGGTTACCCACCCCAGCTTTGGAGCAGGAATAGTAGAGAGCATTGATGATATAGAGGCAGTTATACTGTTTGAATCAGTCGGTAAGAAAAATCTTAATCTTGCGTATGCCCCACTTCGTAAGATTTAATCATAAATTGTAGCATATAGCACACAATATGTAGTCAAGTCTAGTTTGACAACTACTTATGCTTGATAATAGAATAGATAACGATATACAAACAAAAACAAAAGCCTTTTTATTAAATTGTTAAAAGGGGCTTTATTATTTTAGATAGAGTTACGCCAAACTCCAATAGACACCATCGGGCCGATAGGTATCTTAATGCTAATAAAAAGCACCATCCTGTAATGAGCGTTTTATCTGTGATTGTGCTCTTTAGTTTTATTGTTTTTTCGGTAGTCTTTGGTGAGTCCCAGGTGGCCATAAATAATGTTGCCTTAGCAGATGGCAAGGGCTTGGTGACTATCTATGTTGATGGTCAGAAGAAAACTATTGCTACATCTGCCAAAACAATCGGAGAGGCCTTGAAACAAAACAATATTGTACTTGGCCAGGGTGATATAGTGGAGCCATTGGTAGAGACGCCAATTGATCAGCCGTTTTACAATGTCAATGTTTATCGTGCCTATCCAGCAATGATTATTGATGGCGATACCAAAACAACAACTCTTAGTGGTTATCGTAGTCCTAGGCAGGTCGTAGAATCAGCAAGTATTAAGCTATATAACGAAGACATTGTTAGTGTTGAGCGAAATAACGACTTTAACGAGGGTGATGTAGTAGGGCAAAAAATCATCATAGACAGAGCTACTCCAGTAAGATTATCAATCGGAGGAAAGAACTTTGAAGTTAGAACTAGGCAAGCGACGGTAGGTGGGTTGCTTCGTGAAAAGAAGATAGGTATTAGTGCCACCGATCAACTCAGTATTGATTTAGATGCCAAAATTTACAAGAATATGAAAATAGTATTAAGCCGAGTTAGCCAAGATATAATTCAGGTCAGCGAACCGCTAGATCCAGAAGTTCAATACAAGGATGACCCCAACCAGCCCACTAGTTATCAGCTAGTAGAGAGCCCGGGAAGTCCCGGCCAAAAGCTCGTTAGCTATTTAGTGAGCCAAAAAGACGGAGTAGAGCAGAGCCGTCAAGAGCTGGAGAGCAAAGTTATTATTGCCTCACAGCCAAAAATTATTATAAGAGGCACAAAACCAACTACTAATAATCAAGATATGCAGAGTGTCGGCTGGCAGAAATTAAGGTTCTGTGAATCCCGTGGGTTTTATCAGAATAAAAATAACAATAAGTACCGTGGTGCCTACCAATTCGATTATCCAACATGGAATAACTATGGGGGGTACTACGATCCGGCTGATGCACCTCCAGACGTACAAGATGCCAAGGCAGCTGATACATATCGACGACGTGGCGCCAGCCCGTGGCCAGAGTGCGGACGATTCCTACGCTAAATCTTCACATTTCAGTCTTATGCCTTCATACTTAAAACATGAAAGCTAAAAAATCATTTGGTCAAAATTGGCTTAGAGATGAATATGTACTAGATAATATTGTAGCTTCAGCAGTAATTAACCCCACCGATGCAATCTTAGAAGTTGGCCCCGGGCTGGGGACTCTAACCAGCAAGCTAGTAGATACTGGCGCTGATGTTTATGCCATAGAGGCCGACCAAGACTTATTGCCAGCGCTCAAAAATAAGTTTGCCGGTTATAAGAATATTCAAATCATTAGTGGTGATATACTCAAATATAATTTTGGTAAATTACCTAGCAAGTATAAAGTAGTAGCCAATATCCCATATTATTTAACTTCTAATCTCATTAGGGAATTATTAGAGTCTAGCAATAAACCCAGCCTAATAGTGCTACTAATCCAAAAAGAAGTAGCCCAGAGAATACTAGCTGGACCTGGTGCGATGTCGGTTCTGGCATTTTCGGTGCAGTACTACTCCGAGCCAGAATTTATGATGGAAGTTAGCAGGGAGCTATTTGACCCAGTCCCTAAGGTAGATTCAGCGCTCATTAAGCTAGTTTGCCTGGATAAACCAATGTTTGAGGCAGATACTCAAAAGCTATTTAGGCTTGTCAAGGCTGGCTTTGGAGAAAAACGCAAAATGCTCCGCAATAGCCTTGCTGGGGGGCTTGGTATAGCTACAAGCCAAGCTGAAAGCCTGCTGGCATTATCGGGCATTTTACCTGCGTCTCGCGCTCAGGAGCTCTCTATGGCACAATGGCAGCAACTC
>JBCLLN010000024.1:0-7346 GCA_039738635.1 Candidatus Saccharimonadia bacterium | reverse complement strand
TCTCAGCTCCCTTGGATTTACCGATCCAGTTAAGCTAATTGAAAAACAACCGCCAATACTGGGCTACTCGAAAGAAAACATCCAGAGGCGAGTTCAATTGTTTAGTAGATTGGTGCAAATTTTTGATTCACCAATTGATCCAGTAGCAATGATGACAATAGAAAGCACGCTTTTTGGTACTAAGCTAGACAAGCTATTAGTGCTCACTAGAATTGCAAGAAATAGTCTGCACAGCTCTAATGAAATTGACCGCAAACTCATTCATGATATAGTCTTTGCAAATATAGAAGATGTGATGCTTGCGCTAGGTGAAATCGGAGAGGAGCAACACAGCCCAGAGCCGAGCTTTACTATCCAAGAATTGCTAAGCAGGGTTAAGCAAATTAAAACCCAAGAGATGTCAAAAGAAATAAAACAGCAACAAATTGAAGACGGGGAATACACAGACCCTAAAATAAAACAGCGGTATTCTAAGGGCTACCCGCTTAGAAAGGAAAACTCATGAGTAAATACCAGCCAACAATTGGAATAGAAATTCACACCCAGCTGGCTACTAAGAGCAAGATGTTTTGTGGGTGTGATAATGATAGTCATAAGGCCCAGCCTAATACCAACATTTGTCCCGTCTGCGTGGCTTTGCCTGGTAGCTTGCCAGTGGTAAATAAGGGTGCAGTAGAGATGGCCATTAAGCTAGCCAGGGGGTTTAACGCGCAGGTTGCCACCAATACCAGTTTTGATAGAAAGAATTATTTTTATCCTGATTCCCCCAAAGGTTATCAGATAACTCAAATGGATCAGCCAATCATACAATCTGGCTATGTCGAGATACTCATCGCTGGAGAGTTTAAAAAAATTGGTATCCACCATGCTCACCTCGAGGAAGACGCTGGCAAGCTGACTCACCCTGCTGGCGCGGATTATAGCTTAGTAGATTTTAATAGAGCTGGCACCCCCCTAGTAGAAATAGTTTCTGATCCAGATATTAAAAGTGCCCAAGAAGCCAAACGCTATTTGCAGGAAGTTTATAATATCGTGACTAGCCTAGGAATTTGTAATGGCAATTTGGAGCATGGCAATTTCAAATTTGACCTCAATATATCAGTTAGTCCCACCGAGCAGTTGGGCACCAGAACAGAGTTAAAAAACCTCAACTCTTTTCGTAACGCCGAGCGAGCCATTAACTATGAAATCCAACGCCAGATTAATTTATTAGAATCTGGTCAATCTATCTTGCAAGAAACACGCGGGTGGAATGACGCTAAGGCTGAGACATTTTCCCAGCGTAGTAAAGAAGAAGCTAACGATTACCGCTACTTTCCCGAGCCAGATATCCCACCAATTATATTAAGTGATGATTTTATAGCTAGCATTCAGGGGCAAGTCGAGACCTTGCCGATAGAAGTACGCAAAAAGCTCCATCAGCTTAAGCTTAACCCTGAGGAGCAAGACATACTCTTGTCTCAGCCCCAAACCCTAAAAATATTTTCTTCTGCCCGAGCTAAGCTGGATAACCCAGATTTGGCCAAAAAGGCTGTTAATTGGCTAGTAGGAGACTATCAGGCATTGCTTGGTAATACCAAGCAATCCACTAAACTCACAGGGCCCCATTTAGCTGAGCTTATTGGGCTGGTAGAATCCCAGCAGATTAGTTCTAAAATTGCTAAGGAAATATTTCCTCAGGTAGTATCTGGCAAAAGTTCAATTGAGCTAGTCTCAACTCAGGGCCTCAAGCAAGTGTCAGATGATAGCGAGCTAAAAACAATCATTGCTGCCATTATTAGCGCTAACCCCAAGCCAGTTAAAGACTATCAGTCTGGCAACGAACGAGTCCTGGCATTTTTCGTGGGGCAGGTAATGAAGCAAACAAAAGGTCAAGCTAACCCTATCAAAGTTAACGAGCTTGTGGTTAAATTGTTAAAGGGATAAAATATGCAAAATCTTCAAACAGACATAATTAGTAGCGTAGATAGTATAGCTATCACAGCCGGGGGAATAATACCAAAGATACCAACAGCTATAATTGTACTTTTGGCTGGATATATATTGATTAAGCTGACGGCTAGCTTTACCAAAGTGGCACTAGGGTGGACGCGCTGGCCTATTGGACTTCAAGAAATCATGAGAACCATAATTCGAATTATTTTATGGGTTCTTATAATGATTACTATCTTACAAATCCTAGGCCTTAGTAATGTGGCGCTGGCACTAACTGGCTCACTGGCAATTCTACTGCTAGGGTTTTCTTCTGGGATATCAAGTACTGTCAGTGATCTTATGGCGGGGCTACAATTAGCTAATGACAAGGACTTTAAGGTTGGCTATAAGGTTAAGGCAGGAAATCAGAAAACAGTTGGGATTATCAGAGAAATGGACATCAAGAAAATCAGAATAGAGGATGATAGCGGACATTTGCATGTGATACCCAATAGCGATATTGAAAAAAACGAGTGGGTGGTACTTTATAGGCATGTTTATTCCAAGATGCCCAGCCCCG
This sequence comes from Candidatus Saccharimonadia bacterium, assembly GCA_039738635.1. Taxonomy (GTDB): domain Bacteria; phylum Patescibacteriota; class Saccharimonadia; order CAILAD01; family BJGX01; genus JBCLLP01. The sequence continues at coordinate 4,852 of JBCLLN010000024.1, read as the reverse complement.
CTAGTGGTATAATAAAAAGAGTAGCTTCATTAAGAAAGAAAGAAGGTAAATGATGGAGACATTATTGATAGTGCTAATAACTCTAGTATCGGTAGCTTTGATATTTTTGATTACATTTACAGTGATATTTTTAGCAGGCCTAATTAAGACCATCAAGCAAGTTCGCATTGCCTCCCAAAAGGTCCAAGATAGTGCTGATTCGGCAGCTGACTTAGTAGATAATGTTAGAAGTGCCGTGGTTAACCCTGGCATAATAGCCCTGATGATAGAAAAATATCTTAAAAAACACATTTCTAAAAGGAAAGGGGACAAATAAATGAGTCACAAAAAAAGCAGGTTTATGGCCGGCGTGGCATTTGGTGCGACTGTAGCCGGGGCTATAGCATTACTGTTCGCCCCTAAGGCTGGCGAGGAGCTTAGAGGCGACATAGCCATTAAGGCCGATGAGATAAGTAAGGCCCTAGACAAGAAGATTGTAATGGCAAAAAACCAAGCAACCAGCTTATCGGGCGATGCCAGAGATAGTAAGCTTGAGCTGATAGCGAAGGCGGAATTACTTAAAAACAACTTAGCAGACCGAGGTCAAGAATTTAGCAAGTCAAAAAAGAAGATTACTAAAATCGCCGCTAGGGAAGTCGATAAGATGATTCAAGAAGGCAAGGCGCTTATTGGGCTATTAGATGTTCATAGCTCATCGGCGATGACTGATGTTAAGAAATTTACTAAAAAAGCTAGCCAAGCAGCAGACAAAGTTATTCGGGCCACCACAAAGGAAGTCCAAAAGGATATTGCCAATCCCAGCACCACAGCTATTAAGCCTAAAAAATGACAGCACGCAAAGACCCAAGTCATGACATAGAGGCCAGTAAAGTGGTTGCCCTTGAAGCTGCCTTTGAGATATTAAAAGACAAGAGGAAGCTTTTCTGGCTAAATTTTAGTGGAGGGTTTATTAGGGGATTTTCTGGGGTGTTAGGAGCAGCAATTGCAGTAGTTATTATTGGCTATGCTGTAGCTAGCCTAGGAGGCCTGCCTATCATAGGAGACTTCATGAATCAATTAGGGCAGGGAGTTCCAACAACAACTAAGTAACTGCTATAATGGCTATCAAAGGGAGAGTAAAAAAATAGCCAAAACCATCAACAATTCAACTAATAATGTGCCGAGTTATGCTCGCCAAGATACTGGGTTTGTAGATTTTGTACATTTGCATAATCACACACATTATAGCTTGCTAGATGGTCTTCAAAAAGTACCACAGCTGATTGACAGGATAGAGGCAATCGGGCAATCGTCCGTGGCTATCACGGACCATGGTACATTAAGTGGAGCAATAGAGTTTTATAAGGCCTGCAAGGAGCGAGGCATTAAGCCCATTATAGGTATTGAGGCCTATGTATCACACAGAAAGCACACCGACAAAAGCTCAGTTGAGGACCGCAAGCCATACCACCTCACATTACTGGCTAAAAACCTTCAGGGCTATCAGAACCTTATGAAGCTCAGCACCATTGCTTGTCTGGAAGGATTTTATTACAAGCCTCGTATTGATCACGAATTACTTGAAAAGTACTCCGATGGATTGATAGTGTTGTCGGGTTGCCTCGGGGGAGAGCTAGGTACATATATCAGTAATGATCAAATGGATCAGGCCCTAGATACAGCCAAGTGGTACAAGGCAGTATTTGGTAGCCAAAATTATTATCTTGAGATGCAACCACATATCGATTGGGAACCCCAGCGCAAGCTCAATAAGGGACTAAGAAAAATATCCCAAATACTTGGAATAGGCCTGGTAGTAACGGGAGACTGCCATTATTCTACCGAAGCCGATCACTACCCTCACGATATATTGTTATGCGTACAGACTGGGTCAAATATTGATGACCCCAAACGAATGAGATTAGATATGGATTTATCTGTTCAATCGGGCAAGTATTTTATGGATAGGTTCAAGGACACCCCTGAAGCTATTACCAACACCGTCAAGATTGCTCAAATGTGCAACTTAGAAATTGAGCTAGGTAAAATACTTATTCCTACTTTCCCAGCTATCCCTAAAGGCGAAACAGAAAAAAGCTATTTACGCCAATTAGTCTATCGGGGAGCTGGCAGGCGGTACACGGATATACCCCAGGAAGATCTTGATGAGTTAGCCCAGTCTAAAATTACTGCCAAACTTGACAAGAAGGTGTTAGATAGAATTGAAACTGAGCTAAAGGTTATTGCACAGATGGGCTATGAGGGCTATATGCTAATTGTTGCCGATCTTATTAACTGGAGTAAAAACCAAGGCATAGTCTGTGGCCCTGGGCGGGGTAGTGCAGCAGGTAGTATTATTGCCTATTGTACTAATATTACGGAGCTTGACCCACTTAAGTATGGCCTACTCTTTGAGCGGTTTTTAAACCCAGACAGAATTAGCATGCCTGATATTGATATGGATTATGCCGACGATAGACGCGAAGAGGTTATAGCCTATGCCACCGAGAAGTACGGCCAGCAAAGAGTTGCTCAGATTATTACATTTGGTAGGATGGCAGCCCGCAACGCAGTCCGAGACACGGGGAGAGTTTTGGGGCTCGCATACAGCGATGTAGATAGAATCGCCAAGATCATCCCAGCTCCTATTCAAGGACGGCACATATCACTGCTAGTATCTATTAAGGAGAGCCCCGAGCTAAGAGCCGAGTATAATAATAATCCAAAAGCCAAAGAGGTGATTGATATTGCTATTAAACTCGAGGGGACCATTCGTAATGCCGGGACTCATGCCGCGGGAGTTGTTATATCCCCCAAGCCATTGGTAGAGTACACCCCCCTAATTAGAGCCAGCAAAGGTGGCATTGCCACGCAGTATTCTATGAACCCATTAGAAGACTTGGGGCTATTAAAATTTGACTTCTTAGGTCTCTCTAACCTTACCATTATCAAAAACGCCCTGCGCATTATTAAAAAGGTTTATAAGCAGGACATTGATATCAACAACATACCCCTCAATGATAAAAAAACCTTTGAGTTATTAAGCCAGGGGAATACTACCGGCGTATTTCAACTAGAATCAGCAGGCATGAAAAGATACTTACGAGAATTAAAGCCAGATAAATTTGAAGATATTATAGCCATCGGGGCACTTTATCGTCCCGGTCCAATGCAGTGGATTGATGATTTTATAAAACGCAAGCATAACCCTCGGCTAGTGACCTATGGTCATCCTAAAATGGAGGTAGCACTTCGCGAAACCTATGGGGTTATCGTCTACCAAGAACAAGTGATGCAAATAGCTAAGGATCTTTGTGGATTTACTGGTGGCCAAGCCGACACATTGCGCAAGGGAATTGGCAAAAAAATACCAGAAGTCCTGGCCAAGATGAAAAAGAATTTTATAGAAGGAGCTATTAGGGAATCTGGGGTTGATAGAGAATTTATTGAAGATTTATGGAAAGCGCTGGAGGATTTTGCGGCTTATAGCTTTAACAAATCTCACGCCGCTTGCTACGGCCTAATATCTGTTCAGACGGCCTATCTTAAGGCCCATTTTCCATCAGCTTTTATGGCAGCATTGCTTACCAGTGATCACGAGAATTTAGACAGAATCGCCATTGAGGTGGCAGAGTGTCGGAAAATAGGTATTGAAGTTCTTGCCCCCCATATCAATGAGTCTTTTGTTGAGTTTGCAATTGTGCCACTATCTGGGAATATTAGATTTGGCCTAGGAGCAGTTAAGAATGTCGGGCAAGGGGCAGTAGAGAAAATAATTGAGGCTCGCTCAGATGGCGGTGACTTTAGTTCCATAGAGAACTTTGCCCAGAGGGTTGAGGCCTCTGTGGTTAATAAAAAAGTGATGGAGAGTCTTATTAAGTGCGGCGCTTTTGATGGTCTGGGCGATAGAGATACCTTGCTATTTAATGTGGATAAGATTACATCTTATGCTAGTAGAGTACAAAAGAACGCCCTATCTGGGCAGATAGATATCTTTGGCACTCTTAATATTAGTCAAGAGGCGCCGGGTATTAGTCTTGACCCGCCAAAAGCTAAGCTTGACCCACGCCAACATCTTGTTTGGGAAAAGGAATTATTGGGGCTCTATGTTAGTACCCACCCCTTAGACGACTTTCGGAATTATCTCTTAGCAAAGACCCAGTCACTTAAGAAGTTTAGTAGAGCCGATGATGGCAAGCAGATTACTATTGGAGGCATTATTACATCTATTCGCAAGATATATACCCGTAATAATGACCCAATGGCTTTTGTGCAGATTGAAACCCTTGGTGGTGATATTGAGGTTATTGCCTTCCCTAAAATATACCAGAGGCATGAGTCATTATGGGCTCTGGATAATGTCCTAGAAATAACTGGCAAAATTAACGCCAAAGATCGCGATGGCAGAGTAACTGACGATCTTAAGCTAATGGCCGATAAGGCCAAGTTTCTAGATGCCGAGCGGGCCCGTAAATGGTTGCCCATAAAGGAGCCCAAGCCTTCAATTAAGCCCACAGCGCTTTGTATTAGGCTAAGATCTGTGGCTAACACCCAAGAGCTAGTCAATATTAAAGGCCTCCTGGACGCTTGTCCGGGTGCTAGTACAGTGACCTTGGAGTTTAGCCAAACTAGCCAAAAGCTTAAGTTGCCCAATGGAGTTGCCATCAACCCCAAGCTACTAGAAGACCTAAAGTCTATAGCTGGGCCCAATAATATCCTTGTTCTTAAAGCCGAATCACCTAAATTAGCTTAAGTTAGTAGCCTAATCTATATTGGACTTACCCTAAAGCTCTTTTGGTTGACTACGTCAAAGTAACAAAATAATTAATAAATAATAATTAATAATCATATTTTGATTAGCTATTACTTTTGA
>JBCLLN010000023.1:0-8211 GCA_039738635.1 Candidatus Saccharimonadia bacterium | reverse complement strand
TGACATCGGCCAGAGCCTGCAAGGTATTCATACTTAGCACTGTCGCAGATAGGGCATCGACCTTGGTGTTCAAATCTTGTAATGAAATGAGCGTGGAAACACTTGGAGGAGTTAGTATTCCATCTTTTGTTTCGTGCACATAATCCCAACCAAAATTTTCATTCAATTTCTTCATCATTAGTTCCATATCTATTCTCAAACTTTGACCGGTAGAAGTATTGGTAGAGTCATAAACCCAGTTGTTAGTTGTTCGATCGTGAGGCGAAAGGAGGGTGGCATTGCCAAGATAATCCATAACCCGAAGCTCACCGAGCGTGGAGTAAAGTGAAATACCGCTAGCTGTAGGGAAATTGCCGGCTGGGGCGGTACCGTTAAAGATAATGAGTTGATTTGTTCCCACAGTGGTAACTCGGACCGCGGTGCTGGCTCCAATGCTGACGTTGCCGGCAGTAGTAATAATCATATTGTTCACAAGCGCGTTTAGTGTAGAAAGCCCCGCTGTTCCCGCCGGAGCAGTACGAAAGAAAATTGTGCCCCCGTCACCCGCACCAGTTCCCTGACCCCCACCAATAATGATGCTGCCGGCGGGAGCGTCAATGCCGCTTCCAGGACCACCCTTTAGGGTGGTGGCGCCACCGATGGTGTTACCACTACCAGCAGTTATAGCCACTGCACCACCGGAGGTACCAGTACCAGCAGCTATAGTCACTGCACCACCTAGGGCAATAGTCGACCCAGACCCCCCTGTTATTAACACGGCACCACCGGAGTCGAGTATCGAAGCAGTGGCGCCAGCGGCGCCGCCAAGAAGCTGCAAAGCGCCACCACTGCCATCTGCACCCCCCACGCCTCCACGGATATTCACGAGACCACCTGCGGCAGTCCCATATCCAACCCCCCCTCGCACATTCGCGGTACCACCGGTACTATTACCAGCTGAGGCAGCCCCACCAAAAAGGCTAATGGCGCCTCCAGCGCCCTCGGTGTCAGCACTACCCTGCCCTGCAGTAATAGTAAGCGCCCCACCAGCAGCGGACGGAGCAGTGGATTGGATGATATTTATAGTGCGGGCTGCTGCTCCCTGAGTAAAGGTTATTTGCCCACCCAAAGTTACCAGGCCTGTTAAGGTGGAAGTGCCGGAAATAGTGGCATTGTTAGTGACCGTCAGGGCTGTACCGGCGGCTGAGAAGGTAGTGGCACCGGTAAAGGTATTAGCGCCTACTCCGCTTTGGGTATAGCCACCAGAAGCTGAGATGGTAGTAACACCACTAAGTGCTCCGGCAGTTGTGACATTTAATCCAGAGCCAGCAGTTAGAGCAAATGTTGTACCGACAAGTGCAAGTGCGCCTGTTGCATTTCCAATTGTTGTTGCAGATGTTCCTGTTGAGTTGATGAGGGTTGTACCAGTTAAAGTCATACCACCTGTTCCTGTGAAAAGTCCATCAGCAGTAATAGCACCGATACCAATCATCACTCCAGTGGTGTCGATGTCCCAATCGTTGGAATTAATCTCTACGGTGGTTGTACCATTACCGATAGTGGTGACCCCAGTGGAGGACAAAGTGGTAAAGGCACCCGTACCTGGAGTTCCTGAACCAATTGGACCCGGTGCGGCAAAAGTAGCTCCAGAGAGAGAGGAAGCATTTAAGTTAGCCACATTAGTCGTAGAAGCAACGACCAGTGGAGCGGTGCCGGTAGCTATAGTGGAAGTTAATTGAGTGCCAGAAATTGTAGAAGTGGAAGTAATGGCTCCGGAATCAATCGTGCCGGCGCCAGAAATATTTCCAGCCGCAGAAATATCGATGTTGGCTGTTTGTAAAGAAAAGGTTCCAAAACCGCCACCAATAGTGACAAGTGTGTTTGAAGATCCAGTGTTAATATCAGTGGTAGAGTTAGTGTTGTTGTTAATAGAAGTCGTACCAGTTAGGGTCAAACCAGTGGCGGCCGCGATTGCGCCAGATGAATTGACTTGGAAAAGATCACCGGCGCCGACGGTTAATAATGCTGCGGGAGTGGTGTCGCCAATCCCCACATTCCCCTGCTCAAAGATCGCTGCGTAGTTCGCTCCCCCTGCACCTGATGCAGTTGCGTACAAACCGACATTAACTGCAGTTGCGCCTGTACGAGCATTTGAGAAGTACCCACCGTAGGTAGTTTGTGTACCAGTAGTGAGTGCACCAGTGAATGTAACGTTGATTCCTTTTTGCCCGGTTGTTGCTGATATAGATGCTGATGAAAGTGAGAGGAGTGAACCTGTTGTCATCCCATTGCCTGTGATACTTGCTAGTGTTCCAGTTGTTGCCAAGTTAGCAGTTAAGTTAAGTATTCCTGCACCTGCGTAGATACCTGTGTTGGTGATACCGAGGTCTGCACCTGTTACGTTTGTAGTATTAAGAGTTACAAGATCATTTGCCGTTGCTGGAGAGAGTGTGGTTCCCGTACGAGACCAGTATCCGAGAGTGCCAGAACTTGGAACGGTGGTGGTGAGAGTACCATTACCACCTGATGTGTATAACGCGCCATCTGTTGTAAGAGAAGAGAATTGAATTGTTCCAGAAGAAATTATTCCGGTGGCGGCCGCGATTGCGCCAGATGAATTGACTTGGAACAAGTCGCCGTTGCCTACAGTGAATAATGCTGCGGGAGTGGTGTCGCCGATACCGACATTCGTGCTAGCTGTACAACCATTGGTGCCATTAATACACCCAAGTATCAAACTATCATTCTGGTTTACGGCAGCATAAGCGCCTATAGCGGTGGCGTTTTGCAACGACGAGGCTGAGGCTACACCAGGGCCAGCGTTGTAGCCGATGAAGGTGTTGTAACTGCCAATGGTATTAGCGTTGGCGGGCGTGGCTGAATAGCCGGATCGGTAACCAAGACCAGTGTTGTAGATGCCTGTGGTGTTGGCATAGAGGGCCTGGAGGCCGATGCCGGTGTTGTAGTTGCCTGTGGTGTTGGCGCGAAGGGCCTGGGTGCCAAAACCAGAGTTATGGATGCCGGTGGTATTGTAGTACATGGTCTGGTAGCCGAGGGCGGCGTTGTGGGTGCCGGTGGTGTTGGAGTTGAGGGCGGTGTGGCCGAAGGCGGCGTTGTAGTTGCCGGTGGTGTTGTTGTAGAGGGCGTTGACGCCGAAGGCGTTGTTCTCGCTGCCGGTAGTGTTGGAGCGAAGAGTCTGGAAGCCGAGGGCGGAGTTGCTAGCACCGGTGGTGTTGGATTGGAGGGCAGTGAAGCCGAGGGCGGAGTTGCTAGCACCGGTGCTGTTGGCCTGGCCAGAGAGGGCACCAATGAAAGTGTTGTTAAGACCAATTCCGCCAGCCCGGAATTCAATTCCGTTGGTGGCATCAGAATTCATAACAGCTAGTACATTACTTGATAAAGTGATGACTCTGACCGTCACCGCCGAGATTACTCCGTTGAAGTCAGTGGTAGGCGTAAAGGTTAATACTCCGGTGCCTGTGGTAGTAATGACTACAGTGTGGGTGGCATTAGCGCCCAGGGCCGGGCCAGAGACACCACCGATCATTGGTGTAACTGTGTTAGATGTGGTGGTATTAGAAGCGACCGTAAAGCCTACCTCATAGGTTGCGCCGGTGGTGACACCCAAGAACACGTTGGCGGCAGTGGCTGTAAGTGCAGTCACGTTGCCAGTGGTGTGGGTGGCGGTAGTGGTGGTTTCGGTCCAGCCGGCAGAGTTGTTCCAGTAAGTGGAATTAGTGAAGTCTTGGGAGAGTAATAGGCTAGTTGAGATTGAGGCCGTCGAGAGGGTACCGATTACACTTAATTTCGCCCCTGGTGTCGTCGTCCCGATGCCGACGTTACCGCTGGCATCAATTCGTACTCTTTCTGCTCCAGCAGTTGAGAAGTTGAGAAGATTTGCTCCTGCTGACCACATACCAGTGTCGGTGTCTCCTATGAAAGTGTGTGAAGGAGTAGCTACTGCTCCCGAGACAAAGGCTACTCTCTGAGCTGCTCCTATTTCTATGGCGTTAACTCCAAGAGTTGAGAAGTTGAGCACATCTGCTGCTGATGACCACATACCAGTGTTGGTGTCTCCGGTGAAAGAATAAGTAGGCGTGCCGACAACGCCGAGAATACTCCTTACTGCTCCAGTAGAGATAACCTGGAAAAGGTCTCCCGCTCCCACAGTAAGCAACGCTACAGGACTTGCATCCCCAATGCCGACGTTTCCACTGGCATCAATTACAAATGGGGTGCTGTCAGAGAAGGTACCGTCGTCATTAACTCGGAAGGCATTTGCGGTACCAGCTTGGGTTATCTCAAATACTTGGTCGGTAGCAGTATCAGCTAGGGTTATGCTGATGTTTCTAGCATCGGTAGTGGTGATGGTGTTGCCGGCGTTATATGCTGCCTGCAATGTTCCGCCTGTACCAGCACCAAAACAGTTGCCTAGGGTTAGTAGACAGAAGGTGTCGGCTGCACCGCCTGTGTTAGGCATGGTTAGGGTACGGCTGCCAAATGTCATAGTGGCGCTTTGCAGGGTGGTGCTGTAGTTATTTGTGGTGCCATCGCCAAACAATAGCCTGCCTTGGGTGACGGTACCAGAGCCAGCTACACGCCCCAGGGTTAGTTGGGCTCCAGTGGAATTGAAGGAAGCGTTGATAAGACCGGCTGAATCTTGCAGCTGGAAGAGGTCGGCTGATTGGGTGGCACTAAAGCCCTGTATTACCAAGCCCTTATTGGTATCGGCATTAGTATTAATCTGGGCGGTAGCCAGGTTGTCTACTGTGCTGTAGGCGTTAACGATCAGGCGGTTGTTGGTACCGATGATGGTGGTGCCTATGCCGACGTTGCCAGTAGAGCTTTGGATGGTGAGCCTGGGGCTGTTGCTAGTTTCAAACTGAAGATCATTAACATCATTTGTTCCCAGTACTGCGGTGGCCCCAAAACTGTTTCCACCCTGCACAAAGGCTCCACCACCAGCTGTACAGCTTCCCCATGATGGTGCACCACCAACTAGGACAGCAATAAGACACTGGTTGGCGGAAGTGCTGGCCGCAGTTACCAGTAGCTCTGATGTGGCATTGCCATACAATACGCCGTTGGTGGTGAATGTACCGGCAACAGTACCAGTACCGCCACGGGCTACGGTCAGGCTTCCACCGGTGAAGAAGTTGCCGGCATCGGCATGGCTAACATTTTGGAGGACAAAGGCGTTTGTGATGACGCTGCTGCCAGCGATTTGCAAGTCGCCAACCTCGATATCAACGTTGCCAGCCGTAACGCTTAATGTCCCGCCCAAGGAAGTTAGACCAGAGACAACTGTTAGGTCGTTGCCGGTAAGTATGTTAACTGCACCGTCAGCGTTGATATCCTCTAAGTTGGAAGTGCCAGTTACATCTAAGGTACCACCAATAGTGGCGTCGCTAGTGACAGCCAGGCCCGTACCAGCAGCAAGGGTGAAGCTACTGGCTCCGCTGAAGGTGTTGGCTATGATGCCAGACTGGGTGTAGCCTCCGTTGGTGGTGATTGTTCCGGTAAGACCGGCAATGTCGAAGTTGCTGGAGTCTATGTCGTTGGCTCCAAAGGCTATGGCGGTTACTATCTCGGCATCACTTAGGTCTAGGGCGGTGGTGAAGCCACCAGCGGCAGCTTGTATCCTAAGACCAACTGGTACAGCCCTACTTGTATCTAGGTTGTCTAGTAGCAGTAGCTGGGCTGGGTCGACAGCACCGGCGCCGTCAGCTCGGGAGATGGTGGTAGTGTTAGTGCTGCCGTCTGCAGTACTAACTGTAAAGTTAGCGCTAGTTAGGGTAACTGCTAGGTCGCCTTCTCCGGTTATTACGTTAAAGGTGTTACCGCCAACGTAAGCATTCTGGAGAGTTACGTAGCCCTGGGTAGCAAAGGTAGAGGTACAGCTAGCCAGTTGGTTAGAGCCATTATGGCAGACTACTGCGTCAGTATTAGCCGCACCAGCTAGATAAGTTACCACGCCAGTGGCAGAGACTTGGAAGGCATCGCCTGTGCCTGCGAATAGGGTGCCATCTATGTCAGTGTTACCGCTGGCGTCGATCTTGGCCAGAACCGTACCGGCGAAATCCTGGAGCTGAAGCAAGTCGGCGGTTTGGCCAGTAAAGCCCTGAACCACTAAGCCCTTGTTGGTAGCAGCGTTGGTGTTAATCTGAGCGGTGGCAAGGTTATCAATGGTACTGTAAGCATTTACTATTAAACGGTTATTGGTGCCGATGGTAGCTGTGCCAATACCGACATTGCCGCCACTTAATATCGTTAATTTTACTGCGTTGTTGGTTTCAAACTGCAGGTCAAACGCATTGTTAGTGCCAATGGTTATAGGCGCCAGGCCAAAAGCATTGCCACCGTCAGTGATACAGGTCGCGCAGGCGCCAACTGACTGCCAGGTTAAATTGCCAGAGCCATCATTGGTCAGGGCACTTGAGCCTACGGCCGGCGTGTTAGTCCAGTTATAAGGAACGGTATTAATAGTAACGCTAGCTGGCAAGCTAATGGCTCCGGTGAAGGTCTTGGCACCAGCAAAGGTCTGGATACCAGTAGTCACCACACCACCATTGGATCCATCAGCTGGTTGGAGAGTCAGGGTGACGCCGGAGATAGTCGCACCGTCAGCGTTGGGGGCGGCGCCGATGGCTGCCATGGTGGTTACTCCACTACCAGCTGTACAGCTTCCCCAGATAGGTGCAGTACCAATGCCGCTAGTTGTTAGACACTGGTTAGCGGAAGTGCTGGCCGCAGTAACTTGCAGTGCACTGGTAGTGTCACCATACAATACGCCATTTGCTGTAAATGTACCGGCACCAGTACCGCCACGGTTTACGGTGAGGCTTCCGCCGGTAAAGAAGTTGCCGGCATCGGCATGGCTGACGTTTTGGAGGACACCGCCGTTTGTGAGGCGGGTGACGCCAGCGGTTTGCAAGACGCCAGAGGCGATATTAATGTTGTTAGTGACAGCCAGGCCCGTACCAGCGGCTGTGAAGCTACTGGCTCCGGTGAAGGTATTAGCGCCTACACCACTTTGCGTATAGGCACCGGAAGCGTTAATAGCAACTAAGCTGGAAATGCCGGATACACCTAAGGTGCCACCAATAGTGGCGTCGTTAGTGACGCTTAAGGCCGTGCCAGCTTCGCCGAAGGTCTTGGCGCCAGCAAAGGTCTGGGTAGCAGTAGTCACCACACCACCAAATAACAAACTAGCTGGTTGGAGAGTCAGGGTATTGATGGATATGGTCGCACCGTTAGCGTTGGGGGCTGCACCTATGGCTGCCATTGTGGTTACTCCACCACCAGCTGTACAGCTTCCCCATATAGGTGCAGTACCAATGCCGCTGGTTATTAGACACTGGTTAGCGGCAGTGCTGGCCGCAGTAACTTGTAGCGCTCCTGTGGTAAAGCCGTACAATACGCCGTTTGTTATGAATGTACCGGCACCAGTACCGCCATAGGCTACGGGGAGGTTTCCACCGGTGAAGAAGGTGCTGGCATCGCCATGGCTGACGTTTTGGAGGACACCGGCGTTTGTGAGGCGGCTGGTGCCAGCGGTTTGCAAGTCACCAACGGCGATATTAATATTGAAGGCCGTGACGATTAATCCCCCGCCCAAGGAAGTTAGGCCAGTGCCAACTGTTAGGTCGTTGGAGCCAAGTATGTTAACTGCACCGGAAGCGTTAATAGCCGCTAGGTTGCTGGTGCCGGTGACGCCTAAGGTGCCACCAATGGTGGCATTATTAGTGACAGCCAGGCCCGTACCAGCGGCTGAGAAGGTCTTGGCACCAGCAAAAGTCTGGGTACCAGTAGTCACCACACCACCAAAGGACGCACTAGCTGGTTGGAGAGTCAGGGTATTGCCGGATATGGTCGCACCTTCAGCGTTGGGGGATGCACCTATGGATAACATTGTGGTTACTCCACCACCAGCTGTACAGCTTCCCCATGATGGTGCACCACCGGCTAGGACAGTAATAAGACACTGGTTGGCGGATCCTGAGGCAGATGTTGCCACTAGCGCTGCTGTGCCAGCGCCGTACAATACGCCGTTTGTTGTGAATGTAACGGCACCAGTACCGCCACGGTTTACGGTGAGGCTTCCGGCGGTGAAGAAGTTGCCGGCATCGCCATGGCTGACGTTTTGGAGGACACCGCCGTTTGTGAGGCGGGTGACGCCAGCGGTTTGCAAGACGCCAGAGGTGATATTAATGTTGTTGGTGACAGCCAGGC
>JBCLLN010000022.1:0-9300 GCA_039738635.1 Candidatus Saccharimonadia bacterium | reverse complement strand
CCAGATAAGGAAATTACAAATTTATGGAAAATGAATATATCAAATCCTAAATGCCAATAATTATCAGGCCAGCCATAACGACCATTAGCACACCCTCGGCTAAGCTTACATAGCTCATAGGTAATTTAAAAACCGTTCCCAGGCAGACGCACATCAGTACTTTTTTATTGCGAATACCCATGTAGGCGCCGATAGAGTTGATACTCATTAGCACGAGTGTAATCCACGAAACAATAATGAGTTCATAGCCTAATAGGAATGCCAACCCTAGCCCAATCTCTATGAAGGGGTAGGTATGGGCATAGATTTTACTACGCTTAGCAATTATGTCATACAATGCATAGGCTTCTGCAAAAGCCTTCAGCCTACTAGCTTTAAATCCACCAAAAATTATAAAAAAGCCAGCCATAAAGTCTATCATTAAGCTAGCGGCAGTAAGTTCTTGGGTATAAAGGGCCTTGATAGCGGTGAATAGAATAATAATAGAAAATATAATTATTAAGGGCATGTAGGTTTTAAGTTTGAATACGAACTTCATAGCTTCAATTATACACTAATAAATAAGCCCCAATAAAGCAGGGCTTGATTGGGGCTTTTAGGCCCTAGGGCTGTCTATAGAGGACACTTACGCGATGTCGTTTTTTGACAATAATGGCGTATGGGTTGCAAGGTTCGGTGATTTCGCCCATGACGATAATATTGCCTAAATCTCTGGGAAGACCAGGGAATACAACAAGGTATACTCCTCGAGCTTGGTCTGGGCTACGAGCTTGGGCATATAGTTCGCCACAAGGGCCTTGCAATAAAAATATACGCCTACTGGGCTTTCCTTTCGCTTCCTTTGGGTACTGGTCTTTGGTGCTTGGCTTGGGCTCGCGAGGCTTCATAGCGGGTCCCTTCACCCGTGAAACAGCTTACAGCCTAGGTCGACGAACATCCCCTTCTAAATAGGTACAATAGCACTGCCTATTGTATGGTCCAGATTAATATTGGTCAAGTAATTTGTGTTATGATAATTTTATGACCAGCGCCACATTGGACTTACGTAAAATCCCATATATCACCACCAGCTCACTAGCTACCGACTCCCAAGACGCTATTGTGATATTGCCAGATATTTGGGGAGTCACTAATTACAGCCTAGGCACTATGGCAAGTATGGCCAAGAAGTATGCCAGGCCCTGCTACCTGCTAGATTATTTTTATCAGCTTACGGGGGTGCCTAGCAAGTTTGAGCCTGATGTGGATGGCGCCAAGGCAACCGGCCTGATGGATAAACTTTCGGGCGAGGACTTTATAAAAATATTTTCTAGTGCGCTGGTTGAAATAAAACAATCCCAGCCGAGTCTAGAAAGTGTTACTGTCGTGGGCTTTTGCTTTGGGGGCAGGCTAGCCTACTTAACGGGCCTTAGTAATCAGGTTAATAAAATAGTTTCTTTTTACGGAGCTGGTGCTCGCAGGGCAAATTATTATCAGGGCAAAACAGCTATTGGAGCTCTATGCCAAGCCAGAGCCAACGACACTAGTCTAGCTGTCCTAGCATTTTATGGAACCCAAGACCCTAGCATACCCGAGAGTGACCGCAAGCTTACCCAGCAATTACTGCTTTCGGCTGGTATTGTCTACCGCCAAAGCCTCCATAATGCTAATCATGCTTATTTCCAGCCAGGCAGGCCCAGCTATGATAGTGCCTCTGCCCAAGCATCTTGGGCCATTCTTGATGCTTTTATGGTCTAATTTTAAGCTAGATTATATATCCTTATAATGATAAGATATATAATTATAAGGATAAGTATAATACATGCGGGTAACCCACATTAAAAGGTATCTGAGTTTTAGGTGTAGCATCGCACTATTATTGGTATTTGCTTTAATAATATCACCTAGCCACGCGTTAGGGGCTACTGGCGTTGCCCAGGGCTATAAGGTGCAGGGGGATATAGTAGCTGGTATGGCAGTCTCGCTCTTGGCCGATACGCTCTATCCCGCCAATCAGGATAATCAGAATAGCCTACTGGGAGTGGCTGTATTACAAGCCCAAGTCGCCGTTAGCCTTTCTAATACTACTAGCCCCAATCAAGCCCAAGTTATTACTGGCGGTATTGCCAATGGCTTTGTCACCAACCTTAATGGTGATATCAAAAATGGCGATCCACTCGTGGCATCACCCTTATCGGGCGTGC
Organism: Candidatus Saccharimonadia bacterium; assembly: GCA_039738635.1. Classification (GTDB taxonomy): domain Bacteria; phylum Patescibacteriota; class Saccharimonadia; order CAILAD01; family BJGX01; genus JBCLLP01. Next base: position 7,117 of record JBCLLN010000022.1, on the reverse strand, counting down.
TTATGAAGGCTACTACTGCCGGTAAGTCTATTGGCTCGGCTCAACAAGACTTTAACTCTACTACGGCGGGCGCCCAGCCTAAACAGGTGACCACCAAAGACGGAGTCAATAAGCAAGCCCATATTGGCACTATCCAGATTCTAGTTAGTTTAAGCGATTATGTTCCCAAGCCACCCGAGCTACCCCAGGCGCTTTCTCCTTTTCAAAATATCTTTTCGGGTGTGGCTGGCCACGATGTATCATTGCCCAGGTCAATAGCTGCCATTATCATCTTTGCCATAGCCATAATCTCGGCGATGGCTATACTTTACGCGGGAGTGTCTAATGGCATTCGGTCTATTGGACGCAATCCCTTATCAAGACGAGAAGTGTATTTTGGCCTATTGCAAGTTTTTGGCATTATTCTGCTTATTTTGACGATTTCTTTTAGTATAATAATAATAATAATAAGAGGGTAAAATGAATATAATAATAATCTTAATCTTAATAGTTCTGTCAGTTGCTACTTTAGTTCTCTGGATAATTTTGGTATACCGCTATCTTGGTGAAATTCAAATACAGCACAAAACCAAAAGCACCAGCAATAACTCAGCCGATATGACTCATCAGGCCAAGCTTGAAGCTCAGGCCAAGATGACCGCTGCTGTAGAAAAGCAAGCCCTTGCTCTCCAAAAAGCTCTGCTCACGCAGTCTAGTGCTATTGAGGCTGACTTTAAAAAAAGCATTACCACGGTTACCACCAAACAGCTCGATGAATTCAGCAAGACACTTGCTATGGTTAGCTCAGATATAAGTCAGCAGACCAAAGCTGTGGTGGAATCTAGCCAAAGCCACAGCAAGCTAGTACAGCAGAGTCTGGCTACCGACACCGCTAACACCAAGGCTAAAGTCTTAAAGGTTATAGATGATAACATCGCCGAGATTATGATTGGATACTTAGCAGAAGTGGCCGGGGACTTGGATTATTACCAGCAGAAGGATTATTTATATAGCGCCATAGAAGCCAATAAGGACGCCATCAAAAAGGACATTAATAATGCCGTCTAGATTACCAGCAAGTATTTATAGCCCTAGCCAATTACGCCAGTTAAGTGCCGAGCTAGGTCGCCTCAAGAGTTTGCGTAACCCCAAGAACATCGTCTTTAGTAATAACCTCCTGGAGCTAGCGGCCGAGAACGGCATTAAGAAGCTAACCGTAACCTCTACGCTCAGTTTACTTAAGCTTGTTACCTCCACCCTAGAGCAATCAGCTACCATTACCCTATCCCTCGCTAGCGCCCCAAGCATTGAGGACAGAGACGAGCTAGTAACCATGCTTCGACGCAAGCTACAGGCCCAGCTACTTATCCATTTTATAATCCAGCCCGAGCTCTTGGCTGGCGCTACCATTAGGACTGATTCTACTAGCTATGATTTGTCACTGCGGAACGCTTTATTTGGCAATAAGGACAAACTCACTATGAGGCTCAAGAATGCTTGAAAACAAAATTTTTTCCAACCTCATCAAAGCCGGTGGCGCCACGGGTGAGGTACTTTTCCTTAACAGCTTTACGGTAAATCTTTCACTCATTCCTGGATCACGGGTTTATGCGGTGGTGTTATTTTCTGGAGGAGCGCAGGGAGTGATATGGCAAATTCACCCTAGTAGCCTAGACATACTACTATTAAATGACATTGCTGTCTATGCCAATGAGCAGGCGGTATTATATAAAGAGGAGCTAAAAATAGGAGTCGGTAAGGAGCTACTAGGCAGGGTTATTAACCCCTTAGGCAAGCCGTTAGACTCCAAGGGCTTTGTCCCTACCAAGCAAGATGCCCAGTATTTCCGCCAGGCGCCAGGCTTTAAGGACCGTGCTATGGTCGAGGATCCGATTGAAAGTGGAGTGCTGGTTGTAGATATATTATTGCCATTAGTCAAAGGCCAGCGGATGGCTATTATGGGTGACTCCAAGAGTGGCAAGACCAGCTTTATGGTGCAAACTGCTATTCACCAAGCCCAGTCTGGACAAATAGTAGTCTATGTTTTGGTGGCTAAATCCCGCAATGAGTTAGCTAGAATTGTCCAAAAATTTGAGCAAGCCAAGGTCTTAAAAAATATTGTGCTGGTCGTATCAGATACTTCCGAGCCTTTGCCGGTCGGGTTTTTAGCACCTTACGCTGGGTGTGCGATTGCCGAGAGCTTTTGGTACGGGGGCCAAGATGTAGTAGTCATTTATGATGATTTTACCAATCACGCCAAACTCTACCGTCAGATGGCATTACTATTAGGGCAAAATGTGGGGCGGGAAGCCTACCCCGGCGATATGTTCCATGTTCATTCCGCCCTCTTAGAGCGGGCCGGTAAGCTAGCTCAGTCTAACTCCACCCAAACAGTATTAGTGGCGGGAAGTACGCCCAATAATGATCTTACTGACTACCAATCCACCAGCCTGATATCTATGAGTGATGGTCAGATAGTCTTTGATTTAGATGCTATGCACGAGGGTATTCGGCCAGCTATCAATACCGACCTTTCGGTCAGCCGTGTTGGGGGAGGCAATAATGCCATACTGCCCCACGAGATTACTAGTGGTGTGCTAAGAGCTATTGGGCGCTATAAGAAGGCCAAGGCTATGACTAGTTTTATTGATCAGATAAGTGAGCTTAGTAGGCTAGAGGTAGCATTGGGCGAGAGGATAGTGGAGGCCTTACAGCAGGTTAGTGATGAGACCTATAGCTTTGCCCAACAGCGGGTTATGATAGAGGCAATACTGCGCTGTGATGACCCTACTATCCTAGATGTTTTTTGGCTCAAGGAGCAAGTCAATAAAATGAAGCCCAGCCAAGAATATAGCGTTAAGCAACTGCAAGAATTAGCATCAAAGCTATTGGTGCAAAGCGCCAAGAGGGTAAAATGAAGAAATCCGTTCAAATTCGCACTAGGCTCGTGGATATCAATGGCATTGAATCTATATCTCATATCCTAGGCAGTATCGCCTCTATTCGCATTAAGCAAATCAAAACAGAAGTTGTAGAGTCAAGAGACTTTTTTCAGCGTTTGTGGGCTATGTATAGCCAGCTTCGCATTAGCTCTAAAGATATGAATCGTCAAGCAAGCCAGCCCCCTAAGCTAGCCAAACCAGCTGTCGTGCTCATAACTGCCAATGCTGGGCTAACAGGCGAAGTAGACACCCATGTCGTAGAAAGGGCTTTAGCCGAAGTTGACCCTCGCCAAGTTGACTTTTTTGTGCTTGGATTACACGGAGAGAATTTACTAGCTCAACGAGGTATTAAGCCCGTTAAAACTTTCCGTTTCCCAGAGGTAGGTAAGAATATTGATGTTCTAGAGATAACCCACCACCTCGCACCATATGTTAAGCCAGTAGTTTATTATCCCAGCTATAATTCACTATTCAATCAAAATGTTTTGCGCCTGGAGCTAGTGGGAGCTATAGAGGATCTCGGCGGTCAAGACTCTACTATTTCGGGCGAGGAAATTATTTTTAGTGATAATTGCATCTTTGAGCCAAATGCTGGTGAGGTTATGGAGTATTTACAACAGATGATGGCCAGCACCATATTAACCGAAATAATTCTAGAATCTAATTTAGCCCAGCTATCAAGTCGGTTTAATGCCATGACTTCAGCCAGCAAGAGAGCCACCGATATGGCCAAAGCCCTCTCCATACAGTATTCCCACCTTAAAAGGCACGAGAACGATGAAGCCAACAGGCGCTACCAGCCCAGTAGAAAGGTAACCATATGAATTACACCAAAGCCATAGTAGTTAGTATTAGTGGGTTAATAGTCAGGGCCGAGTATGAGGGTGTCCAGCCTAAGGTTGGCCAGCTTTTTAGCATTGAAGAGCAGAAGTCTATTAGGCTGGAAGTTATAGCTGTAGAGAGGAGCGATATCCTAATACTGCTTAATTTTAGTGAGCATAATCTTAGCCAGGGGCAGCAACTCTATTCTAGGGGTGAGAGTACTCAATTGCCGGTGGGTAATGCTATTATGGGGCGAGTATTTAATAGCTTTGGTGAGGTTATAGACGGCGGGAAGCCACTCCAGGATGTCGATTATATTACAGTTGAGGACGATACGGATAGCCATTATAGACCAGCTAGTGCGCCTAAAATTATTGAAACAGGCATCAAAGCGATAGATTTTTTTGCTCCATTTGTAAGGGGGCGTAAGACTGGAATCATCGGTGGAGCTGGTGTGGGTAAAACGGTGCTTATTACCGAAGTTATGCACAATATCTCCAAAAGTGGCAAAGAAATCTCTATGTTTGTGGGCATTGGTGAGCGTATTCGTGAAGCCTATGAGCTTAAGCGAACTCTTGACGAGGATAAAACTATGCACAATACCATTATGTATTTGGGGCAAATGAACGACTCGGCCGCACTTAGATTTTTGGTGGGTAGGAGTGCTGCATCGGTGGCTCGCTATATGCGCGATAATACCAACAAGGATGTGCTGGTTTTTGTAGATAATGTCTATCGTTATTTACAGGCCGGCAATGAGCTCTCTACAATGCTTGGTATGGCTAGCTCGGAGGGTGGGTACCAGCCAACATTATTCACCGACCTAAGTCGCTTTGAGCAGAACCTCAGCACTTCTAGCAAGGGCGCAATTACATCTGTTCAGACTATTTTTGTACCAGCCGACGATATGAGTGACCCGGCAGTTGTGGAGGTTCATAAACAGCTTGATAGTATTTTGGTGCTGAGCCGAGATATTTACGAGCTAGGCATCCGCCCAGCAGTAGATTTGCTAGCCACCAGCTCGTCGCTACTGCTTCCAGAAATAGTCGGTAAACAGCACGCCACATTGGTCCCGTCAGTGCAGGCAATACTCCAAAAATACAAATCACTAGAAGGAATAGTAGCCATTATTGGCCAGGCCGAGCTAACTCTAACAGACCAGAATTATTATCGCCGAGCCAAGGAGCTGATTAGCTACTTTACCCAGAATATGATTGTTATGGAAAAACGCACCGGTATCCCCGGCGAGTATGTACCCCGTCAAACAATGTTAGATAAGATAGACGCCATAATTAACGGAGTATAGCCACCTAAAGCCATGAAACTACACGAGACCTTCCCCGTAAAAGTCTATTCTCCCTTTAAGGTTTATTTTGAGGGTCCAGCACTGGCCCTCAGTGCAGTAAATGCTAGTGGGCCTTTTGATATATTAGCCAAGCATGAGGATTTTTTGTCTATCCTAGTGCCTTGCATGGTTGTTATCCAAACACCATCCGGCAATCACCAGATTCCCCTCCAAAAAGGCATCGTGCAAGTCAATAAAGATCAGCTCTGGCTTTTTGCAAATATTTAAGTCCTTATCTTTACTCCAAACCCCCAGCCTTGCGATTGAAGCCCTCGACTATCGATTAGTTATTACTTTTGACAGCAAAAGTAATATAAAACTGCCCGACTGTAGCTCACATCTATAAGCACTAATTACTACCTCTCTTTCTTACTTAAAAATAAACTCACTCTATTACTATCGTAATAGGGTTCAGACACATTTTGAATAATAGAGCATTCAGTAGTTAATTAGCTTTCTGATGTTCGATGTCGGGGGGGTAGAGTACTTAGAGCCCAGGCTTGCGATTGAAGTTCCCGACTATCTGAATAATCAGAAAAATCAAATATGTTCTTAGCATCTGGTTATTTTCAGCCAAGTCTAGCTCGGCTGGACCAATTCCTTAGGGAATTGTTCTGAAAAAACAGAAAGAAGAATATTATTTGATTGCTTATGTATTGTTTAGCAGTCGGAAACCCTTTTGGTTACTTTTAGGGTATTTAAAAGTGACAAATGCCTTACTGGCAAAAGTAATAAAACAATTAAAATAAAAAAGATATATTTATTATCTATTATGTTACTTTTGGTGGCAAAAGTGGAGTAAACCACCAGCCACTAGTTCGTATCAGAAGCGTTATAGTTAATTAGCTCTTGCTGTTCTTAAGGAACTCGCCTCGCTGAAGCGGGGCTCAAATAGCCTATATATTTGTGCCCTAATTACCCTTGTGCTTATCCGTAAAAAAGCATAGAATAGATATTAAGGTTAAGTGTAATTAGCCGAGGGAAAATATAAATAATTAGTAAGCTATTGAAAAACACCCCAAACCCCCAGCCTAGCACTCCTAATTCTCAGCCAGCCACATCGGTTGAGGATGGTATTAAGGTAACCCCCAGTAGCGCTGGTAGTATCAAATCTAGCCTAATGAGTGGCCAAGTAGACTCTCACCCATTACTTGACGAGAGTGCCTTTAGTGCTACCGCTACCACCCAAGCCACTACCGCCAAGACCATCAAGGGCCGTAAAATTAACAGTAAGCTAGCTGGCCTACTGAGCGTTCTGGCCTTACTTACCCTATCGGCTGTGGCCTTGTTTTTTGTATATACCAGCTATCTTAAAAGCTACCAAGCAGCCCAAAAGAGCAAGCTAGCCAATAATGTCGGTACCACCAGCGTGGATTTATCGGGGCTAGGTGGCACACCAGCTAGCCTTCAGGGCTTGGGGTTACTGCAAGTCAATGGCGATGCTATTATCACCAACAACCTCACCGCCGGTTCATTTAGTGGTGATGGCACAGACCTTAGCAATGTCAACGCCACCAGGCTTAATTCTCAGCCTGGCAGCTTTTACCAAAACGCTAGCAATACCAATGCCGGCACCCTGGGCGATCAATACCTTAGTAGCAGTGTCACACTTAAGGGGAATACGTTCAATGGAGCCTTGGAGCTTGTTATGCTTGATGGTGCTGGCATCCTTGGCGATCAATACCTGAGTGCCAATGTCGCCTTGCTTAATGCCAACCAAACCTTTAGTGGTAACAATATCTTTACCGGCCAGCTAAGCTTGCCAGCTAGCGTTAGTATTAATAACATTAGTTATACCTGGCCTGGTGCGCAGGCCGCAGGTACCCTTACCAATGATGGCATTGGTAATCTATTCTGGCAGCCAGCTGGCGCCTGCCCGACCTGCGTCAATACCGGTGGCAATAGCTTTGGGGCGACTATGGTCATTGGCACTAACGATAACAACAATTTAAGTTTTAGAACCAACACTGTAACTCGCTTGAGCTTTGACACTGCCGGTAATGCCAACTTTACTGGCACGCTTGGCGTC
>JBCLLN010000021.1:0-9630 GCA_039738635.1 Candidatus Saccharimonadia bacterium | reverse complement strand
CCTATATTGTGTGGGCTCTATTGAGCGGAAATTTATTTGCATTAGAGCGAGCAGTTACAGTCCTAGTTATTGCATGTCCTCACGCATTAGGACTCGCAGTTCCTTTAGTGGTAGCCATCTCAACCTCGCGCGCTGCTCTTAACGGCCTACTTGTTCGCAAAAGGTTAGCCTTAGAATCAGCTCGTAAGATTGATATAGTGCTGTTTGATAAAACGGGCACCTTGACGCTAGGTCAACACGGCGTGACAGATATCTGGCCAGTTAAAGGCTTTGAGCCCGATGAGATTTTAGCTATCATGGCTAGCCTAGAGCGAGACAGTGAACACATTGTAGGTAAAGGGATTGTCCAAAAAGCAAATAAACTAAAACTTAAAATCAAAAAAGCAACTAACTTTACTGCTTTACCTGGTGTCGGAGTGCAAGGGAATGTTAATAACAAAACCTATATAGCAGCTAGCTATCGATACATTATAGAAAACAAGCTAACTTTACCAAAAGAACTTAAAGTTGACACTAAAAATGCTGCCAAAGACGGCAAAACTATGGTTTATCTTGTACATAATAAAACTGTTATTGGTGCTATCGCCCTAGCTGATGTGGTGCGAGACGAATCAAGGGTTGCCATTGAGTCACTAAAAAGCCTAGGTATCCGTACTGCAATGATCACTGGAGATTCTAAAGAAGTAGCTCAATTTGTATCCAAGCAGTTGGGTATAGACCAATATTTCGCCGAGGTTAAGCCAGAGGATAAGGCCACGAAAGTGAAAGAGCTACAGGTCGGAGGTAACCAAGTTGCAATGGTAGGTGATGGGATTAATGATGCTCCAGCATTAACCCAAGCCAATATTGGTATCGCTATTGGGGCGGGTACTGATGTGGCAATTAAATCAGCCGACATAATCCTTATCAAAAGTGATCCTCGCGATGTAGTAAAAGTAATCAAATTGTCCAAGGCAACCTATCGCAAGATGGTGCAAAATCTTGTCTGGGCAACTGGATATAATGTAATAGCCATACCACTCGCTGCAGGCGTGCTTTATAGCTATGGCATTGTGCTAGCTCCAGCCGTTGGTGCGATACTGATGACTGTTTCAACTGTTGTTGTAGCAATCAATGCCCAAACACTGAGGAAAGCTAGACTTTAAAGGTTATAGTGAGTAGCCTTCTTTGATATACTCATATGGTAATGAATGTTAAAACAGTTTCAATAATTGGTTTTGGGCGTTTTGGTCAGCTTATGGCTTCACTTCTGCATGATGACTTCGAGGTACTTGTTTGCGAGGATCACCTCAAAGACTCCAAACTTGTTTTCGCTGAGGGCTACAAAATTGTAGATTTTGCCGAATCCTCTCTAGCGGACGCCGTGATTCTATGTATGCCCATATCAAAGACCGATGAAGTAACAAAAGCATTAGCGGGTGTTATTTCTAAGCAAACTATTGTGATTGATACATGCTCAGTTAAGATGTATCCGGTAGAAATAATGAAACAGAATTTGCCACATAATATTATACTTGGTACTCATCCACTCTTTGGTCCGGATAGTATCTTGGCAGGACTTGCGGGTCAAAAGATTATTATGTGTCCAGATGAATCAAGCAAGATCGCATTCAAATTTTGGAAAGATTTTTGGGAAGCAAAGGGCGTTGAAATAATCAAGATGAGCGCCGAGGAACATGATCGCCAAGCAGCCTTTTCGCAAGGCCTGACGCATTTAGTTGGGAGGATACTTGGTGACATGAAATTGCCAAAAGCTGACATCTCCACAAAAGGCTCGCGAGCTTTAGAAGATATTGTAGCCCAGACCAATAATGATTCTTGGCAACTTTTTGATGATTTACAAAAGTATAATCCATACTCAAAGCAAATGCTAGGTCAGTTCGAACGGTCTCACGATAAGATTAAGCAACGACTCGCTAAATTAATAAAGGATTCAACATCATAAAGATGGCAGCATCTGAGCCAAAGGCAGTATCGTTAATGGCGTGCCCGATGACTACTAAAGAATGGTTTTAAAAAAGATGGTACCAAACTCAAGCCTGATAGCTTATTTCTTATCAATAGGATATGTAGTTAGGCTGTCATTATAATTTTTTTACATAAGCACTAACAAGTGTTAAAATTATATAATGAGTAAGAAAAAACAATCCAGTAAGTTCATCCAAAAGATTAAAGCTTTTATTGGTCGCCATAAGCAATTTTTTATTTATCTAGGACTTTTTATAATTACTGTTATTGTATTGCTAATAATGAGTGTGCTAGAAAACGCCCGCAAGGCAGCGTTCCAGGTTTCAATCTCTGGATTTTATGACACAACCGGCTTATCAATGCAAGGAGCTTTAGGGGAGGTAGTAAGGTCCGAGCCGCTAACCTCGAACCTAACAAACGGCACTGCCACAAGGGTACTGTATCGCACCCAAAGGGCTGACGGTACTAACACATTTTCGTCTGGTATGGTATTTGTACCTAAGGCCCCAGCAGTGTCACCCCGCCCTGTGATGGCATGGGCTCACGGAACTATGGGCATGGGTGATGATTGTGCTCCATCGCGCCAAGAAGGCATCGTTAGCCCTGGTATGTCGTGGGTTAGCGCGATGCTTAATAGAGGTTGGATTGTGACCGCCACTGACTATACTGGCTTTGGTACGCCTGGTACACAGGCCTACTTAGTTGGTAGTGCTGAAGCTCACGATGTGCTCAATAGTGTTAGAGCCGCTCATCAGCTGGCCGGTACTCAGGCTAGCTCGAGCTATGCTATTTGGGGCCATTCTCAGGGTGGACACGCGGCACTATTTAGTGCCTCGTTAGCCTCAGAGTATATGCCCGAGTATCAGCTAGTAGGAACTGCCGCTACCGCACCCGCTGCTCAGCTAACCTCACTTTTGAAGCAACAATTTAACTCAGCAACCGACTGGGTAATTGGCCCAGAAATAGCGCTATCATGGCCTGATAATTATAGCGACGCTCAGGTTAGCGAAGTACTTACTACCCCGGCCATAAATAACTATCAATCTACAGCTCAGGCCTGCATTAGTGATGCTGCTATAGCAGGTATTATAAGGAATAAATTAGGCCAAAAGTTCTTTACTACGGAACTCACCGCGGTACCTAGCTGGAATGCCATTATAGTTGCCCAGACTGCACCAACTCTTAGCCCTACTCAACCGTTGTTTGTGGGCGAGAGCCTTACAGACCAAGTTGTATTGCCCGATACCACCGCTCAGTATATTCAAAGAGCCTGCAATGCTGGGTCCAATTTGACTTCGATGTGGCTGACAGATGTAGGCCATATCCAGCTTCTATCTGTGATATCTCCTAGTGTCATTAATTGGCTTGGCGATAGATTTGCCGGCAGGCCCTCTAGCCCTACATGCTATCAGCCATTACCTATATCTCCAGCTCAGGACTAGGCTACTTCCATTATTAATATTGGATGATTTACTTATAGTCAATAAGCAGGCCCACAAAATAGTGTTTAATAGGTAGCTCTATTAAAGTACAATAGCAATACAATGAACAAACATAATTTTAATGCCGAAGCCATAAAAAAACACCGAGAACTCAAGGGCAAGCTAGTAGTTAACTCCAAGGCTGAGCTTAAGGATGATTATGATTTAAGTCTTTATTACACTCCTGGAGTGGGCGCTGTATCCACGCTTCTAGCCGCCGACCCCAGCCAAGCAAACGAGCTAACCATTAAGTCTGGTATGGTAGCGGTAATCTCCGATGGCTCAGCCGTGCTTGGGCTTGGTAATATTGGCCCAATTGCCGCGCTGCCAGTGATGGAAGGCAAAGCCATGCTATTTAAGTCTTTAGCTGGAGTAGATGCATTCCCAATTTGCCTAGACACCCAAGACACCGAAGAAATAATTCAAACCATCAAAAACATCGCTCCCGTATTTGCTGGAATTAACCTAGAAGATATCTCTGCCCCTAAGTGTTTTGAAATTGAGCAGAGACTGCATGCCGAGCTAGATATACCCGTTATCCACGACGACCAGCATGCCACTGCCATAGTTGTGCTAGCGGGTGTAATTAACGCACTCAAAGTAGTAGGCAAGGATAAGGCTAATTGCAGAGCTGTGATTATAGGCTCTGGTGCAGCTGGAACAGGCGTCGCCAAGCTCTTAAGTAAGTGGGGAATTGGTGATATTACAATGGTTGATAGCAAGGGCATTATTAGTATTGGTAGAGACGACTTGCATGCTCATAAAAAATCATTGCTAACATTTACTAATAAAGCAGGCTTATCGGGTGATATTAAAACGGCTGTAGCAGGCAGTGATATTGTGCTAGGCTTGTCGCATGCTGGGCTACTCTCTAGGGCAGATATCACTACTATGAATAAAGATGCCATAGTCTTTGCTATGGCTAACCCTACTCCAGAAATTATTCCAGAGGAAGCGTTGGCTGGTGGTGCAAGAATCGTGGCTACGGGACGCTCGGACTATCCAAACCAAATAAATAATGTGTTGGTTTTCCCCGGTATGTTTAAGGGTGCTATTAGGTCGGGAATTACTTTTGTCAGCAATGAGATTAAGTTAAAAGCTGCCTACGCTCTAGCGGGAGTAGTGAAGAACCCCACCGAGAGTAAAATTATCCCAACGGTGTTTGAGGCAGGCGTAGTAGAAGCGATTGCATCTGCATTTAAAGCCTCAAGCACTATAGTGGATTGACTATAAATAAATAGCTTTATAGGGTAAAGTAAAAGCATTACAATTATTATAAATTGGAGGAAATTACCATGCACCTAACCAAGCAGGACTACCTGAGAGTATTATTGCCTACAAAAAGGGAAGTTTGGATTGTAATAGCACTTGTGGTAGTAGTTTTTTTGGTTTTTGAGGGGAATCTAATATTTTCACTTGCCACTAATGGCTCTGTACTTATCGATGCTAAATTGCAAGAAAGCTTCAGTGGTCAAATTAGCGCAGTATTTGAGAATAATGAAATCGCTAATAAAGCTAGCTTGATCGCTTTTTGGGCCGGCGTTGGCCTGGTTGCCTATAGTATTATTTGGTCACTATACTCATTTATATCTGAGGGCAAGGATGAAATTTTAGTAGAAGCTAAATACCTTAATCAAGCAAGCAAAAAGGAACAGCTACAAAGATCGCTAGTGCAGGCCGGCTTGCTAGCTGGCATTGTAGCACTTGGCATAGCTAGTATTAATATCACAGTTCCTTACATTACAAATTTATGGACAGACGCCATTATGCTAGTAAATGAGGAAACTATATATGCGATATTGATGATCGTAGCCGGCTTTATTGGGCTAGCCGTAAATTTTTATTTGTTCAAGGTTTTAATAGACTGGATAGAGATTCTAGAATAGTCTACTCGACTTATGCTTTAACCTCGTTATGATCAGGATCAATCAGAAGAGATGCAGAAGTGTTTTTCTTTGGTGGAAGAGTATCTAAAGATACTTTTAACATCAGAAAAAGCACTTATGGGCTCTTCAAAGTGGTTCTGAGCTGGCAGGGATTTTGCGTGAGTCGAGTCTAGTACTTGCGAATAAGACCTATCAGTACGCCCTGGAATTTGATTGGTGTACTTGCATCGACATATATCGGTTCCATACTAGAGTTAGCGGGCTGTAGCCTAATACGATTAGGTTCTTTGTAATAGCGCTTAAGTGTGGCCTCACCATCATTTATTAATGCCACGACCGTATCGCCGTTACTGGGTACTTCTTTTTCTTGGACTACCACATAATCACCATCATGGATGCCATCGTCTATCATACTCTGGCCTTTCACCTGTAAAACATAGGAGTTTTTGGTACCAACCATAAATGCCGGGACCTCTAAGGTCTCTTTATGCCCTGTGATAGTTTCTATGGGGCTACCAGCTGCTATGAGCCCCAGTATGGGCAATCCGATGCCTGGCTGGTGAAGTGACGATTCAACCTCTTCTACGGGCACTAGAGAACGCGCCGAATTTATGCCTTTTTCTAGGAAGCCTTTACCTACCAGCGTGTCGATATGCTGTGCTACTGTGGCCACAGAGTTTAGCTTCAGTCCATTAGCTATTTCACGATAGCTAGGGGAGTAGCCTCTTTGCTCAATAAATGTCGTGATGAAGTCGAGCGTTTTGCGTTGTTTTTTAGTTAGTGCTGGTTTCATTATTTTATACCTCCTTAAATTTACTTTCGCTTTTTATTCTAACGAACATAGCACGAACTTGTCAAGCGATATCCATAAGTTTTTTAACTATTTTTTATTGGGCATATTATTAATTATTGGCGGTATTATAGTTCTATATCACTAGCTCCTGGTATTTCTTTCACACCTGTTGTTATCTGATAAAATTTAAAAAATATTTATTATCTATTGACATCTGATAGTCTCTGGAATAACCTAGGTTACATAAGTAATATTTAAAGGAGGAGATAAAAGATATGTCATTTTCACATGTTAATTCAAAAGGTCAAACTTACTTTCTGCACGGGCGGGATGTAACACTTAAGGGCGGTCGCGTACAAAGAATCTATTTCTTTGGTAAAGAAGCTAAAGAAGGCGCAATCGACGCAGTACCAGAGGGATACATCATTATTGAGAACTCTCGCACTGGACTTCCAATCCTTAAAAAAGGCTAATACTTCAAGTCTTTCCAGACTGAGCCCCTCGGGGCTCTTTTTGGTTTCGCAACTTGTTGGTATAATGTAATAGCCTTACTAATATAAGAACACTTGATAAATTTTAAGAGTTAGCAGTAAAATGAACTTACCTTTCGTAATAAGGGCCTGTAGCTCAGGGGTTAGAGCAGTCGGCTCATAACTGATTGGCCGTTGGTTCAAATCCAACCGGGCCCACCATCAAGATAGGTCAGCAACGCTGGCCTTTTTGAATACTCACTATCTACCTATGCTGTAAATATGCTAGCGCTTGTAGCTTTTACATAAGAGCTTTACAATCTAGTTACATCTGGGGGGACTGGAACAATGCTACTAGTAGCTATGATCAGCGCTTAATAGTATTTGCTAGGCTAGATGAATAGTGTATTAGAGAGCTTGACAAGGGTAACGCTGGTAATCTAATGTAATCATAAGCATTATTTTTAACAAAAGAAAAGTATGATATATAATTTGGTCAAGACCCACAACATAAAAAGAATAATCGCAATCGGCTCTTCTATCGGCCTATCTATAGCACTAATGGTGCCAGTAATGGCACTACTACTAACGCCTACAAAAGTTAACGCAACTACTGACATTTGCTATAAGGCCTATGTCGCAAACTTTGATGACGACACGGTGTCGGTAATAGATGTTGCCAGTGGTGCTGTTATTGGCTCACCTATTACCGTTGGTTCTGGTCCGGAAGGGGTGGCAATTACTCCCGACGGCACCAAGGCCTATGTTACGAACAATGATGATGACACGGTGTCGGTAATTACTATTGCCACTGGTGTGGTTAGCGCCAATATTCCCGTTGGCACACAGCCGTACGCGGTGGCAATTACTCCCGACGGCAGCAAGGCCTATGTCACGAACTATACTGACGGCACAGTGTCGGTAATAGATGTTGCCAGTGGTGCTGTTATTGGCTCACCTATTACCATTGCCACTTATTCGAGAGCGGTGGCAATTGCCTCTTTTTTGAGAGCGGTGGCAATTACTCCCGACGGCAGCAAGGTTTATGTTACGAACTCTAGTAGCAACTCGGTGTCGGTAATTACTATTGCCACTGGTGTGGTTAGCGCCAATATTCCCGTTGGCGCTGCTCCGGGCGGGGTGGCAATTACTCCCGACGGCAGCAAGGCTTATGTCACGAACCGTGATGCCGGCACAGTGTCGGTAATTACTATTGCCAGTGGCGCGGTTAGCGCCTCTATTACCGTTGGCACACAGCCGAACGCGGTGGCAATTACTCCCGACGGCAGCAAGGCTTATGTCACGAACTATACTGACGACACGGTGTCGGTAATTGATGTTACCACTGGTGTGGTTAGCGCCACTATTGCCGTTGGTGCTACTCCGGGCGGGGTGGCAATTACTCCCGACGGTAGCAAGGCTTATGTCACAAACTTTGATGACGGCACGGTGTCGGTAATTGATGTAACCACTGGTGCGGTTAGCGCCACTATTGCCGTTGGCAGCGGTTCGAGCGCGGTGGCAATTACTTTAGGTGCATGTGTATCCACTACCCCAACCACCCCCAGTGTCCCCAATACCACCACCAACCAAACCAATCGCAATGACCAGATACTGCTTATACTTGGGGTGCTAGCCATCATGACCTTGGTTGGTGTAGCCGGGTACTGGCTAAAGATAAAGCATAGAGGTAAAAAGTATCTAAGCTCTAGCCTAGTAATAAACAATCAGGAAGAGATAAAAGCTATGGCATTTTCACACGTTAATTCAAAAGGGCAAACTTACTTTCTGCACATGCGGGATGTAACATTTAAGGGCGGTCGCGTACAAAGAATCTATTTCTTTGATAAAGAAGCTAAAGAAGGTGCAATCGACGCAGTACCAGAGGGATACATCATTATTGAGAACTCTAGCACTGGACTTCCAAGCCTTCAAAAAGGCTAATATTTCAAGTCTTTCCAGATTGAGCCCCTCAGGGCTCTTTTTGGGTTAGCAACTTGTTGGTATCATGTAATAGATTACTCATATACTGGGCTTACTTTAAAGCTCTTTTGCCCCCTAGGCCAAATCTGACCGGTTATACCATGAGCCGATTCGGTCTGAGCTCACGGTCGAAGACTTGTCGAATGGCTACAAATTGTTTTTCTTCTCTCGATGTATCTACGGATACTTCTCCCTAAAGATAAAACAGTTTTCACTCGGCCATATTTACCCTGGGAATGAGTAATTTTAAAGTTAGTCCAGCGTAAGCCTGCCAGCGCTTGTAGCTTTTCCATAAGAGCTTTACAATTGATAGCATATGAACAAAAATCCAAAGCTTCATAAATATTATGATTCTTCTGACCCAAATCTTAAAACACTCAGATTTAAGAAACGCCAGGATTATAATCGTAATCAGAAAATAGCCCTTAGGATCGGCGTGGTTGTATTATTCTTTTTAGTAGAGATAGCCGTAATGTGGGCAGCTGCAGATTCTTTGGTAAGCTATAGCCCCTTGCAAAGCGAACTAGTGCTAGGTGCAAAGCTCTCCAAGAGGGTTGGAATGTTAGATAAATTATCGGATAAGCTAACCCCACCACCAGTTATAGGCGTCTCTGATATGTATTTAGTAATACCTCGGCTATTGGTCAATGCGCCGATTGATCCGGTAACTACTACAGCTAATGGTGATATGGCCTCCTCTCAAAGTATGCAGCGCGTGGGATGGTATAAGGATGGCACTAAGCCGGGTGAGGTAGGAAGCGTAGTGCTTGGGGGGCACTATGGAAACCCTGACGAATCGGGCGTATTTAGGTCAATCGATAAACTTAAGCAGGGGGATAGGCTTGAGGTTAGGGATAAATCAGGCAAAAGCCTTACCTATAAGGTCTATAAGACAAGCACATTTAAGCAATCGGAAGTACCCCTGCAAGAGCTATTTAATAAAAATGACGGGATGTATCTCAATTTAGTGACCTGTGTAGGGGATTGGGATGCTCAGACTAGTAGCTATGATCATCGCCTAATAGTCTATTCCAAGCGAGATAGTTATT
>JBCLLN010000020.1:0-10312 GCA_039738635.1 Candidatus Saccharimonadia bacterium | reverse complement strand
TACCCTAAAGCTAAGTAAAATAATTACTGGCAACAATAGCTTGACAGCCCAGCTGTTGATAGTAGATTATATAGGGTAGTACAATAATTACTGGCAAATATAGCTTGACAGCCCAGCTGGATAGCTATAATCTAGATATAACAATAATTAAGTGGAGGGGAGTGTCTTTAATATGGAAAGTGCTAAATCAACCGGTAAAGCAACCAAGATACTATTAATAGTAATAGTAGTTATAGCAATGGCGTTAGCTGGGCTAACCTACTACTTTTATAACCAGGTTCAAAACATCAAAAAGAATCCAAATATCGTATCTCAGGCCGAGGTTGAACATATAGTTAGTAGGGTTGGCCAGCTCATTGATTTGCCCAAGGAGGAAACTCCCACGCTCTACACCGTACAAGATAAAGAGAAGCTTAAAGACCAGCTGTTCTTTGCTAACGCTCAAAATGGCGATAAGATACTCGTATATATCAAAGCCAAAAAGGCCATAGTCTATCGACCCAAGGACAATAAGCTTATAAATGTTGGCCCCATAACTATCGATCCCAAGAGCCTACCACAAGTAGCCCTAATAGATGCTGGTGGAGACCTTAATGCCATGACTAAAAAAATCGCCGATAAGTTCCCTGATACGGTCAGCGTATCTGCTACCGCAATTGCCAAAAATAGAAACAGCATTAAGCAAGTCACAGTAGTGGATGTAACTGGCCAATCCGGTGAGCTAGCCAAGCAAATAGCTGCCGAAGTAGGTGGGGCTGTGGGGCCATTGCCAGCAGGCGAGCTTGCTCCAGAGGGTGCTAATATATTGGTCTATGTCAAATAGTATTTGAGGCGATGGCCTAGCTAAGTAGAGCTATAAGTACTAGCTATTGTGATATGCTGTTACATATGAGCAAAGACGCCAAACATATACATTTTATTGGAGTCGGAGGTATTGGTACTTCGGCGCTGGCCCAGTACTATTTGGCTAAGGGCAATATAGTGAGTGGGTCGGACGCTGATAGCTCGGATATCACTAACGCCCTAGCAACCAAGGGTATAACTGTGCAAATAGGCCACAAGGTAGAGAATGTGCGCGGGGCTGATATGGTAATTCACCCCTCCCCTGCTGTTGGGAAAGGTAATATAGAGTACGATAGCGCCAAGCACGATAAAATACCTACCATTTCATATGCCCAAGCAGTAGGAGAGATTACTAAAGGTTATACCACTATTGCTATCTCTGGTAGTCACGGCAAAAGTACCACCACAGCAATGATTGCCAGGATTATGATTGAAGCTGGGCTAGACCCTACGGTAATAGTAGGTACTAAAATGTATGAGCTCGGTGGCAATAACTTTCGGATGGGCAAGAGTCAGTATATGGTGCTGGAAGCCGATGATTTTAATAGGCATTTTCATAATTATTTTCCTGCCATTACGGTTATTACTAATATCGATAAAGAGCATTTGGATATTTATAAAGACCTTGATGGAGTTAAGCAAGCCTTTGGGCAATTTATAACCAATACCAAGCCCGGCGGAACAATCATAGCCAACGGGCAAGATAGCAATACCATTGAGGTGATAGGTAGTAGGGATTTGTCTAAAAATCATGTAGTGCTCTATAATGCTAACGCCATAGCGCACCACGAGTTAGGCGTGGTTGGCGAGTATAATCAAAGCAACGCCGAGGCAGCTTACATGGTAGCTAGTGAGCTTGGTATTAACTCAGCCCAAATTGCCAAGAGCCTGGCTGGGTTTAAGGGAAGCTGGCGCAGGCTGGAGGAAATACGCGAGGGTATTTATAGCGATTATGCTCATCATCCGACTGAAATTAAAGCTACCTTAAGGGCGCTAAAATCTAGCAATCCCACCAAACAGCTGGTATGTGTCTTCCAGCCCCACCAGCGCCACCGGCTGAACGAGCTCTTTGATGATTTTAGCAAATGCTTTGAGGCGGCCGATATGTTGTATCTGTTGCCACTGTATGCCGTGCGGGGCCGAGACGATGGCGTGGGTAAATCTAGCCGTGAGCTAGCAGAGCAAATTAAAAATCCACCAGCCATATACAGGAGTAGTTTTGATAAGGCCTTTAATGAAGTTAGTGCCCTCTTTGTGCCAGGAAATATCGTGGTGTTTATGGGCGCCGGGGATATCGACGAGCAGTTGCGAGCTAGAATTTAGTATTTACTAAAATTATCTTTTTAGCCTTTACAAAGCCGATTAAACTATGATACTATAAATGAGTTAATAAAGGTAACCACATATGAACAAACAAAATCGAGGAGGCTTTTAAGAGCTAGATAGCAAGATTTTGTTTACTCTTATGTGGTCGCCTCAACTGCCTTTATGGCAATCGAGCGGCCATTTTTAGTTCGTTGATAGTTGAATATGTTAATGGGTAAATGAAATAGAGCATCAACTGATATTTTGTACTAGCATTAATAGTTTTGCTATTTGCAAATTGTCAGTGTAATTGAAAGTAAATAAAAAGTAGTTACGGGCATATGATGAATGCCTTGACGTGCAATGCCGATGAAGGACGTAGTAGGCTGCGAAAAGCCTCGGGGAGCTGCCAAACAAGCTTTGATCCGTGGATATCCGAATGGGAAAACCCAGTACGAGTAATGTCGTATTACCCATAACTGAATACATAGGTTATGTGGAGGGCACCTGGAGAACTGAAACATCTTAGTACCCAGAGGAAAAGAAATCAACCGAGAGTCCCTTAGTAGCGGCGAGCGAAACGGGATAAGCCGAAACTTATCTGTTTCTTCACATTTATGTGGAGTTTTCTTAAGTAATTACAGAGAGGGTTGCGAGGTATTGACTCTTTTATGGCTTAATAGAGAAGTTATTAATTTAAAGCGAATTTGTCGCTGGTAACTTCTCTGCCATAAAGGCCATCGTTAAGATCGAATGGATGAAGTTACAAAACAAGAGTGTTATTGGAAGGCGCCTGGAAAGGACCGTCATAGAGCGTGAAAACCGCGTACAATAAAACCTTTTGTCTTCATTGTTAATATTCTCAAGTAGGACGGGACACGAGAAACCCTGTTTGAACCCGGGAGGACCACCTTCCAAGGCTAATTACATTGCATGATCGATAGCGCACAAGTACCGTGAGGGAAAGGTGAAAAGAACCCCGTAAGGGGAGTGAAATAGAATCCTGAAATCATATGCTTACAATGAGTCGGAGCTCCAATTTATTGGGGTGACGGCGTGCTTTTTGTAGAACGATCCAGCGAGTTAATGTGTATGGCAAGGTTAAGTGTGCAAACGCCACGGAGCCGAAGTGAAAGCGAGGGTTAATAGCCCGTATTAGTCATATGTATTAGACCCGAAACTAGGTGACCTAACCATGGGCAGGCTGAAGCCGTCGTAACAGACGGTGGAGGGCCGAACCGTAGTGTGTTGCAAAACGCCCGGATGACCTGTGGTTAGCGGTGAAATGCCAATCGAACCTAGAGATAGCTGGTTCTCCTCGAAATAGCTTTAGGGCTAGCGTCATAAACTACCTGTCGGGGGTAGAGCACTGAATGGGTAGAAGGTTCTTTATGAATACTTCGCTCAATCAAACTCCGAATACCGGCAGAGATTATTATGGCAGTCAGAACGGCGGTGCTAAGATCGTCGCTCGAAAGGGAAACAGCCCAGATCGCCATCTAAGGCCCCCAAGTCATAGCTAAGTGGGAAACGGGGTGAGATTGCATAAACAACCAGGATGTTGGCTTAGAAGCAGCCATGCATTTAAAGAGTGCGTAACAGCTCACTGGTCAATTGTGATCTTGCACGGAAAATATAACGGGGCTCAAGCTATGCGCCGAAGATGCGAATTCTATATTTATATAGAGTGGTAGAGGAGCGTTCCTCGTGTGCTGAAGCTAAACTGTGAGGTTTGGTGGAACGCGGGGAAGTGAGAATGCTGGAATGAGTAACTATAAGGTAGGTGAG
The DNA here is from genome assembly GCA_039738635.1 of Candidatus Saccharimonadia bacterium. Classification (GTDB taxonomy): domain Bacteria; phylum Patescibacteriota; class Saccharimonadia; order CAILAD01; family BJGX01; genus JBCLLP01. The sequence goes on along the minus strand of JBCLLN010000020.1, from coordinate 6,376 downwards.
AATCCTACCCACCGTAAGACCAAGGTTTCCTGGGCAACGTTTATCGTCCCAGGGTTAGTCGGGCCTAAGCCGAGGACGAAAGTCGTAGGCGATGGACAACAGGTTGATATTCCTGTACCGGCTACTTTGTTCCCATACAAGACGCAGGATGGTAGCGCAAGCGGATTTTTGGCTATATCCGTCTAAGTGTGTAGTCTTAGTTTACTAAGGTGAAACACGAGTGAAACGAGCCGTAAGGCTTGAATTTGCGTGAGCCAAACTGACTAGAAAATTGTATGATTAATAGGAGTAGCCGACCGTACCGCAAACCGACTCAGGTGGTCGGGTCGAGTAGACCAAGGTGCTCGGGAGAACCCTCGTTAAGGAACTCGGCAATACAGCGACCGTAACTTCGGAATAAGGTCTGCCCCGCCAATTTAGAGCGGGAGATATTGTCTGACTTCTTAACAACAAAAATAACAAAAACGTTGAAGATACGAAAAAGTGTAATCGCTTAAGATTTCGGACGTGTCTCATGCCTTAAATTGGCGGGGCCGCAGCGAAAGAGCCCAAGCGACTGTTTATCAAAAACACAGGTCTGTGCCAACACGTAAGTGGACGTATACGGATTGACGCCTGCCCGATGCCGGAAGGTTAAAGAGCGAGGTTCACGCCTCAAACTGAAGCCCCGGTCAATGGCGGCCCTAACTATAAGGGTCCTAAGGTAGCGAAATTCCTTGTCGGGTAAGTTCCGACCCGCACGAATGGCGTAACGATTTGGGCACTGTCTCAACGAGGGACCCGGTGAAATTGCAATAGCGGTAAAGATGCCGTTTACCCGCACCAAGACGGAAAGACCCCGTGGAGCTTTACTACAGCTTGACATTGGATTTGGTTACATACTGTGTAGAATAGGTGGGAGACTTTGAAGCATCGGCGCTAGCCGAAGTGGAGTCACCAGTGAAATACCACCCTGTTATGTAGCTTGGTTCTTACTGCAACCGTTATCCGGTTGCAGAACAGTGTCTGGTGGGTAGTTTAACTGGGGCGGTTGCCTCCTAAATTGTAACGGAGGCGTTCAAAGGTTAGCTAAGTTCGGATAGAAATCGAACTGATAGGGTAAGCCCATAAGCTAGCTTGACTGCGAGACCTACAAGTCGAGCAGGTGCGAAAGCAGGAGCTATTGACCCACTCATAACACGTGGAAGTGTGAGAGCACAACGGATAAAAGTTACCCCGGGGATAACAGGCTTATAGCGCCCAATAGTTCACATAGACGGCGCTGTTTGGCACCTCGATGTCGGCTCGTCCTATCCTGGAGCAGGAGCATGTTCCAAGGGTTTGGCTGTTCGCCAATTAAAAGGGTACGCGAGCTGGGTTCAGAACGTCGTGAGACAGTTCGGTCCCTATCTGGTGTGGGCGTTTAGAAATTTGAGAAGAGTTGTTCCTAGTACGAGAGGACCGGAATGAACGAACCGCTGGTGTATCGGTTGTCATGCCAATGGCATTGCCGAGTAGCTACGTTCGGACGGGATAAACGCTGAAAGCATATAAGCGTGAAGCCTCCTTCAAGATTAGATTTCTCCATTAGACTCGCAGTAGACGACTGCGTTGATAGGCACTAGGTGTAAGTACAGCAATGTATTCAGCCGAGGTGTACTAATAGTCGATTGACTTTTTAAATGCTTTTAATTCACTGGCAATTTACAGATAGTAAGTTGTTATAACAGGTGAAGTGCATATTTTTAACCATTAACATATACTGGGCTTACTTTAAAATCGCTCATTCCCAGGGTAAATATGGCCGAGTGAAAACTGTTTTATCTGAGAGAGATATATCCGTAGATACATCAAGAGAAGAAAAACAGTTTGTAGCCGGTCAGATTTGGTCTAGGGGCGAGAGAGCTTTAAGGTAAGTCCAGTACACCATATATCACAACTAAGTAAAACCCTTTATGGGTTTTATGCTCGTGTCTTTAGCGAAGGGGCCACACCGGTTCCCATGCCGAACACCGAAGTTAAGACCTTCTGCGTCGATGATACTCTTTTTTAGGGCAAAGTAGAACGACGCGAGCATTGAACTCATAACTAATACCACCCTTCGTAATTGGAGGGTGGTATTAGTTATGGCTAGTTTTGGATAATAATACAAAAGCTAATATTTGTAATTTTCTAATCTGTTAAAGGCCAGGCCTTTAACAGCCTTTAAAGCTTCATTCCTAGAGATTGTCACCAAGCTCTTGAGCAGTTACAAAACCCTTGACAAGATAACCATAAGCCAGTATAATCATAACTACATTAATATTTAACCAAGAGTTTAACAGCTTCTTGGAGGGTGTATTAAGAGCTCGTTGGACTCCTTTGAAAAGGAGTTTTTTATATGCCAGGTACACGAGAAGGTGGCTTAAAAGCCGCATCAACTAACAAAAAGCGCTACGGTAAAGAGTTTTATACTCGTATCGGAGCTGTCGGTGGCCGTAAAAGTCGTGGTGGTGGATTCGCTGCCAACCCAGATCTAGCTCGCGAAGCTGGAGCCAAGGGTGGCCGTGCTAGCCGTCGCGGTAAAGCCGCTTAAATAATAGTAGCAATACTGTTATATCAAAAAGCCCCATTAACTTGGGGCTTTTTGCTATAACCATCATAGCTACAGTATAATAAATACATAAGTACTAATACCTATGTCAGAAATCTACACCCCCCGCGAATTTATAGATGCCATCAATGAATCTAACCCTAACGGAGTTATCTTTGATCCATATAATACTGAACATCTAAGAGCCCAAGCCCAAGCCCGTCAAGCTAAGAGTGAACTAGATGCTCAAGCTAGAGAGCGTCAAGCTAGAGAGCGCCTAGCCACCACCCCTGAAGCCAAAATCCAACTAGCCCAAGCCCAAATTGAAGCTATGGAGCAATGGTTAAAAGCAGATAATACCTATGAAGATAGCGCCATAGATGGAAGAATTGGTGGCCTAAGTGTAGAGTATGACGAAGCAAGCCAAAAAGCTGTAGTTAAGGGCAACCTCTACCTCAATGAACTCACCAGCGCCGAGGGCCTAACCTTCCCCACCACCTTCGGTGGCCACCTCAACCTCAACGGACTCACCAGCGCCAAGGGCCTAATCCTACCCACCACCTTCGGCGGCGACCTCGAACTCCGCAGCCTGACCAGCGCCGAGGGCCTAACCTTCCCCACCACCTTCGGTGGTGGCCTCGACCTCCACAGCCTGATCAGCGCCGAAGGCTTAATCCTACCCACCACCATTGGTGGCCACCTCGCCCTCCACAGCCTCACCAGAGCCGAGGGCCTAACTCTCCCCACCACCATTGGTGGTAGCCTCGGCCTCCACGACCTCACCAGCGCCGAAGGCCTAACCTTCCCTAACTCCATCGGTTACCGCCTCTACCTCAATAGCCTCACCAGCGCCGAAAAAACTACCCTCCGCACTAAATACCCCCTATTAGCTAACAAAATACTCTAAGAGCCCTACTACTTCCAGCTAGTAACATTAAAGTGAGTTTTAAAAAGGCCTGGCCTTTTCCAGATGGGAGTTTTACAGATTTGCGAGTTTACAGATACTAGCGTTTGATAATGAGCCGTCTGATTGAGCTCTGGATATCTTCGCTGACCTTCCAGCGCGCACGGCACCGATAACACTTGAATTGGTTGGGTATAGACTGCATATTGAATTGACTGCACTTAGGGCATGTTCCCCGCTTGGTTAGCCATATATCGTAGCTGTCCATACAATCCACTATATAGTCTTCTTTAACACTAACATTGTGGTTAAGAGCCAGCTGGCGGGTCATATTCCAGGCGTCCATTTCCATAGCATATAGCTCGAAATCAAAGCGATAATGAAAGTGGCCAAGTAGGGCGTGGCTTATCTCATGGAGTAGGGCCAGCTGGCCGGCAGTAGTCCTGATAAGCCCTGGATCAAAATTTACAATATCCTCACTAGCATCATAAGCAAAATAGCCTGCTGGCAAGAACCTCTGCTGTGGATAAGCAGCGATAATTTCCATTCACCCTCCCCTTTATTAATATTAATTATACTGGATTTGGCGGTCTGGTGTAAATAATAATTTGCAATCTAGCTGTTATGGGCGAGATGCTAAACCAAAATTAAGGAGGGTTATGGATAAATTTAAATTAATCAAAATAGTCATATCAATAATGCTAATTGCAGTTATAGCTGTGCTAACTTTTAATTATGTCGCTGATGAGCGCAATAAGGCCCCTAAGGCCGACCCAACCAAGAGCTCGATTCCAACAGTCCAGGATAATAAGCCCCAGCCCGAGCCTCCCAAAACACCACCAGCTCGGGGTGCCGTGGAGCCACAACGGGTAGTCCAAGCCCGTATTCCCGCAGCAGGCCCCAGCGATACCTTTTTGCCAGTCCGTACGCTAGGGCTACGCACAGGTTGGTACTTGGTGAGCCGTCGCATAAGCCAAAGCCCATCATAACTCTTTACAAGATACTAAAAATCAGATATAGTTTAGTTAAACGAGCTGTAGGATAAATTCCTGCATCTTATCGTTTTAACGCTACAATCTAAGGAGAAAATTAAATATGTCTAAATCCAGTATATCTATGGACGATCTTTTAGTAGATGAGTCTATTAAGGCCCTTAATATCGGTGATATTGTGGAAGGTATTGTGCTCGCTAAGGACCGGCGCGAATTGTGGCTTGACCTTGGCCCGTATGGTACTGGGTCTGTTTCTGGTCGCGAGGTAGAGCATTCCGCAAAGGAGTTGGAAATAGGTGATGTTGTGTCGTCTTCTGTCATTGATCCAGAAAATGATGCCGGCTATATATCGCTAAGTCTTAAAAAAGTGGCTAAGGAAAAAGGCTGGGACGAGCTAGAGAACCGCTTTAAAAGTAAGGAAGTGTTTGGTATTGTGCCTTTTGACGCCAACAAGGGTGGGTTGTTAATTGAGGTAGATGGAGTCCGTGGATTTTTACCAGTCAGCCAGCTATCTAGTGAGAACTATCCTAGAGTTACAGGAGCCGATAAAGACGAAATTCTTCAGCGCCTAAATAATTTGGTGGGGCGCACGCTTATGATTCGTATTCTTGACCTAGATCGTCGTCAAAGCAAGCTAATAGTATCCGAGAAAGAGGCTCAACGTGAATTTACCCAAGGCAAGATAGCCAGCTTTAAGGTTGGTGATACCATTACAGGAACAGCTACAGGAGTTGTGGACTTTGGGGTATTTGTAAATGTCAACGGCATAGAGGGCTTGGTACATATCTCGGAGATTGCTTGGGATAGAGTGGATAGCCCGGCCAAATATGTCAAGGTAGGGCAAGAAGTTAAGGCGATTATAATCGCTATTGACCAAGATAAGCTATCGCTATCGATTAAACAGCTCACCGAGGATCCTTGGCAGAAAGAAATTGCTAGCTACAAGCTAGGAGATAAGATTGACGGCACAATTACTCGTATTACGCCATTTGGTGCATTTGTTCAGATAAGCCCAGCGGTAGAGGCGCTAGTGCATATTTCTGAGTTATCGGACGAGCATATTGCTGACCCTAGCAAGCTCGTAGCGGTCGGTGAATCTAAACAATTTAGCGTTATAGCCATTGATGCCGAACAGCACAAGCTATCGTTAAGCCTTAAGTCTGCCCTTGCCACTAAGGCTACTACCAAGCCCAAAGACATTGCCAAGCCCAAGGCTAGCGATAAGCTTAAAGCCGCTAAGAAATCAGAAAAGGAATAAATCAATTGATGGCCAAGACCACTCGTATTCCACTGCGCAGCTGTAAGGCCTGCCGGAGAGTTGCACCCAAGCAAAAGCTAATTCGCTGGGTAATGGTAGACGGCCAGCCAGCTCAGGATACCAAGAGTAATATAGAGGGCCGAGGGGCTTATGTTTGTTCCGATGATTGCTATAATAAAATAGCTAAGCAACTGCCGAATATTCTAACCAGGAGACGACGATGAACGAAGAAGCTAAAAAGATAGAAGTGCCTGAAGTTATAAGCGTTGGAGAGTTTGCCGAACTAATTAGTAAGGGTCCAGCTGCGGTCGTGGGCGAGCTTATGAAGAACGGCGTAATGGCCACCATTAATGAGCAAATTGACTTTGATACTGCTCAAATTATCGGTGCTGAGCTGGGCTATGAGATAGTTGCTAAACCTCATCAAGCCGAAAAGCGACCTAATGAAATTGACGATAGCGAGCAATCTGCCCGACCGCCAGTAGTGGCAGTGATGGGGCATGTGGATCACGGTAAGACTAGCCTGCTTGATGCCATTCGCGATACCGAAGTAGCCGCTGGTGAAGCTGGCGGTATTACTCAGCACATTGGTGCCTACCAGGTTACTAAAAACGACCGTGTTATTACTTTTATAGACACTCCCGGACATGAGGCGTTTTCGGCCCTGCGAG
>JBCLLN010000019.1:0-11202 GCA_039738635.1 Candidatus Saccharimonadia bacterium | reverse complement strand
CAAAGCTAGTCTGTAGCTTTAGCTCTAAGATAGGATGTTAGAACTAGCTTGGCTAGTGATTATATTGCAAAATTGTAAAGATGTGTGTTTCGCCTGCCTGTGAGTCAGGTGACAGTAGTAATAGCTCCGAATTACCAAAGTGAAATAACTCTAGCACTTCTTTCCAGTGTAGTTGGTAGTAAGCGGCATATATCATCTTGCCAAAATCACCGTGAGACACAAGTAAGATATTACCATTCTTATGTTGGGCTTTAATCTTTTTTAGCAACTTACTAGCACGCTTTATTAGGTCGGGGAAAGTTTCTGCTCCTTCCGGATTAAGAAAATAAGTAATAATTTCAGCCTTAATAATGCCTGGAGTACATAATTCTTCAATTCGACTATGCTCTACACCAGTCATCACACCAAAATCTCTTTCGATGAGTTCAGGTAACTGGATCGGTTTGGGACCCTTAATAATGTTAGCAATTATTGTAGCGGTTTTACTAGCTCTTTTAAGTGGTGAAGTGTAAATATAGTCAAAGGATAAATTATGAGACTTAATCTTATTGGCAACTTCATGAGCTTGTTCGATACCCATACTTGTAAGTGGTTTGTCTCTATGCCCATTTAAAATACCGTTGGCATTATCAACATTTTGGCCATGGCGTGCTAGATATATTTTTAACATATGTTGATTATAACAAGAAAGACCATTCAATGTCTTCAGTATAAGTACCCTGACTCCGGGTTCCGCCGGTAGGCGGACAGTGGTAATGCAAAGCTAGGCTGTAGCTTTAGCTCAAGATAGGATGTAGGAACTTACTTTAGTTTTTTAGCCTACATCTCTGCGACTAGTTGGCTAATAATGTCATGCCCATGGTCCGGAGATTCTCTTATGCTTCGAAACGTAGGGTCATCAACAAAATACACTTTAACTCCCAGCGCTTTCATTGCTACCAGTCCGGAATTATATTCTTCTTTGGTGGTAGGTTTGACTGGAGTGGCGCTGGCCCACTCAGTTCCTGCCATGTTGCGATGCAGGTCACTCTTGAATTGGTCGACAGGTAATGAATAAATTGCGCCACCTTTGTCAGCCTCACTAAATCGCTCTCGACCATTAATGACCATGTGCCATGGCCCATGGTCATCCTCGGTCGAGAATCGTCCCCGTGCCGTCCAAGAATCTCCAGCAGGAACAATAAACATAGCGGCGTAGGCCTTGTCGGGGGTTGCAAACACTACGGGGCCTTCCTGCGGGTCACGGATGCTCTCGGCCCGTGGCTCTAAGCTTTCGATGTCTCGATGAGCCGAAGAATGGTATAGCGCGCTGGGATTTAATGTTTCCGGCGGGGTGTAAGTTTCAGCCTGGCTATCTTTTATTGCTTTTAGCTCATCAACGAGCTCACTTTGGTCGCTATCTTCTCTATCACCCATCTTCTCACCCATAAATAATTTCCTTTTAAATAATGTGGTTTCTACTAGTATATCAAAATGACCTTCCAGTGTCTTTCATCCGCTGTCCAGCGGAGGTAATGGGTGTTAGGACTAGTCTTTGTAGGCTCTACCACGAGGAACAATCGTCATAATAATTACTTGTTTTTGTTGTTTCGTAATTTCGTAGATAATGCGGTATTCACCTACCCGTAAACTTCGGTAAGGTGATAATGGGCCTCTAAGTTTTTTACCGACTAAAGGATTGGTAGCTATACTATCAATACTAAATAAAACCCGCTTTTGTATGATATTGGGCAGGCTTTTTAGATCCTTGACTGCGCGTTTCGAGTAAACAAAATTCAAGTATTATTTATTTCCTTCAATACTGCCTCATGAGTAACAAGTTCATTTCTGGCAGTATTTTCTTGAGCTTCTTGCAATGCTTTCATAGTTTTTGTATTAGACAGAATTTCAAGTGTTTCTGACCATTGCTCAAATTCTTCACTGGACATGAGTACTGCTCTCGGGCGCCCTGATTTAGTTAGAGTAATACGACTAAATTGCTTGTCTACATCATCAACTAATTTTGGTAAGTTTGCTCTTGCTTCGCTAATAGGTATGGTTTTCATAATAGATTAATTGTACCAAATTATGTACAAATATGTCAAGTGGATATTGTAGCTATGTGTATTTGGTAATAAAATCTATCTCTAATCAAAAACATAGCCCTAAACCACTCACTTTTTGTAGAATAGAATATAGAATAAGGTTCGACCTTGATAGGTGTTATTTTCTGTATTTTGTGGTGCGGCATCGTTGACCCTCCGCCAGCCGACGGATCAAACATCTGCGATAAATAACTATGACAATGTTAAACTGTTGAATCTAGTAAAAGAATTTGATTTATCAGGTAATCTACTCAGTTAGTTTTTCGTTTCAATTTTCTAATAATGAGCACTGTCAGTACTACAATTACCACAACTACCACGGCTAAACCAATTTGCAGGTAGGTATTATTTATCGTCACGGAACTGTCCGAATTTTTTAGGCTAAAAGTTGTTGTCTGTGTATATGCTTTCACTGTGCCGTCTGGATTACAGTGACGCTCAAAATCTTCCTTTGTTCCAACGACATTATTCGCACATGCTTCTTCCATCGAGATTCCTTCTTCCATGACCTAATCATAACATAAAAAAATAAGGTTCGACCTTGATAGGTGTTATTTTCAGTATTTTGTGGTGGCTTGCCATAGACTTGAACGTAAGTGAATAGTTCATGGCTCCATCCGCTGTCTAGTGGAGGTGATGCAAAGCTAGTCTGTAGTTTTAGCGCACGATAGGATGTTAGAACTTCTATTGTGTTAGCTTAATAACTTCTTCGGCAACTTTTTCGACTGACTGATTACCATTGATAGTGTTATCTATCAATTCTTTACTTGAAAGTTCTTTGTAGTTATCTAATTGCATCTTAAACCATTGCGAAACATCATCATAACCTTCAGTTTCCACTCTCTTGATGTTGCGTTTCAGCAATTCGGCGAGTGGAGTTTTAAGAATAATAATCTTGAAGCCTTTTCCCTTGGCTTTGCGTAATAATTCGTCTGGAATATAACTAGCAAAGTAAACTACATTTACTCGATTGATAATTTCGTTGGTTGTTTGTGGTACCAGAACCTCGTTCTTCAACTTATCATCTGGCCACACATCATTATTGGCTTTCATTACTTCTTCGTCTGTCTCGGCAATGTGAAGTTCTGTATGCTCTCGCAGGTACCTCATTGAAGAAGACTTACCGCCGCAAGAGGAAGCTAGAATGATTAGTTGATAGTTCATTCAACTATCTACCCGCAAAAAATTTTCTTGTAATAAGCTTGTGAATCTCTACCACGGTCAGCACAGACACCGCCATTATTCCTGAGCTAATAAGTAGTGTAGATATGGGAACTGCCTGTATATCAAAAACGGGGGCTAGTGGACCAAACATCACAAGCGCTTGAAGGCTGAATGCGATTAGCAGACCAGCAACCATACTATGATTGACTTTCTTAATTCTGCTAAACGACGATTTATACTCACTTCGGGCATTAAAAGCATTCATCCACTGAGCTACAATAAGTGCCATGAATGCAACAGTTTGAATGTATGCGGTATTATGTCCCTTTGTGTGCAGTACGGCCACTATCGTCAATGTAACTACGGCCATTGTTAGTGCTACAACTAACATTCTACTTACAAGAATTTTACCTAGTAATGGGTCTTTTGGTCGGCGGGGTTTGCGCTTCATGTGGCCATCTTCTTCTGGCTCAAGACCAAGCGGAATGACCAAAGCCGTATCGGTGACAAGATTAATCCATAGGATTTGAATTGCGCTCACAGGTAGTGGTAGCCCCAACAACAATGCACCAATCATTGTAATCACTTCACCAAGAGAGGTAGAAAGTAAATAAAAAAGCATCCGCCGTATGTTATCGAATATCTTTCTACCTTCGGCGATGGCTTTGACGATTGTTGCAAAGTTATTATCGAGTAATACTATGCCACCAGCATCTCTAGCTATGTCACTACCCGAGCCCATAGCAATACCAACGTGGGCGTTGGTAAGTGCTGGAACGTCATTAACGCCATCTCCCGTCATAGCAGTAATCTCCGTGTGATTGAGGGCTTTTAGTATTCTAAACTTATCTTCAGGTAAGATTCTTGCAAAAATTGTCTTGTTTTGTATCGTTAAAGCTAGCGCGCGTTCGTCTTTAGGTAGGTCTATACCCTGAATGACTTGGTCGGGGTGATTAGCGAGTCCTATCTGGTGACCAATATTATAAGCCGTCTCATAGTGGTCACCTGTTATCATCCGAACAGTAATTCCAGCTTCTTGGGCATCGCGTATTGCTCGTGCTGCTTCGGGGCGTAACTCGTCTGCAAACGCTAGAAAACCAATAAAATCTATATTGTTTTCTGTGGTACTATCAAGCTCTTTGGGCGCCTTGTCGCCCTGTAGCGGATATTGCCCTACCGCTATTACGCGATATCCTTTTGACGCCATTGTATGCATCATTGATTCAGCTTTATGATGCTGTTTCTCGGTGAGCTTACTAAGTGCCAAGACATGCTCAGGAGAACCTTTAAGATAGACCGTTTTGTCCTTTTTGCTATACGCCCCACTCATACGGGTCGCTATATCAAATGGGTAGAGCATATCTACTATATGCCGATTATTTCCTTTAGAACATTCCAAGATCGCAATATCCAGCGGATCGGATGCTTGTTCTTTTGGATCAATTGTTAAAACAACAAAATCATTTACATCATTCCCGTTGATTGACCAAGTGTCCACAACGGTTAAATGGTTTTTAGTAAGAGTACCCGTTTTATCTGTAGCAATCGTCGTGATTAATCCGATATCTTCAATTGCCCTAAATGCCCTAACCAGCGCTTTCTGTTTTGCCATTCGTCTCATACCAAACACGATAATAACCGTTAACGCAACTGGGAGACCTTCTGGGACGGCAGATACGGCAATAGCGAGTGCAAAACGAAGTGATTCATCGGCGGGGATGCCCCTTACTAACGAAAGTACGAAAACGATAGCCGCTGCCACTCCAGCAACTTTTATTAAAAGTGATACGAGATGATCTATTTTTGTCTGAACAGGACTTTTTGAGCGCTCATCGGTCGCAAGTTCAGCTATTTTTCCAAACTCTGTTCTACTACCTGTTTCTACTACTAGGGCATGGGCTGTTCCGGCAAGCACATAAGTACCCTGGAATACCATATTGTCTTGTTCATATAGTTGTCTTAAGGAAGTGAGCGTTGAAGCATGTTTGTGTACAGGAACAGATTCGCCGGTCAGCGATGATTCATCAATCTGGAGTGTGTCCGTATGAATAATACGAGCATCTGCTGGCACTCGTTCGCCTTCAACAAGTATAATTATATCCCCAGGCACAAGCCCAACAGATGAGATATTTATCTGAACTTTATCTCGCAAGACAGAAACTTGCCAAATACTGTGTTTTTTGAGGCTTCGAAGCACTCGCGTTGTTGCGTACTGCTGTGTATAGAATATGACCGCATTAATCAAAATAATTGACCCGACGATTACAGCATCTAACGGCTCGTCGCTGAGCAAACTAACGATGGCAGCAGCAGCTAGCACGCCAATAAAGGCAGTTTTGAACGGTTCGATAATGATTCGCCACAGTGATTCTTTTTTAATTGCTAGCTGATTTGGACCATATTTCTTAAGGCGCTTAATAGACTCACTACTAGATAGACCTTTTTGGGAAGATTCTAGGATATCGTATAGTTGCTCAATATTTTCTTTGTACCAAATCATATAGGTAACATTATAGCTGAAAAAGCATAGCTAGGGATATAGCCATCACAATACAAAATGACTAAAGTTTGAGTAATGAATGGTAGGGCTAAAAGCTGCTTTTTTGATAACGGACATTCGAGTTATCTGGACTTCGCCTAGCAAGTTTATACCAATTCTTGTTTGTGAGCCGGTTGAACGAGTCATAGCCTGTTATAATTCCCACAATCCCACAAGGAGCCTCCTTGTGGGATTCTTGTAGATTCTCATTAGACTACATATTTACCTCCTAGATTATTTTAAGAAGTGTCCACGAACTATTTGAACCTAGATAGAATTATGTACCCTAATAATAAAACTTGCACTACATAACAAAAAACTAGTTCGAATATAACCGATAGTGTGGAGCTAGAGCGCTCTAAATCGATACAGTAGAGAGTCACCAAACGACCAAAAGTGATAGGTTCTTGGACTACTCAACCATATTCTGGACGGCTTTGACTGCTTTAGCCAGTATATGTGATGGCGCTTTCTCGATAAATACGGCTTTTCGTGTCATAAAATCAACACTTCTAACATGAAATGGCAGTATAGCCCCAGTAGTTTTAGGGCCTGTTAACACTATTTCAAATGGTAAGCCTATGGTTTTGTTGGTAATCGGCATTATGACAGCCAATTGGGTGTGCTCTGCCATGGCTTTATGAGACAAGACAATCACCGGCCTACGACCCGATTGCTCATGGCCTACTCTGGAATCAAGTATCATCCAGGCAATGTCGCCGCGATCTGGAACATACTTACTTTGAGTAGTCATCATCGATTACCTCAGCACCGACATCCGGGCCCCAATCAACAGCTAAATGCACGTTTCCAGGAGTAACGCCTTTTAACATGCTTTCAAGCGTAAAATCTTTGTCATTATCTACTGGTGTCAGTACAATTGATTTCCCTTTTAGTGAAACTTCGAGCGGTTGATTAATCTTCAGCTTCGCAGCCTCGATAACTTTCTTAGGGATCCGCACTCCGGTACCATTCCCCCACTTCTGTAAACTTTGAGTAATATTCATACTATTCTCCTTGTATATACAAGTATATACATATAAATTTGGCTGTCAAGAAGTTTCTTTTACTATGTAGCTAATCTCTCTGGTCCTGTCCTAGCAAACGAGAACACATCTCTTGAAATCGCTTCTGTTCCTTACTCGCGTTATTGCCTGGTGCTGGCCATGAACCACTCACTTTGTTCGGGTACCAGGTCATAAACTATTCACTAGACTAAATGACTACATAGAAGCAACTATAGACAACTACTATACAGAAGACTCTAGAATAAGGTTCGACCTTGATAGGTGGTATTTTCAGTATTTTGTGATGACTTGCCATGAACTAGCCACTAGACTAAATGACTATACAAAAGACGAGTCATTAGATATGGCTATCGCACTAACAGACAAAAAAGATGGATAGCGTTATTCCAGGGAGACACCCTGGATCACCCTGGATCAATTTTTCTTACTTTTGAGCATTAAGAAAAGCTGGGATTTTCGTTCTAACTAGATGCTTCATGTATTGTCTGCGAAACATTTCGTTGTCCCAATTATCAATAAAGGCTTCGTGCGACGCCATCCACACGAAGCAAGTAACTTTTTCACCCTCAATTGTGACTGTAGTTGGTTTGTACTCATCTCCCTCCCATGCGGTAATTGTTCGTAGGGATTTGTCATCAATATCGAGTAGTAGATACCCTTGAGCAGTGCTACCGGTACTCGATATTATCGCGGGGTAGTATCGATTGTTTAGCCCAAAAACCCTGAAGTCATTTAATGTTGCCTTCTTGTGTGGGAGCTCTCTAGCCACTAGAGCTTTTATAACTTCCTGATTCTGTAGTGTCCCATAGACAAATATATTCATTTTACTGATTATAGTATGAATTACCATGTGCTGGAAGAGGACAGTCCTTATCTGGCTAAGCAATATTCGTGCACTATCGTTTGATATGCCAATCCGGGAATAAACTTTGTGGATCGGGGAAACGTCGCTGGTTTTCGGGTAATTCAGCTAAAGTTGAATAACCGATTGGAGCCTCGCCTTTTGACGGCAACTCAGTGAGTAATTGTAGGTGTAAATGAATGCTCCAGCCACCATTCTCAAGCTGTTCGAATGATCCCAGGCGTGCAACTTGTTGACCTGCGCGCACACGGCCAAGGCTGTGCTTGTCGTTAGCTAAATGCCCAAAGAAGATATATGGTAATGTCTGGTCATCTGGTCTCAAGATCAGGTAATTGCCGTAATTATGTAAACCTGGCTCATAGTCACTAGCCACGATCATGCCGTCGCAAGGTGCCAATACTGGCTTCTGGTTTCGTGAAAAAATATCGATGCCCAGATGGTAGGTACGCCCTTCTTGCGCTATGTGACTGCCATGGCCAAGTATGTCGATACGGTTCTCGCCGTAGCGACCAATCAAATAGCGCGCATCAGTGCGATCCAATACCTGTTCGTTAAATGTTTGACGATGGAATGTATCGCGTGGATTATTACCAACAGCTTCTTGCTGTTTCATGTACGCCCGGATGTTCTTGTGCGCATCTTGTTCTTCCGTGATATCGGTGAAGTTCCATATCAGTACCTCAGAACGTGTAAACATCTCTGGTAGGATTTCTTGTAATACAGTTTGCATAGTTTTTACTCCTCATTTCCGTAGAATTTAAAATGTCCCCTACCGTAGCGTGGGACATTTTTAATTCAACAATATACGCTACGGCCTAGGCTTCGAGCGCTTCTTTGCGTTAACAGTAAGTATTGATTGTGCAATCATAGGCTCATTCTAACAAAAAAATCCAGTAGTGTAAATGCTTACTGGATAGCGGCTACGCCTTCTCCGCTCGTTTGTTCTCGAAGTTAGCTTCTGCGAGCAAACTCCGCTCCACCGAACCACTTTTTGTTATTACAAAAAGCCTGGTTCGATCCTAGACTCCGAAACAAAGAAAAAAGACGAGATGATTCTCGTCTTTTTTCTTGGCTCCGGAGACTGGATTCGAACCAGCGGCCAATTGATTAACAGTCAACTGCTCTACCACTGAGCTACTCCGGAATATCAATACGATATGAGAGAATTATACAGATTAGGGGGTCTTGAAGTCAAGGAATCAATATTGTGAAGTAGTGTAATTTTATAGCTTACTAGCTTTAATTTGGTATAATCTTTATTTGATAATAAAGGTATACAATGCCAACACATAGACCACGCCGAAAGATTAAAAAAATAGCTATCATAGCACTGCTAGTGCTAGGGGTTCTGGTATTTGAAAATATGCTGATAATGATTAGATATGACAGAATAAACAAGCTCAAGCCAGAGACTATAGGGGTCAGCTTCTCTCAGATTCAGGCCGAGCGCTATGGTAGTGACTGGAAAGCTAACTATACAGCCCTGCTTGATGAGCTTGGGTTTAAAAACATTCGCATACCTGCCTACTGGAATAGAATCGAAAAATCACCTGGTGAATATGACTTTACCGAGTTAGACTGGATGGTCAATGAAGCCAGCAAAAGAAACGCCAGTATTATATTGCTAATAGGGCAAAAAAACATGCGCTATCCAGAATGCTTCTACCCTACTTGGCTGGATATCACAAACACCAACGACGCATTGGCTAGAGCCGAGCAAATGGTCAAAAATGTAGCAAGCCATTACAAGGATAACCCAACCGTTAAATCCTGGCAGTTAGAGAATGAGTTTTTACTAAAGAGCTTTGGGAAGTGCCCTAGTCAGCTATTGACTAATGGCCAACTCGCCAAGGAGCTCACAGCGCTAAAGTCGGTAGATACCTCGCGGCCCATAATACTCACGCAATCCGATCAATTTGGCTTTCCTGTGCTTGGCCCTTTTGGAGATACATTTGGATTTTCTATGTACCGATGGACTTGGGGCAAAAACCAAGGCTACTGGAAATACCCCCAGAATGGTACTTACTTTTGGTGGAAGGCGAGTATTATCAGCTTGGTATTTAATCAAAATATTAAGGTCCATGAGCTACAGGCTGAAGCCTGGGGACCTCGAGGTAATGAGTATTTGACATACCAAGAAGCCGCCAAGACTATGAACCCAGCACAATTTAGGGACAATATTCAATACGCCAGAGACACCAAAATAAAGGAGATTGATTTGTGGGGTTCCGAGTGGTGGTGGCACCTCAAGCAACAGGGCCATAACGAGATGTGGGAAGAAGTGAAGAGTTTAATGGTTACTAAGTAACATGATATAAACAAAGCGGGAGTCTTTACTATGTAAGGCCGTAATATATTTCTCGATTTTTGGAGAAGCTCCATTACTTACTACTACATGTATAAAGTCTTTTAGCTTTTGCTGTTTCATATCATTAATAAGTTTTTTGAGAGATATTAGCGAAGGGTCAAAGACTGGCGTAATAATACATAAAAAAGGCTCCCCTTTCTTATTTTTATTTAGTTTGCTAGCCGTGTTTGCTAAATAATGAAGTGACAGTAGCTTACCTTTGGTAAACTTTTTTAGATTGGGAATCATGCTATACCAAGTATTGCTCTAGCCTCCTTCGTGGTGGCTACTTCAAGGCCCATTGCCCCAATGATACCTACTATCCTAGCTACTAGCATCTCATTGGTGGCCAAGATTTTTTTATCCCTATCGTAAAAATTATTATCCTCTAGCCCAACCCTTACATTGCCCCCCATACTAATACTCATTATATTGGCATCCAGCTGGAATTGGCCAATACCAGCAATACCCCATACGGCATTGGCAGGTAGTAATGCATGGAAGGAAGAAAATACCGATGGGTTTAAAGGCGAAGTACCAAGTGAGCCTAAAAGTATATTAAAATATGGATGCTGGTCCTTAATAACACCTTTTTCTATTAGGTAGTTAGCTTTATGTACCATGCCAGGTTCAAATACTTCAAGCTCTGGCTTAATCCCCTTTTCTTTCATCTTGAGAGCCAGGCGTTCAATTATGTCCGGTGAATTTACTGAAGCACTATTTATAAAATTGAGGGACCCGACAGTTAGCGATGCCATATCTGGTTTTAGGTCTCCACCCAGCTCCAAGCAGTCGGAACGTTTTTCGAATTCAGACCAGTCTCTGCCACTCGTAGAGGTATTGATAATAATGCTGTCATTCTTTTGCCTAATACCAGCAATAGTTTTGGCGTATATTTCTTTCTTCCAGCTGGGCTTACCAGCCTCATCCCGGGCATGTATATGTGCCACTGTAGCACCGAGCTCAGCACAGGCTAATACATCTTTTATAATCTCACTAGTGGATATAGGGATATTAGGATTATCCGACTTCATACCCACCATCCCTGTAGGGCACAGATTGATAATTACTTTATTCATACATATATAATGACACACCTGAAATAACTTTCAAGACTAAGGTTTGTTTATCTAGGATAATGGTTTCACTGCTTTTGCCAGTAAAAGTGGATATTAAAA
>JBCLLN010000018.1:0-12002 GCA_039738635.1 Candidatus Saccharimonadia bacterium | reverse complement strand
TATTGCTATAGCAATAGGGTTCAGACACATTTTAAATATAGAGCATTCAGTAGTTAATTAGCATTCTGATGTTCGATGTCGGGGATAGATTTGCTAGGGCCCAGGTTGCGTTTGAAGCCCCCGACCATCTGAGCAATCAGAAAAATCAAATAAGGTCTTTGTTTCTGGTTATTTTCAGCCAAGTCCAGCTCGGCTGGACCGATTCCTTAAAGAATCGTTCTGAAAAAACAGAAAGAAGAAGTTATCCTTAGTGATTATTGATTTGAATAGTAGTCGGGTGGTTTTGTTCCACTTTTGCCACCAAAAGTGGATATTAAAAAATCCTTGACATAAATAACACTAAATAATAACCTATAATCACCTCAAAGTGAGGAGCATAGCCTAGTCCATAAGGAGCTTGAAGATTGTCGGCTATTCATAAGTCACATCAGCAGGTGTACCGCCGCAGGATGCGTTCCAGACGCAAGCGTCGCGCAGGAGTACATAAGATGTGCTGGATGAAAAGTAATATGCAACAGCATTCACAGGTTCGCCAACCAGACTTTGTGATTACAGCTGAAGGCATTGTTATTAACCTTATGGGCTAGGCTCAATAACTCAAATTAAATCCCCTTTAGATAAGCTAAGGGGGATTTTTATGTGCTAACTATGGTTAGGCCCTAACTGCCGTAAATATGAATGCTATCGGTCTTATTATAATTAAACAATTCACCAGAATTAAAGAATCTATCAACTTCAACAGCGCCGTTTTTAACGCTATCAGGGGCATGGGCAATAGCCACCACCGGTGAGCTTTTCATAAACTCTTTAATAACATCAAAAAACGCCGCGTTGTTAGGCGTGGGTAAAGTCTTGATGGCTGGTACGATAGTCAAAAAGCTCGGATTTTTTGAACCACATAGCTATCTCTGTGGCCGCTTCGGCGGCGTTGCCAGAGGCGTGAATCAGGTTTGCCGCACCCTTGCCTTTTAGCGAAGCCTGCCCTAGGCTAAGATGGGCAAAATCTCCCCGAATAGTCCCCGGCGCAGAATCTTTTGGCCCTGTGCTACCCACCATTTTGCGGACAATTTCAGCGGCATGATCACCCTCTAATACTATGGCTACGACTGGGCCACTACACATAAAATCGCGGGTAGCATTTACTATCATAGTGCCTATTTCATCTACAGTTTTAGTATATTTTACTCCGTAAGCGTCCCAGTCTGCCTTGGTCTTGTTGCCAACAATTGGAATCAAATCGTCTGGGTAATGATCTGTTAGCATAGCGGCGTCTGGTACCAGCATTTTGAGCCCAATAATCTTTAGCCCTATCTTTTCAAATCTGGATAAAATCTCGCCAACAATCTGACGCTGTACAGTATCTGGTTTCATAATTATAAGTGACTGTTCCATAATTTCTCCTTTTATCTACTTAAGTAACTGTTCTATATTCTTGGTAGTGGCGGCTGACAACGGGCCGATAGCTGCAAAGTGCAAGCTCGCTGGTTGTAAATACTTATCTGCAGCGCCAATAACCATGTCTGCTGATACGCTATCTATCTTAGCAAGCAACTCATCTAGCGTCCAAACCTTACCACTTACTATCAGGTCACCACCCATCATATCTGCCACAGAGGCATTGCCTTCCAAACCCATAATCATTCTGCCCCGTACTTGCTGCTTGGCTTTTTCAAGCTCACGCTTACCGACTCCCTCGAGGCGAATCTTAGTAAGTTCCTCGGCAATAGCCCCCACAGCTTCATCTACTCTGTCATTATTAACACCAGCATATATTTCAAATTTACCACTATCTACAAAATTACTATAGCTCATAAAAATACTATAAGCCAAGGCCTTACGCTCACGAACATTTAAAAACAGCCTTGAGCTCATTCCCGAGCCAAGTAGTGTGGAGAGTATTTTCATTGAGTTTTCGTCGCTGGCATCAATTTGTGGGGCTCGCCCAGCAACAACCATATGTGTTTGATTGGTATCTTGTTTTAAGACATTAGTTATTTGCTGAGATTGCCCATATTTAATCTTCTCATACCCCCTTTTTGCTTTGGAGCTAAAAACTCCTAGCTGATCCTCGGCTAGCTCAACAATTTGAGCATGGCTAATATTACCGGCCACCGATACCACCAAATTATCCATACAATACAAGCTCTTAAAATAATCCATAATAATTTGACGGGGCATTTTGGTAATGATTTCTGGTGTGCCTATGACATTGGTGCGTAAGCTATCTTTAGGCCAAAGCAAACCCCCCACCAAGTCAAACACCTGCCTGCTTGGGTCGTCTTTATAAACATTCATTTCCTCTAGTATTACACCTCGCTCGCGTTCTACTTCTTCTGGCTTAAATAGCGGGTCGGTAATAATATCAGTCAATATATTGAAAGCCAGACCAACATAGTTTTTGGGTAATTTAATATAATAGCTAGTGTGATCCTCGGCTGTATAGGCGTTCAT
Organism: Candidatus Saccharimonadia bacterium; assembly: GCA_039738635.1. Taxonomy (GTDB): domain Bacteria; phylum Patescibacteriota; class Saccharimonadia; order CAILAD01; family BJGX01; genus JBCLLP01. Next base: position 9,551 of record JBCLLN010000018.1, on the reverse strand, counting down.
ATAACCCCCCACCGAATCAACCTCCTCGGATATAATTCTAGCTTCGGGGCGTTTGGTAGTACCCTTAAATAGCAGGTGCTCCAAAAAATGCGCCGCACCATACTCGGTTTGCATATTCTCGTACCGCCCACCCGCGCCTATAAAAAACGACACCGTCACACTCTCGGTATCACTCATTGTCCTAGTGACTATTTTAGCGCCATTAGAAAGAGTACTAATTTTGTGCAAAGTATTGTTTATTATTTGGTTTTCCTTGATTTAATTTTACTAGTAGCGTGCTTGATGTGCGATGCATATCTAGCCCGGCTAGAAGGGTCTCTAAGAACATGCCACAAACCAGGAATAACAGATAGAAATATAATAAGTATTATGCCAGGCAATAAATATTTATCAATATCTGGAACGATATTGCCTACAAAAAAACCAAGTAGTGTTACTCCCACCGCCCACAGCAAACCACCTACCACATTATAAATAAAAAACTTCTTATACTCCATCTTTCCAACACCAGCCAGAACTGGAGCAAAGGTACGAATTACAGGTAAAAACCGGGCCAGTATAATCGTCTTACCACCGTGCTTATTATAAAAAGCCTGCGACCTTACTACATTTTCCTTACTAAATATTAGCGACTTGTTTTTAGTAAACACCCTGGGCCCTACTTTTTTACCAAAATGATAGCCTACATTATCGCCTATAACGGCTGCCGCAAAGCTCCCCAAACAAAGAATAACGATATTAAAATAGCCCCGCGAGGCAAGTAATCCAGCTGCAAAAAGCAAGCTATCACCGGGTAAAAAAAACCCAATTAGCAGGCCGGATTCGGCAAAGATTATTCCAAACACACCAGCGTATCCTAGTGATTTTAGAATGCTATCAATATCAAACATACCAGCTATTATACCAGATTACTTACTAGCCTGAGTAAGTTTATGGGCAGCAATTAGAATGATGGTTAGGTCGGCTGGCGTAACGCCTTGAATAAGGCTGGCTTGAGCAATATTGGTGGGTTGTACTTCCAGCAGGCGAACACGAGCTTCATTGCGTAACCCTGGCAAAAGTTGGTAGTCCATTTTTGCTGGTAATACTTGGGCTTGGCGGTCCTTGAGCCTTTGTACGGCTCGCTTTTGGGTAGCAAAATAACCACCGTATTTGACCTCCGATGATACCTGCAAAGCAATATCACTAGCGATATTCTTGCCAAGCTCGGAATATAAAGATACTATGCTATTCTCTGGGCGAGCCAGGTAGCTATAGCCAGAGATAGTCCGCCCCCCCGACCCTGTGGCGACTAGCCCGAAGCTCAGCTATGACCTTATTAATATCCTTTTGCTTTTGTACTACTCGCTCATGCTGGGCCTTACTTAGTAAGCCTAGCTGGTAGCCCTTAGGACTTAAACGCAAATCGGCATTATCATTGCGTAATAGTAGCCGGTATTCGGCTCGGCTAGTAAATATGCGGTATGGCTCCACATGCACCTTGGTTACTAAATCCTCAATGAGCACCCCTATATAAGCCTCACCCCTGTCAATAATAAAGGCCGGCTTGCTTTGGGCTTGGCGGGCAGCATTAATGCCTGCTATCAGGCCTTGAGCGGCAGCCTCCTCGTAGCCTGTGGTACCGTTCATCTGCCCTGCCAAATACAAGCCAGCTACTTTTTTGGTCTCAAGGCTTAATTTGAGCTGATGGGGCAAGAAATAATCATACACCACAGCATAGCCGTATCTTATAAATTGAGCGTTTTCTAGTCCTGGTATGGTCCTAATTATCTTCTTTTGCAAGTGCTCGGGAAAAGCCAGCGAGCCACCCTGAATATACATCCAATCACCAAAAGGCCCATCAAGCCTACCTACTGGCTCTATAAATATCGGGTGCCTATCGCGATCTGGGAAGTTAGCTATCTTACGATCCAAGCTAGGACAGCTTCGTGGTGCGCGTTCGGTAATCTTACCCGAAAACACAGGCGATTGAGTCAGGTTATCCATAACTACCTTGTGAGTTTCTGTGGTGGTGTAAGTCAAATAGCAAGGCACTTGCTGGGTAGAATCTAGTATTTGCCTATCAGGGTGGGTGAAGCTAATATCCCCAGCACTGCCTGTGGCAATACTGACCTTATTATAGTCAATACTGGCTCGGCTTATTCTGGGTGGAGTGCCAGTTTTAAGCCGTCCCCGCTCCAGGCCAAGACCTATCAGCGAGTCACTCAGCCCAACGGACGAATCCTCATCCATTCTTCCCCCCATCCGAACCACATCATCGCCTACTACTATCTCGCCATTTAAAAAAGTTCCACTACATACCACCGCTGTGGTAGTCTCAATTGTGCCATGGTGCTTGGTGGTTACAGCAGTTATGCGGCCACCAACCACCTTAACACCCATCGCCTCGTCTTCTAAAAAACTAAGGTTTTTACACTTAGCCAAATACTTAATCATATTTTGATTATACAAATCCATATCTACTTGCGCTCTATAAGCCCTTACAGCCGGGCCTTTGCCAGTATTGAGCACTTTAATTTGAATAGCACTGGCATCGGTTATTTTAGCCATTACTCCCCCCAGTGCGTCTATTTCGCGTACCAAATGCCCCTTGCCCGGACCACCTATTGAGGGATTACAGGGTAAGGCCGAGACCTTATCGAGACTGGTAGATATTAGTAGCGTCTTGGCTCCCAGCCTAGCCGAAGCTACGGCTGCTTCACATCCAGCGTGGCCAGCACCTATTACTATTACATCGTATTTGGTTGGTTTGTTAATTGAGGTTAGCATTAATATGCTATTCTACTCCTGTAACGCTTTATTCTCAAGCCTTCGGGCTAGCTGTCTAGGTTCACATAGATAGGCGCCACCCCTAGAATAAAAAAGAGGACTGTCCTCTAACTTCTAACTTACAAGGAGCCTCCTTATAAGGAGGCTCCTTGTGGGCCTAACCCTAGCTTGACCAGATAGCCAATAAGGCTTACGCTAAAGCTATGTTTTCGGATTATTTAGCAGACTTTCTAGAATATATGGAGATTGAACGAGGCCGAAGCCTCAAAACAATTGAGAACTACTCGCTATACCTTAATAGATTCTATCAGTTTGCTGGCGATATTAAAGTTGGCAAGATAGATATTGACGCAGTTAGCAAGTGGCGTCGGTGGCTTAATCGCTACACCGGTAGTGATGGCCGAAAGATATCTAAGACCACTCAGAATTATCACCTCATAGCGCTTAGGTCGTTTTTACGGTATATGGCGCGCCGTGATATCAGCTCGCTTGCTCCAGACAAGATAGAGCTTGCTACCAGCAAACGCCCTCAAGTTAGTTTTTTAACCACCCAAGAAGTACAGGAATTATTTAATGCCACGGATGCTCGTGATATAGTTGGGCTAAGGGATCGCGCCATTCTTGAGCTGTTGTTTTCTACCGGACTACGCGTATCCGAGCTAGTGAGGCTTAATCGCGATAGCATCAATCTAGATAAAGGTGAATTTAGTATTCGTGGGAAGGGTCAAAAAGACCGGCCTGTATATATAAGTGATTCAGCCAAGCAGGCTATAATTGCCTACCTTGGTGGGCGTGCCGATATCGACGATGCGCTCTTTGTGCAAGCTGGCAACCACAAAAACCAAGATAATACTGGTATTAGTAGGCTCACTGCCCGAACCATCCAGCGTATCGTGACGCGATACAGCAAGAAGGCCGGCATCACCAAGCATGTCACGCCACACACCCTACGCCATAGTTTTGCTACCGACTTACTAGGCAATGGCGCTGATTTGCGCAGTGTCCAGAGCTTACTAGGGCACGCTAATATAGCCACTACCCAAATATACACCCATGTTACCGACCCCCAGCTTAAAGAAATACATCAGCAATTTCATTCTAATAATAAATAAATACCCTTATATAATTGCCAAAGTGGCTTATTAGAACACATTCCAGGGTGTCTCCCTGGAATGTGTTCTAAATAGAGGGTTATGGACAGGTTAGTGAGCCTGGAGCTAGTACATAATCCTGCCGTATGACCATTATTTTGCAGATAGCATGTGTCTCGCTATCAGTAGGGCCCTCACCGGTAAAAGCTACAGTATCAAATATATTCTCTACCGTTGTAGGTAATATCACCTTTTCGGCTTTTACGCGCCGATACATAGTATCTACCCTAGCAGTCACATCTATCTGGGCTTTAGTGCTCTGCATCGCAATCTCTGTATTACTGCTGTTGTATGCGCCAAATTTAAAGTGCGTTGACCTGTAGCGAGGCTTGATGCGTATTGCCATATTATATGCGTTATAAGTAGCATTAGGAGTACCTGCGGCCAGTGTTAAGCCCAGTGCACCTCTCAAATTAAATCCTGGACGACCGCCGGGCTTAATAGTGGAACACTTGTAAGGATTGCCTGTGCAACCACTATCGACTGGCGCTCTTGGTAGAATTGGTTGCATAGCTGAAAACCCAACATCCTTTTTGCCAGGCATAAAGAATATTGTGGCAGTTTTGATTTTACCATCTGTTAGAAAGACGCCAGGGGCTACTGACGGCCACCAAACTATAATCATCTCAATACCAGCAGCGTCACTATAACCTGTCACCTCAGGATAAAGGTTACCAACATAGTTACCACCTGCACCGTCACTAACATTATGCCAATCAAGCTGAATATAGCTGGGGGCGACTCCAGAGGGATAATCAGGACCCATTAATATATCTGTGGATCTATCTTGCTCTATATACCCTTCAATTGTGCCTGTAAAGACACTAGTAACGGTAGCACAGGTAATTTCAGCGTTAGTAGCAAGTAGGGTTGCACTAGCAAAGGGCGTATTATCACCAGTATTACAGCCTGGCTTAGAATATGTAGGGTCACTACTAAGCTTGGCTGAGGCCAGCTTTATTCCTGCCTCGGCGGTCTGTAAGGCCCTAGAGCTTAGGTCAGTTTTGCGGGCTTGCTGCTGCTCCCTAATACTAAGGGCAGATATCCCTGCCACCATAACTGTTAATATTAGCCCTATGGCCAATACCAATAGTAGTGAAGTTACGCCAGCATACTGCTTATTCATAGCTCTGTGCATAAGGGCTTTCATAAATTAATTATATCACTAATTCTAATTTTAGGCTTCATTTATTTACCTCTTATATTTAAGGCCGTATTAAGCACTAGCTCCCCACAGTAAATATTGTTAGCGACACAACTTCCGGTCGCATAATGGTTGCCTGTCAAGAACCTGAATTTAATAATTACTGCTTTAGCATCTGTAAAATTAGCTGGATGGGCTCCTTTGGTGAGGGTCACACTAAAGCCGTTGATTCCGGCGGGAATATACATCCTGTCTAGGGTAATAATCTTGGTGGAATCCTTAACTCTACCATCGCTATCATTACAGCTTGTGGGCATAGATGTTAAGGGGTTATAAGTGTATATGGTCTTATACATTTGATTTGATGCTAACGAATACTTGGTGAGTTTATTGGTGGGTGGGTTAAGCACACAGATAGAGTCGTTGGCACTAAAGTCGTTCACTACGGGAGTTATTAGAGTTCCAAAGCGAATATCGCGGGTAATGCTATCAAGCACATTACGGCCGTTTTCTTGATTCTGGCGCTGTTGGTTGGTAAAAACATAGAACCGAATCATCCCCACCACTACTACCATCGTTAATGACAGCATAGTGCCCATAATAACTATCGCAAATAGGAGTTCTACAAAGGTAAAGCCGGGCTGGTGGTGGGTTCTTGGTTTCATCGGTCTTTGGTTAATAATATAGTATTGGTAACAGTTTGATCGATGTTGGAATTACGGGGGCGCCAAGTAACTTTAATGCTAGCATACACTCCAGTAGTAGCAGCACCGGTAAGCGTAATGGCGAGGGTAGCCGGGCCGAGCTGGGGAGCGAGGGTCTGGGCTAAAATAATACAAGTGTCGGTAGGGGCTGTGGGTATAACTTTCCAGGAATTAGTGCTAATTTGATGCTCCATACAAAACGCCTTGGGGGGAGTAATGTAGCTACTCATAGCTGGGAGGGATGGGCTATTACCAGTTAAAAATGAATAGGCTGTAGGGTCATTCCACTCTAGCGAATCACGATAAGTCTTAAGTGCATCGGCCTGGTATTGCGCCACAAAGGTAGCTTGAGTATGATTTTGGGCTGCCAAAACACTTTTATAGCCACTTAATGCCCCCGAAAATGTAACCCCAACAATAGCACCAAGGATAGCAAAAGCGAACAGCACCTCTATTAGTGTGTCGCCTCGCCTGGTAGTGCTCACTTGAGCACCTCTAGGGATTGGTTATTAGGAATGGCTAAATCAAACTTAGCATAGTACTGCCTAGTTGCGGTTGAACGAGTATTACCAAAATAAAAAGCCATTTTGAGATTGCCCTGTCTGCTACTAGTATAGTTAGCAATCTTACTTATTGCTGCAGTACTCTTAAAGGTATCAATAAGAGCTGCCCTAAAGGCGTAGCTCTGGCCAGTGCCGTTCCTAAAGACTATAGTAACTAGCGTGCCACTAGGAGCTGGTATAGTAGATAAGTGAGTACCATTATAGCTAGAGCCGTAGCCACCAATATAGCTAGCAGTATTATCCCACCTGAACTGGTATGGCATAGCTATTTCATAGGATTCATAAACGGAGATAAGGTATAATGGGGGAGTGCGTGATTGAGCAAGCTTAAAGACACGCATCCTGGTGTCATTAAATTGTATTGCAACTCCAAATATTTCCTTATTTACTAGACCGGCAGGGACGGTAGTGGTATTAGCCCCCAGTCCCTGCTGAGCATCATTACGAACTCTAGCAATCTCACTCATTACCTGCCGGGCTGAATCATCGGCCTGAACGCGCTTACGGGTATTAAAAGTACCTAGTACTACCACAAAAAGCGCCCCTGATATTGCTAGTACAATTATCACTTCTAATATAGCTAGGCCAGGCCTAGTGTTCTTGTTGCCTCTTAGCATAGATTATATTATAGCACTTATGCTGGGGTTTTTATAAATATCCCAAATACCAGTCGGCCAATGCCAGCCCATATAGCAGGCCAATATAAAATCCAATTATCAAGAATGGCCCAAAAGGCACCTTAACACCCCGCTTATTAATTGATTTACTAAGCACAAAGAGCCCATATATAGCGCCTAGGATATATGTGGCAAATATCCCCACCACAAGTGCTTTGGGCTCCAAAAACAGCCCCATAATAGCCACCAAGCGAATATCCCCCGCCCCTAGCCACTTACCACGGCTAAAGTACCATAGTGCGGTGTAGGCCAGCACGATCACCGCCAGCCCGGCCAGCTGGGGCAAAAGGCTATCCCAGCCACCTTGCAGGGCTTTTAACCCTAGCGATAATATTCCAAGAGTTATGGCGGGTAGCATATACTTTTCTGGTAATTCCATATATAAGGCGTCGTATACAAAGCCTGCCACCAGTAACACGCTAGCCATCAGTAGAATTACAAATTGCACCCAGCCGTAGAGCCCTACCGGTACCAAGCTCCAGTATAATAGCCCAAATAACAACCCCGTGCTGGCCTCCACCAGCGGATACTGATAGCTAATACGGCCCACGCAGTACCGGCACTTGCCACGCAGTACAATATAGCTCATAACTGGCACTAAATCATACCAAGCTAGGGTGTGCTTACAGCTGGGGCATTTGGAGCGCCCCCTAGCTATCGATAAGCCCTTATGGGTGCGCCAGACCCAAGCGTTAATAAAGCTACCCAGCACAATACCATAGAACACCAATACCACCATAAATATATAATCATACATAAGCTTATTCTATTGGCTTCTGCCAATAAAAGCAAAAGCCCCCTGGAGGGGGGCTTTTAAAAAGGACTGTAGTATGGAACTTACAGTTATGGAGTTATACAGTATCTGAGCCAGAGGTTTGGATCGTTGGTCTCAAGAGTTATGCCGACTGCGGTGCTGGTTGGGCTAGCAACAAAGGTAGCCCCAACACCCGCAAAACAGCTAGCGGCTTTGGCTACTCTTATAACAGTGCTACCAGCAACATCGGTGGTGGTTTGGGCTGTGCCGTCTTGTACAATATATGTATAAACAATAGTAGTACTACCGGGTATATTTCGTATTCCTGTAATATTTGTGATATCTGTGAGAGCGCCATTACCGTTAGGCAGTGGAAAACCGTTATTGTTGGCTGTGTATTGGGTGGATGCAGTAAGTACTGCCCTAGCGTCCTGCTGACGCCTAGTGTTTCTTTGTGCTCGCTGTAGCTGTGGTACTACCAAGAACACCGCTAGCATAATAATCGCAGCTATCACTAGTACTATTATGACTTCTATGATTGTAAAGCCCTTATTAATTCTATTCTTCATTCTATTCTTCATTTTACTCCTTTAATATTTTGATTACTTAATTATTATGCCTCTTATGCTCTAATATACATTAGCCCAAGCATTGGCGTCAAGTGTTTTTTTAAACAATTTTTAGACAATTAAATTCCACCCGTGCCGCTACTGCCAGACGGGCTGGTACCTACGACATTTACCAAACCATAAATGGGGTATAGTACAGCTATAACTATAAATATTACCGTAACTCCCAAGAATATAATCATAAATGGCTCTATTACACCTGCTATGTTCTTAACGGCTTGGTCCACCTCTCCTTCAAAATAGCTAGCGACCTTTTCTAGCATCGTTCCTAGGCTTCCAGCCTCCTCTCCCACCTTAATCATCTGCGGTACAAGCTTAATAATTTCATCGTGCCCAGCCAGTGCCGAGGATAGCGACACGCCTGCCTTGACCTGCTCGATGGCATTAGCAACAATTGAGTTAATAACAACATTATTGACCGCCTCGCCAGATATTCTTAAAGCCTGCAGTAATGGCACGCCACTATTTACAAGGGCACTAAGCGTGTGAGTAAAGCGTGCGGCATAGACTTTTTTGAGCAGTATTCCAAATACAGGTAGCCTCATCTTAAAAGCATCAAATATTCGGCGTCCGCTGGGGGTTTGGATATAGGCCCTTATGCCAAACGCCACTGCCATCAAGAGCAATACCATAATGTACCAATAGTTAATAATGACATTAGATACTACCAGCAAGCCAGCCGTAACCGCTGGAAGGGTTTGGCCAAGCTCCTTATATAGGGTGGCAACTTGGGGTAAAACGGTAGTAACCATAAAGATCAATACACCAACAATAACAACCATTACGATGGTTGGATATATCAATGCCCCCCTAACCTGAGCCAATATCTGCTGTTGCTTTTCTTGCTGATCGGCCAAACGATCTAGGGAATCTTCTAGTGTCCCGGACTGTTCGCCAGCGTCAACTAAGCTTACAAAAATATGATTAAACTCTTTGGGGTATTGGGCAAATGAACTCGCCAAGCTCTCCCCGCCCTGAACGCTGGCGTATATTTTGAGTAATATCTGCTTAAAAGTGTCATTATCTACCTGGTCAATAGCCGTATTGAGAGCTTGCGTAATAGGCAACCCGGCCTTAACTAGCGTGGCTAGCTGGCGCGTAAAATTAGTCTTATCCTTAGACTTAATGCCTGTGCCTATGGCGTTCTTTTTCCATATCGG
>JBCLLN010000017.1:0-13223 GCA_039738635.1 Candidatus Saccharimonadia bacterium | reverse complement strand
CATAGTATTAACTCTGGCTGGTATTGCTGGGTTTATATTGAGTATTGGTATGGCAGTAGATGCCAATATTCGAATGATTGAACGGATGAAAGAAGAGATCCGCGAAGGTAGCTCGGTGGCAACCGGAATGGACGCCGGCTTTAAGCGAGCCTGGGCCAGCATTCGGGATTCTAATGTATCAACTCTTATTACTTGTGTAATTCTATATATGTCTGGAATACCTATCATTAAGGGCTTTGCGGTGACTTTGGGAATTGGTGTAATGGTGAGTATGTTTACAGCCATTACGATATCGAAAACTTTAATGCAAGCGGTGGTGCGAACCAAGCTCGGCGCCAAGCCTAGCTCATATAGGCTAAAAGAGGAGCAAGCCAAATGAATATAGTAGGAAAGCGAAAGCTTTGGTTTGTTATATCATTACTTTTGGTGGTGCCAGGAACTATCGCTCTATTGCTATGGGGGCTTAACCCGGGTATTGATTTTACTGGCGGACAAGAGATGGAAGTAACGGGTACTACTAATCAAGCTGAGCTTCGTGACATTATAGCTAAGGCCGGCGTTCATGATATTAGTGTCATCACTAGTGGTAGCGATAGGCTCTTGGTTAGGTACAGCGATAAGGACTCTGGAGATACGGAGCTCATCCATCAAAACATCAAAACCCTGCTAGCGCAGAGCAACATTAGTGAGACTTCTTTTAGCTCTGTTGGCCCTTCAGTTAGTAGCGATATCACCCGCAAGGCCTTACTCGGAGTTGGCATAGCCTCCCTGGCGATACTCTTGTATGTAGCCTTTGCTTTTCGCAACACTCCACCACCTGTCAGCCCGTGGAGCTTTGGGGCAACGGCAATTGTGGCGTTATTACATGATGCGTTATTTGTGCTTGGCGTCTTTGCAATACTTGGGCATTTCTTTGGAGTTCAGATAGATAGCTTGTTTATAACGGCCATCCTGACGAGTATTGGTTTCTCGGTCCATGATACTATCGTGGTTTATGATAGAATTAGAGAAAATCTCCGTCGAGTTAATAAGCCCTTTGAAGAGGTTGTTAATATATCAATTAATGAAACTCTAGCGCGTTCGCTAAACACCTCTGTCACTGTAATTATCGTACTGCTGGCATTTTATATATTTGGAGGAGAATCAATTAAGTACTTTATATTTGCACTACTAATAGGAGTCATATCGGGTACTTATTCTTCAATATTTAATGCGGCACCATTGCTAGTGGTCTATAATAACTGGAAAATCAAAAAGTCCAAATCACGCGTTACTAGTAAAAATAAATAGGCTTTAAAACTAAAATTGATGGCGTAGTTAAGCCGAGAAACTACGAGAAACTATATAATGCTAGTGCTAAAATAGCTAGAGCTAGGCTTGCTATTATCCAAACCCAGCCACTATTTGAGTTGTAGTTGCTAGCTGGATGCTGGGAATTGCCAGAGTCCTTGGTGCTTGCGATACCAATGGGGGGGCTTGACGATAATGGTTCAATAGCTGGGAGTGGTGCGCCGATATTGTCGCTGCCCTTGGTGCTTAGTTCGTCTGCGACGGCTAGAGTCTGGTGGGGGTGGGGTGGCGATAGCTCTGGCACTAAGAGTCGTTTTAGGGTGGAGCGTACTGGGTTAGGGGTAGTATCTGGAGCCAATGGGCCAGCAGAATTAACAGCATCACCACTTGAAGCCACTGTGACTCTCTCGATTCTGGGCAGGGTAGTTATTTGAGCCATAGAATCACTAGCCGTGTAGAACCTCTGGAGATTCCCACAATTAGAGCATAAATAGCCTACCAAGCTTGGCGTCATGGTTGTATTACATTCCGAGCAGTATCTATCCATATATCCTTCTTTTGATAATTTAAATTAATTTTAACACATAAACCATAACTACAAAAGCCGTTGTTAATTCAACAATTGGTGATATACTAATAGATAAGTAAGTGAGGAGTGAGTAAAAAACATAAATGTTACAGTATTTTATTACATCTAAGACCAGGCGCAAGATTATCACCCTCTTTAGTAAGTATCCTGACTATCGGATACATATTAGGGGCTTGGCAAAAATCACCAAAGAGGATCCGGGCAATATTAGTCGTGAGCTAGCAAGACTTGAAAAGATTGGTTATGTTAAGGCTTTTAAGGAAGCTAACACCAAGGTTTATGGAGTCAACCAAAACTTCATACTTTTTAAGGAGTTACAAAATATGGTCTTAAAGACATCCAGTAAGAGGGTATGATGTGATTTAAAAATAAAAAGGAGTGGTTATGAAACAAATACAAAAAATAATAAATAATATTAAGCGCTATCAGTTTATTTCTAATAAAAAGCAAAAAAATTCTGATACTAGGGTCTACCTTGCAAGCCAACGAAAGCGCTATGTAGCTACGGCTCCCGATAATTTTAAGTCAAGATCTAGTTCGTACTTTTTCTCGCAGAACTAATTAAGCTCGGTAATTTAGTATTTTATGGCGCAAATAGTCTAGACTATATTTATGCCTAAAACTATCTGGGATAAATCCCTGGCCATTGAAGTTGATATCATTAGCGATGTCGCTAGTGATTTGTTATTGAAACGAGGCTTAAATAGTCAGGAGGCTAGTGAGTTTGTTCTTGCTAGCTATGAAGATGGCCTAAGTGACCCCTATCAGCTAAAAGATATGGACAAGGCCGTTAGGCGGATACTTCTGGCAATCAAAGAAAAACAACAAATTACAATTTATGGAGATTATGATATAGATGGGCTTAGCTCTTGTGCGTTATTATATGACGCTCTAAGCCAGATGGGGGCCAAGCCAGCTCTATATATACCAGATAGATTTGACGAGGGCTATGGGCTCAATACCAAAGCACTTGAAAAGCTCAAGGCTCAAGGCGTGGATTTGGTAATTACGGTAGATTGTGGCACTACGGCCCATAAGCAGGCTAGCCAAGCGCGCAAGATGGGGCTTGACTTGATTATTACAGACCATCATGAGCCCGATGGAGATGCCCCTAAGGGTGCGCTGGCTTGCGTTAACCCCAAGCTTACTAAGGAAAGTAAATTGAGAGATTTGGCAGGAGTTGGCGTGGCGTTTTATTTGGTGAGAGCCCTAATTCAAAAATCCAAACTATTTAAGCCCGGCCAGGAAAAGTGGCTACTAGACTTAGTGGCATTAGGAACAATTTGCGATGTGGTGCCGTTAGTGGGAGACAATAGAGTGCTATCAAAAAACGGGCTAAAAGTACTTAAGATATCTCGCAGGGTTGGCATTAGGGCACTAGCTAGCGCTAGCGGGGTTGATTTATCATTAGCCAGCGAAACAGACCTAGGGTTTAAGCTGGGGCCTCGTCTTAATGCCGCCGGTCGGCTAGCCCATGCCAAGAAAGCTCTTGATTTGCTAATATCAACGGACATTAAAGACGCCACTAAGCTTGCCCAGGAACTCAGCGAGCTTAACAGCAAGCGCCAAGAAGACACCAAAACTATCTACGCCGAGGCCAGTGAGCAAGCCAAGCAATACAAGAGCCAGCCGATACTAGTATTATCTAGCCCTGATTGGTCGCAAGGAGTAGTGGGCATAGTAGCCAGTAGGATTGCCGAAAAGTATCATAAGCCGACGATTATCATTCAAGAGCTAGGAAAGACAGCTAAAGGCTCAGCCAGAAGCTTTAACACCTTTAATATAGTTAAGGCAATCCAATCTTGCCATAAAATCATAGAAAGTTTTGGGGGGCATAGCTTTGCCGCTGGGCTTAAGCTAGATACAGAAAGAATAGAGGAACTGAGGTATCGGATTGTAGAGTATACCATTGCCAATATGGATGTCAAAAACAATTTTAAGACCGTCAAGGTGGGCATTCAACTAGCTGGAGCCCAAGCCTCATTGGAGCTCTACGAGCAAATAACTAAGCTAGCACCCTTTGGTAATTCCAATAAAAAGCCTTATTGCTGTGGAGTGTATGAAGTAGAACAAATTAGGCTGGTGGGTAGTGATGCCTCCCACCTGCGATTATTATTGCGTGATGAAGATAATAAAATTCATGTTGCTATTGGGTTTGGTATGGCCAGTAATTATGGGTGGTTACAAAAAGGCCATAATATTGAGGTAGTATTTGAGCTTTCCGAAAATATTTGGCAAGACCGCAAAACGCATCAGCTAGAGCTAATTGATATGCATCCTATTGAACACAAAAATAGTACATAGATGCCTACAATGCATATATTTATAACTATTTACACTGTAAAATAGTATTTCAAGGTAAATTACTGGCGGTTTAAGTGTGGGGCATTCGATAGCTAATATTTAAGCTCAGCTCGGCTGGTCCGATTTGGTTGCCTTTCAGGGTATTTAAAAGTAACACTGAGTTAAATAGTTTATTTATTATTATTTTATTACTTTTGACAGCAAAAGTAATACAAAACTGCCTGACTGTGGCTCACATCTATAAGCATTCATAGAAATTTTACTTCCTTACTTAAGAAGAACTCGCTTTATTGCTATCGCATCATGCTTTAAACAGCTTCTTAAGTAAGGAGCATAAAACATCTACTCATTTTCTGATGTTCGATGTCGGGGGGATATTTTCTAGAGCTCAGCTACTAGTTTGAAGCCCCACGACCATCTAAGCAATCAGAAAAATCAAATATGTTCTTTACTTATGGTTATTTTCAGCCAAGTCCAGCTCGGCTGGACCGATACCTTTAGGAATTGTTCTGAAAAAACAGAAAGAAGAATATTATTTGATTGCTTATGTATTGTCTAGCAGTCGGAAACCCTTTTGGTTACTTTTAGGGGTTATCAAAAGTAACAAATACCTTGCTGTCAAAAGTAATAACTAAATAAAATAATTAATATTAATTATTATTTTAATATCCACTTTTGATTACAAAAGTGGAACAAAACCACCAGCCACTAGTTCGCCTCAGAAGCGTTATAGTTAATTAGCTCTTGCTGTTCTTAAGGAACTCACTCGGAGCTTTTTAGGCCGAGCTCAAATAGCCCATATATTTGCACACCAATTACCCTTGTGCTTATCTGGAAAAAAGCATAAAATAGATACCAAATAAAAGAATAGAATAGATACTAAGGTTAAGTGTAATTAGCCGAGGGAAAATATAAATAATTACTAAGCTATTTAAAAACACCCCAAACCCCCAGCCTAGCACTCCTAATTCTCAGCCAGCCACAGCTGTTGAGGATAGTATTAAGGTTACCCCCAGTAGCTTGGATAATATCAAATCTAGCCTAATGAGTGGCCAAATAGACTCTCACCCATTACTCGATGAAAGCACTTTTAATACTGCCGCTACCACTCAAGCCACTACCGCCCAGACAATCACGAGCCGTAAAATTAACAGTAAGCTAGCTGGCCTACTGAGCGTTCTGGCCTTACTTGCCCTATCGGCTGTGGCCTTGTTTTTTGTATATACCAGCTATCTTAAAAGCTACCAAGCAGCCCAAAAGAGCAAGCTAGCCAATACTGTCGGTACTACCAGTGTGGATTTATCGGGGCTAGGTGGCACACCAGCTAGCCTTCAGGGCTTGGGGTTACTGCAAGTCAATGGCGATGCTAATATCACCAACAACCTCACCGCCAAGTCATTTAACGGTGATGGCGCAGACCTTAGCAATGTTAATGCCACCAGGCTTAATTCCCAGCCCGGTAGCTTTTACCAGAACGCTAGCAATATCAACGCCGGCATCCTTGGCGATCAATACCTTAGTGGCAATGTCGCCTTGCTTGATGCCAACCAAACCTTTAGTGGTAATAATACCTTTTCTGGTAGCCTAACTATTGGCGGTACCTTAACCTCGGGCGCTATTAACGGCCAAACAATCTCTAGTGCCGCTAACTTTACTGGCAGCCTAGCTGTCAATGGGGCTAGCCTGACCCTAGGCACTGCCAACACCATCGCCGGTTCAATTGTTATTCACAATGCTGGTAATGCCTTTACTACCACACTACTATCTAGTACCGCCACTAATAGTAAGACCATCATCTTCCCTAATGAAACTGGCACAGTCTGTACTACTGGTAGTGTCTGTACTGGCTACGCGCCCAGCTCTGGTGGTAATTATATAGAGCTGCAAGCTATTACCCCTGGTATTGCCCAGACTGGCAACGCTCATATATCTGGTGTGATTGTGGCTGGTAGCTACTATGGTGATGGCACTACCTTAACAGGCGTAGCAAAGCTAGCTCTCAGCAACCAAACATTCGTAGGTAATACCCAAGTCTTCCAAAATGGTATCAACTCCACTAGCGCCTTCTCAGTTAAGAACGCTGGTGCTGTTAATGTACTTAATGTAGATACTCTCAGCAGTCTAGTAACAGTTGCCGAACTTATTACCAACACCATCACCCCAACTGGTGCTCTGACAATCGGTTTAGCCACCAATACCTTTACTTTGCAGGGTAGCTCTAGCTCAACTATTCAATCTACCGATAGTGGTACTGGCTTTATTACTACAATTGGCTTCACCGGCACCCCAACTCAAAACGTTAGCTACAACTTCGATACTAGTGTGGCTGGTGGCTCTTACGACATTTGTACCACCTCAGGCAATTGTCCAGGAGTGGGTGGCGGAGTGACTAGCACTGGTGGCACCGCAGGAACTCTAGCTAAGTTCTCATCTGCTTTCGGCATAGTAGACTCCATAATTTCTGAGTCTGGTTCAATTGCTACTGTTAATGGTTCACTTAAAGTTGGCTCAGGCGCTAATTCATTAACCACCAATACTGGTGGCTTTAGCCTACTAGCTGGTGGTGATATTACCACTTACCAACTACTGTCGGCCGGTATTAATACCTACGACATTTGTACCAGTTCTGGTAACTGCTTTGGTGCAGGTGGTAGTGGTGCTAATGCCCAACTATCTAACTTAAGTGGAGTTGCTATAAATACTTCACTACTGTCCGGTAGTAGTACTATCGATCTCGGCTCAAACGCCAATCCGTTCAGAGATTTGTATCTAGGCGGCACGGCTACCAACAACTTCAGGTTTACTGGTTCCGCCACCGGACCAAGAACTATTACCTTGCCTGACGCTAGTGGTATAGTTTGTATTGATACCAATAACTGTAGTTATGCCAATAACACTCTTAGTAACCTTGGCACGGTATCTCTAAGCTCCGTCTTACAGCCCTCGTCTCCTGGTGGATTAAGCCTCGGTGTATCAACGCTACCATTCTCCGATCTCTACCTTTCGGGTAGCTCACTCACACCGGCTACTAACCGATTCCAAATAACCGGTATTTCAACTGGTGGTCTCAGGGTCATTACCCTACCCAACGAAACTGGCACAGTCTGTACTACTGGTAGTGTCTGTGCTGGTTATCAAGCACCGTTGTCCTTTAATAATGGTCTGACTAATACGGCTAATACCATCCAATTGGGTGGTGCCTTAGTACAGAACTCTACAATTGACGCCGCCGCGAGCTTTGGCCTGACTGTCACCTCAACGCTGTCCGGTGGCGCCCGTAGCAGCTATCCACTAACCGTTAGCCAGGCTAGTGATGCCACTAACAATAACTCCGTAGGATTATTACAACTTTCAAATTCAGATGCTGGGTCTACAGCTGGAGCGCTTCAGATTAGCCAAGTGGCAGCAGGAAATGGCATAAATATTACAGGTATAAATACGGGTTTTGGAATTCATATTAATAGTGCAATTACCACTGGCGCAGGGTTAGTTGTTGCCACGGCAGGTATAACCTCAGGCAATAGTGTCAGTTTAAGCGGTACCTCGCAAACTTCACCTCCAGCTTTCACCGGTAGAATATTAAACGTTGCCCCTATCAGGAACATTACTTCAGGAACTACATCTATAAACGATACAGGTAATTACCTGTATGTTGCCCGTAGTAACGGTGTATCTGTTGCGGCAACCTTCACTGTTAGTGGAGATTTAGCCACACTATCATCCAACTGTGATCCTACTGGTAGCGGTGTATGTACCGACACAGCAAACATTCTGGAGCTCAACCAACAGTATGCCAGCGCTAGCGGGGCAGTGCTGAATGTCCTTGGTGCCGGCACCGGTAACTCAGCTACTCTAACAGCTACGAACACAGCTGGTACCCAAACTAACGGCATATTATTCAACCGTAATGGTACCGGCGGTACTACCACTAACGGCGTTAATGTTACCAACACCCTAGGTACTACCACTAATGGTTTACAGCTAACCCAGTCCGGTGGCACCTTCACTACTGGCATTAACTTCACCGGTACCTTCGGCAATCTTATAGTAGCCCCTAACTTCAGCGTCTCTAATGCTGGCGCCATTGTTGGCGTAGGCGTTAACGCTGGCAGCGGCTTACTCCAGGGTACAGGCGGACTGACCGTTTCAGGCAATGTCACCCTAGCAGCCACAGCAGGCAACACTGTCAATCTCGGCAACTCAACAGGCGCACTGGTCATCGCTTCAGGGGGAACATCTAGTTGGACAAACACATCAGGCAACTTAACAATTCAAACAGCAACAACGGGAACTTTGGTTCTTGATTCAATTGCATCACTCACTGTTGGAGGAACCAATGCTACTGGACTAACCGTAGGTAGGGCTGGAGTAACTATCACCTTTGGTTCGACTGCCTGGACTGCTACTCCGACTATTTCAGGATTGATTACGGCATCAGGCGGATTAACTTCTAATGGCACTACCAGCGTTAGTGGCGCCAACACCCTAACAGTTGGCACTGGCTTGGTAACTGTGGGTGGGAATGTAAGCTTTACTAACGACGGAGCCCACAGTATAAGCATCGCCCAATCCGCAGCATCTACTGCTGGCTATGCGCTTAGTATTGTTGCAGGGCAGGGTGGTTCCACCACGGGCGCTGGTGGCGCTTTGAACCTTACTGCTGGAGCTGCCGCAGCTGGTAATAGTAGTGGCGGTGCCGTGGTAATACTAGGGGGAGTAGGAGTGGGGTCTGGCACAAGTGGCACCGTTGATATAGCAGGGGGTAGTGGTGGCTGGTATGGCGGCGTCGTTAATATAGCAGGGGGTGGTGGCATTTTTGGTGGTGGCACCGTTACTATAAAAGGGGGGACAATATCGGCTGTCAATGCCACGGGCGCCACCTTGAACCTAGCCGGTGGAGTTGGCTCAGGCGGTGATAATAACGGTGGCCCCGTGGTAATACGAGGGGGAGCAGCATTGGGGACTGCCACAGGTGGCATCGTTGATATAAAAGGGGGTGCTGGTGGTACCACCGCGGGCAATGGTGGTGCGGTAGCAATAGTAGGGGGTACGAGTCTTGCTGGGGTCTACACCGGCGGCACGGTTAGCTTGACTGGAGGTGGTGGATTTGTGGGTGGCAACGTTGATATAGCTGGTGGCGGTGGCTTCGGATTAGGGTCCATTAACTTAAACGCCACCACCGGAGCCATAAATATAGGCACAGGTCTGACCACTGGTGCACTAACTATTGGTGGTAGTAGTCAGACAACTGGAGTGACTATTATTAGGGGTGGTACGGGTGTTGGTGCTCTTGGAGGTTCAACTTCGGGAATTGACTTACTCCCCGGTACAGCCGGCACTATTAACATTGGTGCTTTGGCTGGTACCGGCATCATAACCCTTGGTTCATCATCTGCCACTAACTCAGTCAATATTGGAAACGGTGCCGGTGCTACTACAGTCAACATTGGCAATGCTCAAACTGGGGGTGCCGTTAACATAGGCACAGCCATGACCACTGGTACCATTAGTATTGGTGGTGGCGCAGCTGTCAGGACGACCAACATTACCATTGGTAGTACTGGTCAGACTGGTGGAGTGACTATTATTAGGGGTGGTACGGGTACTGGTGCTCTTGGAGGTTCAACTTCGGGAATTGACTTACTCCCCGGTACAGCCGGCACTATTAACATTGGTGCTTTGGCTGGTACCGGCATCATAACCCTTGGTTCATCATCTGCCACTAACTCAGTCAATATTGGAAACGGTGCCGGTGCTACTACAGTCAGTATTGCTAATGCCAACACTGCCGGTGCCGTTAACATAGGCACAGCCATGACCAGCGGTACCATCAGCATCGGTGGTGGCTCGGCCGTTAGAACTGGAAACATTACCATTGGTAGTACTGGTCAGACTACTGGAGTGACTATTATTAGGGGTGGTACGGGTATTGGTGGTATTGGAGGTTCAACTTCGGGAATTGACTTACTCCCTGGTACAGCCGGCACTATTAACATTGGTGCTACGGCTGGTACCGGTGGAATTACTCTCGGTTCTTCTTCTGCCACTAACTCAGTCCTGATTGGAAACGGTGCGGGTGCTACTACAGTCAGTATTGCTAATGCCAACACTGCCGGTGCCGTCAACATAGGCTCAGCTTTCACTGATGGTACCATCAGCATCGGTGGCACCGCTCAGACAGGTGCCATCAACATAGGTACTGGATCTGGCGCTAATAGCAGAGCTGTAACCGTAGGTTCTAGCACTAACGCCAGCACTCTCACCCTCCAGTCTGGTACCGGCAATCTATCTATAACTACTCAAGGTACTGGTAGCCTAAACATTGGTAACAACGCCGTTGCTCAAACCTTAAACATTGGTAACATTACCGGTGCAACCGCACTGAACCTCCGGGCTGGTTCTGGTGCCGTCAATGTTAGCGGCATCAACTCGGCGGCCACAATCGGGTCTAATATAGGATCCACTGCCTTCAATGACACCACTTACTGGGCCAACTCCGCCGGCTGGGCTAGCGAAAGCAGCACTGCTGCCACCCACACCGTCGGCAACACGACTGCAGTTATAGCCAACAATACCAACAACCCGACCGGGGGCGTCATTACCGCAACAACCTATCAAATTACCTTTACTATCGCTTCTAATACCACCGCAACTAATACAGTTACACCAAGTATCGGTGGTGTCTCTGGTCCGGCCCTGGGCGCTAATCAAACTTTACACACTGTAGTCATTACTACCACAGGCACCGGACCATTAACCTTTACGCCTACTACTGACTTCGACGGAGTAATCTCGGCGGTATCGGTCCAACTCATCACTTTAGCAAATAATGTACTAGCTGTTAGGAACTCTGATGGCACCGGCGGAATTGAATTTCGGGCTGGCGGAATAACCCTTAACAACACCTTTATTGGTGTCGATTCTGGTCGGGCCAACATCACCGGCAACTACAACTCCGCCCTCGGCTTCCAGGCCCTCTACTCCAACACCACCGGCGACTACAACTCCGCCCTCGGCGTCCAGGCCCTCCGCTCCAATACCACTGGCGAGGCCAACTCCGCCCTCGGCTTCCAGGCCCTCTACCTCAACACCACCGGCGACTACAACTCCGCCCTCGGCGTCCAGGCCCTCCGCTCCAATACCACCGGCGACTACAACTCCGCCCTCGGCTTCCAGGCTCTCTACTCCAACACCACCGGCAGCTCCAATTCCGCCTTCGGCTTCAGCGCCCTCACCTCCAATACCACCGGCAACGGCAACTCCGCCTTCGGCCTCCAGGCCCTCCGCTTCAACACCACCGGCGACTACAACTCCGCCTTAGGCCGCAACGCCCTCAACTCCAACACCACTGGTTACCAAAACTCCGCCCTCGGCTACCATGCCCTCTACTTCAACACCACCGGATTCAACAACTCCGCCATCGGCCGCAACGCCCTCTACCTCAACAACACAGGTTCCCAAAACTTCGCCCTCGGCGTCAGCACCCTCTACTCCAACACCACTGGCAGCAACAACTCCGCAATCGGCAACTACGCCCTCTATTCCAACACCTTTGGCGACCAAAACTCCGCCATCGGCTTCAACGCCCTCAACTCCAACACCACTGGCGGTAACAACATTGGCCTTGGTTACCAGGCCCTCTACTCCAACACCACCGGCGGTAACAACATTGGCCTTGGTTACCAAGCCGGCTATACATCCGTAGCTGGAAACGCTAATACCACTGGCAGTTTCAACACCTTCATCGGCTACAATGCTGGCCCTGGTACAGCCACGCAGTTGCAAAACGCCACCGCTATCGGCACTTATGCTGTCGTAAGCCAGAGTGATAGTTTGATACTGGGGTGTATTAATGGCGTCAATGGTTGTACAACTAGCACCAGCGTTGGGATTGGAACCGTTACACCAAGTTCCGCGCTTCATGTTAGTAGCACCGGTACCACCACAGATGCCGTTACTATAACTGCTAACTCAACTACAACAGGCAGTGCATTATTTGTTAGCGCCACTGGTTTGACTGCAGTCACAGGCGACGGCATCAGGATAGAAGTTCCCTCCGCTGACACCCAAAGGTATATGAATTTTACGGATGCAGGCACATCAGTGGGCAGTATCACTAATAGTGGTGCAGGTGTTGCCTTTAATACAACTTCTGATAGGCGATTAAAAGAAAACATAGCCGATACTAAATATGATTTAAATACCGTGCTAGCCCTCAAGGTGCGTGATTATAGCATTATATCTGATGCTAGCCATACCATATATACAGGCTTTATCGCCCAAGAGCTCTACCGATTGTTCCCCGACGCAGTAACGCCCGGCAATGATGCGGTAGATGCTAATGGCAGGTTGCTCAACCCTTGGCAGGTGGACTATAGCAAGCTGACCCCTTTACTGGCTAAGGGCATCCAAGACCTAAACACCAAGGTCGATAATCTATCTACGACAGTGCTAAGTATGAATACCTTGCAGGCCTTAGCCGATGTCAATGCCGTTGTTGTTATTAACGGCCCTCTTACACTCAATGGCCAGCTACTAGTTAATGGCCAGGCTACCTTTATTGGCAAGACTATCTTTAGTGGTGATGTAACATTTAACAGCGACACTGCCGGTATTGCCACTCTGCCAGCTGGTGCTAGCACCATACGTATAAACTATAGTAAGCCCCTAGCCACAGTGCCAGTGGTAACTACTACCCCTAAGGGCCCTATAAGTGGCGGCTACTGGGTAACGAATGAGACCACCACCGGCTTTAATATTGAGCTAGAGAGCGTGCAGGCGGAGGCTAAGTCCTTTGGCTG
This sequence comes from Candidatus Saccharimonadia bacterium, assembly GCA_039738635.1. Classification (GTDB taxonomy): domain Bacteria; phylum Patescibacteriota; class Saccharimonadia; order CAILAD01; family BJGX01; genus JBCLLP01. The sequence continues at coordinate 239 of JBCLLN010000017.1, read as the reverse complement.
GCAGGCCATTATGAAGCAGTAACCTATATTAGTATCCACTTTTGATGGCAAAAGTGGAGCAAAACCACCCGACTTTGGCTCACATTTAGAAGCACTAATTACTACCTCTCTTTCTTATTTAAAATAAACTCACTCTATTACTATCGTAATAGGGTTCAGACACATTTTAAATATAGAGCATTCAAGTAGTTAATTAGCTTTCTGATGTTCGATGTCGGGGAGGATATTTTCTAGAGCCC
>JBCLLN010000016.1:0-14923 GCA_039738635.1 Candidatus Saccharimonadia bacterium | reverse complement strand
GTTCAATCGGGAGATGTGCTGATAGATGGTGCTGGTATTGGTGATGTTCAAGAAATCGTCCTTAAAGACCGCCTGGCTATGAGTAGCGATGGAGTGTTTATGGTCATTGCCACCATCAATAAAAAGACCGGCCAGCTAGCCACTAGCCCTGATGTTATAAGCCGTGGGTTTATATATGTCAAAGACAATGCCGAGCTATTGAATAACTCCCGCAAGATTGTCAAAAACATCTTTGCTAGTAAGAGTCCGGGTGTACCAGCCAACTCGCCAATCTTTAAGGCCCGCATGCGTGATGAGCTCAGTAACTACCTATATAAGGTTACCAAGCGTAATCCAATTGTGTTGCCAGTAATTATTGAGGTCTAAGCCTTATATAGTGATAGTTTGGCTTACTGCCGCCAGTGGTCTTACCACTTCCGCCTTTGCGTAAGGCTAGGCTGTCGGGCGGGGCGTTATCATACTAAAAAGCATCCCGATATGAGATGCCTTTTAGAATTCAGCCACCGCCTAAAACTGACTCTTGGTCTTGCTGAATACTTTGCCATCTGAGTAAGTGACCATAATTAATCCGCTATCGGTAAACACATTACCATAGGTGCAAAGCTTCACTGTCCCTATACCCTGTGTTTCGCTTTCGGTGCAGTTAATAGGGTCTTGTGTGACTATTGTTTTAACCTCGGCCTCTGTCATACCCGTGTTAATTTGGGCGTAGATGTCGTCAATGTTAAACTTCTTTGTTGTAGTCGTAGTGGTGGTAGTGGCAGTACCCTCTTTGTTTTCGCTTTTCTCGGTTGTTGTTGTAGTCGGTTTACCCCCGCCATTTGCTACGCTGATAACGATAATTAGGACAAAAAAAGTAAGCACTCCTGTCCAAACCTTATGACGGATAAACCAATTACGCAAGTCCGCCCCGCAATGCTTACACTTTTTAGCGTCCCCCGCTATCTCCTCTTTACACTTTGGACATTTTTTTGTGACCTCTGCCATTTTAATATTCTCCATTCCCCCTCGCATTCATAATAGGTTTACTTTAATATCATAAGTCCTCGCTGATGATGGTTTTAGTATACTCCTAGTCTAATATATAGCAAGCTAGCCTGTGACTGGTGTTTTGTCCTTTAGCAGGTCGAACACTAGAATACCATTTACGCAATATATTGCTATTAGCAACGATTAATAACTAATGGCCTTGCTAGCGTTGCAGGTTATGGCGTGTTATATTTGGTCTATGGATATTGACGAATTAATGGGATTGAATGATACAAACTATTTTTTTGGGGTTGGTTCTAAACTAGGAAACTATGATAATGGACCGATTTTTTAGCAGACTCATTACAGCTCTTATGGTACCTATTTTAATATTAAATATACTTGGCGGTATCGTTGGCGGTATCTGGCTTATGATTGCTGGAGAATGGTCGCTATTGATCGGTGGCTTGTTCTACATGATGTTTGGCGCGATGATTATTAGTCTACTCCTCATGCCAGGCCTACTTTTTGCAGTACCCGCTACAACGTTTGCAGAGAAAGGAAAATTCACATTGTTCTATATCTTTAGCTTGCTTAGTATTGCCTATACCTATGGACTTATTGCTGTATCTACATACTACGTTGCGGATGTTGCCTTGAGTCCTCAGTCAGCGCCACTTTGGGCGAGTCTATTGTGGCTATACGCGGTTGTACTTGCACCGTGGCAATACATGGCGTTTAAAGAACGGGACAACATATTCACAGGTATGACGACATTCTTTCTTGCTCTCGGCATTGTGGCTTTAATGGTGTGTGGTATTCTTGGTATGACACTTGACCAGTCGTTTCCTGTGCTTGTTACAATCCTCATTATCTCTCTGGTTGCTCAACTATTCATCACGATTGCGTTGACTCGTGCTGAAAAACAAGCTACGCAACTATGATATTATTGATCTAAGGTGTCTTCCTAGGGTGTATAGTGTATCAGCTGGTGGAAGACTTATTGCCATTTACGAACAAAAAATCAAAGAAACAATCGCTAAACTTTGGAAGGAATAAATTAAACATATGGGAAATCCTTTACCTAAAACTACATACATAGGAACGATTGGAGAGTTGCTTGTTCAATTGCGTTTGCTCGAGTTTGGCATACAAGCCGCGCCACCCATAAAAGATAGCGGCAATGATTTGATTGCGATTCGTGGGGAAGTTGTAAAATTTATTCAGATAAAGACTTCCAAAAGTACCATTAGAAGTGTTTCAGGCCTCCCAAAGGTCTATCACATAGTTGCTTTGGTTGAATTAAAATATTCAAAAGATAGTAGTCTTTTGGTAGATAAATCAAGAATATTTGTCTACAAGAAAGGTAAGTCAATTACTAGCAAGAGAATACTAACAAAAGATGTAGCCAATGAGATTTGGCCTGAATAATTATATATGAAATGTTCAAGAAATTTTTGATTATTCCAGTTATTCCAGGGTGACTCTCTGGGACAATAATGGCTAACTATATAAGGCTTAATATGTAAATGCACAAGCTCTCCGTTTGTGTGAGTAAGTGATTGGGTGTATTGTTTGATTATGAGCGACTCAACTTTCTTAATATTATTTCTAGTTGTTATCGTAATTATACTACTACTTTTGTGGCGAGGACTTTCGTCGGGTGTTAAAGGACTTGAGCATGAAAAAAAGGATGAAAAGGATATAGCTGGAGACAGTTTTGATAGGTTAGCAAAATTAGCTATTGATCAGTGGAATAGAAAAATCAGTGCACCAAGTGATCAAAAGAAGATATTACTAGATGCTGATATTCAGTGCTTAAAATATCTTTCTGGGCATATGAACGAGTTAGAGAGCGATGAATATGCTAAGTGGTTCGCTGAAGAAATTAATCACGCCATACACAATGACCTATCAAGAGCTATGTTTATGAGTTCTGTTAGCAGTAGCCTTGCTAACGCTGGGGATAATACACTTCAATGGCTAGAGTTACAGCATATGTCAAGCTCACAAATCTTCCATAATGTATATATGGCAGGGCTGAAAATACTTAGCATTGATCCACTTGTTCATTTAGAAAACAAAGCACCAACGGATAAACACAAGAAAGTAAGTAAACTTCGGGAACTAGGTGAATGGCCGACTACTGTAAGCGTCATCTCAACTACTTTTAACCTAATGGTTGCTCACGGCTGTACAAGAGATAAAATTCTTGAGGAACATTTTTTTATTCGCTATAAAAGATTTATAGTTGGTAAGGGTCCTAGAAATAGTTTAAAAAGAGGTATATGGCTAGTACAAAAACGGATGGCAGATGAATTTATCTGTCAATTTAAACTAGGTATTTGGTCCAGCACTTCTGAATATGTTTGTGCTTGCATATTTATTGAGTATTATCCTAAGTTATTACTTGAAATGGGTAATGGTGACGGTACCCCAGTGTTTGCAAGTCTTGTGGCTTCTAAGAATGATGAGCAAGCTTTTGTAGAGAATCTATCACAACTAACTATAGATTTAATCATTCATCACGCGAAGTCAGTCATAGCAAATTTACTCAAAGATATGGATGTAGAAGAACGAACCATAATTGATAGTGCCAAATTAAGTTTATAAGGCTTGCCTTCTTACATAGTAAGATTTTGTGAGTACATCGTTCGGAAAAGCTTAAACTTTTCAGGGTGTCTTCCTGGAAGCCCAAAAAAGTAGCCCATAGCGCCACACGAGCCAAAAGTGTAGAATATATGGAATGAGTGATATTAAAAAGTTACAAAAAAGAGTTGTAGATTTCCGTGAAGTCGCGGCGGTTGGATTTTTAATGAGATGAATGGATAAATAAATATATGAAAAAAGAAAGCAATAAACCACAAATTATTATCTATCAAGCTCTCGGCGATGAGCAAAAAATTCGAGTCAAAATAGAAGATGAGAATGTATGGCTGACGCAAAAATTAATTGCCGAACTTTTTGATGTGAGTGTTCCGACTGTGAACGAGCATCTAAAAAATATATTCGATGACAGAGAATTGATTGAAGATTCAACTATTAGGAAATTCCGAATAGTTCAAAAAGAAGGCAGTAGGGAAATATCTCGAGATATTGAGCATTACAATCTTGACGCAATTCTCGCCGTTGGCTATCGCGTGCGCTCTGACAGGGGGACACAGTTTCGTAAATGGGCCACCGAAAGGCTTCGGGAGTATTTAGTCAAAGGATTCACACTCGACGACGAACGGCTCAAACAAGGAGGCGGTCGCGTGCGATATTTTCAGGAATTACTTCAACGAGTACGAGATATTCGCAGCAGCGAGCGGATGTTTTATCAGAAGGTGACTGACATTTACGCCACTAGCATTGATTATAAAATTGACGCAGAGCAGACACAGAAATTTTTTGCTACTGTGCAAAACAAAATGCATTACGCCGTCCACGGCCATACTGCAGCCGAAGTCATCACAGGGCGTGCTGACAATAAAAAGCCCTTAATGGGGCTCACAAGTTTTAAGGGCGATTATATTACCACGGAAGATATTGTTGTTGCCAAAAATTACCTCACTGAACCAGAAATTAAACAATTGAACCTAATTGTATCGCTCTATATTGATTTTGCTGAATTACAAGCCAATGGCGGACGCCTGATGAAAATGCAAGATTGGATTAAGAAACTAGATGAATTTTTGATTATCTCTGAGAAAAAGTTATTACATACAGCGGGTTCGGTAAGTGCAAGACACGCGGAACAAAAAGCTCTGGCGGAATATGAAAAATATCGAAAAGAGCGGGACAAAAAGTATATCTCTGATTTTGATCGTGAAGTAAAGAAGTTGGAGAAGGAAGTGGACTATCCGAAAATATCGGACAGTTGAAATTGAATGAAGGTACATTTACAGCTACACTGAGAGGAAGTAAAATGCTAAACGTTAAAGACATCAGCTACGAATACGACAATACTCAAGTCCTTAGTAAGTCTAATTTTAGCCTTAGCGCTGGCGACAAGTTCGCATTAGTGGGCCCAAATGGTTCGGGTAAAACTACACTGCTAAAAATTATGGCTGGGCTAATAATGCCCAGTGAGGGCAGTGTAACACACCCGAATGGGCTAAACATCGGCTATATGCCGCAAGAAATAGAGCAATTCAACTCGCTTAGTGGTGAAGCATATATTATGCAGGCCACCGGTATTAGCGGTGCCCTTGCCGAGCTAGAGCTAGCAACTGCTAACTATGCCAATATTCAAACCCCGCAAAGCCAGGCCGACTATCAAGCAAGCTATGATAGGGTAGAGGCGCTCCAGGCCTATAGCGTAGGTGAGAGAATTGGCCGTGCGCTTAATAAGGTCGGGCTTGATAATGATGTGCTCAGCAGTAAGCTTGGTGATATATCGGGTGGGCAAAAAACGAAGCTGGCACTGGCGGCTATCTTGCTATCTAGCTTTGATGTATTCTTACTCGATGAACCCACCAATAATATTGACCTCGATGGGCTAGCAGTACTAGAAAAGTTTATAGCTGAGTCTAAATCGGCTTTTGTGATTGTCTCGCACGACCGTAGATTCATACGCAGTGCAACAAAAAAAATTGCTGAGCTAAAGCCCGGTGGAGTAATTAATATTTACTCACTTGGCTATGACGAGTATGTCCAGGCCAGGAAAAGGCAAAACGAGTCTACTCGGCAAAAATACGATGAATTCACCATAGAGAAGAAGCGCTTACAGGCTTCGGCTCAAGAGAGAGAGCAAAATGCCCGGGCTGCTGCCAACAGTGGAGATAGCACGGACAATGACAAGCTCGTTGCTAACGCCCACAAAGAAAGGGCAGCGAGTACCCATGCCAAAGCTGCTGCGGCAATTACCACTAAGCTGAGACAATTAAAAGTTCCAACTCGGCCTGATAAAGAAATTGATCTTAACTTCAAATTCAAGCCCAGTGATGCGAAACTGCCAGCCGTAGTGGCCGAGCTAAAAGGTGCCGTCGTTAGCTTTGGTGGTATTACTATTGGCCCTTACGATTTTGTCATCAATAGTAAAGACAAAATTGCTATTGTTGGGCCTAACGGTGGTGGCAAATCAACTCTTATAAAGCTACTGGCGGGCGTGCTTATGCCCAGCTCTGGTACGGTGAGCTTAGCTAGTGGAGTTAAGGTTGGCTATATTAACCAAGATTATAGCTTTGCCGATGATACAAAGTCGGTGATTAATAACTTGCTTGAAGCTACAAATGCGGATATATCGGAGCTATATAATTTGCTGGCCAACTTCAATGTTAGGCGAGACAAAGCCGAGGCTCTGCCTACTAAGCTTAGTCCGGGGCAAAGATCTAGAGCCTTGCTGGCCTGTATGGTTGCTAGTGGCGCCAACTTACTATTACTTGATGAGCCAACTAACCATTTGGATATCAATGCCAGTGATGAACTACAAAATGCACTTAGCAATTACACCGGCACTCTGGTGGTGGTGACTCACGACCGCGAGCTACTTGACGCCCTAGCAAATAAGAAACTTATTGTAGTAGAGGATGGTAAAATCTCTAGCAATGATGCTGGGGCAAAATATTTAGCTAGAACTTCACTCAATCATAGGCCACCGTATTAGCGGTGGCCTATTTTAATGCATTCCGGTAAAAACTATATTAGAACACATTTCAGGGAGACACCTTGGCTAGTTGGTACGATCTAATAATAGTTGCGATAGCTACTAAGCTGAGCGCCACGCTGCGGTCTAAAAATATTTGTAGTAGTTATTGAGTAATATGTATAATATACTTATGACGATAACACTTGCCTTAAATAGAATTAGCGAAAGGTAACTTACAATGTCCAAAGCTATAAAACATACTGGGCGGAAGAAATATGTTAAACTACCCTCCCACGAAAAGAAAGCAAGTTACTTAGTAAAAGGATATAAAATTATACCAGCTGTCATATTGCTTTTAAGCTTCTTGATTTTTGCATTAATTATGATACTTGCTTATCCGTATTTAAGAGATGAGATTACTAGAAGAAGTGGTGAAGCCTACAAAATTGAGAGGGTAGCTATAATAAATAAGATGACAAATTTAAACGCCAAAAATAACCCAAACAGCGAAGATACTAATAGCAATAGGGTAACTGAGATTTTAGCCGGAAGCCAAATTAATAATGAAACCCTAACAAGAGTATCTGAAATTCCAATTTTAATTCAAGGCCACGTGGAAATTTCATTAGCATGCAAAGAGCATGCTGCTGGCTGCCTGACTAATGGTAAAATACATGTTTTAAAAGTAGATGCGCGAGAAACATTTGGCTGGCAAATAGTTACATATGACCATGAACTTTTACACTTTGTTTATGAAACCTATTCTGAGAAGCAAAAAGATAAAGTTAATCAGCTGTTATATGAGGCAGATAATAATATATCAAATACATATTATAGGGAGGCTTTAAATAATTATGATAAAAATAATAAAGGTGTATGGTATTCTGAGCTATTTGCACGAATAGGAACTGAAATAGAGGAAATACCAGAGGGGCTTAATAATTATTATGATTTAGTTTTTATTAACCGAATGGCAATAGTTAACACACACAAAAGAATAATAGGGTTCATAGATGATTTATACTCTAAATGTAAGAATACAGGAGATGTATGGGTAAGGTTTGATAGTGGTAATTTTTTGGGGTGGAAGAACTACTGCGAAGACTATGTTGGATTCACGTCTGGCTTGGGTGCTACTACTAAACCGTATTAGATAGAGCTCGCGATGTCTAAAGCATAACTTGCCTATCAAAAAAACTTGCTTAGTCTACCTAGTAGTACAGGTGTGAGTTCGTATTTTTCCATGGTGACACCCTGGAAAGAGACACCCTGGAAGACTGGAAAACCTTGGATAACACTCATTAGCCTCGTGCATCGCTTGGGCTGTGCAAGACTTTCCTGCTTTAGTTGATGCAGTACAGCAGGCTATTATTACCACCTCTTATTTGTCAACCCTCGGAACTATGGTTGCCCGCCGGAGCGCACCCCGGCGACTACCTGAACAGCAGGGACATTATTAGTCCTGGCCCACCTTTCCGCCACAGCAGCATTGGCCCACTGTTGCGCCACTAAAGCCGCTCTCCGCCTGTCTTCTGCCTCATTGATCGGCTTGGTGGGTTTGGGCGGGCGGATGAGGGTCAGCGCCTTGAAGCCCCACTTTGCGGCGATCCGGGCATCTTCGTTAAGTCTGTTCCCACCATCACGTTCGGTCTTCGCGGCCCCCTCGTCCATAACATACGAAGCCATATTGAGAGCGTCTCTAATGTGCTTAGAGCCCGAACTAGCTAGTTCATCGAGCTCTTCGAGCGACCCGCCGTTGAGTATAATATCAAGCCCGATTGAGCGCACTTGGTTTAGCATCCCGACGTATGCCTTCGCCAGTGTGCGGTCTTTAACGACTAGGTCATCGGTGCAGGTCGACTCGGCATCCGCATACCCATCATCATTCTCATACCCATCATCATCTAGCTGGTTTTCGGTGAGCGCACGGTCGCCGATGTCACTAAAAATGCCCTTGTACCCGAGCGACTTCAGGTGTCGCAATCGAGCTGTCATGGTGTTGCGCGCTTGCCGCTCGTTCATGTCGAGATAGGTCCAGGTTTGACCGGGATGCGATTTCGTGTCCGTGAGTGCCGTCGACTCGTCCGCGCAGAACGCCCACTCGGGGTTATTACGGATGTCCACGCCGTCGTGCAAGCGGTCGTTCGGCAGCCAGTACCACTGGAAGTAGCGGTACGGGATGCCGCCCTTGGCCTCAATTAGGCGCACTGCCTCGCGATCGTTAGCATCGTTTGCCTGCGGTGAGACCACGACTATTTCTCCGGATTCAACTTCGGCGTAGGCGTCGGCGATGGGCCTCTCATAGCGTAGAAGCACTTTGGGTGGCGGAACATTGGCAAAACTATGGTAAACCATATAGCCACCACCTACGATGGCAAAAATTAATATAAATAATAAAAACTTTCCTTTGGTTGTAGAAAGGTTTAGTGCTCGTGTTAGTTTTGAGGTCTTAGCATTTTTACTTGTATGTTTGATTTTTTTGACTGCCATTTTCGCCTCCGACTTATAAGAGTTAATTTGCTTATGATTATACATTAGCGGGATATCCTGTCAACAGTGTTCAAATTGCTGGCTCAGTCAACTAACATGGAACAACCGTAGCCTTTAGATAGTTTGTGATCCAGGGTGTTTCTCTGGGATGAATCATATTAGAACACATTCCAGGGAGACACCCTGGAAGCAAGAAAAGTAGCCCATAGCGCCATCCGCCATAAATTAATAAAATATAGTAATGCTCTGGGCCCCTAGCATTGCTTGACACTACTACAGTAGGGGTAGATAATTTATGGTAACTTGAAGGAGAACTATTGGTATGAAGCAGACATTACACACTATCGTACTAACAAAAGGCACCAAAATACTATTTGTTAATGTTCCTGACAGCAGGAGTTATTATTTTAATAGTGTATGTAATGCTGGATTCAATTATGCCGATCGAGACAAATACGAGTTGCCACACCTTTTGGAACACCTAGCCTTTGAGGGCTCTAAAGGATATCCCAAAAAAGGAGAAATGGCCTATGCGCTAGAAATGATTGGTGGTTATAATAATGCCTATACCTCGGAGGATACCATTCGATATTACTTGGTAGGGAGTATTGATGACTATATAAAGCTTACCAAGATAGCTCTTGACCAATACACGCTACCTCTCTTTAGGCAAGCTAGTATTACCGAGCAAAAGCGAGTAGTGGAGCGCGAATTGATGCGGGATATTGATGATGATGGCAGTAAGGTCAGAGCATTAAATTACAGTAAATTATTCCCCGACAAGGTTGTCTTTGCGCAAGACAGAATTGCAACAATAGCAGCAATAACTAGGGCAGATATCCTGGCTTACTATAAAGCTACACACACTCAGGCCAATAGCTACTTTGTGATAGCGGGTGACCTACCTGCCAGCACAAGAGATGCAATCACTAAGCTTATTGAGCGGTATATAGCCGTACTCCCAGATGGTACAAGCCTCAATAAGCATAAGAGCCTAAGTAGTAGCTACAATCGGCTAATTCAGAGCCTACCATCCAAGCTCAAGGGTCAAATGTACTTTGCCATAGCATTTATTGGGCCAGAATATAATCCAGATATCAGGTACAGAGCAGCCCGCATTGTTGCCTCGGCTATTTATAATCGTGGCGATGGCTCTAGGATTTTTAGTAAGGCAAGAGCAGCGGGGGTAGCCTACTCTGTAAATAGTGGCATATCTATGAAGCACGACTATAGTGAGCTATATATTATCGAAAAGACCGATCCTCATTTAGCTGCTAAGCTATTTGAGCTTTGTATTAAGGAGCTAATAGATATTAAAAATGGAAATATTACTACCGAGGAACTTAATAGAGCAAAAGGCTATATGGCCGGGGACTCAGATACCGAGTACGAGACCTCGCGTGAGCTCGCTGATTGGTATGGGCCTATGTTTGTCTACGACGAGGACACTTATTCGCCTCAAGATTTTTCTACTGCTATTCGAGCCGTCACTAAGGCTGATGTAGTAGCCGTACTTAATAAATTTGTACAAAAAGATAGCTGGATACTATCGCTAGTGGGGCACGGAGCTAGCGCTCAGAAAAAGAAGTTTCAGGCAATCATCGATAAGTACCTATAGCACAAAAATAAATTTATTTTATTATTTATTGACAAGCTCCTAGCGTGCCCACTTAATAGTGTGGTGCGCTAGGAGCTTTGTTATGCAAGTTTGAGATAATTTGCAAAAGCTCTCATTTCTAGCTTGTTCTTCTCTAGTAATACTTTACGTTCATTCTTATTTAATATGTACGCCAAACTAGCACCTTGACATATTAGTTGTGCAGTCGAAGATCCAATGCACCGTACGATTAATCGTTGGTTTATAGCCACAGGTCGATCATTATAGAATCCGTCTAAAAGTATAAGCATTTTATTTAACTCCTGAGTATTATTACTAACAGCTTTTTCATATTGAATTTTATACTCACGATTTTTTAAGTCATGAGGCTCATTTACTATACTATTTTTATAGTCATTAATTTCTAGTGCTTCAAACATAATATATGGTCCTTCAGTAATTCTATTTAAATGCCCTTCGCAGGAACTAACAGTATTAATGCCCAATATCCTTAGTAGTACTACAATGTCAAAAATACCAGGGTCAATTATGAGACCAAGCTTATCTGTAAGTCTTGCAATCTTTTGAACTTCATTAGCATATTGTTGTTTTGAAATACTCATTAAATTATATTAACATGCCACATGTATAATAGAAAAAGCCTACATTTAGAACACTTTCCAGGGTGTCTCTCTGGGATGTGTTCTAATATGCTTATAAATCCACCATACCAGTCTTGGATTGTAGGCTAAATAACTGCTCGTAAAGTCCCTTTTTATTTATTAAGTAGCTATGATTACCGCGTTCTATAATACGGCCGTTCTGGAGGACTATAATTTCGTCTACATGCCTTACCGTACTCAGGCAGTTGCAACCGCTATTCGAACGGCGGGACCGAGGTTACATATTGCTAAGCTAACTCACCTTGTAGTACATGTTATAATGTGATCATGCCTGAGTCAGAAAAAGAACCCAATGATACCGATACTCAACGATTGTTACGACGGTACGGAATAGCGCCAGCTAAAGCAAGAGCACAGATAAGTCGTATGATGTTAGGGATGGGTGTACCGGAGGAACATTGGGATGAGTTGCTTAAGGAGCGCTGGGGCTCACATGAGTCTAGAGCATTAATCTTAATCGCTCGTAGTGATGAACCGCAGCTACTGGAAGATGCCGTAACTCAACTTCGCTTAAAAGAGAGAGCCCAAGACATAGAGGCATTCCAGTCGGAAGGAAGCCCGATCGACGATAATGTACTTGATGAAATTATTACCGAAAAGGAAAGACAAGACCTCAGGCATCAAACTGAAGAACTTGGGTTAGCACATGAAGACCCAGCATAGCATCTTTACCAGAATTGAGCGTTTAAACCTACCATATGGACAATATGCCGTATTTGGTAGTTCTCTACTGGATGCATGGGGGCTGAGAAGAGCCGAAGATCTAGATATTATTGCAACTCCCGAATTATACACACAATTAAAAGCAACTGGATGGCAGGAGCAACAAAAAAATGGGTTCACTCTGCTGCATAAGTATGATGCTAATATCTCGACTACCCAAAAGCCATTTCCTGGAAGCAGTTATAATCCTGATCGAATGCAATTAATCAAAGAGGCGACGATTATCAATGGGCTTCCATTTGTCAAAGTCGAGGAAGTGATTGCCTGCAAAGTTGACTATGGTCGCCCTAAAGACTTAGCTGACATTGAACTACTTAAGTCTTATTTATCGAGCCATCCTAGACCGTGAGGTGACTACCTTAAACTGCTTGTACTTGGCGCGCCCTGAGGGAATCGAACCCCCGACCCTCTGTTCCGAAGACAGATGCTCTAATCCGCTGAGCTAAGGGCGCACGGGAAAACTAGGTAATTTTATCATAGCAAACGCAATTTATCCAGATAGGATGCTGTGGTATGATAACGGGTATATGAAAACCATTCGCATCTCAGATATTGCCAATAATATAGACGAAAAAGTAAAACTTTCCGGCTGGGTTGACTCGGTCCGTGACCAAAAAGCAGTCGCTTTTATAATTTTGCGTGACGGCAATCACAACAAAATTCAGTTGGTTCACAAAAAGGGCACTTCAAAGCTCGATAAAACCATCAGTGCTTTGACCGCAGAATCAACCATTGAGGTGACAGGTATACCCAATCAATGATATCGTGAAACTTGGTGGAGTAGAGCTTGAGCTCGCCAAGCTTGAGGTTCTCAGCAGAGCTGGCGAGTTACTACCAATGGATGCTGGTAGTGGCTTGGAAACTCGGCTCGACTGGCGTTTTCTTGATCTGCGTGATCCCAAAAAACGACTGATCTTCGAGGTAAATACGATGGCCCAAGCTGCTATGCGGGCACATTGGCTCAAGAACGGATTTATTGAAATTCATACGCCCAAATTCATGGAAACAGCCTCGGAGACAAAAGCTGAGCTTTTTGAAGTAGACTACTTTGATCGCAAGGTATACCTCGCCCAATCACCTCAATTCTACAAACAGATGGCGATGAGTGCGGGCTTTGATAATATTTTTGAAATAGGCGAGGTATTCAGAGCTGATCCGAGTTTTACCACTCGACACGCTACAGAATATACATCGGTTGATAGTGAGCTTAGCTGGATAGATAGTCATGAGGATGTGATGAGTTTCATGGAAGGATGGCTTGTCAATGTATTACAGGTTGTCAAAGACAAGTGTGGTGAAGATATTAAGGAATACTATGGCTTTGATGTCGTGGTGCCCGAGGCACCATTTCCTCGTCTAACTTTGGCAGAAGCCAAGTCGATTTTGGAGGGCAAGGATCACAAGCTAGGTGAACATGACGATCTCGATCCTGAGGGTGAGCGCAAAATTTGTGAGCATTTTGAAAAAGACAGTGATTTTGTATTTGTAACTAGAACACATTCCAGGGAGACACCCTGGAATGTGGTGGGTTATCACACCTGGTCAGATTTGGCATAGGGGCAAAAGAGCTTTAAAGTTAGTCCATTATAGCTACTTAATAGCTTATAAATCCACCATACCAGTCTTGGATTGTAGGCTAAATAACTGCTCGTAAAGTCCCTTTTTATTTATTAAGTAGCTATGATTACCGCGTTCTATAATACGGCCGTTCTGGAGGACTATAATTTCGTCTACATGCCTCACCGTACTCAGGCGGTGGGCAATAATAAGCGACATCTTATCGGCCAAGAGCTTCTTGAGGGCATCTTGAACTAGCTTTTCGGATTGGCTATCTAGGGCACTTGTGGCCTCGTCTAGAATAATTAATTCGGGATTTTTTAGGATGGCGCGAGCTATGGCGATTCGTTGTTTTTGCCCACCACTTAGCTTTATGCCTCGCTCGCCAACTAAGGTGTCATAGCCCTTATCTAGATTAGCAATGAATTCGTCGGCATGAGCCATTTGGCTGGCTTTTTGTATTACGCTATCATCTACATCGGCGTTAGCTATGGCGAGGTTCTCTTTGATGGTGGCATTAAATAACGCCACATCTTGCATAACTATTGCTAGGTGTTGCCTGATGGAATATTGTGTATAGCTTGATATATCCTGGTCGTTAATTAAAATTTGCCCAGATGTTGGCTCATAGAATCTAAGCAGGAGCTTGGTAATGGTGGATTTGCCTGTTCCCGAGGGGCCAACTAGTGCAATGGATTTGCCATTACTAATCTTAAAGTTAATGTTTGATACTGCGCCTTTTGTGCTGTCGGGGTATTGGAAATACACATTTTTGAATTCAATAGATTTTATTCCATCTAACACCACGGAGTCTGGCATATCTACAATAGTTGGCTTAGTCTCAAGCATTTTTACTAGTCTCCCAGTAGTAACTTCAGTCTCGGCGACTTTATTCATGAATCTACTAAATGGCTGGATGGAGTTGATGAGGTCCCTAGCATAGAAAGCTATCAAAAACACATCCCCAGCGTTGAGCTTGCCCTTAATGGCCATAATAGCTACATATGCAATACTTGCCACGATAGCCATATCGCCGATGATGTCCCGTAATAAGTCATACAAGGTTTCGTACTTGAACTGCAAGAGCCTGTTTTTTAGAATTAGATTTTGATAATTAGAATAGATTCTGGTGCTGTTTTTTTCGGTACTCATAGCCTTTATGGTAGATAGATTACTGACATTCTCGGCCAAATAGCCTGCCTGCTTCTCCCAATTTTTGTTAGCTCTGCGTCGAGGTTTATTAGTTATTTGGGTTTTTTTCAGTGTTAGAGCCACCAAGATAGGTATCACGATAGTAAAGCCAATGCCGGCTAGTGGTAACATAAAATACAATAC
>JBCLLN010000015.1:0-15527 GCA_039738635.1 Candidatus Saccharimonadia bacterium | reverse complement strand
ATGCGGTGGCATAGATGTGCTTATCAATAACGCCGGCGTGATAAGGTGGAAGAAATTTGCAGATCAAAGCGAAGATGATATTGACGATCAGGTATTGACGAATTTGCTGGGACTAATAAAATTCACCAAGCAAGCCCTGCCACATATTCGTGACGCCATCATAAATGTTTCTAGTGGTGCGGGGTCACATCCTGTTGTGGATTTGAGCGTGTATTGTGCTACCAAGTATGGCACTCGGGGCTTTACGAAGGTTTTGGCCCTTGAAAACCCAGGGCTCAATATCTACACCGTTAGCCCCACTATGACATCGACCGAGATGACTGATTTTCATGGTATGCCACCAGATAGAGTAGCTCAGGTGATGGTCAGAACCGTCCAAGACGGCTATGGCAAGGAAAGCGGAGAGGATATTAAGGTTTGGGAGGTTATGGCAGAAAAGTTCCCATTAACTCCTTGGGACTAGATCCAATAATAAGTAAGGAAATAAAATGGCTAAAAACGAAATAGCTGACTTTGGGGGAGGGTGCTTTTGGGGTATTGAAGAGGCTTTTAGGATTACCCCAGGCGTCGTTAAGACCACCGTCGGATATGAAGGGGGTATTGTAGATAGCCCTAGCTATGAGCAGGTACGAGGCCATACTACTGGGCACGCAGAGACAGTTCAGGTAGAGTTTAACCCCACTTTGGTAAGCTATAAGAAACTCTTAGAAGTCTTTTTTGAGAATCATGACCCAACGCAAGTAGCTAGGCAAGGAGCTGATATAGGAGATAATTATAGGACGGTTATTTTTTCTCATAGTATCGTACAACACAAACTCGCAAAAGATAAAATAAAAGAGCTTGAGAAGTCTGGAGGCTATAGCCAGCCAATTGCTACTCAGGTGGTACCAGCTAAGACATTTTGGAAGGCCGAGGAGTACCATCAGCAATATCTTAAAAAACGAAACCTTGCGTTGAGAGATTAACAAATAACCTAAAAGATTGCTACAATATAAACTATGAAGAAATGAAAATGTAGTATGCAAGCAGATAAATTTGATATTACCAAACTATACCCAGAACTCTACCAAGCCCAACAGGGCAGAGGTAAAATTGTTACTATTCCTGCTATTAGGGTATTGGCCATTAATGGCGAGGGTGGTAGAGACGGACCTAGATTTATTGATTCTATTTCTGCCCTATATGATGTTGCTTTTGGTATGATGAGCCTAGCTAATGATGAATTCTTACCAGATGGCTATGTGGATTTTACTATCCCAGCACTTGAGATTCTTTGGAGTATGAAAAACGGGAATGACTATAACCCCCAGCTACCCGAACAGTTACTATGGGAGAATTTTGTAGTAGTACCTGGGTTTGTAACTCAAAGGCTGGTAGATATGGCTATAGCAGATGTCAAAGGCCGTAAGCCAAATGCTCGCTATCAGGATTTACATATATCAACTCTTGAGGAGAAGAAGGCGGCCCAAATACTACATATAGGATCTATTAAAAACGGCCTAAAGAGTTTTGAGATACTAAATAGATATATCACGAAAAAGGGTTTTGCACCTTCAGCCAGGTATCACGAGATACACCTAAATTATGCTATTGTTCCTAGCTCGGCTCGGCCCAGAACAATAATACGCCAGCCAATATTAAAAATATAATTCCTTATCTTTATCTTTAGATTTATATTGGAGGTTTAGGATTATTAAACGCAAATGCTAGCTTAGCAAGCCCTGCTACTACTAATAGAGTAAAAAAGGTGGTATAGTTATTATAAATGGCATCTAAGATTACAACCAAAAAACCAGTAGCAAAAAAACCAGCAACCAAGAAACCAGTAGCAAAAAAGCCAGCAACCCTAGGGCGCATCAAGCCGATAGCTCTAATGATGGCCATTGTTGCTCTTGACGTAATACTTGTATTTTTTATTCATAATAGTTACTCGCATAAGCTCAAATCAATATCCTTCAGTGTTAATGCTGGGCCAGTTTCCCCTGAATTTCAGCAGACCAAAACTCTCACCATTACTGCCAATAGCTGTGATATCGCTACCGTTCATACAGCTACTAACAAAACAGATAGCACCCCCTGTCAGCTCCAGCCGAATGCACTTAAGAATATTAATATGAGCCTAGTAAAGTATGGGCTGGTAGATAAAATTGCATCTAATGCAGACCATACTCCTAGCTTACTTGGTGGCAAAACATACCATATTAGCGTCACCCTTCAAGATGGCTCAACACTAAGCACAGATGTTGGTATGAAGTTTAATAGTGATAATGCACCATTTTTTGAGGATGTTGGTTTATACGCGCCTGCTTTTGAGGGTCTAGAGTTTGGCGTACCTATGAACTCGCAGTAATTATTCATTATATAGCTTTGAATTCTTTATTTCTTTTGGCATAAATCCCTCTGGATGTACATATCCAGATTCCCATTTGGTACCTTTTTGGTAGCCCAGATCTTTTAGTAATTTGGTAGTGGCATTTTTGAGGTGTATTGGTACATCTAGGTCGGGCTTAGCATCAACAAGCTCAAAAGCATTATGCATAGCATCTGTGACTGATCTAGATTTCTTGCTTTTTGCTAGCACTATGGCACATTCGAATAAACAATGATTACACTCGGGTAGGCCTATCCTCTCTACTGCCATAAAGGCTGATACGGCTAGCGTCAGGGCAGCAGGTGCAATAATACCAATGTCCTCGCTAGCAAATATGATATTGCGCCTCGCAATGAATTTAGGGTCCTCGCCACCCTTTAGCATTCGGGCAAGATAGTAGATGGTTGCATCAACATCTCCCCCTCGCATTGATTTAATATACGCCGATATTAGATTGTAATGGTATGAGCCAGCTTTATCGTATTTGATGCTTGTTTTTTGCATAGCTTGCTTGATATTATCAGCGGTTATATCCTTTTTGGCTATCGAGGCTGATGCCTCTAGCCCATTAATGGCGACTCTTGCATCACCACTCGAGAGCTCTGCTAGGAGTTCCATTGCCCTAGGCGAGATGGTATGTGGCGTAAGGCTCTTAATGGCTGACTTAAGGATTTTGATAATATCATTTATTGCTAATGGCTCAAGAACTACCACTCGAGAGCGTGATAGTAGTGGGCCGATAACCTCAAAGCTAGGGTTTTGGGTGGTAGCTCCTAAAAATATAATCGTGCCATCCTCAATATGTGGTAAAAAGGCGTCTTGCTGGGCTTTATTGAAGCGGTGTATTTCATCTACAAATAGTATCGTCTGGCGATTTAATTGCTGAAGCTTTTTGGCCCCAGCAATAACCTTACGAACATCTGCCAGCCCAGTGGTGACTGCGGATATTTCGTGGTATTCAAAATCGCCCGAGCTAGCAATTATCCTGGCTAGTGTTGTTTTGCCACTTCCAGGTGGTCCCCAGAGTATCATACTGGTGGGCTGTCCCAGCTTAATGATTGAGTTGAGGAATTTGCCCTCACCGATAAGGTGGCTCTGGCCAACTACTTGGGATATACTACCTGGCCTAAGCCTCTCGGATAGTGGTTTTGATATGCTCTTATTCACATCTAAATCTTAACATCTAATAATCGTTTTGCCGATTATTTAGACTTACTTTGAGCTTGTCGTTTTAAAGAATTCATTTTTATATTCGTATCTTACTAGTAGGCTTTAGCTTTTAATTTTATTACTTTTTAGCTTGGCCTGTAGCTTGGTGTGCCCATGTTTATAAAGAGACTTAACCTTATCGTTGCCCATTAGTAATTTAGCCACTAGTGCCAGTGAGGCGATAACTAGCATAGTCCAGCCGTAACCTCTAGTTATAAGCAAGAAGGACTCTAGGATACCAGTGACTAGGCTAGTGGTGGCACTACTAGCTGCTGGGTTCGCACCATGGGGCATTATGGAGGTTACAATAGGTGGCGCTAGGTAGGACAAGGCTACTATTAGCCCGCCAGCTATCCCAAATGACTTATATAGTGCTGATAGTAATCTTGGTATAGACTTGATATTAAGGGCCACCAAGCTTATAAGGCTAATAAGAATTAGTAGCCATAGAGTATTGGCAATAATGCTAAGAGTCTGGTAGGCAGCTCGTAATTTAATAAAGACAGCGAGTGGGGAATTAGGGTTATTTTTGACATCAATAATGGTTATATTATTTGGTACTGAACTAATCAAATCATTTGATGCGTCATTAAAACCCTGGGGTAGCCCCAGTGATGGCAAGTATTCATTGGCTTGTTTTTTATAAGGTGCGGTGTCAATTATTATTGTTTCGCCTGCAATTGTAGTGGCTTTATTAGATAGCTTATAGAGCCCATCTATAGCTGGCTCGGCAATTTTGGCTACATTCTGTGGGGTTATAATGATTTCCATAATTTTTTCAATTATGGCTCTTTTGACAAAGTTATTTTTGATATTTTGGGGTAGGTTAGACCGTATCTCAATTTTAACTAACTCGGTAAAATTATCAAATACTTTGGCCTCTCTTAAGAACAGGTAGGTTTTAGATCCGGTATTAAAATTATCACGAAGGATAGTCATGTAGCTCGTAAGAACCAATAAGATGGTCAGGAGTATTAAAAAAAACCTATTCCAGCCTCTGTGATTTGGAATAGGTTTTGATTGGGTACTCATGATGGGTTCAATAATTTATTTTTTAGGGTAGGCGATTAATGCCGCTGCACCTAGGGTAATACCAACGAATAAGGAGTAGAAGCCAATAATTACCATTAGTGTTTCGGTACTACCTAGGGGATTATTAAGCAGTACTATACTAAAGAGTAATGAAAACACGCCTGTTAATATAAAGAGCCAATTAGTCTTTCCTTTTAATTTGGACAGGAAGCCAATATAGATATCAGCCACTCCGAACATAATAGCCCATAGTGCTATTAATATGACAATAATCTCACCAGTCAGTAGTGGCCTTGCTAATAGGTAGATTCCTACAACAATTCCTGTTAGTCCCAGTAGGACACTCACTAGTCCGTGGCTCTTGGTCTTATCCACGGCTGACTCAAAAAGATTCATTAGCCCCACCAATAGGATATTTATTGCAAAGGCATATACCACCACTAATAGTGTCAGGCTAGGCCAAACCAATATTATAATTCCTAGTGCGATATTTGTTAGGGCTCTTAATAGTAAAGAATTCTTTGACGGCATCACTGCAACTTCCATTTGAACCTCCATATATTATTTATAAGTCTAATTATAGGCTTAATTCCTAATAATTGTAAATATTAATTTTTTTTGGCACCAAATATGCGCAATAAGAACAGGAATAAATTCACGAAGTCTTGGCCGGACACAACTAAGCTACCTTATTGCTAGGCTTACTTTCTAGGAAATTCTTAATGTTATCAATATAGATACGCTTCTTGAGCTGACTGGCTTCACTGGTAATGTAGCCTATTGCTGGATAGACTATTACATTGTCCATTGCTTGAAGTGGCCGTAACTGCTCTGGTGTCATTTCGTCACTGTGGTCGAGCATGAATACGATGTCATTTTTCTTGAGCCGTTCAAGAAGAGCTGGAAAATCAATTAGTTCCATTGGGCTTGGGTTAATTAAGATAGCGTGATGCTTAATCTTGCTGATTCTATCAGCATTGATGATTCCCTCTGTTTCAGGGTTGTAAGCAAGATTTAGCGTAATGATGTCCGAATTAGTCATTAGATCATCCAGCTCAACGTACTTAATACCTGTCGCTTCGGCGTCCTCTTTGTGGTTACGCGACCAATAGCTAACATCTGCACCAAAGGCTTGAGCTAATTGAGCCGTTCGTTTACCAATATCGCCAAGTCCAATAACACCAAACTTTTTACCCTTTATCTCGCCACCAGAGAAATCATCAGAATAGTTACCGGCTTTGGCTTGCGAACGAGCTTTAGAGATATCACGATAATACTCAAGCAGGATACCAAACGTAAGCTCTGTTACGGCTTCTGTGGCATAATCTGCGATGTTGGTGACCGCAATGCCTTTGCTGGCCGCATAAGTCGTATCAATACCACCATACCCAGTGCCGAGCATGCCGATGTATTTTAAGTTAGGAAGTTTGTGTATAAGTTCTTTAGGAACTTTGGCACCAAGTTTAACCAATAAGCTATCAGCATCAGTATTGTTGCCAAGTTCTGCTTCACTACCTACAAGAACACGGGTAATTGCTAGATTATCAAGCTCATTCCATTGGCTGTCCTCTAACTCATTACCGCTGAAAGCTAGGCACAGGAGTTTTTGTAATTTCATTAATGATTCTCCCTTTTGAATATGTATATAATAACAGATTGAACTATTATAAAATAGTTAATCCACCGTACCTGTCTGAGCAACCTTTTCGGCGTAGTCGGTACCTAGAATAATTGTAATATCAGCATTGCCAATATGCTTTTGGCCCTCTGCGGGGGTAGTGGCTTTTATCCCTAGAAGATCTTCAAGGTATTTGATGGTCTTGGGCTTCTTACCAGCCGAATGGTCAATAATTTGGGATGTCGTGAAGTCCTTAGTTTTGGCGTTTTGGACAGCTATAATCTGGATAGGAACGCCCGCATTAATAAGCTTTGCTTCAAATTTAGCTGCTATGCCAACTGTTCTGGTGCCATTTTCTATAATTATCGTGCTGTTTTCTGACCATAGCCCACCAATATTAAAGACTTCTTTGACGAATTTTTGGATATCATCAAAACTGCCAGCGGTGGGTAGTAGGTCGCTACTGCTAGGGTCTGGTTTTAAGAAGCCATTGGGCAAAATAGAAAAGACAATATTAATGACATTATCATTAGTAATTTTTTTACTAAGCTCTAGGACTCTTTGCATTTCAGTAGGGCTAAGGTTGGTCTTGAGATTATTGGCGGCAGCCTCAAATAAGCCGTTGAGCTTTCTAGGATCGGTAAGTGTTTGCGAGCTTGTGGCTTTCTCTCTGATAGCCGTTAGGACCGCTTGCTGTCTTTGAGCACGGCCAAAATCATCACCACAGGTGCCCTTACGACATCTGGCGTATTTGAGAGCGGTAGAGCCGTCCATCTTGGTCATCCCAGCGCGTATCTTAAAACCACAGCTCCTGCCTTCATTTTTTTCGCAAGGGTATTCAGGGTCGTTGAGAGGCTCTTTGACATCTATATCAACACCTCCAATGGCATCTACGGCTTGCTTGAGACCAGAAAAGTTAGCCCTGACATAGTAATCGATTGGTATATCTAGGGTTTGTTCAACGGTTTTGGTGGCTAGCTCAATGCCCTGAGGTGGCTGTTTATTCTCGCCAATGGCATGGGCATTATTTATCTTGTGGTAGCCTTCACCTGGTATATAGACCCTAGTATCCCTAGGGATACTTATCAGTGCTACTTTATTGTTATTAGTATCTAGGCTTATAACCATAGTGGTATCAGCCAAAGTCTCTGCTTCATGGCCAGGATCACCCACCCCCAGTAAGAGTATATTTACTCTACCCCGATCCTCGCCCTTAAGTTTTGTAGAGAAATTAAACAAATTGGTACTAATCTTGCCTGCTTTTAGGAATAAATAGCCAAAGATTCCAGCCCCCGCAATAAAGAAAAACAGCAACATAAATAGCATAATTCGTTTAATCTTTTTACGTCTTTTGGCTCGTTTTTCTAACTTGGGATCTAATATTTGGTCCTCCTTACTCATGGGGTCTAACTCGCTAGCTAGAAAGCCCTCCATCTCTAGGCTATCATTATGACTATCAGGGTCATACACAAAGTCTGGGGTAGCTGGTCGATTGTGTTTAGGATGCTTGATGGGACGCTTTTTAGATATAGGCATATAGGTTATTATAACGCGTTTTATGAACATAATGTGACTAGAATATTAACTAAATATATGCTAGTATAGCCCACTGTACCATCTTAGCTCACAAAAACAGGAGAGATAGTGGACCTTAGAGACAGAATTCCAATTTCACCAGTTTGCTTAAGCCCCACTATCATATAATGGAACATATTTATGAAAAACATTTGGCAAACATTAAAAGAATCTAAACAGCCGTTTTTTGTTCTAGCGCCTATGGATGATGTGACAGATACGGTATTTAGGCAAATTGTAGCCGAGCACGCCCCGGCTGATATTATGATGACCGAATTTGCTAACGCCGATGGCTATTGTAGTTCAGGCCAGCGCGCGGTTATGTCACGGTTGATATTTAGTAAGTCCGAACGACCTTTGATAGCTCAAATTTGGGGAATAGACCCTGACAATTATTACCAGATGGCCAAGGACTTGGTAGATATGGATTTTGCGGGTATTGATATTAATATGGGTTGTCCGGTAAAGGATATGATAAAAAAAGGTGCTTGTAGCGCGATGATAGAGAATCACAAGCTGGCAGGTGAGGTTATAACTGCCACTATTAAGGGGGCAGGGGGACAAATCCCCGTTAGTGTCAAAACTAGGATAGGATTTAACACTATCGATACTGAGGAGTGGATTGGGTTTTTACTAAAACAAAGCCTTGATGCTCTAATAATCCATGGCCGAACTAGAAATGAAATGAGTAAGGTTCCAGCGCACTGGGATGAAATTACCAAGGCCGTTAAGTTACGCGACAAGTTATCGCCCAGTACAGTGATAGTGGGGAATGGCGATATCATGAGCGTCGCAGAGGGCCAAAAAGTAGCTAGTGAGACTGGAGTTGATGGGATTATGATTGGGCGAGGTATATTCCAGGATTTGTTTGTATTCCACCCAGATAGCAATAAGAGGGATATTGGGCAGATGTTAATGATACTATCCCAGCACATTAGTCTATACGAAGCTACTTGGGGCACTATTAAATCATTTGAGCCACTCAAGAAGTTTTTTAAGGTGTATATTAATGGCTTTGATGGCTCCTCAAGTATTCGGGCTAGCCTGATGGCCACTACCAGCACCACTGAGGCTAAGGCCTACATAGATAGTCTGTTAGCAAGGGTGTAGAATAATAGTAATAACAAAATAATAAAAAGGGGATAAAATGAGTAAAAACAGCCACGCCAAACACGAACATCATAAAAAAGCGTCCAATGACAGCTTTGAGACGCCACATGAAGATTATAAGGTGGGGTTTTTTGGAGATGTAATTATAGGCCTACTTATTTTTGGGCTAGGCTTGATTTTTGTATTGCCCTTTTACTTTGTTCTAAAGGGCTCAGCACAAGTATTTGTGATGGTCATATTTGTATTAATAATTATAGTGTCTGCGCTATTTATGTGGCACAAAAAAGTTCGTAAGAAGTAGCTATACCCAGTTAAGTAAAAGTCGCCTACGGAATATCCGTAAGCGACTGTATATAGATTTATCTGATAATGGTCCCGGTATGGGGGTTGACTATGGCTTCTTCAAGCCCACCTTCCTTGAGTCCATCAAAAACGATGATGGGAAGATCGTTCTCCATAGCATGAGTTGCTGCTGTAGAGTCCATCACTTTCAGATCGTTATTGATGATATCTAGGTAGGTTAGCTCCTCATAGCGGACCGCATCTGGGTCAAGCTTGGGATCGCTCGAATAGACACCATCAACACCATTCTTGGCCATTAGCAGAACGTCTGCTTTGATTTCTGTAGCCCGCAAAGCCGCAGCAGTATCGGTAGTGAAAAATGGATTGCCAGTTCCCCCGGCGAATACAACGACCCGACCCTTTTCCATATGGCGAATTGCCTTACGCCGAACAAATGATTCGGCTATTTGGGGCATATAAATAGCCGACATCACGCGAGTTGGCTGGTCGAGCTTTTCGAGGTGGTCTTGCAAGGAAAGAGCATTGAGTACGGTTGCCAGCATGCCTGCAGAGTCGGCTTGTGCCTGATCCATCTCGGGGTGTTGAGCACCTCTCCAGAAGTTACCACCACCGACAACGATAGCAAGTTCTATATCCAGTTCTTGCCGAGCAATTACGATTTCTTTGGCAAATCTTTTGATTACTTCTGCATCTATCCCGGATTCCTGACTACCCATAAGGGCTTCACCGCTGAGCTTTAGTAAAACTCTCTGAAAGGCACTAAAGCTTTGTATTGGTGCGGGTAGATCGAATAATCTAGATTCCCGACCACTTGGTACCATGCTTCTCCTTCTTTGGTGAGCATTGCTATAAGTTTTACCAGAATACAGTATAAAATGCAAGCCCTAGGGGTTGAAAAGTAATTTTGTCCGCTTGCTATAATTGGTATTATGAAAAATATAGATAAACCTAGGAGTAGTACTCCTGGTGCTCAAATTAAAAAACCAAAATTAGCAAAAAGTACTAAGATAGTGCTGTTTGCTGTATTAATTTTTGTTTTAGTTGGCCTAGCCTTTATGGTAATGAATTCTATGCCCATGGGTTTTAGCCCAAGTGCTACCACCATGCAATACCCACAAAACAGCAACCAGCAAAACGCACCAGCAGGAGAGCCAGCAGACCAAGTAGGGGGTGGTGCTTATGAGCAATATGATAGCTCCAAGCTCGCAAAGGCAGATACCAGCTCTGTTGTATTGTTTTTTAATGCCAAATGGTGTCCCTCTTGCCAGCAAGCTAATAAGAGTTTTTTAAATAATAAAGTCCCCGCTGGCCTATTAATATTAAGTGTGGACTATGACACTAGTGCTGAGCTTAAAAAGAAGTATGGAGTAACCTATCAGCACACTTTTGTGCAGGTTGACACTAATGGCAATATGATTAAAAAATGGGCCAGCAGTTTAGATGCTACCACGGTCAATGAGCAGGTAAAGCGGTAAGGTGGAAACTTTATTTGGGTTTTTATTAGTCTCGTTTCTAGCCGGCGTGCTAACGGTCCTTGCGCCTTGCGTCTTGCCAATAGTACCGGTAATTCTGGGCGGTTCTATTACCTCGCAAAGTAAAGCAAGACCTTATATAGTGGTTGGCTCGCTATTTGCTTCAATAATATTATTTAGTCTGGTTATTAAGGCTAGTACGGTACTTATTGGTGTGCCTACAGCATTCTGGAATTATTTGTCTGGGGGAATTGTTGTTATATTTGGAGTTACACTGTTATTCCCTAATTTATGGGAGAAAATTCAATCTAAGGCAAAGCTTTATGACAAAGCAAATCGTATGATGGGCAAGGGTTATAAAAAGGGAGGTTTTTGGGGTGCTGTAGTGGTTGGGGCAGCACTTGGGCCTGTGTTTAGTAGCTGTAGCCCTGTGTTTCTGTTAATTTTATCGGTTGTCCTACCTGCAAACTTTGCCATGGGGCTATTATTTATAGTCAGCTATGCGTTTGGATTATGCTTGGTATTATTGTTGGTAGGTAAATTTGGGCAGGTAGTAATTGATAAATTTAAGTGGCTTGCAGACCCTAACGGCTTATTTAAGAGGGGCTTGGGGCTGTTTTTGGTACTAGTGGGCTTTGCTGTACTAATGGGGCTTGACCGCACTCTTCAAGCTTGGCTTATTGCTAATGGTCTATATACTCCTAGTTTTTAATATTAGCTTGCGATAGTAGCAACACCATAGACAGTAGGCTGGTATTGTGTTATAATCCTTGATTATGTTAAGTAATATATTCGTATTATCAGGTTTTTGGTTATATAAAAGTATGACTACTGACTTATCTAGGGGATATTTTTGGGGGGCTAGTTAGCTTATGGATTTTACCTTTAAGGAACGAGCCACAGCTAAAATCGTCCGAACAATCCCAGTGCATCCAGTGCGCTCAAGGCTAACAACGGCAGTTGCCAGTATTAGCTTTGATGATATCCCTCATTCTGCTGCAAGTATCGGCGCGCCTATTTTGGAGCAAGCTAACTTACTAGGGACTTTTTATGTTTGTGGTGGCTACACAGGCGAGAATATTAATGATCAGGATCAACACAAAGTTTCTGATATAGTTGCTTTGCATAAGGCTGGCCACGAGATTGCCGGCCATACTTTCAGTCACCCAAATGTTACTCATATTTCTAACAAGCAACGGGGGAGTGATTGCGATGCCAATACTGCTTTTATCAATAAAACCCTAGGCGACTATCGTCTCACTAGCTTTGCTTATCCTTACGGCGCTGTGAGCCTGGGTGCTAAGAGCTATTATGCTGGTAAGTTTTTGAGTTGTCGAGGTATCCATAGTGGTGTCAATAAAGGATTGATGGATTTTAGCGAATTAAGAGCTGTTAGTATTGAACATCAGAATTTTAATATAGATAAAGTTCGTACTATGATTGACAAAGCTAAAGCCAAAAATGGCTGGCTGATATTTTTTACGCACGATGTAGGTCCAAACCCTTCAGCATATGGCTGTACACCCCAAGAGCTAGAGATGGTGGTGGAGGCCTTATTAGAAGCAGGTATTGAAACACTTCCCGTTAAAGATGCTGCGGCTAAAGTTTTGCTTGGGTAACAAGCTATTAATCATCATCATAGCAATTCTATTCAATTTAGTGGAAATTTTTGCCTCATAACCACTATTACGGTCAACACTTAATTGTGCTTTATTTGGCTCTAGGGAAGCCCTGCGTTAGAGTAGGTACCTAGAAAGCAAGCTGGTATTTTGCTATAATCCTTGATTATGTCGAGTAATATATTCGTATTATTATATTATAAATTTATAATTGTTCAAAACGCCAAATTTGAAGCTAGCCAACACAAATTGGTCTGCCAAGGCATTGGCCTAGTGGGGCGTATTCTTATTAGTGAGGAAGGGATTAATGGTACTGTGGCTGGTACTCGTGCTCAATTAAAGCTCTACACTGACTATATGGACGCCCACCCTTTTTTTAATAGTGTTAAGTTTAAGCGTTCTAGCTCGGCCAAGATACCCTTTCCAAGCCTGATTGTTAAGTATCGTCCCGAGATTGTAACACTTGGTAAAAAGGTTGATATGCAAAAGACCGGTAAGCGACTTACGCCAGAGCAAATGCACGAGCTATTTGAGGCTGGTGAGGATATGGTAGTGGTGGATATGCGCAATAATTATGAATATGAGGTAGGAAGGTTTGAAGGCGCAATTCAGCCTAATACAACTAAGTTTTATGAGCTACCTGAAAGAATAAAGAATCTAAAAGTAGATAAGAACAAGAAGGTAGTTACCTATTGTACGGGTGGAATACGTTGCGAAAAAGCCACAGCGCTCTTGGCCGAAGAGGGCTTTAGTGATGTCTATCAGCTTGAGGGTGGGATCGTTAGGTATCTAGAAAAGTACCCAGATGGGTACTTTAAGGGCAAAAACTTCGTCTTTGACGATAGGATGGTAACTAATATAAACTCCCAGAGTGGCCAAAAAGTTCTCGGCAATTGTGCGCATTGTAAAATAGCTAGCGATCGCTACCTTGATTGTGCTAAGCCAGATTGTAACCAATTATTTATTTGTTGCAAGGATTGCCATAAATTACATAAGGGGCTTTGCCCGGTGGCAGTTAAAGATTTAGCTAAAATATAAGTTGTGGTTTTTGTTGATTTTACGACTTACTCTTTTTAGTTTTATTTAGACTGTTAAGATTCGCTATGATTGCATCTGCTCCGTGCTGGTTGAAGTATATATCCATTTACACTTCCACGCCTTGCTTTTAAATCTGTTGACTGGCTAAATAATAATTTATCCATCACTTTACCGGGAGGCTCTAGCAGCTAGCTTTTTAATTTCTTCCCTAACTACTTTCCTATCATCCCATGGGCTGGATTTACCACCAATTACTATAGATTGTTCACTACCCTTGCCGGTAATTAGCACTAAGTCATTTTTGCCGGCCAGCTCTAAGGCTTTATAAATACCCTCTCGTCGATCGGGGATAATGAACATTGTTTTGCCCTCTATCGCCCCAGCCTTGAGCGCGCCTTTTTTGATGTCGTTGATGATATCCATTGGGTTGTCTTCGTAAGGATCAACATTAGTAAGTATTATTATGTCTGAGCCTTTTGTGCAAATTTGTCCCATTACAGGACGCTTGGCACTATCCCGACCACCACCTTCAGCACCCAGCAGAGTAATAATTTGCCCACCCTTAGGTATCAAATCTTTGGCACCATCCATTAATGCAGTCATACTGGTTTGTTCGTGGGCGTAATCGACAATAACTAAAAATGCCCGATTGCTTTCAATTACTTCCATACGGCCAGGTATCACAGCTAGGCTACTTAAGCCCTTCACGATACTATCCTTAGAGGCACCCAGCTCACTCGCTGTAGCGATAGCACCGACTGCATTAATGGCGTTTATTTTTCCTAGCATTTTGAGCTTATAATGGACATTATTGACTTCAAAGCTTATGCCATTTTTGGTACCACTAACATCACCAAGCTTATAATTAGCCGATTTTGTGCCAAAGGTAATTTTTTTATCTGCTGGGAATATCAGATATTCCTTACTGTCCTTGCTATCACTATTGGCCACCACCAGCTTTTGAATTATTTTAGAATTGATTGTTTTACGCTTGGATTGGTGGAGTTTTTTGAACACTCGTTTGTTATGCTTATGGAGTGTATTGAGGCTAAAATCATGTGCTGCCATTAGCTCACTGGTGACATTGGTAAAAACTAGCACATCAAAATTTATTCCAATATGGCGATATTGCGTCTGTCCCTCTGATGGAACTTCCATAACAACATATTTGCAATTTATGCTAGCCATGTTGGCAAGTATTTTTTGTAGCACTAACGCACCTGGCATTGTCATATGGTATTTATTGAGCTCTTCTTTTTGCCCATATTTGATATTGGCAGTACCGATTAGTCCTACCCTCGTGCCGTCGGCAGAAAGTATGGACCATAGCATATTGGCTGTGGTGGTCTTGCCTTTACTTCCTACAATCCCAATCATTATCATCTTGTTACTAGGGTTGGAATATTTTTGGCTAGCAACAATACTCTCGCCGTAATGGTAGGCGTTTAGGATGGGCTTAGGTATTATTGGCGCAATCAGTTTTTTGAGTGATTTGGGCATATTTATATTATAACTTAAGTCGTAGCCTATGCGTTAGGATATATTGTTTGTATGATTAATATATTTTCTGCTGCAACTAGGATACTATTAAGGACTGTCCTCTTCCAGATAGAGTTTATGTGATACTATGATTCCATGCCTGCGCATCATCAGCTAATTGTCGATTATAATAAATCGCTATTTAATAGTAATTGTTAAATCTAGCAGGCCAGAGGATATAGCTTTGACTCTAGGTGGGGATCGTAGTATATCAAGCTATACTATGATATTTAGCCTCTAAGCACTAGAATTTTAGTTCAATCATGGGTATAATAATAGGTAATATGGACCCTAAGGACAATAACTTTCCAATGCCACAATCATCTTCTGTGCCAGATGATGATATCACGCCGTCATCTGGTCATGTAGGTGGGTTAGCGGGTGGAACTATAATCCAACCACAAGCTGGAGGTGTTTCATCCTCTTCTCCCACATGGCAGAGTAAGCCCATCCAGAGCACGGACTTCCCATTAGCTGATATCACTTTAGCCACAGCTCCCATTGACACATCACCTTCTCAAGATATGCCAATGCCAGCCCCAGCTCCTGCTACTGATCAACCAACAGCTCCCATTGACACATCACTACCTCAGGGTATCGCAATGCCAGTAGCAACTGAAGATACTTTAGCCACAGCTCCC
>JBCLLN010000014.1:0-16246 GCA_039738635.1 Candidatus Saccharimonadia bacterium | reverse complement strand
AATATCTACTTTTGCTGTCAAAAGTAATAGCTAATCGATAGCCGAAGGAATTTCCAAAGGAGGCTCCTTTGGATTGCTGGATTGAGGGAATAGGAATCCAAGAAGATAACGATCTAATTGATCTTACTGAATTTACCCTGAGAATGAGCGATTTTAAAGTAAGTCCAGTTTATGTAACCCCAGAATTATATAGCCCTTGCCCGCCGTACATTTATTAAAAAACTAGTTTTATAGTAGAATAGTAATATGTCACATTCAAAGTACCAAAGGCCACGAGGAATGCAGGATCTCCTGCCAGCCGACCAAAGGCTCTGGAGCTATATTACAGAGACTTATGTTCGAATTTGTAGGGATGCTGGCATTGACAGAATTTCTACACCCATCTTAGAGAGCACGGAGCTATTTACTAGAGCCGTAGGCGAGCAGACCGAAGTGGTAACTAAGGAAATGTATAGCTTGATAGATAAGTCCAATAATAGCCTGACCCTCAAGCCAGAGAGTACTGCAGGTATGGTGCGGGCTTATATTCAGAACGGAATGGCTAGCCTGCCTAAGCCAGTAGAGCTATATTATATTGAACCCCACTTTCGCTATGAGCGTCCGCAGGCTGGGCGATACCGCCAGCACCACCAATTAGGCCTAGAGATATTTGGCGATGCTGGTGCCACTAGTGATGTCCATACCATTAGTCTCGGCTCAAGAGTGCTAGCTAGCCTAGGAATTGAGCATATTGTAGCCATCAATAGCATCGGTACTGCTGATGACCGCAGTAAGTACGTGGCTGTACTGCAAAGGTATTTTGAAAAGTATAGTAAGGATTTGCCAGCCAATAATTTAGCCCAGCTCAGCACCAATCCACTCCGGATACTTGATAGCAAGGACAGTAAAATAATAGAGATGATAGTAGATGCTCCCCACATCCTTGACTATTTGAGTAAGGATTCGTCGCTACGATTCCAGTTAATTCTAGAGATGTTAGAGGGCTGCGGGATAAGCTATGAGCTTAATTCTAGGCTAGTAAGGGGGCTAGACTACTACAATGACACAGTCTTTGAGTATGTCTCCACGGGCAATCAGGCCCGCGATAGTCTTGGGGGAGGAGGACGCTATGATTCTCTGGTGAGCCAGCTGGGAGGAGTTGATACGCCAGCCGTGGGCTTTGGATTAGGTCTGGAGAGGCTCAAAATGGAATTAGAGGCTAATGGGTTTTGGCCTGCCGAAAATGGCGTGGATGTTTTTGTGGTTGCTATTGGCAAAGACGCTACAAACTATGCTGAGGTTATTTGCGAGTTATTGCTTGATGCCAGCATCAAGACAAGTGCTAATTTTACTAAAAAATCCCTTAGCGACCAGCTGGCGATAGCAGCCAAGAAAAACGCCCGTTATGCGGTAGTGATTGGCAATCGCGAAGCCAAGCTTAATGAGGTTATAGTTAAGGATATGAGCTCCGGGAATCAGCACACCGAAAAGCAAGACACACTAGTTAAAAACCTGCATAACATACTTAAGGCTTGAGTTTTATAGTGTTATCAGCTAAAATAGTACCGATTATAGATTATAACTAATATTTAAGGAGCATAATTTGTTACAGGTCACCAGAAAAGACGACGAGTCGGTAGAAAACCTGATTAGAAGGTTTAACAAGAAAATCATTCAATCAGGTATTTTAACCACCGCCCGCCAAAAAAAGTACTTCCAGAAGCCTATCTCCAAGACAGAAGCTCGGCAGATAGCTATTCGCAAGAGAATCCGCAAAGAACAGAAAATCCGCGAACTAATCGGAACTTCGTAGTGGAGCTAACCAATCAGCTGGAATCTGACTTAGCTGAGGCGATGAAGCTTCGGGATGAGGTTAGAACTACAACCCTGCGCTTGCTTAAAAGTGCGATGAAGAATTATGAAATCGAGCTCGGACATGACCTGACTATGCCAGAGGCCTTGGCAGTCCTCCAAAAAGAAGCCAAAAAACATCAAGATTCTATTAGCTCTTACCAAACAGCTAGCCGTCAAGACTTAGTGGATGAGGAGCAAGCTGAGCTGGAGGTGATAGAGCAATATTTACCAGAACAAATGAGTCAAGAAGAAATTGAAAAGGCTGTAGCTAGTGCCATTACTGAGCTTAACGCTCAAGGCTTAGCAGATATGGGCAAGGTTATCGGCCTGGTCAAGCAAAAAACTAACGGCCAAGCAAACGCTAGTATTATTGCTCAAGAGGCTAAGCAAAAATTAAGCTAGACTATGGCAATAAGATTTAATGTTGAAGGCAAAAGCCCACTAACGCCAGGCCAGCTAAGCTCAATTGCTTTAGCTATTTGTGAGAATCTCAAAGAGTCACAATCGGCCACGATAGGCCTAAGATTTGTAAGCTCTAAAAAAATCCGCCAGCTTAATAGGCGCTACGCTAGCAACGACTTTGCGACCGATGTTTTAAGCTTCCAGTATAATAGTAATGACCAAGCCGAGATACTAGGAGATATTGCGGTTTGCGAGGATATCGCCAAAGTCCAGGCCAGTGAGCATAATCAAGATTTAAGCTCCGAGCTATCGCTACTTGTAATCCACGGCGCACTACATTTGCTAGGCTATGATCACCAAGATAATCAACAAATAGCTAGCCTAGATAGGCTTCAGGGTGATATTATGAAAACACTTAATTATGAATACAGAGATTTTAAATGGTCACAATAGCAAGTTTTAAGTACGCCATTAGGGGCTTAAAGGAAGTTATAAGTTCCGAGCGAAATGCCCGCATTCACTTGGCCTTTGCCCTGATAGCAGTAATTTTATCGGTATTATTAAGGGTACCCGCCACTCAATTTTTAATTGTGGTACTGGCAACTGTGATGGTTTTCTCGGCAGAAATACTCAATACCGCTATTGAGAAAACCTTAGATTTAGTCAGCCAGGAGAACAACCATCTGGTGCAGATCATTAAAGATATGACGGCGGCTGGAGTATTGGTTACGGCACTTGGGGCAGTAATTGTAGCCCTGTTTGTCTTTGTGCCGCCGTTGTGGGATTTAATAATTAGCCTCAAAAGATGAAAAATCTATTGGTAGTCATTGGCATGCCAGGCTCTGGCAAGGATACCCAAATTGCCATACTAGCCGAGAGGCGAAGCCTTAATGTGATGCGAGTTGGCGATATGGTTCGTAAGGCAGCTGAATCTGATTCGAGCCTAGCTGCTAGCCTGCGGGCCGGTGATTTAGCAGACAATATTAAAGTCAATGCGTTAATAGAGCACGAGATAAATAGTGCCCCTCAAGGCTCTTATATGGTATCCGATGGCTACCCACGGGCATTAGAGCAGGCCATTTATCTGGCAGGCCTAATCTCCCCAGCTAAGCTGGTATTAGATAGAGTATTATTTATAAATTTAGATAACGATGTAGCTAGGGATAGGCTTTTAAAGAGAAATCGTATTGATGATACCCCTAGTATTATTAAGCATCGATTAGGGGTCTTCCATGCCCTGACAGATGAAGTCGTAGAATATTATCGGTCTATGGGGGTATTGGTTGAAATTGATGGCAGTGGTAGCCCCGAGGATGTGTCAAGGGCTATTCAAGGGGCTCTAGGGTGGTAGCAACCAAAATTAAGTCCGGCCAAGAATTAAAGGATATGACTAAAAGTGGGGAGATCCTGACGCGAGTTTTAGATAGATTATGTAAGCTGGCTAAAGCCGGAGTAACCTCCCAGGAGTTAGATGGCGTTGCTGGCGAATATACTCGTAGCCTAGGAGCTGTGCCAGCTTTTTTGGGTTACCAAGGCTTTCCGGGCAGAGTTTGTGTTTCGGTTAATAATGAAATAGTCCATGCCCTCCCTAACAAAAGAAAATTAATGATAGGAGATTTGGTAGGGATTGATTATGGGGTATCTTATAATGGCATGATTACAGATGCTGCCAGGACTATTAGCATTGGCAAGCCCAGTAGTGACGCCAAGAAGCTGATGGCTGGGTGTCATGAAGCGCTGGAGGCAGCAATTACTTTGCTTAAAGATGGCGTGATGGTGGGCGATATCAGCTCAACAATTGAGCAATGTTTAACTCGCCATGGCCTCAAGGCGATTTATAGCCTTACTGGACATGGGGTGGGCCACCAGCTTCATGAGGACCCCGTAATAGCTAATTATGGCCGGGCCGGTACGGGAGAGGTGCTTAGAGCCGGGATGACGATAGCCATAGAGCCAATAGCCTCAATTGGCACACATGACTTGTATTTGGCTGATGATGGCTGGACCTATATGACTCGCGACGGCTCATTAAGCGCGCAGGTCGAGAACACGCTCTTAGTTACCACCGATGGTTGTAAGGTACTAGCTAGCTAGCCTTGCCAGCCATAGCATAGAATGAGTATAATAGAAATATATGACTGCCAAAAACGAAGAAACCTTTGTTGGTTTAGATATCGGAACAAGCAGAGTTATCTGTGTGGTTGGCTTACACCAGCAGGATTCACCCACCCCAAGTATTATTGGCCTTGGTGAAGCTATTACATCTGGGCTGAGGCGTGGAGTCGTAGTGGATGTCGAGGAAACAGTCAGCTCTATAAGTGCTGCCCTTGAGGGCGCTGAGAGAATGAGTGGCATCTCTATCGGTAGAGCTACTATTGCCGTTGATGGAGCTCATATAGAGAGCCTTAATTCGCGTGGATTGATTGCCGTATCTAGGGCAGACCACGAGATAACCAAAGAGGAATTGGCTCGGGTTGAGCAAGCATCCTTGGCCATAAATCTTGAAGCCAACAGGGAAATATTGCAGGTTCTACCAAGAAGCTATATTGTTGATGGACAAGAAGGTGTCGTGGACCCAGTCGGTATGAACGGCGTTAGGCTAGAGGTAGATACTCACATCATAACGACGGCTTCCCCGGCCCTTAAGAACCTCCAAAATGCCATATATCGGTCTGGTGTCCAGATTAATAATCAGTTAATAGTCCCATTGGCAGCTGCTAGGACAGTGCTTACTAAAAAACAAAAAGAGGCAGGCGTAGCATTGGTACATATTGGCTCAGAAACCACTGGGCTTGTTATATTCCAAGAAGGAAACCTCACTTATAGCACTATCATACCTTTTGGGTCTAACTATATCACCAAGGACTTGGCCTACGCCCTACATACCAGTCCTGATATTGCCGAGAAGGTAAAGCTTAAATACGCCACGGCACATAAACCCAACCTCAGAAATCAACAAAAGATTGATTTGGCTGAGTTTGGTGGCAAGGGGATAGTTTATAAGCACGACATAGATAAAGTAATATATGCCCGATGCAATGAAATGTTTACAATTATTGCTAATTCCATTTCTAAGGTAGATAAGAAAAGGCAACTAGCTGCAGGAGTGGTATTGACAGGCGGAGGGGCAAATATGCCCGAAATAGCTGATTTTTTAGAAAGCTATGTCAAGCTCCCGACATCTATTGGTTCATCTCGTAAGTATACAGGGGTGACGGATAAGATAAACGATCCAGGCTATGCTGCAGCTATTGGCTTGATGCTGGAAGATATGGATAGTCCTAGCCAGCAAAAAGCTAAAAAGCTAGGTGGAATTGTAGGTAGGGTAGCTTCTAGAGTTAAATCTGTGCTAAAAAGCCTAATGCCCTAGGCCAAATCTGACTGGCTATGTCATGAGCTTGCCGAATGGCTACAAACTAATGACGTGGTTGACTACGTCAAAGTAATAAAATAAAAAGATATTATTTATTATTATTATTATTATTATTATTATTATTATTATTATTATTATTATTATTATGTTACTTTTAAATACCCCAAAAGTAACCAAAAGGGTTTCCGACTGCTAAACAATACATAAGCAATCAAATAATATTCTTCTTTCTGTTTTTTCAGAACAATTCCCTAAAGAATTGGTCCAGCCGAGCTGGACTTGGCTGAAAATAACCAGAAGCTAAGAGTATATTTGATCTTTCAGATTGTTCAGATAGCCGGGGGAGGGCTGGATTGAGGGAATAGGAATCCAAGAAGCTATCAACCTATTTGATCTTTTTAGAATTTACTCAGGGAATGAGCGATTTTAAAGTAAGTCCAGTTGAGCACAATCATTATTACAATGAACACATTAATTATTGTCTAAATTTAATAAAAAAACTTGAACAAATATATTGCATAAGCTAGTTGCATTGGGTATAATAAGAACATCTTTTTAGTAAATGTAATGTTTATAAGGAAGGTATGTGGTAAGGCAAATGTATCTGGAGGGCCCGTGAAGCCTTCCCAAGCAATTATAATAAAACGAGGTATATAAATATGGCAGAAATCCTACCAGAAATTGAAACTTTCGCTCGAATCAAGGTTGTTGGTATTGGTGGCGGTGGCGGTAATACCCTTAATGGAATGGTCCAATCCAAGCTTAGGGGTGTTGATTTTGTTGCTGTTAATACAGATGCTTCGGCCCTTCACCACTCACAAGCTAGCACCAAAGTTCATATTGGCAAGGAAGCTACTAGGGGCCTAGGAGCTGGAGCTGACCCTGAGATTGGACGGCAAGCAGCCGAAGAGACTGAAGAGGCTATATTTAATGCCTTAAAGCACTCGGAGATGGTTTTTATTACCGCTGGCTTCGGTGGTGGTACTGGCTCTGGAGCAGCTCCTGTTGTGGCTCGAATTGCCAAAGAGATGGGGGCCCTAACTGTAGCAATTGTGACTAAGCCATTTTCGTTTGAGGGCACTCGTAGGCGCAAGATAGCTGAAGCTGGTATTGATGAGCTCAGAGATAAGGTAGATACGCTAATTGTTATCCCTAATGACCATATATTACAGCTTGTGGATCGCAAGACCACTCTAATAGATGCCTTTAGTACTGTTGATGATGTACTAAAGAAAGGGGTTCAGGGTATTGCTGATTTAATTACCGTCAACGGCTATGTGAGCTTAGACTTTGCTGATGTAAAGTCCATTATGAGTAATGCCGGCTCGGCACTAATGGGGATTGGTCTGGGCTCTGGAGAAAATCGAGCAATTGATGCCGTAAAACTTGCCATGGACTCGCCACTACTTGATGTGTCGATACAAGGGGCTAAGGGGGTGCTAATTAATTTTACTGGTGGTCGAGATATGGGTATGCACGAAATTGAAGAGGCCGCTAAGCTCGTTCACGATTCAGTTGACCCAGAAGCTAATATTATATGGGGAACTGTGATAGATGAAGATATGGTTGGAGAGATAAAGGTAACGCTTGTGGCAACTGGCTTTGATAGCGATCATAATGCCCACTTCATACCCACCCAGCCCAGCGAAGTTACAAACGAAGAAGATGATGATGATGATGATGATTTGCCCCCCAGCAATAATCATTTATTAGGGGATGATCTTTTTAGGCCTACAGCAGATCCTGAGGATGATTATAAGCCCTACATTGGAAGCACCACTGATCATAATAAACTTGATATTGAGGACGATATATTTATAGATGAATCAGAAACTCCAGGCATTGCGGACAAACCACCCATTATTAGTGTCCTAGGAAAGAGCCCCGAAGATGATAGTGAATATGAACTACCAACCTATGATAGAGAAGGCGTTAAGATTGGTGAGCCCGATAATGACGACAACGATAACGACAGAATTCCTAACATTGTTAAAAAGAAACTATAGGTATTCCAGGTGAAGTGTCCTGATTGTAGCGCTCAAACTAGCAGAGTTCTGGAGTCTAGAGAGGTCGATGACGGACTCTCTATCCGTCGCCGTCGAGAATGCAGTGAATGTAGCCGTCGTTTTACAACATACGAGAGGCCAGAAGTGGCTAACCTGATGGTAGTAAAAAAAGGCGGCGAGAGGGAATTATTTAGTCGCCAAAAACTTTCCGGAGGTATTTATAAGGCATTCGAGAAGCGACCAATATCAGCTGATAAGATTGAAGAAGTTATATCCGAGATAGAACGCCAGGCGAGGGGGCTAGATAAAGTTGAGATACTTTCTCGTAGGCTTGGTCAAATAGTCATGGATGTGCTTTTAGCTATTGACGATGTGGCGTATGTAAGATTTGCAAGTGTCTATCGGAGTTTTACAAGCATTGGTAGCTTTGAGAAGGAATTAAATAAAATCAAGAAACTCCATAGTTAATTAAGGCTATGTTATGATATATAAATGAAGGCAATATTATTTTCATTAGGCATAGCTAACCCCAAAAGTATTGAAATTCAAAAATTGCTCGCTAGCTTAAAGCAGAACAGCATTAGTATTAGCGAGATAGACATCAATACTCGTCGAGGTAGTGAGATGGGATCTACATATGATATTTTATCAGCTCCGGCACTAGTAATATTGCGTGAAGATGGGGTGGTGCAGGGTAGCTGGCAAGATCAGCTCCCAGATAATGACGAAATCCACGAAGCTGTCGGATATGTATAGTATTTTTGGGACCTAGCAGGTATAATGATTGTGTAAGAAAGTGTTCTAAAGTATAGACGAACGGTAATCAGCCGTAAGTGCGAGTAATTCGCAGCATAGCCAGAAGAAAGTCCTTTAGTTAAAAGTTAGTAGAGCTGGCCGTATGAACCGCGTAAGTGTTCTAAAATGAAGTGTCCTTTTTTAAAAAGGAAAGTCAGGTGGTACCGTTCGCAATTATTGTGAACCCTGGCACCGCTCCGAAATACATCGGATTGTTGCGGTGCTTTTTTGCTAATATAAGGATAAATACATGAAAAAACTACCACCATATCAAGCTAATTCAGTAGAAGAGGAGATGCTCCAAGTATGGGAGCAAGAGCAGACATTTATAAAATCCCTAGAGCAGACCAAGCAAGGTCAGCCGTTTAGCTTCTATGATGGCCCAGTTTTTGCCAATGGCCTACCGCATTTTGGACACAGCCTAGTAACTAGTATTAAAGACGCTATTGGGCGCTACCAAACTATGCAGGGTCGGTATGTTCCCCGGCGCAATGGCTGGGACTGCCATGGCCTGCCAGTAGAGTTTGCGATAGAGGCGCAATTAAACATTTCTGGTAAAAAACAAATTTTAGAGTATGGTATAGGCAAATTTAATAAGGATTGCCGAGATTCTGTTTTTTCATATATGAGTGAATGGGAAGATTATTTTGATCGCATTGGACGCTGGACTGACAAGGAGAATGCCTACGCCACCATTGATACTAGCTATACCGAATCGGTTTGGTGGGCGTTTAAGCAAATATACGATAAAGGCTTAATTTATAAGGGCTATAAGTGTATGCCGTATTGTCCTAGATGTGCAACTCCGCTGAGTAATTTTGAGCTCAATGAAGGCTATAAGGATGACGTTACTGACCCTAGTGTGCAGGTCAAGTTCAAGCTTCAGGATGAGAGTGCGAGCCTGCTAGCCTGGACTACCACTCCCTGGAGTCTGCCAGGCAATACCGCTCTAGCTGTAAAGCCCGATGCAGAGTATGTTAAGGTCCTAGTTAAAGACAAGGGCCTTGAGGAGAAGCTGATACTAGCTAAGTCACGGTTAGAGTCTCTTAGCTCGGAAAATTATGAAGTACTTGAGCAAATGACAGGGCTGGATTTGGTAGGCAAAAGCTATCAACCGTTATTTGTCCTAGCGGGCATAGAAGCCAATAAAAATCTCTATAAAGTTTGGTCGGCTGACTTTGTAAGTATTGAGGAAGGAACGGGAATATTGCATATAGCACCAGCCTTTGGCGAGGACGACCTTGCTCATTGCCAGGCTAATAATATAGCTATTATTAACACCATTGAGCCAGACGGTAAGGTTAAGCTAGGTATTGGCCTTGATGGCATTGAGGGTAAGTTTTTCAAGGGAGCCGACCGCATAGTGATTGAACAGCTCACCGAGAAAGGGATGATTTATAGTGCAGAAACTTTCCAGCATACTTATCCGTTCTGTTATCGATGTGAAGCTCCATTACTATATTATGCAATTGATACATGGTTTATAGCCGTATCGAAGGTCCAAAAACAACTTCAAGTCACTGCCAAGGAAATTAATTGGTCTCCGGGGCACATTAAAGATGGGAGTTTTGGCAAATGGCTGGAGGGTGCTAGGGACTGGGCAATATCTCGCAATCGTTATTGGGGAGCGCCTGTTCCTATTTGGGTTAATGAGCAAGACGACTCAGATTATATCGTGATAGAGAGCATCTCTCAGCTCGCTAGCCTTGGCGTTGATACATCCAAGCTGACTGACCTGCACCGGCCATTTATAGATGATATTATAATTTTAAAAGGCGCTAAGACCTACCGCAGAATAGAAGAGGTTATAGACTGCTGGTTCGAATCTGGGGCTATGCCTATTGCTCAGCAACACTACCCCTTTGATAATAAGACGGAGTTCGAGGCAAGCTTCCCAGCCGACTACATAGGAGAAGGCCTAGATCAAACACATCTATGGTTCTATGTACTCCACGTAATTTCTACAATCATCTTTGATAAGCCAGCCTATAAGAATGTTCTAGTAAATGGAATGATTTTAGCTCCAGACGGCCAAAAGCTTAGCAAAAGGCTTCAGAACTATCCTCCAATTAGCGAGGTATTTGACCTTGAAGGAGCTGATGCACTGCGTTATTACTTGCTCTCCAGCACTCCAGCAGTATCGGCTGATTATATGCGTTTTGATAGAGATGCCGTTAAGGATATCAGCCGTAATTTATTTATGACACTCTACAGTTGCGCGTCTTTTTTATGTATGTATACCGAAATTGACAGCTGGGAGCCTACTAGCCTGGATGCACCCACAAAGCTTACCAACCCGCTAGATAGCTGGCTGGTGGCAAGGGTTAACCAGACGATTATAGCTACTACTGACCATGCTGATGCCTATCAGCTTAGCCGAGCTAGCTGGCCTATCTATAAGCTAGTAGATGATATTTCTAATTGGTATGTGCGTAGAAGCAGACGACGATTCTGGAAATCAGAGGATGACAGCGATAAGCTGGAAGCTTACAGGACACTGCACTGGGCATTATTAACTACTTGTCAATTACTAGCTCCCTGGGCCCCTTTTATGAGTGATTGGTTGTATCGTCATTTGACGGCCGATATTGCGCTCGCTCCAGAATC
Source organism: Candidatus Saccharimonadia bacterium (assembly GCA_039738635.1). Lineage (GTDB taxonomy): Bacteria > Patescibacteriota > Saccharimonadia > CAILAD01 > BJGX01 > JBCLLP01. Next base: position 5,230 of record JBCLLN010000014.1, on the reverse strand, counting down.
AGTCCACCTTTCTAGCTGGCCAAAAGCTGGCAAAATTGACGAGGGAATATTGGCTAATATGGAGTTAGTTAGAACTTATGTCAATGACGGCTTGGCCGCCCGGGCGGAGGCTAAGATTAAAGTCAGACAGCCACTGAGCCAGGCCCAAGTTGCCGGCCCTAGCGAGCTTGATGGTGCGCTACTGCTAATTATTGCCGAGGAACTTAATGTCAAAAAAGTGCTAGTAAAAAAATCCCAAAAATCATCAGTGATACTGAACACAGATATTACTCAATCACTAAGCAATGAGGGTACGGCTAGGGATATAATCCGTATTGTCCAGTCATCACGCAAGGAGGCTGGATTGTTGGTAGAAAACCGAATTAAACTGGCCGTTATTAGCTCATCTAAAAAAATTAATCAGGCTCTAGGTGAGTTCCAGGATATGATAGCCCAAGAAACACTTACAAAAGATTTCTCACCCACTCAAAAATCATATAAGTTCACAAAAAGCGTCAATATTGATGGCCAAGAATTAACTATTGCACTAGAGAAATATGAAGCATAAGTCGCTAGGTAGGCTTGGTAATTATGACAATCTATTGCTTGCTGGCTCAACCTTACTAGTGGTACTGGGCTTAATAGTATTGTATTCATTAGGGATTAAGGCCAAACAAGTATCTAACCAGCTAGATACTACAAGACAAATAGTTTATGCCCTGATTGGGCTATTGCTAATGGTAGTTGCGTCCAGAAATGACTACCGGATATTACGAAGCTATAGTGGTGTATTGTATGTTTTTATGTTGGTCTCACTCTTGGCTGTGGAGATGTTTGGCGTGACTAGGCTGGGGGCTACTCGTTGGATTGCCATAGGGTCTTTTCAATTTCAGCCATCAGAGCTAGCTAAGTTAATACTAATTATTGTGCTGGCTAAGATGTATGCTCAGAACTTTGATTATACCAATCAGCTGAGATTTTTAGTGAGGTCTATAATATACTCACTTCCGGCAATATTCTTGGTACTAGTTCAGCCAGATTTAGGCACAGCAATAGTGATGGGGGTAATATGGTTAGTTATGACATTATCCACCAAGGTTAAAAAGCTATATATCCTTGGCTTATTGGTATTATTAGTAGTATCTGTACCGATTATTTATCCTAGGCTACAAACCTATCAGCGTCAGCGCATTACTACATTCTTATCTCCTGCGGCCGATCCTAGCGGAGCAGGCTATAATGTTAATCAGGCAATTATTGCCGTAGGGTCAGGCGGGCTGACAGGCCAGGGATTAGGGTCAGGAAGCCAGAGCCAGGGTAATTTTTTACCAAGCTCACCTACGGATTTTATATTTGCTGTCTTGTCAGAAAAGCTTGGGTTTGCCGGTGGCATAGTCACAATATTATTATTTGTAGCAGTAATTGCTAGAATGGTGATTGATGCTAGTAAGAGCCAAGATCGTTTTGGTAGTCTGCTCTGTATTGGAATTGCCACAATGTTTATTGTGCATGTCTTAATTAACATTGGTATGAATTTAGGCATTATGCCCGTCACCGGGATTCCCCTGCCATTTATATCTGCAGGCGGCACCAGCCTAATGGTTAGCTTAATAGCGGTGGGTATCGTGGAGAGTGTTTATATCAGGCGAAGAGGCCGAGTCTTAAAAGAAGAAGAGCTAGTGTAGTGAGTAAAAGAAAACTAGTATTTGGTGGACTAGCACTGATTGTAATAGGGCTTACAATTAGCCCCAAATTGGATGTTCAAGCGCCAGCCCTAGCCCAAGATATCTACGAAATTAAGCAAGTTATAGACGGTGATACTATCGAGATTACTCGCTACGGTAAGCCCGAGCAGGTTAGACTCATTGGGCTTGACACTCCTGAGACTCTTGACCCCCGTAAACCCGTGCAGTGTTATGGCAATGAAGCCTCCGATAATTCCAAAAAACTCCTATCTGGTCAGAATGTTAGAATAGAGTTTGATCAGCAAGTGGGTGAAAGAGATAGGTATGGTAGGCTACTGGCATATATATGGCTTAATGACGGACTGATTAATTTAGAGCTCATTAAGGGAGGCTATGCCCACGAATATACCTACCGCTCTCAGAGCTATAAGTACCAAAACCAGTTCAAGGAAGCTGAGAGCTTAGCTAAACAGGCTCAAGTTGGGTTTTGGTCACCACTAACTTGCGGGGGAGTCACAAAGTAAATAGATACTTTTTAGCTAGTTTTGCCAGAGGTATTTTTTAGCCTTAGCCATAGCCGATTACCAAGATTTATGCGCATAGCTAGGTATTGGGCCCCCATTCCAAATATGGATATGGCCAGTGCCAGGCCGGCCACCTCAAGGCTAATTGGCTCAATACTAAAAATTGAGCCAAGCGTTGGAAACATAAATAATCCCGATACCACTAAGGCAATGCCAACAAAACTACCATAAATAATTCTTTGCTGAGCTGCTGATTTGTCAGCGCCGATGGTGTCAGGAATTATTGCTATTGAATATATACTCATCACCATAAAAATTACAAGCGTACCCATATTAAGAGCAGTACCATCAAGTAATAACAAACTTTTTAGTAATATCAAAGATAATAGGCTAAAAGTAGCTATTATAAGGGCATTCATTATAGAAAACGGTAGAGTTCGTTGCAAGAAGCTTAGCTCATTAACGCTTCTATCACGGTGGCGAGGTTGCAATAGCCAAAGCAGTAGCGGGAAGCTAATTATAAAAATATTTAGTAGCGTAATATTTCGCGGAGAGAATGGGTAGTCGCTAGCTAGCACTAATGACCCAAAAATTATCAAAATCCCGGACCATACGCGCGTAAAGAATAAGCAAGCTACCATTTCTAATGTGGTAATAATACTATCAGAGAGTTCAATTCCCTTAGGTATGGCCGAGAAGGAATTATTGATTAATACCACATCAGCTATTTGTCTAGTGGCTGGTGCTCCATCAAACATAGCTATGCCAATATCTGCTTTTTTAATCGCCAGAGCATCATTTGCTCCGTCACCAATCATTGCTACGATTGCACCGCTGGCCTGAGCCGCTTCAACTATGCGTTGTTTTTGGGCCGGCAGTATTCTGGCAAAGAGAGGCTTGTGGGTTAATAATATTGCTAGCTCGGCGTCGTTGATTTTATCGAGCATTGGGCCCGTTATGACATCTTTGCCATGATTTATTTTTGCCAAGTTGGCTATTGCCAGCACGGTCTGCTGGCTATCTCCAGAGATAACAACGACTTGTACGCCCCGGTTTTGTAAAACGCTAATTGTACTAGCTGTGGAAGCTTTGAGTGGGTTGGATAATACCACCAACCCAACTAGCTCCAGTCCTTTGATGGTGCTGATATCATCTAGCTTGCCACTATCGGCCCTAGCAACGAAGAGTACTCTTTTAGCAGATTTGGATAACTCTTGGATTTTGGCATTTAGCCATTTTTGTTGCTCAGCACCTAGCTTATGGATAAAGTTCTCGCTAGCTCCTATTACCACAAAGTTAGAACTGCCAAAAATCCTGAAGGCAGAATATTTGCGAGCAGAGGAAAAAGCCAACAGCTCGGAGGTCTTGAGCGCCCGGGCATCACCGGCACAACCCCCAAGAGCATTATTGGTGGCCGTCTGGGATGACTCATTGGTGAGGTAAGTGGCAGTGTATTGGCGTAGCCTTTTATCACTATCGCTATCGTAGGCTATAAACTCATCAAAGACAGGTGAATTTTGGGTCAGCGTGCCAGTTTTATCGATACAAACAATTGCCATTCGGCCTAGTTTTTCGATGGCGTTTATTTGCTGAACAAGCACCTTCTTCGTGGCCATCCTAATAGATCCGTATACAAAAAAAGCGGTACTAGCCAATAGCAACCCTTCGGCTATTATGGTAGCAGCAATCGCGGCAATTTGCGTGAATCCACTAAGGATTGTTTCCCCACTTAGTAGAGTTTCAACTATTATAATAACGGCAATGACCGCTAGTGCAAGGGCCATTATTTGTATGAAGTGTAGGATGCTTGACTGGATAGGTGAAGTTGATAGTTGGTATTTTTTAAGGTCCTTATTCATTTGGGCGAGGTAGCTTTGCTGTTCAATTTTTTTGGCCTCAATACTGACGGTGCCGGCCACAATAATACTGCCAGCCAGTAGCGTGTCACCCTCAGACTTTGAAATGTTTTCTGATTCACCAGTTAGCAGGGCATCATTACACTCACAGCCATTTGAATATTTTATTTGGCCATCTACGGGGCATTGATCGCCAAGCTTTAGCTCAACTATATCGCCAGGCATAATCTCATCACTATAAACCACGGACTTTTGGCCGGAGCTAGTGACTTGGTACTTAACTCTCGCCAGGGCCTGAAGTTTTTCTAGAGCAATTTTGGCTCTTAATTCCTGGACTATACCAAGTATGATATTAATCGCTAGTACTGCAATTAAGAATACCCCATCACGACTGTTGCCTAGTATTATTAGTATAATTGATAGGCCACCGATAATTATCACCACAAGTGAGAACAGGTTTCGTAGCAATATTGGGAGGGATTCTTTGATTACAATTTTGGTGATGGAATTTTTCATATAACTTGATATATATTGTAACTGTTTAATGGCTGAATGGCTAAATTACTTTTATAGTTAGCTAGTAGTCTTTTAGGCTAATATCAATTATACCGATAATTGCTGTATTATAGATAGAATGGAACAAAAGTTAGACCTAGCCAAAAAACTTCGCGAGCGCGAGTTAATAGAGCAATTCAAAAAGATATGCCCTAGGTATTCGGACTGGGAGTTTGAATCCTACTCCGAGAATCCCGATATGGTATATACAAAGGGCACCAGTAGATTGGGTTTTGATAGCATCATAATATCAGACGATCAAGCCTCGGTGCAGTGTGTCTATAGCCCAGAGCTATGTAAGCTATCAATACCTGCTAATTTACCTCACGGCGAGCGCCTAAACAAAATAGAGACTTTCTTTGCTAGTAAGCTCTTTACTCATTTGCGCCATTATAGTCTGCCAACGGTGTTGGTTTTTACTCTGGTGGATACCCAGAGCACATCATTTGCAGATATCATTAATATAGCTAAAAATTTTAAACTCCCCAGGCTAGATATTTATAATATCCAAAGTTATTATTTGTGTGACAACACTCAGTATGTTCAGGTAGCTTCAAGCTAGACTTGACGATATATAGCAAAATTATAGGTGAGTTTATATATTTTGTAAATTTGCCATCAGGAAAAGGCC
>JBCLLN010000013.1:0-16893 GCA_039738635.1 Candidatus Saccharimonadia bacterium | reverse complement strand
TATCGGCTATTATGAAGTTATTGTCGGGGTGTGGCGCAGTTGGTAGCGCGTACGGCTGGGGGTCGTGAGGTCGCAGGTTCGAGCCCTGTCACCCCGACCAAGTAAAGAGTCCACCGCAGGGTGGGCTTTTTGCTTGTCTTCAGGGGTGGCTAGGGCGAGAAACCCAAAGGTTCGGTGTACGAGGAGCGCAGCGATTAAGCTCTAGCTTGCTAGAGTTTAGTCCGAGCACCGCAGGGAAAAGGGCGCCTAGCCCGCTACCCTGTCACCCCGACCAAGTAAAGAGTCCACCGCAGGGTGGGCTTTTTGCTTACCTTACCCTGTCACCCCAGCCATTTCGCAATAATTTTATAAGTCCTAGGCTTCAGACCAATCTAGCAACTTAGGCCTGCCCCACTTTCCCATCTGGTCCACATTCAAAATTATGTCTTTATAATTACCTTTTAAGATTCTTGAGAAAATCAATTTATCATCTTCTCTTATTATTTTAGAGTTATTAATTTCTTCTAGGCCAAGCCACCTAAACTGGCTATCTTTTTTAATCTGACTTTTGATCTCCTCGGTTATTTCTAGCAAATAAATGAGCGATCTAAGCCTCACCCTGCCATCTGGTTTAGGCTTGTTAATATAGCTTTCAATATTGCATATAAATTTCGGTCTTATAGATATATCGAGCTGCTGCTTTTCTACCTCAATCACTTTTTTTAAAGTATCCTCTCCTTTTGTAAAAAACTCTCCTACAGTTGCTTCACAAACCCATATTCCCTGGTATTCATACCTTCTAAGCAAAAGTTTGCCATCACACACGACAAACACTACAACAGACTCTTTTGGGGTATCAAAATGTGTTGAAATGCTCGATTTCATAACCCTCCTTAATAAAAATTAATGATTTTAATTAATTATACACTTTTTTTTAAAAAAAATTTCAAAAAAATTATTTTTCTAAAATGCCGTTTTTTAGACCTACATCAGATATAGAAGCACAATAAATAAAAAACTTTAAACATAAGTCTTTACATAATAGTTATGCTATGACACAATGTTTATGTAATTTAAGTAATTTATGTGTGTCAAACTCTAAAACTATGAGTGCAAACTCCAATAAGACGGCCGAGATACTGCGGCTGATTCAAACCAAAAAAGTCGCCCCCCTGGGCGACTTGAGTACTAATAAGGGCCTGACAGGTTTATTCTCTGCTACCAAGAGCTCTACACCTAGAAGGCGTATTATAGATACTCTGGCTCTGCTAGCTAGGCAGGGCTATGTTAGCGTAGGATTACTTGACAATGAAAAGGTCTTTAAGATTACCGAGCAAGGCAAGGATCGGCTCAGAGCACACCAAGTAAGTGAAGATGGCCTTGGTATATCAGAACGCTGGGATGGCCGTTGGTTCCTTATAACCTTTGATATACCAGAAACCAAAAAAGTCGCCCGCAATCAGCTCATCTTGACCTTAAAACGACATGGATTCATAAATTACACTAAGGGTTTATGGCTGATACCCTACAACCCCACTAAGCTTGTTGCTAGCTTGCGCAAACAGCTGGGCCTAAAGTCCGAGATAAGGCTGATTGTCGCCCAGTCAATTGATAGTGATAGCAAATACCGCAAGTACTGGGATTTATAAAAAATAACCCCCATATATAAGGGGTTATTTTAATAATTAATGCAGATCCACCACACCGCTTACGCTACTAACCTTTCCCGCCAAATGACAGGTGGGTGTCCTCAGCATCTACTGGCTAATAAAAGCCAGCGAGCAATCTTAAACTCCCTAAAGTTAAAAAGTAACCGGAAAAAGTTACTGCGTATTTATTGCGAGTGCAGTAGATAAGCACTTTTAATTATAGCACCTTATCGTAACACAGGCTGTCCTACTATTAAGGCCGCCATACCGCCAACCAGACGGCCAAAGCTAGGCCCAATAAAACTAAAGAATATAAAAATAAATACGAATACTGCCACTAAGCCGTACTGCTCTATCCTGTCCATAATGTCAGCCAGCGCTGGCGGAGCGATGGCATATAATAATCTACTCCCGTCTAGGGGAGGGAAAGGAATCATGTTAAACACAAAGAAAGCTACATTAACCAGCACGAACAGGGTTAGGAATAGCTCACCCAAACCCCCGATGTTCATAAACCTTAAATACAAGCCTACAATTATTGCCATCAATAAATTGCTGGCGGGGCCGGCAAAGGCCACTAGCGCAACCCCTGCTTTGCCATGCTTTAGGGCGTAAGGATTAAATGGCACGGGCTTAGCAGCTCCGAACACTACTGGGCTCCCAAGCAAGATAAGCCCTAGTGGTAATAGCAGTGTCATCAATGGGTCAATATGCTTGGCTGGATTGAGCGTTAAGCGGCCCTCGCGCTTAGCTGTGATATCCCCTAGCATATGCCCAGCCCAAGCATGAGAAAACTCATGCACGGTCAGCACTATAACTAAAATTATAAGATAAAACCCTAATGTAATGATTGTTTCCATCTTATCTTAATTTTACCACCAAATAGACCAAAATACTTACTTAATAACTGCTTATTTACTGGTATTGCCTAGTGTCAGTAAATATGATAAGATACCCCAGTTATGTCTTATAGATGCGATCTATCAGGTAAAGGAAAACAATTCGGCAACCATGTGAGCCACTCACAGAGGCATGTTAAGCGTACCTGGAAACCAAACCTACAGCCCAAGACTCTCATTATTGACGGCCGTAAGGTTAAGCTCAGGCTAGCTGTCAGCACTATCCGAACTCTTAATAAGTATCAGGCCCAAATAGACCAAAAAGAAGACCAAAAAGAACTCACAAACGCCAGCAAATAGCTACCTAGCAAAAGCCCCAAGTTAATGGGGCTTTTAGTGTTAGTTATTAGGCTTACTTGAGGATTACTAGCTGTTGGGTTGGGCTCTTAAATTATTTTACTAGCTAACTGTGGGTATTTGTCTCTGAGGGCTTGTTTGTCGACGCTAGTGAGGCTAACGAGGCCGAGGTCACCACCAATGGTGGTGGGGAGAGTTAGGTGCTCGGCGCTGGTGAGGTCTCTGAGGTTGAGATAGCCACCAATGGAGTTAGGTAGGGTTAGGCCATCGGCGCTGGTGAGGCTAACGAGCCAGAGGCCACCACCAATGGAGGTGGGGAGGGTGAGGTGCTCGGCGCTGGTGAGCCTGCCGAGGGCGAGAGTGCCATTAATATTATTAGGTAGGTTTAAGCCTTTGGCACTGGTGAGGCCGTCGAGGTGGAGGTCGCCATCGATGGAGTTAGGTAGGGTTAGGCCATCGGCGCTGGTGAGGCCTTCGAGTTCAAGGGAGCCACCAATGGAGGTGCCAGACAGATCTAGGCCATCGGCGCTGGTGAGGCCATCGAGGTAGAGATCGCCATCAATGGTGGTGGGGAGGGTGAGGTGCTCGGCGCTGGTGAGGCCGTCGAGTTCAAGGGAGCCACCACTGAAGGAGGTGGGGAGGACCAGATGCTCAGCGCTGGTGAGGCCGTTGAGGTTGAGGCCACCACTGAAGGAGGTGGGGAGGACCAGATGCTCAGCGCTGGTGAGGCCTTCGAGGCTGAGGATGCCACTAAAGGAGGTGGGGAGGGTTAGGTGCTCGGCGCTGATGAGGTTGGCGAGGTAGAGGTCTCTACCGACGGTGGTGGGGAGGGTTAGGTGCTCGGCGCTGGTGAGGCCATCGAGGTTGAGATCACCACCGATGGAGTTAGGTAGGGTTAGGCCATCGGCGCTGGTGAGGCTGTGGAGGTTGAGATCACCACCGATGGAGTTAGGTAGGGTTAGGCCATCGGCGCTGGTGAGGCTGTGGAGGTAGAGATCACCCTTAACCACGGCTTCATTGGTCTCTAAGTCATACTCTACTTTTAGCTCAGCTACTATTTCTTGTACTTCCTGTGGCGTATAAGTGCCATCTTGGGCTAGCCATTGCTCCATAGCTTCAATTTGGGCTTGGGCTACTTGGATTTTGGCTTGACGCTCTCTGGCTTTATCATCTAGCTCACTCTTAGCTTGGGCCAAGATATCTCCACCCTCCGCTTGTTGAGCTTGGAGTTGAGCTCTTAGATGATCAGTATTGTATAAGTCAATATGAACTCCCTCAGGGCTTATTGCATCTTGGAATTGGCGGGGGGTGTAGATTTCTGACATAGTTTTACCTAGATATTTCAGTTTCAATCAACCCTGCCATTGTCTTAGCAAGGCCCCTAACATCATCTATCGATTCTCCAACTGGATAGTTATCGCGGATTGATGGGGTTTGTATGCCAATACCCACTACGCTTACTCCAAGCCGAGTTAAACGCTCAATCACTGCTTTAAGTTGATTAGCGCCAGAGCTATCACCATCGGTTATAACCGTTACTATCCTGCGTCGGTTTTTACTGCTAGGGTCTTTTATTATTTCTTCCTCTATAGAACTTGCAATATCTTCAAGAGCTAGAAAGTCATTGGTTATACCCATATCTGAGCTTATGCCCACATTAGTATCTAGCCTCTGCTTTGTTGTCAGCTCATGGCTAAGTGGTTTTAATTGCTCAGCCGTGCTACCAAAAGCATAAACACAAGAGCGAACATCCCAGTCTAGCTGGACACCACCAGATTGCTCGCGTTCTCGTATTTCTCTCTCAAAAGATGCTAGCCCTTCCAGGAAAACAATGGTTGCCCTGCGCGCTTCCACAGATTTATCCCCTACCATTGAACTAGAACAATCAACTGCCAAATAGCAATCGAACCGTCCCTCGGCTGTGCGTTCTTTCTCTTTCTTTTCATAGTCCAAAAACGCCAGTGGCGGTTCCTTCACTCCTGATTTTAAATCTATAATTGTCTGGGCAAGGGCGTTGGGATTAAGTATCACTCCTTCTGGGCTGGGAGCCCTAAGAGTACGAGATATAGTGACCCTCTCATCCAGCAGGCTACTAAAGAATTCAGTCATTTCCACAATTTGCGGGCTTAATCTGAGTATCTCGCTTTTTAGCCGATTATAATCTTTTATACTGTGTTCACCAATCTCTGCTTTTAATCGCTTTTTACCCCTACCCTCTGGCGTATTATCCCGATTATGTTTTATAGCTTCATCTATGGCCTTTTCTAGCTCTTGATGATCTATGGGCTCCGGATGCCTGTTTGTATCATAATCATCATAATCATCATCAAATATGGTTGTATCCTTTTTGTCGCCTTGCTCTGCTTCTCCTGTAGTTTCTTGTCCCTCTTGTCCCTCTTCTAGATCTTGTTCTAATAACTTTTCATAAACTGGATAAATATGTTCTTTCCATAATTCAAATCGTAATGCATTACTAATTTCTTTGCTACTGCCTGGCTCAAATCTGTCGGTCGATATTTTAATAATATCTGTTCCTTTTTTATCAATATCTCTCAAGCCAGCGATTGCTACTTCAACCTCTGGGTTCACCTTAGCATCACTACCTGGGACCATCTCGTCGCGAATAATTTTATACAGCAGCTGAAGATGGCGAGGAAAGGCGGTGTAGTCATCCTCTATAAACATTTTTTGGGAGTATACTTCAGCTGCCACTTCCTTTTGACGCGGCAACAGGTCATGAATGCGTTTATTGCCAGTAATGTCAGCCATAATATTTAAAAAGATATGCCTTGATCTTTCTCCATCTTCCCAGCGTAAGGTATCTCTAGTATGCTCCGGCTCTTTCAATACCCCTCGCAAATGGGCAGCTACTTCATGCATCATTCCATATGCAACCCAATCTGGTTCATATCCCCGCTCAACAAAGAATGAGGGGTCAACAGTCACTTCGCCAGTTTCCATATTAGTAGTCCAGCCATCGCCCACCCTTAGCGTTACTCCGCTAACCCCTAAGATGGCAGGCAACGCAGCGCCGTTTTCTTGTATAAATTTTTCGGCGCGACGGATTGCTTCTTGCCGTTCAGCATCTGGCATCGGAGCAATAGTTGGGTCGGGCGAATCCGTAGGCTCTGTTGTCATCCTGTGCTCTGGAGGTTCTAGATGCTCACCCATATATTAACCTATTAGCTGGTTTCTTCTGTAGTTGGTTGGTTGGTTTCTTTTGCTGGTAGTAAGCTGTAATTTTTCAAAAGATTCATGATAATCCTCTTGTCAGTTTGGTCTGTAACATCTATCATTAAATTTGACAAGGCTTCCTGAATAGTAATACCACCACCACCATTATTTACTTTGTGAATAATTTGCAACATGGTGCGTGGCGAAATAACAGTCTTATTGAGTCCTGTTGCCCCAGAAGCAGCCTGCCCGAGCCTTTCCGGATCGATATAATCTTGCAGTCTAGCATCATCGGCAGGATTGGTGAATAGCATTTGTGTATAGTGAGCCACTCTTATCAAGTTCATAAGCTCGACATCTGTCATATGCTTAAGATGAACATTACCATCTTTTTCGGTAAGTTCAAGCAACGCTAGCTTTATTAGCTCTTTGGGCATAGCCGTCTCGCCAGGCTTTGTGTCTTGGTCTGGGTATCTTATTTGTGCACGATTAGACCCAAATCGATCTTTAAATTCAACGCTCAGTGTTTCCACACCTCTGTAGCGGTGTGATTTTTCGTTCATCGTGCCAATAATACAAAAGCCTGGCTGCGCAGTTATTACCTTCCCGCTGTCCTCCTGTATAGAATATGTTTGCCCCGGCCTTAATTGCATAATTATATTTAATCGCTTTATTATCTCTGGAGGCATGGCATTTACTTCATCCAGTATAAGTGGCTTGCCATCCCTCATGGCACGAACTATCGGACCAACCACAAAATCAGTTGCTATGTTACCTTGTTCATCGGAAATAAGCTCGCTTTTACCCATTAGCGTATAGGTATTCATTTCTCCGTGTCCGGATATTATTTCGGGCTCTAGGTCCCCTTTACCAGTCCTTTCCAGTACTCGCCTAGCCAGCTCCCTAGCTAACACTGTTTTAGCACCTCCTGTCTCTCCAGTAAGTAATAGCGGTTCGCCTTGCAACAATGCGGGCATATTCTGGCGCGCCACAGTTTCCATTTGCTCAGTCATTAGTATACCACCATCAAATTGCATTTTAGCATCTAGGTTTCGGCGTCGCTCCAGCTCCTCAGCGGCCTTAGGGCTTTGTATCATCCCATTGCGTGCCTCACTAAGGACCATTATGTGCCTTGATTGCTTCGCTAATAGTTCCCTGTCGGGACATTCGGACTCACCCAGGGCGACCGCTCTGGCATGAAGAGCCTCAATTCTAGCAATAACCGCTAGCTCCTGACGCTCTAAGCTGCGAAAAGCAGCGACTTCAGCCATTACTTCTAGCTTATCTTTGGCATACTCCCCAATTTTATCCTTTAATTCAGGGGCGTCCTTTATTTGTTGATGCTTCATAGCTACACGCTGGAGGTAATTAAGGGAGCCCCTAATGCCAGCGTCAGGAAAGCTCTGCACATATTCGTCCCATCGCTGCTGTTCCTGTACGGAATCATCTTGCGGTAAATGCTCTTCCCAGCTTGGTCGCTCTTTGCTAATACCCTTCCTCTGATCTGTAGTTGTCAGACCTTCTACCTTGGAGCCCTCTTTTAGGTGGTATTTTTCATATGCTTTAGCCAGGAATCGACGAGCATTTTTAACGCTTTCTAGCGAATCCACATAGTCTTCTATTGAGTACTCTGATTTTGCTGGCTCGCTGGCTACTTCAGGCGCCATGCTTGCCTCACCACGAGCTATAGCGGCCTCTATCCTATCAGTAGTAGATACTACCGGTGCTCTGTCTGGCTCTGGAGGTAATGGTGGCTTTAGTTCATCCAGTATATCTCTACCTAGAGTGGGGTCTGTTGGGTGGGAGGGGTTTGGTGTTTCCATGTTATATTGCTTTATAATACCATATTATTTTAATTGTGTTTATGCTTAAGTAAGTATTTATAACTATCTGGCATTAGTTTATTTTGTTAGCTAAATGAGGGTATTTAGTACGGAGAGTGGTTTTTTCGGCTTCGCTGAGGCTACTAAGGTAGAGGCTGCCACCGATGGTGGTGGGGAGGGTGAGGCCCTCGGCGCTGGTGAGGTCATAGAGGTGGAGGCTGCCACCGATGGTGGTGGGGAGGGTTAGGCCCTCGGCGCTGGTGAGGTCATCGAGGTAGAGGCGGCCACCGATGGTGGTGGGGAGGGTGAGGCCCTCGGCGCTGGTGAGGCTGTGGAGGTAGAGATCGCCATTAACTACAGCTTCTTGGCTTTCTTCATCATACTCTACACTTAGGCCACCAATTATTTGGTCTATGGTGTTATCATGGTAGGTATTGTCTGCTCTTAACCATTGCTTCATAGCTTCAATTTGGGCTTGGGCTAGTTGGATTTTGGCTTCAGGGCTGTTGGCTAGGCGCTCTCTGGCACTTTTATCGTCTAGCTCACTCTGGGCCTTAGCAATGATATCTATATCTCCACCCTCGGCTTGTTTTGCTTGGGGTTGAGCTCTTAGATGGTCAGTATTGTATAAGTCAATATGAACTCCCTCAGGGCTTACTGCATCTTGGAATTCGCGGGGGGTGTAGATTTCAGACATTTGTATTAATACTTATGTCTTTATTATACTGTAGTTATGATGGTTATAGCAAAAGCCCCAAGTTAATGGGGCTTTTTTAGAGTTAGTAATGGATGAGCTAAGCTATGAACTAGCAAATCTGTAAAACCGCCATCTGGAAAAGGCCAGGCCTTTTCCAGATGACAAATTTACAAAATATATAAACTCTCTTATATATGGGGCTTTTTATGTGTTTGCTAGTACACTTACTTTAGGATTACTAGCTGTTGAGAATCTTCTGGCAAATCACGCTTAGTTAATTTATAGCGCTCCGTGGGCTCAGTGTCCTTGCCAAATTCTGCCTTAATCTTATTAAGCTCACTATCCAAACTCATAAGTGGTATCAAGACTTTTGGCTCAATTTGCCCAATCAGCTTATTCATTAAATCGGACTTATCGTCGCTAACTGCAAGAATCAGTATATCTACATCATCCATATGCTCTAGCTGGGCATCGGTCAGAGGTGCCGAGAGCTCCACGCCATAAATAATATGAATATCATCTGCTACCAAGCTATAAATTGTATTAGTTTCGTCTATCTCAATTCCATCTACCATAGTGCCCATTACTTCATACTCCCCTGGGCCACTAAAGGACCTCTCGGCTGCAATCTTGGCTACTGGGCTAGTAAATAGCAGTAAGTCTGCCCTAACTTCACTAGAGGGGTTAAAAACAATTGTAGCGCTCTTGCCGGCGAGCTTAATGGTGTCTTTATTAGAAAAAGTAATATCCATAGATGTAATTGTACCAGATTAAATGCCGTATAGACTAGGAGTTTGTGGCCTCCGATATCTTTTCTTTGACATAGTCCGAGCCAATACTATCAAATACCACATCTACTACGGCAGCAACGGGAATGGCTAAAATAACTCCTATCGGCCCCAGTAGGCTAAACCCAATCAGCACTGCGAGTAATATTACTACGGGGGAAACACCAATAGCTTTATTGAAGAGCTGGGGGGCTACAATATTAGCTAAAATAAGCTGGGACACAATCACAAACACGATAAATATAAGGGCGCTAACTGGTGATAGCACTAAAGCCGCCAAAAGACCAGGTATGGCTCCAACCAATGGGCCTACAAATGGTATGAACTGCAAAATACCCGCGAAAAGACTTAATGCCAGGCTGTATTGGACCCCCATGGCAGTAAGTATTCCATATGTTGCTAAAAACACAATAGTGGCCATGACAAGCTGGGATCGAATCCAGTGCCCAAGCTTAATAGAGCTTTCTTGACCTATCATTGTAATCTCTCGTTGGCGTTTTTTAGATGGTATATACCTGACCATAGCAGATGATATCTTTTGACCACTAAGTAAAAAATAAAAGGTCAGTACCAAGAAGGTTATAAAGCCAAAAACACCTCCAATGAGCCCAGTAGCTGCCTGGCCTATTTGACCTGTAACAACTTCTGGGCGAGACCTAATAGATACTAATAATTTATCTAAGAGGTCTTGCAATAGTGGCTGGTTGGCAAGGCTTGCATTAATATTAGCGCTTATCGAGGGATAGTTAGCTACTATATCATTAACCTGTTGGACAAGAGTTGGCGCTATTAGAAATATCAAATAGCCTAGCACTGCAAATGTCAGTGCAAATATCACAGACACTGCCAGCCAGCGTGGGAACTTGATTTTTTCGAGTTTTTTTACTGACGGATTAAGGCCCGCCGCGAATATCAGGCTGGCTAGAACAATAATAACTACTCCAGATGAGTACCATAACAATACCAAGAAAGCTATTACAACCACTAAATACACAAAAGATAATGGCGAGATGGTGACTGTCAGCTTTTGAGCGTCTTTCATAATGTTATTATCCCATAGATTATATTAATTATTAATAGCTCTTACGATTTATATTTTATTTTTGCCTAATACTACATTAACCTTAGCAGGAGCACCAGGTTCTACTACCTCGCTAGCTGGCAAAGGTGCAAAAACACCTATCTTGTCGGCTAAAATAATCTTATTCTCATCTAGAATGCCAGTTAAAAACCGATCGTTAAGATTACGCCTATAGTCAAAGTCCTCAACAGTAAATGCCGAATAATTCAGCTCTCGGTTCATTTCCTTTTCTAGCTCACCGATTATTTTGGCCAGTTGTGACTTATTCATATCTCCGATAATGAATATATCAATCTGTTGGTTACTGCCCCTTACAAATGCACCCGTCAAAAAAGCCATTCTGACATTACCAGCTTTCTGGATGTTTTTGAGGATTTGATCCTCCTCCTTAGTCTGCTTAATGGCTTTAGACTTGGCCGGAATACGCTGAAATATCGACTGAAGCTCCTTATGAAACTTATATTTTGCGTTTACTTCATAGTAGAGTCTATTACTTTGGCTGACCGAACGCACTATACCAATATTAAGCAGGTTCTGAAGCTCTCTACGGACAGAGTTGATTTGCTCTTCTATCTTACGAGTAATCTCACGGACATAGAATGGTCTATCAGGATTATTGTAAAATAAGCTAAGTAGCTTTACTCTCGTCTTAGAGCCAAACAATTGTTCAAACATATTGACCTCCCATTAATGCTAAAAAGTGTATTCTAGATACAAATTTCAGGTTAGTTTATTGTATTATAAGAGCAATTGAACAATAAATCTAGACTATTGTTGTATTAACTATTGTGGTCTCCTAGATGCCGTAACTTTGGCGCGCATTGCTATGCTGTCATCAATGTCTGCTAGGGCAATAGACTGATTGTTTAGTAGCAGAGCTTTTTGAATTAACCAATCACAAACTAGCGGATTCTTGGGCAAGAACGACCCGTGCATATAAGTTCCTAGGGCGTTTTTGTATATTGCGCCTTCGATTTTATCTTTAGGATTGTTGCCATAGCCTTTTTTGACTATCCCTAGTGGGTGGGCTCGCCCCACAAACTCAGTCGCCCCACTATGGTTCTCAAATCCCACAAGCTCTCCAAACTCTTGAGATTGCACCACGATATTGCCAATCATGCGGGTGGTAGTTGCTCTAGAGATAACATTAAATAGACTAATCCCCTTCAGCTCCCCATAATCATTACTAATAAAATACTCACCAAGCAACTGGTAGCCCCCACAAACCGACAATAGTGGGCCCCCAGATTCTACAAATTCATGGATTTGGCTGGCCTTGGACTCTAAATCCTTGGCGACTATCACCTGCCCCCTATCTTGCCCACCGCCGATAAAGATAATGTCGGTGTCTTTGGGTATCCTACGCCCTACCTCAATACTTTCAACCTCATTTTTGATGCCCCTCCAGCTCATTCTTTGAGTTAATGCAATGATATTGCCGTAATCACCATAAATACTCATTCTCTCTGGGTAGAGATGGGCTATTTTAATGGCTCTCATTGCCAAAACTCCTTAGCTTTATCATCACGAGCGACTATTTGGCTTCTAAGATTCAGCATTGCTGTATAGGTGGGCAATACAAAGACCTTGCTACGAGCTGAGGAATTTTGCTCAATCGCATCAAGCAATTTATGGCTGTCCTCTACTATCATAATGTCTTCTAGGTCAGCATACTTGAGGCGTAGGGCCATATCATTGGCTCTGGAGCCGGCAACTATTATCTTGCCCTTGTACCCCTGCAAATCTTCCAAAGCACCGTCCCAGATCCAACTGACATCCCTACCGTCAGCATAATTATCGTTAATTACAAAGACCAGCAAGCGGTCTTTCTTATTTAGTAGGTAGGTCTGTATTATCTGATTAAGTCCGGTTGGGTTCTTGATTAGTAGCATCAGAATAGCTCGGCCGTGGTATTGGAGCTCTTCGGATCTACCAAATATAGCAGGTGAGCTACCAATAGAGCTTATAATGTCCTCGCTACTAAGCCCCAGGGCTGTTCCAGCCAGAGCATAGGCCGAGAGATAATTATAAACATTAAAGATGCCTGGAATATCTAACTTGATGAGCTTGTCGCTACTATTGATGCTAAATTGAATAGATTCTATGCCTGATTGCTTAATGTTGGTGGCCGAATAATTGGGCTTAGGCCTACTAAACCCTCCATTTTTGCCCCTGTATTTACCCATATGGCCAAAATACTGCTGGGTATAGTAGAGCCTCTCTTGAGTAAAGGGGTCAAAGATGCTATCGGCTGTATGGTCATTGGCTAATTTGGGGGCAACATAATCATCAACCCCAAAATAGACCACTTTATTATTGCTTTCTAGCTCAAAACCAAGGCTTGCTACTAATGGATCGTCGGAGTTTAGGATTATCTGAGCATCTGGCAAGTCGTCAAACAAGTTCCTAAACATCATGGCAATTTTATCAAGCTCACCATACCTATCAAGCTGATCTCTAAATAAGTTAGTTACTACTATCCAATCTGGCTTAAGGGCCATACAGACCTTTGGCATATTAGCTTCATCAACCTCAAATAGCCCCATTTGAGCACTCAACTTGCCGCCAAAAGAGGACTCCTTAACGATAGAAGATATTAAACCCCGCTCCATATTTGAGCCAGTCTTGTTATGGATATAGGTAATGCCGTTATGTTTTAGGATATCAGCTATCAATTTGGTAGTAGTGGTCTTGCCGTTGGTACCTGTTACCACGATAACTCCCTTGGGAAAGTTATTGTAAGCTAGCTTTTGGAGGATATCGTGATCTAACTTTTGGGCCACCAGACCTGGTAGTGATGTTCCTCCAGAGCCTGATAGTCTGTTAATCTTAAAGGCTGTTTTGGCAGCTAAAATGGCAAGTAAGCTTCGCATAACTCTATTGTATCAGACCTGCAATAAGATATTTGGCAGTAATTTCCTCGGCCTTAGAGGAAGTGGTGACCCAATGGATAGCATTATTACGCTTAAACCAAGTGATTTGCTTTTTAGCTAGGTTAATGGTGGCACTATTAATAGCCCTTTCCAGCTCATCACTAGTTATTATTCCATCCAGATATTCGCCTACCTGGCGATAGCCTGTGCTCTCAAGCCCAGCGCAATCACTGCCATGTTGCATCCGAATATTTACTACTTCCTGAACAAATCCGTTGTTCAATAATTGCTTGGTTCTTTGTTCAATATTATGCTTTAGTGTAGGTGTTAATGGCTTTATTCCTACTATCATAGATGGTATCTTTACCGACTCACGATCACTATTACTAGCTGGTCCAAACCGTAGTAATTGCTCTACCCTGCGGTGGTTAGAGCCACCTATTTTGGCTAGCTCCTGGGGGTATAATTCTTGAGCTTTTGAGAGTTTTTGCTCTAATGTCATTGTGGTAGTGTCAATAATGCGCTTTAGCCTTCGAAATTGGTAGTCAAATAGCACAGAATCAATATACAAGCCACTTCCCCCCACTAGTATTGGTAGCTTGCCCCTAGCCTGTACTTTAGCGATGATTTTAGTGCATAATGTTTTAAATTCTACAACACTGAAGGTCTGATTAGGGTCTTTTATGTCAATTAAATGATGTCTGATACTTTTTTGTTCAGCTGGGCTAGGTTTGGCTGTACCTATGTCCATACACCTGTAAATAGTTCTAGAATCAGCACAGATTATCTCACCATTGTACTTGCGGGCTATTTTTAGAGCCAATTCGCTCTTGCCTGATGCGGTAGGCCCTACTATCACTATTAGCTTATTATTTATAGCCATTAATATTACTACTATCTAGCTAACTAACACGCGTTTTAATCATTTTAGCTAGTGTTTTAGTGATTTCATCAATAGTCTGCGAGCCTAAATCGCCCTTGCCATATCTCCGCACCGCCACGGTGTTAGCCTCCTGCTCTTTTTGCCCAACAATTAGTGTATATGGCACCTTCATAAGCTCTGAATTGCGAATTCGCTTACCAAGTGATTCTGATGCGTCATCTAGCTGGACCCTAATGCCCTCAACTTTAAGCTGATGCTTGAGCTTACTGCCATACTCATTATACTTTTCTGATACTGGGATAATCCGAACTTGCTCTGGCGCTAGCCATAATGGGAAGGCACCTGCAAAATGCTCAATAAGAAGCATAATAAACCTCTCAAATGACCCAAAAACTGCTTGGTGAATCATTACAGGGTTCTTTTCGCTTCCTTGGGAGTCGGTATAGACCAGCCCAAATCTCTTTGGGGTAGCAAAGTCAAGCTGTACGGTGGCAAGCTGTGTCTCACGCCCCAGAGCGTCCTTAAACATAAAATCAAGCTTAGGGCCATAGAGCGCAGCTTCACCGAGCATATTTTTGGCATCTAGCTGTTTTTCGGTAGCCATTTGAGTCAGCATCTGCTCAGCTTGAACCCAATCCTTGTCGTCGCCTATATATTTATCGGGCGTGCTGGGATCTCGCAAGGATAACGACACCCAATGATTGCCCCACAAACCTAGTGACTGATAAAAGCCCGTAATAATCTCTACTATCATCTCGGCTTCAGCCTTAATTTGTTCAACCGTACAGAAGATATGCCCATCATCTACGCTAAATCCTCTGGTGCGTTGTAGCCCGCTAATTTCGCCGGGTTTTTCATCACGATATTGCATTGTCTGCTCCACATACCTGATGGGTAAGTCTCGATAGCTTCGTGGCCTAGAAGCATAAATCTGAGTGTGGTGGGGGCAATTAACAGGCTTTAACACGAAGTCTTGGTTATAATGGCTCTTAATATGGAATAGCTCACCGGCAAACTTCTCGGCGTGTCCAGATTTTTGGTACAGCTCTAGCTTGGCAACATGTGGAATAGACACCTGCTGCATATCGTACTTGGAGCTTATATCAGCTAGGACAGCCTTGAGTTCTTCAATAAGTATTGTGCCTCTTGGGGTATACATCGGGAAGCCAGCACCAACCAAATCTGAG
Source organism: Candidatus Saccharimonadia bacterium (assembly GCA_039738635.1). GTDB lineage: Bacteria > Patescibacteriota > Saccharimonadia > CAILAD01 > BJGX01 > JBCLLP01. Next base: position 1,563 of record JBCLLN010000013.1, on the reverse strand, counting down.
AAAGTAAACAAATCTAGCTCCTTACCAAGCTTGCGGTGATCCCGTTTTTTAGCTTCCACCAACATCTCTTGGTACTCGTCTAGCTGGGCCTTACTCTTAAAGGCTACACCATAAATTCGCTGTAACTGCGGATTATTTTCGTTACCTCTCCAATAAGCACCACCGACCTTGGTCAGCTTAAACGCATCTAGGTCAATTTCTGAAGTATTAGCAAGGTGTGGACCTCGACAGAGGTCTATAAAGTCACCAGTCTGATAAATAGTTACCGATGTAATTTTATCTACATTTTCCGAAACCAAGTTAATATCTCCCGAGTCAGATACAGCCGTACTGCCCTTGGTCTTTAAATCATTAAGTAATTCAACCTTAAAATCTTGCTTTTGCTGCCTAAAGTACTTAATCGCTTCATCTATCGGCCACTCTTGAGAAACAAAATCTAGCTTCTGGCCAGCAAGCTTCTTGGTAAGCTTTTGAATTTGCTTCATATCGTCTGTGCTAAGAGGGGTGTCTAGCTGAACATCATAGTAAAATCCGTTCTCGATAGTTGGCCCCACACCAAACTTAGCCGAAGGATATAACTGCTGTATGGCATAGGCCATAACATGCGCCAAACTATGTCTGATTTTTTCTAATTGGTCGTTTTGCTCCATATCTATACCTTTCTTTTAACAAAAACCCGCCCTGTTGCCAAGTCCCGATAACATCGGAAGGTTCCACTTGGCTTATCCGTGGCGGATCTCTCTTTATGCCCTGTAACGACCAGGCTTCGAGGCTTGCCATAGGTGGTTAATCTATAGCTCAAACGCCTTATTAATATCTTTAAATGATAGTATAAAAACAAACATTATTCAACTATATTTGAGCTTTCCTATAATATCAGCCACACAATATCTACTTTATTAGCTACTTTATTGTTTTTTTTACAACTAAAGCTACTTTATGGTCTCATAAATACAAGTGTGGCAAACCTACCCTCTGGCTCATCAGTAGCCATACTACGACGGTGTGAATAATAGCTTGTGTTAGTATAGGTATCCAGCTTACTTATGGCTATATTACTCTGTTGTATGCCCAAGCTAAGGGCTTGCCCTAAGACCATCCCCTTTATATCCATCCGATACTTATTATCATTATTTAAGCTAAAGTATTGCCCCCAAAAAGCCATATTAACGCCTTCGTTAGTGTCAAATATATAGGAGTCCCTAGATATTGATGGCCCACTGCTTATTAGCACATCATTGGGCTTGGTGCCATATTGTAGGCTCATTTTAGCCATTGCGCTAGCTAGAATATTATTCTCCACTCCTATTCTACCGGCGTGCAATAGGGCTATTGCTTTATTGGTAGGATCATAGATTATAACAGGCATACAATCTGCAATATTAAAAAACAACCCAACTCCAACCTTGCTAGTCATAATTCCATCAGCTTGATTGATAATATCTGGATTAAGAATATCCTTACTACGAAAGTCCTTATCGCTTGGCTCTACTATAATTATGCCATGCACTAGCCTAATACCTACTACCTGCTTCGAGTTAATACCGGACTTTTTTATGAAGC
>JBCLLN010000012.1:0-18366 GCA_039738635.1 Candidatus Saccharimonadia bacterium | reverse complement strand
GTAAATATTAAAAATCAACAATGGTTATATTGATAGTCGGGATAGGACTATTCCCAGCCTTGCGACTGATATATAGCGCACACTAACTCTTAATATCTTTAGTTAATTCCTTCAATATATCCAGGCCTTTTTTAACTTCAGCAATGTTCGTGCCGTATGATAATCGTATAAAACCATCTGATTTAGAAAATGCTTGTCCGGGAACGAGAATTAGTTTTTTAGCAGCAGCCTTTTCCACAAAATCAATGTCTAGCATTCTGCCAGGAGTTTTGAAAAATGCATAGAATGCACCATGCATGCCCTCAATTTCATAACCCATAGCAGTTAACGATTTGTGCACTAGGTCTCGTTTGGTTTTGTATTTACCGTTGATTTTTTTACGATCAGTTAGGGCTGCAACTGCCGCATACTGAGCAATGGATGACGAGGCAAATACCATGTACTGTTGCAACTCGTTTATTGCCTCGATTATTTCAATTGGACCAGCGATATATCCTATACGCCAACCAGTCATGGCAAACTCTTTACTAAATCCATTCATGGTAATGGTATTTGGATAAAAGCTACCAATGCTCGTGTGCTTACCTTCGTAAATAAAATGTTCATATATTTCATCAGATATAACTAATAAGCTATGTTTCTTTGCTAGTTGTGCAATTTTTTGCAAAGTATTGAGCGAATATACCACACCGGTGGGATTTCCTGGGCTATTTATCACAATCGCCTTAGTTCGTTCTGAGATATTGGCTTCAATCAGACTCAGGTTTGGCTGAAAATCATTTAGAGTTGGAACTGTAACAACATGTGCACCAATTGAGCTAGCAAGGTAGGTATATGGTGGATAATAAGGATCCATCACGATTATCTCATCCCCTGGGTCCAGGATAGCCATATACACAAGTAACTGTCCGGTTGTTAGCCCAGGAACAATTGTAACGCTATCAGCTGTGCACGGGATTTTATTCTCCCCATTCAGTTTTTTGGCAATCTTTTCTCTGAGTTCTAGAATCCCATTTGCTGGCGTATAAGTAGTTTTGTTGTCGTTAATAGCTTTAATACCGGCTTTTTTGATAGCGTCGCTAGTAACATCTTCTGGCTCACCGACACTCAAATCCACTGGATTATCTATGAGCAGTCGTCTATTAAATACTCCTCTAAAAGCACTACTGTCGAAATATTTTAATCTGTTTGATATAAAAGACATTTTGTTATTTTATTATACTATACTGTAATATAATTTTTTCAATATAACTATACAGAATTTTGGCTAAATTGTTAAATATTATTGCCAATGTTTGATAATATATAGATATGAGAAAATGTATCATGTTATGAAATGTATTGTAATTGGTTCTGGGCCTGGTGGACTAACTTTTGCTCTAGCTGCCAAAAGAAACCGTGCAGATGTCGTTGTAGTTGAAAAAGCTGGTGACCCCAAGGGAAGCGATGCCGGTTACACCAATAGGTCATTTAATTTAACGATTAATAGTATTGGTAGAAAAATATTGTCCAATGACGCACTCGATGGGAGTATCGCAGTTTATGGAAGAGCAATTCATAATTTTCAAAACACTGGAGAAATAAAATATTCGTCAAATGTAGACAAGACCAAAGACGACGAAGTGTTAATGAGCATACCAAGACCAATTTTGCGGCGAAATATGGTAAGCATTGCAGAAAAAAATAAAATTAACATTCAATTTAACACAGAGGCTATCAAACTACATCCTGAGAATGGTGAAGTTGTCGTGCGTAGAAACGGCGATATAAAAATTCTTAAAGGCGATCTAATTGTAGTTGCTGACGGGTTATGGAGTATTGCGGATGAACAATTAAAAAAATTATATCGAGGAAACCTAAGTCTCAAAACGGATCCGTTGAAATACATAACAATAAATCTCAATAAAAGAGTAGCTAAGAATTTAAATCTAAATTACATACATTTTTGGCATAATTCAGATAAAACATCAGTAGCAATAGGTTTACCCAACAAAGATAAAACTATATCTGCGCTATTAGTTTCTCAATTTAAGGGCGTAGATATAAGCGAATCTCCTTTTACTAACATAACTGCCGGTAAATTGAGGTTAAGAGCAGATTTCCCAGGCATATTTAAACTAGATGAAAATATATTAGACCAACTACTACTAAGAGAGCAAGGATTACTATATTACAAATCTGCTGAAGATATTGTGCTAGGAGATAAATGCATAATACTTGGTGATGCAGGCAGTGCGTCTCCACCATGGGCAGGTTTTGGCGCCAACACCGCTATCTATAGTGCCGATGCACTCGCAAGATATGTATTTAGCGAACGGAATAATTTAGTCAAAAATCTAAACGATTACCAACTACATAACCAGATTGTTACGAAATATGTACGAGAGTTTGCCAAAGAACATGGCGAGTTTTTGAGTAAAAATGTTGCAGACAATCCAAATAAACGACCAATTGGGCCTGTCATGGGCGAAATAATCAAAAAATCAATCCTGGAAACACCAATTTCTGCTGGAGTGTCATTACTAAATATTTAAGTATACTCTCTCTTGCTTGACACATGCTATAATTACATAAAGGCTATATCATGAAGATATTTTTACCACGCGGATACAAAAATTTAGAGTTACTTGAATCCAAGCTTCGAACAAAAAAAGAAAAGGTATGGATTAGTTCTGGGCGTCGAAGAGCAGTTCGACAATTTCATTTAATGGCAGAATTTGTCCCTGCGTATAAAAAATTTCTAAAATTAAAAAAAATTGATAGTAATTTAACATCAAGTAAAAATAGCTTTAAGGATATTCCACTTATCGATAAAGATAACTATCTTCGTCAATTCTCAAGGGATGAATTATGCTGGAATGGTGAATTTGCGCAACATCAATGGGTAATAAGTACAACTTCTGGCTCATCAGGAGTTCCCTATTATTTTCCAAGAACTGACCTACAAGATAAATATTTAACTGTTTCCACTGAGCTCTATCTAAGAAGTAATTTTAATATTCAAAACAACACGACACTATACATAGATGCATTCCCAATGGGAGCATGGATTGGTGGTGTATTTACATATGAATCGATTAAGCAAATAGCAGAAAAAAACTATCGAATAAGTATTATCACACCAGGAATACACAAAATGGAGGTTATCAGTGCGATAAAACAATTAGGCCATGATTTCGACCAAATAATTATTGGTGCGTATGCTCCATTTTTGAAAGATATATTGGATGATGGCGAACGGGATGGAATTAAATGGACAGACTATAAAATTGGATTTGTTTTTTCAGCGGAAGCATTCACAGAGAAATTCAGAGATTTTGTGTATGATAAGGTACTTCCCAAAAATATTAATACTTTTTCGCTAAATCACTATGGAACAGTCGATATGGGGACTATGGCACACGAAACTCCTTTATCAATACTAATTAGACGACTTTTAGTACGAGACAACAAGCTGAACCTACTATTTCCAGAGAGTTCTAGGCAACCAACATTTGCACAATATAACCCAGAGATGTTTTATTTTGAAAGTCTTGATAATAACCTGGTCTGCACTTCCTTTAGTGGGCTCCCGCTGGTTAGATATGATTTGAAGGATTATGGGGGGGTTATTACAAAGTCTGCAGTATTTAAGATACTTCGTAAAAATGGATACGATATTGAAAAGTTGATTAAACAAAACCATATCCAAGACACAGTATGGGAATTACCGTTTGTGTATGTTTATGAGCGCAATGATTTCAGCGTAAGTTACTATGCATTTCTTATTTATCCCGATATGATTCGTCGCGCTCTGCAGACTGATAATCTCTATAATAATATAACAGGCAAGTTTACTATGGTGGTGGATTATGATGCTTCTGGACGCCAACAACTCAATATTCACTGCGAACTTAAGTATTCAATTGCCTCAAGTGCCAAATTAAAAAATGACATAATTTCACTTCTACATAACGCACTGCTTGATGAAAGTTCTGAATATAGAGAAACATTTAATATGGTAGGCACAGTTGTAAAACCAATAGTCCAACTATGGCCATACGAGGATTTGAAATATTTTAAACCAGGCACAAAACAGAAATGGGTGATAAAAAATGACAAATAAACCAACCATACTATTGCCTGGTAAATATTCAGAGTCAGATGTTGACGAGCTTCGGAATAATTCCAAAATTTGGAAAGAAATTGATCTATATCCTGGACAGCTAGAGGAATTGCTAGAAATAAAGTTCCCTGAGCCTGAAGAATGCAAAGCTCAAAAAGAAGCATTTATAGAAAATCAAACCAAAAAAGGCAGTGGTGCGTGGATATATTATCCCTGGAGCGGTGTGCTAGTTCACACAGTTGGGCCCGAAGATTTATATAATCTCAGGACTAATCGCAATCAGAACATCATCACAAAATCAGAGCAAGAGATGATGAAACAATCAGTTATTGGAGTCGCAGGGATGTCTGTCGGCGCAGGTATAGCGATTGGCTCTATTTACGCTGGCATGGCAAATACTATCAAAATTGCAGATTTTGATAACCTAGAAACTGCAAATCTGAATCGAATTAGAGAATCAATACAAAATATCGGCGTACCCAAAGCCGAACTTACTAGCAGAAATATTTACGAACTAAATCCTTATAATGAAGTAATTACATTCTCGGAGGGGATTACAGAATCTAACATAGATAAATTATTCAACGATCCAAAGCTAAGCGTAATAGTGGATGAAATTGATGATTTCAAGATCAAGGTACTTCTTCGTGTCAAGGCAAAACAATTTAAAGTACCGCTACTAATGTTTACCAGCCTAGGCGACAATATTCTAATAGATATTGAACGCTATGATTTACCTAATCAGCCAGAAATATTTAATGGAGCAATTGGAAATACAGCTGACGAAATATTAACCAGCAAAAATATTAGCAAAGAAGATATTCAGAGATACACAGTTCAAGTTGTCGGCGCAGAGTATGTACCTACGCGAGCTCTGGCATCACTACCAGAAATCGGAAAATCCCTTGTAGGTCGCCCACAACTATATAGTACGATTGCTGTAGATAGTGGGTTAGCGGTATATATAATAAGGCAGATTATACTTGAAAAAGATGTAAAATCAGGTAGATATTTCGTAAAATTCGGTGATTTAATCAATCTTGATACTGATGATTTTGGTGGGAGCGCCAGAGAGAATATATTGAATAAACTAATGGCAAACAAAAATGGCAAAAAAGACTAAACCCAACTACCAAGCGTGGGAAATAGATGAAAATGATTTCCCCAAAAATGGAACCACAGAAGACAAAATTAGATTCCTGACTGGATATGGGATTTTAGCCCCCTCAACATACAACACTCAACCCTGGAAACTCGAATTTCGCAAGGAAAGTCTTATCATTATCCCCGAATTTTCAAAAGCGCTTCAGTACGGTGACCCACAGAATATAGGTTTATATATATCACTTGGAGCTTTCATAGAAAATATTTTGAAAGCTGCCGAAGCTTTCAAAATTAAAACCAAACTTAGTATTGATAATAAAAAAGCGGAGATTACTTTTGGTAATGAGAGTTCAACAGGACTAATATATGATAAAGATCAGCTTTTTTTGATCAAAAAAAGAGCATCTAACAAGTTTTTATATACCGGGCATATAAGTCCTGAAATTATACAGAAATTATCAATTACTAACAGTAGCACCAGCGCTTGTGAGGTAAAGCTTATTACTGACAAAAATGAGTGTTCTAATATTATAAAACTTCACCTTTTGGCTGCTGATAAATATGCAAATGATAAAAGATTTGTTAGAGAACTATCAAGTTGGCTCCGATTGAACGGCACTAATAAGAATAACGGTATGCCTGGCTTTGTAACCGGCAATTCAGCCATTCAAAGTGCTGTCGGGAAGGGGTTAACCAGTATATTTAATAAAATTCCTGTAAAATTTTTAGAAAAGGAACAAAAACTTATGCAGTCATCATCGGCTTTTGTTATATTCGGGTCTAAAAAAGATTCTCCAGCTGAAATTATTAAGATGGGTATGATTATTGAACGATTTTGGTTAAATGTGACAGCGTTAGGCATAGTAGGGCACCCATTGTTTGCTATAATAAGCAGTGAGGAGCATAAGAATAAACTTAAAGACAGTGTTGGCATGGAAACAATACCTATATTCTTTATGAGACTTGGTAAGGCTACAGTAGAAGCAAGGCACACCCCAAGGTATAATTAAACTATGAATAATAATTATCAGACAAAGTTATTACAAACTTTACGTAGTAAACCAACTACAAAACAAGTAAAAATTGGTAAGTATTCAATCAATTATATTGTTGCAGGTCAGGGGAATCCGGTATTGTTGCTCCACGGGGCAAATATTGGCTGGCCACAATGGCATCAAAATATTGACGAACTAGCAAAACATTTCAAAGTCTATGCTCTGGACCTGCCTGGTGCTGGTGATTCCACGGTTGTAAATTTTAGAAAGACTAAGTTCGAGGAAGATTTTGTTATAATTGTCGACAAATTCGTAAATATAATTGGACTAAAAAAAATCGATATTATTGGAAGCTCATTTGGGGGCTGGATTGCGATGAGATTAGCGATTGAGAGGAAGCCATACATCAAACACCTAGTTCTAGCCAACCCCATAGGCTTTACCACGCATATGCCAATGAAGTTTCGACCAATTTCCATATGGCCACTAGCTCTTCTGATGTCAAAAACTGCACTTAGACCCAAGCGTGATAATAAAATGCTAGAAAAGTTTATGAGAGATGTTTTTTATGATAAAAAACTTGAATTGAAAAGTGAGTTTATAGATTATTTTTATGAACTTTCGGCAAAATCACATAATGTATTGTTCATAAGTAGACTGGCACATTATTCAGGTATGCGCAAAGAATTATTTCTGGGAAATAGTTTAACAAAAATCAATGTACCAACTCTAATAATCTGGGGAAAAGAAGACCCACTTATGCCTTATAGTACAGTTGTCAAAAATTTTAAAAAAATAAAAAACGCTAAGATTGAAATTTTGAAAGGGGTTGGACATATGCCACCTGTAGAAGCTCCGGAACAAGTTAATCAGTTACTAATTTCGTTTTTAAAGTCAAAGGTTTGGTAGGGTGGGTCAGATAGATAATAATTTTATAATATTGATTGTTACGGTAATTGTAAATTCAGTGTTGGCGGCATTTGTTTACAAAAATAACACTAATAGTGCAACAAACAAGATTTTTGGATTATTATCAATAGTCACTTCATTCTGGCTAGTCTTTATATATTTATCAGTTACTCCACAATTTTACCCATCAGCACTGATCTGGATACGGCTTAGTATTCTATTCGCAGCAGCGCAAATTTCGCTTTTTTATCTTCTTGCAAAAACAATTCCAAGTGAAAGAATCAAAATTACGAATCGTAGGCTCTGGATCCTCATAACAGCAACAATTGCAATTATGATAAACGCATTGTCGCCTTTTGCGTTTACCGGCACAGAAGTTGTCAATGGTGTTGTTGTTGCAATCCCTGGACCTACGATTGTATTATTTGGTTTATTTGCAATTTATACGACTTTAGTTGCAATTAGAGCACTGATTGTCAGGATAAAAAACTCAAGCGGTAAACTCAAAGGTCAAATTCGATATGTTTTAGCTGGTGAATTGCTTATGCAGGGACTAATTATTACTACAGTACTCATACCAGTCATTATATTTAAAAAAAGCGATTATGTTCAATATACCCCATTCTATACATTAATTTTTCTTGGTTCCATTACATACGCTATTGTTAGAAAGAGTTTGTTCGATATAAAAGCAGCAGTTGCTCGTTCCGTTGCATACTTACTTTCTATAGGTATTATCGGCATCGTTTATGGCGGAATTATTTATATAATTTTAAATTTATTAGGTTCAAATTTAGTATCACCAGATGTTGAAAGAGCACTATACATAATCCTAGCTCTTGTAACAGCAACTTTTTATCCAATAACAAAACGGTATTTTGATAAAATCACAAAAAAATTGTTCTACCAAGATGCGTATGAAACGCAGGAGCTAGTAAACTCAGTCAGCTTAATTCTTGCCTCCGAGATTAGAGTCAAGGAGCTCACCGACAAGGTAGCTCAGCAAATGACAGCTACTATGCACCTGCAGTCAGCCACAACAATTGTTTATGATGGGGCTGCCATTTTGTACGCCGAAGATGACATTTTAGTCAAGCTAGGAGCTAATCCAGAACAAAACCTAGCTGTCCTAGGAAATAAATTAGTAAATATTGACGACTTAAGATCAAAAGCCAAGCTAGAGGTATTAGAACAAATAGGAATGAGCGTTGTAGTTGCCCTTAAGACCAACAAACTTTTTTTAGGTTATTTATTAGTAGGTGATAAAAAAAGTGGTGAGATATTTAGCGAGCAAGATATTAGCACTATTAAAACAATTGCCAGCGAGCTAAGTCTGGCCCTAGAGAATGCCATAGCATTTGCCGAAATTCAACAATTTAACATTACCCTCCAGCACAAAATTGACCAAGCCACTAAAAATCTTAGGTCAGCTAATGATCAACTTAAAGAGCTAGACCTAGCTAAAGATGAATTTATTAGTATGGCTAGCCATCAGCTTAGAACCCCCCTTACAACTGTTAAAGGCTATGTTAGTATGCTCAATGACGGTGACTTTGGTAAGCTCAGTGCAGATCAAAAATCCAGTATTGAACTGGCCCTAGACGGTAGCAATAGGATGGCTAGTCTTATTAATGATTTACTGAATGTCAGTAGAATAGAGGCAGGAAAATTCTACATAGATACTGCAAAAGTGGATTTGAACAAGATAATTCCAGAAGAACTGAGCTTATTAAAATCATTGGCTAGCTCTAAGAAGGTACATCTAGAATACATCCACCCTCATTCACCAGTGCCTATCCTAAACTTAGACGAGAACAAAACACGCCAAGCCATAATGAACCTAATTGATAACGCCATAGGGTATAGTGCTCCAAATATTGGCAAGGTGGAGGTTAGCCTAGCCGTGGACAATGGTAGAGTAACGGTAGCAGTTAAAGACAATGGCATAGGCGTACCTATTAATCAGCAGTCCAAGCTATTTACAAAGATGTTTAGAGCCAGCAATGCCAAAGAAGTAAGACCAGATGGCACAGGGCTAGGGCTGTACCTTGTAAAAAGAGTCATTGAAGACCAAGGGGGTAGCATTATTTTTGAGTCCAAGCCTGGGAAGGGAAGTACATTCGGCTTTAGCATCCCAGTTCATAATCATATCAAACCAAATAAAAATATTAATATAAAGCCAGATTAAGTAGTATTATGGACAAACGATTGAAGCATACCAAAATACCAGCAGATAATATAACTAAATTATTAACACTTAAGGATTTAGATTTAACAAACAAAAAAGTATTTCTGCGAGTTGATTATAATGTTGTAGAAGACGGCAAAGTGATTGACGAATTTAGGGTGTCTCAGAGTGTGCCTACAATCTTAGAGTTACTAGCCAAGAACTGCTCGGTAATCATTGCTAGCCATAATGGTCGCCCTGAGGGAGTCCCAGACCCCAAGCTTAGTCTGAGGCCTGTGGCTCAGGTGCTGGCCGAGATTTTGAAACGCGATATTGGCTTTGTGGATGATTGCGTCGGCCGGGCAGTAGTAGAGGAAACATACCATATGAAATCAGGGGAGCTGGTATTATTAGAAAACCTGCGCTTTCATAGTGCCGAAGAAAAAAACAACAATGCTTTTGCTAAGTCCCTGGCTAGCCTAGCCGAGGTATATATAGATGATGCGTTCGCCAATGCCCATAGAGCTCACGCCAGCATGGTAGGAATACCCAAATACCTGCCTCATTGTGCTGGATTACTAATGCAAAAAGAGTATGAAGTTATTACCAACCTACTTACCATACCCGATAGGCCATTCGTCGCGGTGATAGGCGGGGCCAAGATATCTACTAAGATAGAAGTCCTAATGAGCTTACTAAAAAAGGTTGATACACTCGTTGTAGGTGGCGCTATGGCTAATACATTTTTGCAGGCCCAAGGCTATAGCATCGGCAAAAGTATGACCGAAACCGACCAGATAGACACAGCCAAGCAAATAATTAGTGAGGCTCACAGGCGTAATGTTCATTTAATTTTGCCCACAGATGTAGTGGTAGCTAAATTGGCCAAGCACAATGTAGCGCATCATCAAGTAAGGGTTAGTCAGATAGCCAAAGATGATATCGCACTAGACTTAGGCAAGGATACAATGAAAAAATTAATCCCTATTGTAAACTCAGCCAAGACTGTGTTCTGGAATGGTACGCTGGGTATGGCAGAGATTCCTGAGTTTGCGTGGGCGAGTAGGGACATGGCTCATATGATGGCCATAAAAAACGGCCGAGTCAATACCATTGTTGGCGGTGGCGACACGACTGCATTTATTCAAAAGCTAGGCATGCACGATAGCTTTAGATTTGTTAGTACAGGTGGTGGAGCTAGCCTTGAGCTACTGGCTGGCAATAAGCTCCCGGGCCTTGAAGCACTTATGAGCTAAAGATTTTTTAACAAGTTATGGCAGGACATTGGTATTTCTAATACGAGCTAGATAGAATAATGTATTATGAGACTGCTTGGTGCCAGCGATAGTGCTAACGGCACTAGTAAACCCAGCCTCCCTTACAAGGTTCATTACAGCTTGGTCATACGCACCGTATGGGTAGGCAAAGCTCGTGACCTTAATACCTAGCTTTTGTTCAAGGATTTGCTTGCTATTAAATATTTGCTCGCGTTGAGCTTGGGGGCTTAGATTGGTTAATTGCGGATGGTCTAGGGTGTGGGCGCCAATTTCAATTAGCCCCGAGCTATTGAGCTGGGCTAGCTCCTCCCAGTTGAGGTAGCTATCTCCACAATTTAGCCCTTGCTGCCTCTCTGTACCTATACACCAGTTACTTAGTGCGCCACCAATAATAATATAAAATGTGGCCCTCATATTGTACTTTTTGAGCAAAGCAAATGCCTTAAGCTGATCACTAAAACCATCATCAAAAGTAAGCACCACAGGCTTGGGAGGCGCCTTAGTAAGACCACGGAGTATTTTGCTTGCCTCATCCATTGTAATGGTAGTATAGCCCTTATTAGATAATATCTGGAGCTGCTGCTCGAAATTGGCAGGCGTGGTGTGGTATAAGAGAATGGGCAGCTCCATACTTAAGCCTGGCTGGGGAATAATAATCTTGACTTCATTAGCGGGTGGAGCTGACTTAACGACTTTGCTTAATTTTAAGCTAGGCTGGCTACTTAGTAGCTTTGCTTTTGCGAGCTCATCGATGCCTTTTTGGTAATTCATATAATACCCGAAAGTAATAATAGAAAGAATTATAACCATACAGCAGGAGTATATTAGTCGTAAATAATTATTGCGTTTTCTAGAGAGTGATTCCATAGAGCATAGGCAAACATGTCGGATTATTGGTATGTTTATATCATTATAGCCCAAAACTATTGTTATAGGGAATCAAGATTACTGCTATTTGCTGCAGATTTATCATTATATAAGCTAGGCTTAAGGCTCAATGCAGCTCTTGGACCATCTACGTTTAGTACCTTGGGGTGGTCGGATTCTTGATTACTTGCTGTGGTAGCATGGCCAATTTTAGGCATAGTAGTGGCTGGTGGATTATCATAGACACTTTGAGTATTGGATGGAATAGGTGAAAGTGCTTGGTCGACTGATGCGGGATTGGCAGCAGCAGTAACGCTTGGCGCAATAGGCTCTGGAGATGGCGTAGGCACTGGCTCAGGCACTGGAGCTGGTGCGGGGGCGGGAGCGGGGGTATTACTGATAGCATTTGGCATTACTGGGGCTTCCCGTGGGCTTAGCTCTGGGGTGATTAGAGGGTTTTTTCTGTCAGCGTAATTAGGCTTGTAAGGGGTACTACTTGGGTCGCTAGGTGCACTAATAGCTTCAGTACTTGGCTTAGTATTAGCCTTAGTATCATTTGTATATTCAAGCTTCTGGGTTGATTCTGGAGTACTATCACGATCGGGCTCAAAGCTTTTTTGTAGTGAGTTCAGTGAGTATTGGATATCTAAGAGACGATTATATTTAGCTACTCGCTCACCGCGGTTTGGTGCTCCTATTTTGATACCAAAGGCACCCAATCCGTAAGCTAAATCAACTATAAAGTCGTCATTACTCTCGCCACTTCGGTGGCTTATTATTATTTCATTACCTGCTAGTTTTGCAGCTACTATAGCGCTAAACATCTCTGTGATACTGCCAATTTGGTCTGGCTTGATAACTATTTGATCAAATATTTTATCCTTTGCGAAATCAGTAATTTGCTTGGCATTGGTTGCGGTGTAGTCGTCTGCTACCACCAAAAAGGGTTTCTTGTCTTTAGGTAGTGTCTTTAGTAGCTCTAGGCCCTCTAAGTCATTTTCTGCAAATGGGTCTTCAATAGAATATAGGTCAAATTTGGCATCCCACTGCTCATAGATGGCGAGTAAATCACTAGCTCTTAGGCTCTGCCCTTCAAAATTATAGCTTTTACCATCATAAAAACTAGTAGCAGCAACATCTAGGACTATATCAAATTTATTTTCTAACTTTGAATTAAGACTAGCAAATGCCTCCAGCACTACCTCAGTGCGAGCACCAATTGGCGCAAGAGCTCCTTCATCACCCACTAGCTTTGCTCCAGGTCCGTATAAGTTAGCCATAATATTTCGTAAGGCTGAATATATCTGGGTTACCTGCTCTATGGCCTCAACTGGGTTATCAGATTTAGGTACAATCATAAATTCTTGGATATCCAAACCAGGGGCGTGCTTACCTCCCCCAACCAAGTTAGCATAGATACGAGGGAATTTAGGGCTAGTGCCATGGCCTTCTGCAATATATTGGTAGAGTGGCTTTTTACTAAGAGCGGCGCTGAGCTTATAGTAGGCTCCAGATAAAGCTAGGATGGTGTTGCCTCCTAGATTTTGCTTATTATCACTACCATCTAGGGCAATCAATAATCCATCAAAGTCTTCTTGGTGGCCTATTGGGTAGCCAATAAATTTTGGGGCTATGGTTTTACTGATAATATCCAAACATACATTAACACTCTTGCCATTATAGGCTGTGGCATTATCCGTTTTTTTATGAGTTTCTCGTGACCCTACACTCGCACCAGAAGGCACAACAAACCATGCAGAAGTGCCGTCCTCTGCTACGATAGTTACTTTAAGCGTGGGCTCACCCTTGGAGTCTAATATTTGTGATGGTGTAATACTTTGGATACTCATAAGATTGCTTAAATTATAACATAAGCATTAATATATAAGTAATTATTTGGGATAAAAGATTTTGTTTTTTGTGTAGCAAAAGTATCTGTGTACTTACTCGCGTACAGGCAATAACGCCCTAGACTAGCCAAAAGCATTATGGTATCTTAAATATAATCTATGGAAAATGGAATACCACACTCAAGATCAGAAAATCCCGATAGGAGAAGTAGCTGGCAAAGAAAGTTAACAGCGACTGTTTTGTCTGCAATGACAATTGCGGCTTCTATTAACCTGATGCGCTCTGATACTGATACAATTAGCCCTGCTGAATCGTTAAGTAGTGAGCAAGCAGAAAAAGGTAGAAATTTAGATATAGACAACCTCAAGCCAGGGGATAAGATATCCTTTAGTGCTAACACAATAATTGTTGATAGTGCCTTGCTTAATGTTCGACACCAGCCAAAAGTGGTTGAAGAAGAAGCTGATGGGTCGTCAAATAGATGGAATTTAGATGGCCATAAATTTACTGCGGTAAACCCAGTAAAAGTTGGCGCAGATATTAATGGTACCTGGTGGCTAGTACTTGATGCCAAAGGTAGAGAGTATTATTTTACGGGTAATAACGGCGGTCTTACAAACACAAATGGCGATGATATTAGTATCACATCTGCCAATAATAATGGTACAGTTGTTGCCGTCACAAACAAGGGTAATGTAGCCGAGGACGGAGAAGGAAATAAAAGCATAATAGCTGCTGTTGCCAAAGGTGAGTCCTAACAGGACAATAGGTTTTACATAATTTTATTATGCTTGGTATTTATTAAAAACAATTGGTGAACCATGCGACATCGAATGAGTACCATATTCTACCAGGAATCAATCGGTGGTATGACCTACTTTAGGGGTTCTAACCCGCCTAGATTGATTGCCGTAGGGAGATTAACCCTTGTTTATAAGCAGAGATGGAAGCTAGAACTATTTAGTTGCCAGAAATAGTGTGAATTGAGGAAAGTTACTGAATCGCTCGAAATAATATGGATCGTCGTTTTTGGCATCCTCAACCACCTGGGTTTCAATAAAATCATCGATGCTGAACCCAGCATCTTTTAGCAGCCTGAAGTGCATACTTGGTGGCCCTATCCAGAAACGAAGCGTTTCGCCCCCCTGAAAAGTAAATTCGCCTTGCTCATAGCGCATATAACTCCCATAAAGGTGAGGCTGGGATTCATCCTCGGAAAATCCGAGGACTTTTGATTTGACGCCGTTTATTTCTAGCTCCTCGCCGGCCCACCTGGCGGGATGTGGGATAGAAAGCTGGAACTGGCCTCCTGGCTTCAATATACGAAAAACTTCTTTGTAAACTTTTAAAGGCTTTGGGGCATAGTTTAAAACGAGACTGCTA
Organism: Candidatus Saccharimonadia bacterium; assembly: GCA_039738635.1. Lineage (GTDB taxonomy): Bacteria > Patescibacteriota > Saccharimonadia > CAILAD01 > BJGX01 > JBCLLP01. The sequence continues at coordinate 3,708 of JBCLLN010000012.1, read as the reverse complement.
TACACAAAGTCAAATGAGCTATCCTTAAACTCTAATTTGTTCATATCACCTAGCTGGAAAGTGTGTTTTGGAAAAGTTTTCTTCGCTAGTTCTATAGAACCAAGTGATGCGTCGATTCCAACCAACCCAGTAGCACCACTCTCCTCGAGTAGTTTAGACTCATCACCCGTGCCACAACCTAGCAATAATACCTTTTTATTTGCAAGGCTTGGTAGCATCTTCTTCATAGCTGGCTTTTCAGTGTAGTAGTGAGACTTCATTTTGCCGCTTTTGATATCGGCCTGGCGTTCGGCGGCGAAAGAGTCATAGTCATTAATTTTATTCATGAAGCAAGTATAGCAAAGTTATTACTTTTTAACTTACCAAAACATAGCTAGTGAGTCCTAACAGGACAATAGGTTTTATATCATTTTATTATGCTTGGCGTTCTTAGAAACAAATGGTGAAGTTAGTGCAAGAGTATTGGAATCTTATGTTAGCTGACTAAGTATATGGAAAACTCTTACCTAGTAATACTGAGTTAGTTTACTTAGGTTGTATTGGTGCTTTTGTTGGATAGAATGTTTTTAGCACCTTGTTGAATTCTTCAACATCGCTATTAAATTTATCTATGTCGGCGTTCAGCTTGCTGACCTTGTCTTTATATATTACCAAATTCTTATTATAAATACCTACATTAATGTTATAGGTATTGATGTCCCCGTAATATGAATTAGCTTGCATTGCAGCCTCAATACTGTCGAGATATTGATGCTTGTAGTTGTTAAGATCAATACTTGTTGAATTTAGACTTATTCTTCTTAACTCTAGTGCATTTGTTTTCGCTTTTATACTACTCTCAAAATGTTCACTAGCAATAATAGATATTACTCTGTCATCGAAGTATTTGCGATAATACTCTTCAATTGCCACAGTATTACCCGAACTACGAACCTCACTCCCAAAGAATGAATGAAGTTCATTATCAATCACCGAACTTTCATTCTCATACAATTTTAGTTTTTCATGTAGTAGTTTTGAGCTAGTTGATGTAGTATCATTATATATTGCACGCAGTAAATCCACGATATTCTGCCTATCTGCTTTGTTTAGTTTAACGAATATTGAGTGGAGAGTCTCATGTGCAGCCGTTGTATACTGAATTCCTTTTAAGTCCGGGTCGCCCACTGCAAGTATATAAATCTTATTACCTTTTGGGATATAACAGCCAAACTCAATAGCAGATTCGTTAGCTGATGGGCAGCTGTGATGTAACTGATCAGCCGTAACTAATTCGGGGTTAGTTTGGTAGAATAGTGCCTTACCATGAAGGTTAAACCCACTATTGTTTGCTATTTCTTTTATGGAGTCACTTGCATAAATATTATTCCAAACAACCGTGGCACCATCTGATACTGTTGGGTATACGTAAACACTAAGCAACAACAAGATAATAACGACAGCGTTTCTAAGAGTATAGTTTTTTGGTTTGTTCTTCCTACTCTCTTTACTGAATTTCTTGTGATATTCTTTCTCTGACAGGCCATAGGTTTGTTTGTAAGGTTTCTTTGCTAAGCTTAAGTCAGCTTCTTTTGGTTTTTTATTGTTTTCTAGACTTGCTGTATAGAAGATATTCTTAGCTATGTATGTCCCAATCATCTCGCTTAGCGTAAGCTCGGTTAAGAGTGGTTTTGGTGATGCTTGCGGATCAATAGTAAGATAATCTTCAGGTTGTATCTTTTTACCAAATAATGAATCAATTATCTCTTCTTCAAGTAAGCGAGCTGTGTCATATTTCTTTTCTAGGAAATTCACTTTTCTAAATAACATCAAATAATCAATGTATTGTTCAATTGGTAAGTTTGACTTCACGTCTTGGCTGAGGAGTATATCATTAAGAATACTGTTTGCTTTGTTGTATTTTTTATCTTCAACCAAAAGCTTAGCCTCAATATAGTTCTCAAGTATTCTCTTTTCAGTTTTGCCATGTGTTGTCTTTTTTTGCATAAAAGCCATTTTAAAGTTTACTACTCCATAGTATTGTCTATGTTAGTTATTGGCCCAGAATTGATAATTTTGTTTTCAGAGGGTCGCCAAATTATAGACTTCTTGGCTTTGATATAGATGAGTATCTTATCGCCGTTTTGGGCGTTAGCAAAGAACGGCTGATCTTTAAGCTTGTCCTTATCTAGTACGGTGGCGAGCGTGGGGGTTTCATCCTTGGGCAAATCAATTAGCATACCAACTCTACTAACTATTGCCTCAACCTCGGTCTGAGATACAATATTTGGATTCGAGCTTACATTTGGATTATTTGTAGGTTTAGTAGTTTTTTGTTTGGTCAGGTAGAACAATGAAAATATAATCAAAACTAACAATAGAATTATAATTATTAAAGGAATAATCCCAAAAAAGAGTAATTTTCTATTTTCTATTTTCTGTTTATTTTTTTGGACTTCAACAAGTCGACTCTTAAAGCCATCTTTTATAGCCGGCTCTTTGCTACTATTTATATTAGTCTTTAAATTTTCAATCTCTCTCTTTAACTCGGCTATTTCTTTCTGCTTAGTCATATATAAAACTCCTTAGGGCATTATTTTAATTATTACCAATTATAGGCTCATATTTTGCAGTATATTAATGTATCTACTGACCCAAACAAAAAATACCGGCTGTAACTTAGATAATATCTAATATTGATTAAAAATAAATGGTGATCCCAAGGGGATTCGAACCCCTGTTATCAGAATGAAAACCTGATGTCCTAACCCCTAGACGATGGGACCAATAACTGTTTTTAAGCTAAAATAACCATTGTAATAATAACATAATTACGGCTACATTTCAACCTAATAATTGGACAATTTGTACTAAAGAGTGTATATAATATAAGCATTACTGAATTATAAAAGGAGTTAAATTATGACAGCCGTAGAGACACCACGCCCAGAACAATTAGATCCAACAACACCAAATTTAGACGGCATCACAGGACCATCAGTCATGCCAGAGTCACCAGCAGAACCAGTAACCCCAGAACCATCAGCCATGCCAGAGTCACCAGCAGAACCAGTAACCCCAGAACCATCAGCCATGCCAGAGTCACCAGCAGAACCAGTAACCCCAGAACCAGTAACCACAGAACCATCAGCCATGTCAGAGTCACCAGCAGAACCAGTAACCCCAGAACCAGTAACCCCAGAACCAGTAACCCCAGAACCATCAGCCATGCTAGAAGTACCAGCAGACTCAGGAACACCAGTCATGCCAGAGTCACCAACAGAACCATCAGTCATGCCAGAAGTACCAGCAGACTCAGGAACACCAGTCATGCCAGAAGTACCAGTAACACCAGAGACTCCACCGAAGACTGGTTTAGTGGCTAAAATATCTGGATTTTTTAGTAAAAAATAATACAATAATTAAGACCCGCCTGGTTAGGGTGGGTCTTGTAAGAGCCGTAAAATTATCTACAGCTCACTGGTACATATATTGTTCCACCCCTAAAGGTAGGACCATTCAGCTCTACGAGCCGGTCCGTTACCCCTCGGGGGTCAGAATTGGGGTAATGCTGAACGGCATAATCCCAAAAGGTTGGAGAATTGCCAGCTTGCGCTTTTTTAACCTCAGAACACTGCTGAGGCATTGCAAAGTTGATCTTGCCTCCTTGTGAGATTAGTAAAATCCCCAAGAGCAGTGCAACGCATGCCACAATTCCTACAAACTTGA
>JBCLLN010000011.1:0-18906 GCA_039738635.1 Candidatus Saccharimonadia bacterium | reverse complement strand
CAATATAATTATATTACTATGATGCGCTAGGCTTATTTTTATGTCAAATACATTTTGTTAGCTAGATGATATGTATATCAGGGTATTTAGTGCTAAAGATGGTTTTGTCGGCGCTAAGTCCCTATTGTAATCACTTGACAACACTCCAGCAGAGAAGCTTACCAGGAATTTATCGCTGACTACAAGAAACACACACAAATAATGAATGAGCTAAACTATCAAGTAGCAAATCTGTAAAACCGCCATCTGGAAAAGGCCAGGCCTTTTCCAGATGGGAAATTAACAAAATCTGTAAAACTCTCTTATACATGGGGGTTTTTAGAGTTAGTAATGACACTTACTTTAGGATTACTAGTTGCCAAAGAGTAGGCTCTTAGATTATTTTGTTAGCTAGAAGATTCGTATATTAGGGTATTTAGTGTGGATGACATCTCTATCGACGGCGCTGAGTCCGTTGAGGTTGACGCCGCCACTGATGGTGGTGGGGAGGGTTAGTCCATCGGCGCTGGTGAGTCTGTGGAGGATGAGGTTGTCACCAATGGTGGTACCAGACAAGTCTAGGCCCTCAGCTCTAATGAGGCCTCTGAGTTCGAGGTCGCCACCAATGGTGGTGGGGAGGGTTAGTCCCTCGGCGCTGGTGAGGTTACCGAGGTAGAGGTCACCACTGACGATAGTGGGTAAGGTTAGGCCCTCAGTGCTGGTGAGGCCATCAAGGTCGAGGTCACCACCGATAATGGTGGGGAGGGTTAGGTTCTCGGCGCTGGTGAGGCGGTCGAGATAGAGGCCGCCACTGATGGTGGTGGGGAGGGTTAGGTTCTCGGCGCTGGAGAGGCCGTTGAGGCTGAGGTCGCCACCAATGGAGGTGGGTAGGGTTAGGCCTTTGGCGCTGGTGAGATTACCGAGGTAGAGACTACCATTGACGATGATGGGGAGAGTTAGGCCCTCGGCACTAGTGAGGCTATTGAGGGCGAGGAAGCCATGAACTACGGCCCGCTCTGTACCGTTATCGTATTCTACTCTTAGCCTATTAATTATTTCGTCTATAGCTGAAGCATGGTAGCTTTTGTCTGTTAGTAACCATTGCTTCATAGCTTCAATTTGTTCTTTGGCTTCTAGGGTTTTTTCATTTTCTATAGTACCAGAGTCTGAAGGTAGTTGTGATGACATTTTAACTCCTTTTATAATTAACAAATTATATTACTATAATGCACTAGGCTTATTTTCATGTCAAATACATTTTGTTAGCTAGAAGATTCGTATATGAGGGTATTTAGTGCGGAGAGCATCTTTATCGGCGCTTGTGAGGCTGGGGAGGTTGAGGCCACCGCCAATGGTGGTGGGTAGGGTTAGGCCTTCGGCGCTGGTGAGGCTGTCTAAGAAGAGGTGGCCACTGATGGTGGTGAAGAGGATTAGGCCTTTGGCGCTGGTGAGTCCACGGAGGTCGAGGCCACCACCGATGGAATTAGGGAGGGTTAGGCCTTCAGCACTGATAAGCCTGTCGAGGCTGAGGTCGCCACTGATTGTGGTGGGGAGGGTTAGGCCTTCGGCACTAGTGAGCCCGCAGAGGCTGAGATCACCACCGATAGAGTTAGGTAGGGTTAGGCCTTTGGCGCTGGTGAGTCTGTCGAGGCTGAGATCACCACCGATAGAGTTAGGTAGGATTAGGCCCTCGGCGCTGGTGAGTCTGTCGAGGCTGAGATCACCACTAATGGTGGTGGGGAGGGTTAGGCCTTTGGCGCTGGTGAGCCCGCGGAGGCTGAGGCCGCCACCGATAGAGTTAGGTAGGATTAGGCCCTCGGCGCTGGTGAAGCTGTTGAGGATAAGATCGCCACTGACGGTGGTGGGGAGGGTTAGGCCTTCGGCGCTGGTGAGGCCACGGAGGCTGAGATAGAGGTGGCCATCAAAGGTAGTGGGGAGGGTTAGGCCTTCAGCACTGGTGAGGCCGTCGAGGATGAGGCCGCCACCGAAGGTAGTGGGGAGGGTTAGGCCTTCAGCACTGGTGAGGCCACTGAGGTATAGGTAGCCATTGATGGTGGCGGGGAGGGTTAGGTTCTCGGCGCTGGTAAGACTGTCAAGGTAGAGGTCGCCACTGATGGTGGTGGGAAGGGTTAGGCCTTCGGCGCTGGTGAGCCCGCGAAGATAGAGGTAACCATTGATGGTGGTGGGGAGGGTTAGGCTATCAGCCCTAGTGAGTCTGTCTAAGAAGATGTGGCCACTGACGGTGGTGGGGAGGGTTAGGCCTTCGGCGCTGGTGAGTCCGCGGAGGTCGAGGCCGCCACTGACGGTGGCCCGATCTGTACCGTTATCGTATTCTACTCTTAGCCTACCAATTATTTCGCTTATTCCCCTATCATCGTAGGTTTTGTTAGCTATTAACCATTGCCTCATAGCTTCAATTTGTTCTTTGGCTTCTAGGGTTTTTTCATTTTCTATAGTACCAGAGTCTGAAGGTAGTTGTGATGACATTTTAACTCCTTTTATATTCAATATAATTATATTACTATGATGCGCTAGGCTTATTATGGTGTCAAATACATTTTGTTAGCTAGAAAATTCGTATATCAGGGTATTTAGCGTGGAAGGCAGTTTTTTCGGCTCTGGGGAGTCCGTTGAGGTTGACGCCGCCACCGATGATGGTGGGTAGGGTTAGGCCTTCGGCGCTGGTGAGATTATTGAGGTAGAGGCTGCCACTGACGGTGGTGGGTAGCTTTAAGCCTTCGACGCTGGTAAGGCTGCCGAGTTTGAGGCTGCCACCGATGATGGTGGGAAGAGTTAGGTCTTCGGCGCTGGTAAGGTTATTGAGGTAGAGGCTGCCACTGATGGTGGTGGGGAACTTGAGACCTTCGGCACTGGTAAGGCCGTCAAGGTTAAGGCTACCATTGATGGTAGTAGGGAACTTTAGGCCTTCAGCGCTAGTGAGGCCGTCGAGGTTGAGGTGCCCATTGACTACGGCTTGGTCTGTGCCTTTATCGTATTTTACACTTAATCTATCAAATATTTGGTCTATACCTGCATCATCGTAGGCATTGCTAGCTATTAACCATTGCTTCATAGCTTCAATTTGTTCTTTGGCTTCTTGGGTTTTTTCATACTCACTTTTTATTTCTGGTTTACCAGTTGCTTCGTTTAGTTGGTTTTGTAAACTCACTTCTGTGTTATAATTGCTGTTGGCTTGATCTGCTGATTCATTGGCAAATGCTCTTAATTCATTTGCTTGTAATATAATCCCATCTATAGAGTCTAATAATGTTTGCCGCGCGGTCTCTATGCCTGGGTCGTTAGGGTCTCTGTTTGCCGCTATTACATTAAGGGCGGCTTGGGCTTCTCCCAATAGTTCTGCCCTCTTTGTCTCTGCGTTATCTGAGCCATAGGCCTCTGCCTCTGCTCTATGTATATCATCCACTCTTGCAGCTCCGTTACCTGCCCTTGCAGCATCTAATTTTGCTTGTATGGGTTTTTCTTCATCATATTGATGGCCTGCATGGTCTGCGGCTAAATCGGCAAGTAGCCTATCGCTGGCTGCCTCGGCAACGACTCTAGGTATATCAGCTTCTAAGTCCCGCAACGCTTTCTCAGTATCAGGATTATCGGTTCCTGCACGTAATACTTTGTCAAGCTTGGCTTGGGCATCTCCCAATAGTGCTGCCCGCTTTTCCACTATGGATTTTGAACCATAAGCCATAGCTTTTGCTCGGCTGGGATCATTTTCTCTAGTATCTGGACCCGAAGGTAGTTCTGGTGTCACTTTAACTCCTTTTATATTCAATATAATTATATTACTATGATGCACTAGGCTTATTATGGTGTCAAATACTTTGTTAGCTAAATGATATGTATATCAAGGTATTTGGCGTGTATGGTGGTTTTTTGGGCGCTGGTGAGGGTATTGAGGTCGCTGGCGTCGATCGCAAAGACTCCATCCCCCATCGACCCCAGGACAGCCAGAGCTTATTAAAGCTCAGCAACGGTGAGGGTCGTCTTGCCTAAGGATGTTATACTGGGGGGTTAATGGAGATCAATATGAAAGCTGTATACGCGTCAAATATCGAGGATGTCACAAAAGATAATACCAATTTTCGCACGGTGCTCTTTACCGGTGAATACAGCCAGCTGACTGTCATGAGCATTCCGGTCGGTAGTGAGATCGGTCTTGAGGTCCACCCGACCATTGACCAATTTATCCGCCTCGAGCAAGGGCAGGCCAAGCTCGTTAGTGGACCAACCGAAGATAGTCTGGACTCGGAGGTCGAGCTCAAAAGTGACTGGGCGGCCATTATCCCGGCCGGCACCTGGCATAATGTAATCAATACTGGCAACGAGGAACTCAAGTTCTACTCGGTCTACTCGCCAGCCAATCACCCAGATGGCGCAATCCATATAACCAAGGCTGACGCCGATGCGGCCGAGACCGCCGAGCACGCAGCCGAGACCACAACTTAGGCCGGCGCCCTAGTGTGACACCAATTGGTTACTTAAATAAAAGTTTAGATGAAGAAATGATAATAATAGACGACGAACGATCACCAATCATCATAGAGATGTTTGAGCGAGTATCCAAACAATCATGCTTGTACTTGGAAATTTTCAATGCGGAATAAAGCCAGAAATAAGCCCAAAAATAGCACATAATAAAAGGCGTGAGAGTTTTTTCTCGTTTTTTTCTACAAAAATTACGATGTTAAATGTAAACGCAAAACTAAATATCATACCTAGTATGAATATATAGCCATTTTCGAAATATATCCCGCTACTTACTAGAGCTACGCCGATTAAAAGTGCATAAACGATCGACTTGTTTTTTAAGCTCATAGATACATTATATAGGACTTTTACTAAACCCCAAATCTCCTAGCTAAAAAGACTGGCAAGGCGCGGACCTTACTGACTGCACTTTAAGGGAACGGGTCGGATCTGAACCATATTCTTGGCAGAACATTCCAGCCTGGAACTTATATGTAGGTTATTGCTATGAAAACTAAAGGTGTTAGAATAACTTAATGAATAAAAAGTTACCATTTGATAGTCATACAGTTGATGTTATTTTAGATAATTACCCATCTCCACTTTATGTTTACGATGAAAAAGGCATAAGGTCAGCGTCCCAAAAACTAAACACAGCATTTGACTGGAATGAAGGATTCAAAAACTATTTTGCTGTTAAAGCTCTGCCAAACCCAAAAATTCTTGAAATATTGAGAAACGAAGGTATGGGTTTAGACTGTAGCTCACTCGTGGAGCTGTTGTTAGCCCAAAAAATAAATGCCAGAGGCCAAAACATTATGTTTAGCTCAAACGACACTACAGCGATAGAATTTAAAAAAGCCCGCGAACTCGATGCCATAATCAATCTTGACGACATAGCACATCTTAAATTTTTAGAAGAAACTGCCGGTTTGCCAGAACTTATTTGCTTTAGATACAACCCTGGTAATCAAGTGATTGGTAATACTATTATTGGACAACCCGAAGACGCAAAATTTGGGATGACTAAAAAGCAAATCTTAGAGTCCATTGGCGTTGCTCGGCAAAAAGGGGTTAGGCAATTTGGGCTACATATTATGGCAATAAGTAATAATCTTGACTACATGTTGTCGCTTCAAATTGTTAAAATACTTTTTGATTTAGCAAAAGAAATACGACAGAAGTATGGCATAAAGCTTAAATTTATAAATCTTGGCGGCGGGATAGGCATTCCCTATAAGCCAGATGATAAAGATTTTGATATAAACGAATTTTCGAAGCAAGTAAAAAAATTATTAGAGAGCACCTTAGATTATGAAACTAAAATCTACATGGAATGCGGCCGTTATATTACTGGGCCATATGGCTATTTAATAACGAAAGTCCTGCACATTAAAAGAACTTACAAGACGTTTATTGGGTTGGATGCGTCAATGCACAATCTGATGCGTCCTGGTATGTACGATGCCTATCACCATATATCAATACTTTCTAATGACAGCAAGGGTCAGCATAAGCAGGTTTATGATGTAACGGGCTCTCTTTGTGAGAACAACGATAAGTTTGCTATTGACCGTAAGTTACCAAAAGTCAAAATTGGCGACATTCTTGTCATACATGACACCGGTGCTCATGGTCATTCCATGGGCTTTAACTACAATGGAAAGCTTAGGTCAGCCGAGCTATTACTTCATGAGGATGGCACCGTGCAGCTCATTAGGCGATCAGAAACTCCTCAAGATTACTTTGTAACTTTGGTTTAAACACTAAACCTTGGAGGGCAGCACCCCGTAATAGACGATGTTTTGATTGGTGCTATTTGTACCAAGGAGACACCCCGGATCACTGGATTACTACGAGAAGCACAAAGCAATAATGGATGAGCTAAAGTATGAACTCGCAAATATGTAAAAAGCTAATCTGTTAAAGGCCTGGCCTTTTCCAGATAGCGGTTTTACAAAATATATAAACTCTCTTACAATTTTGGATTATAAGGCCAGGCCTTTTAAATCTTTTAAAATACCGTACACCAACAAAGTGGCTGCCGCCGAGACTTGGCAAAAGCTATATAAGGTACGCAAGCTAGCACTATGCCCCACTAGACGGCCAGAAATGGCCATTTTTTACTTATTACTCCGCCACCTACAGCCTATCCGGCGTGATGCCTATATGCTTACTGTTCCGGGTTCGCTGGCACCCACGCTAATACTAAAGATCATCATCACCGGCTGACTGGTCGCTGAATCAATTAAAGGCTTGTCTTTGGCCGTGTCAAAGACCCCATCGCCGTTATCACCATAAAGCATGGCGTAGAGCTTCTCACCGTCTTTAGTCGCGCGGGAAAGTGCAATCGGCGCGGTGTTTTTTGTCTCACCTGCCGAAAGCACACCACTTGCACCCAAAATCTTTCCGGGCGCGTCGGCATTGTCTTCGTGAATCGCCACAAAGCCGGGCTTCGCAAACAACACCACCGCAACTAGCACGGTTCGTGATGGGGCCTGTTCAGCGACATAAATAGCATTATTACCCACAATCATGCCGGTCGAGTCACTAGTAGAGCTGGGTTTAGAGCTGCCGGTAGGACTGAGTTTCGAGCTACCACCACCCAATAAGAACACCGCTCCAATCATGACCACGACGATACCACCCGTAACGAGAAATACTTTAGTTTTCATAGATTTGGGTCGCACTTCGTAGCCATGGCGAAACTGTTAATTAGCCCAGATAATAAAGGTAAGCAGTTTGTTTCCTTGTCCGAGGTCGCGTTCATAAAGCGTAGTCCTGCCACGAGAGTCCCTTCGGAGAGACATGTTCCGCTCGGCGATATCGACTGCAAAGGGGGCGTATGTACCACGGCCCAGCAGTCGCATGCTAACTGTCTTTGTGCTATCTAAGTGGCCGTAGATTGTCTCAAGCTGTGCATAATCGTGCGCGTTGGGGAATTCGTTATTCAGCACACCATTTGTATCAGCCGTACCAGTTGGATCATTGGTGTAGTCCATACATGTGCCAAGATTTATATTTGCTGGTTCCTCGTCTTGATGGTGAAGCCCGAAGGCGTGGCCAATTTCCTGGCACATGACCATGTTTCTAAAGGCAGTGGTATTGTAAAAGTCGGTGTTAAAGTAGGTGTCATTGACTATAGCGACGGCTTGAGTAATATGGTTATCCTTTGCCCAGACTTGAGCCCAGCCTAGCATGCCGTTGGAGCCATAAGTATTGTTGCAGACCTCCACGCGTCCAACGGTTGGACGGCAGTTACCTTTGGCTTTACCAGCGACAATTGTGGTATCAAGCACTGTAGACACATTCCAGTCGTTGGAAGCAGTAACAAAATAGGGGTCCCATGTGCTTGAAACGTTATCGCCAAGCTTTAGTGTAAAAGGGTTGCTGGTTCTCGCCCAATGGAAGTTGCCCCACGAATGGCTGGCATAGGTTACGCCCCCGCTCGAAATGATCACCGCAAGTGCTACAATGGCACCTATTGTCCTAATGTGAAACTTTGAAAATATAATTTTGTTCATTTTATTTTTTTTATTATATCATCCTCTCATTTTAAACGTCAAGCGCTTTGACAATTTGTCTTTTATTCTCCAGCTGGCGATATTTTTATTTGACGGCTCAACTTCTGCTCGTATCGGAAAAAAGCTTTTCGATACTTGAGATTGCTTGATTCGCGGAAGCTTGATATTATTTTAGTGGAGGGCGTGCCGGAGCACAGCTTGGGCACCGTCATTATGCATCGCTTGCGTAAGGCGGCTAGAAATTAATTGCAGTTGCTGTGGCATCAGATTGAATTCCAAATTAAATGGAAAATTTACTAATTATAAATAAACTTTAAATATTATGTTTTTAAAATTTTTTGATAAGCTGAAAGATAAAATTCGCTCACTCTTTAGTCGTAGACTGGTTACGAGTACACCAAAATTAATATTATGGACGATATTCGGAGTAATAATAATTGCTGGAATCTTCTTATACGTTTTTCGCGAACAGATTTTTCGCCAATTTTATATACCCACTCCGACTTCGCTCCAAGAAGGAATAAAAGCTGGCAAAGACATTGAAATTATTGCCGAAAATCTTCAAATTCCCTGGGAAATTGCTTTTTTGCCGGATGGTGATTTGTTAGTAACAGAACGTCCCGGAACGCTCAAACGAATTGGCAAAGAGGGGCAAATTTATACCATTAATGATGTGGAACATATCGGTGAGGGCGGACTTTTAGGTATGGCGCTTCATCCGCGATTTTCAGAAAATCAATGGATTTATCTTTATTTCACCACAAAAAACGAAAGCGGTTTAATAAATAGAGTTGAGCGTTATCGTTTCGCAGGAGATCGTCTTACCGAAAAGACGATTATTATTGATAACATACCCGGCGCGGCAAATCACGATGGCGGACGAATCGCCTTTGGTCCCACCTCTGCTCCCGACGGAACTACGGCGGGCAAGCCCGACTACTATCTTTATATCACCACTGGAGATGCCGGAAATCCAAATCTCGCGCAAGACATTAATTCTCTTGCCGGCAAAATTCTCCGTCTCAAGGATGATGGATCAGTTCCATCTGATAATCCATTCGGAAATGCAGTTTGGTCTTATGGCCATCGCAATTCTCAAGGACTTGCTTGGGACGACAAAGGACAACTCTGGGCAACAGAACACGGACGATCTGGCATTCAGTCTGGTCTTGATGAGCTTAATTTGATAAAGAAAGGCAGCAACTACGGATGGCCGGTTATTCAAGGTAATGAAACTAAAATGAATATGGAAACTCCTATTATCAATTCAGGGCCGGATGAGACCTGGGCGCCAACGGGCGCGGTGTATTTTATGGGACGCATATTTTTTACGGGACTTCGCGGAGAATCACTTTATGAGATTGCGTTCTCTCAGGATGGAAAAGTTGAATCAATAAAAGCGCATCTTCGTGGAGAGTACGGACGCCTTCGTGCCATTCAAATCGGCCCAGATGGTTATTTCTATCTTAGCACTTCAAACACTGACGGCCGAGGCGACCTGCGTTCAGGAGATGACAAAATCATTCGCCTCAACCCAGAAATTTTTTTAACACGCTAGTATCTGTAAAACTCCCATCTGGAAAAGGCCAGGCCTTTGACAGATGACAAATTGACAAAATAAAAAGCCCTCCGAAATAATCTCGGAGGGCTTATACTATTCTTTTCGTGTCCTGCGTATCGCCGCTGTCAGAGCCCGAAGTGGACCTGGCTCTGGATGATAAATCGTTGGCTCGAGAGTTCGAGAAAAGCTTACCTCAGCAATCCAGTGCATAATCTTATGCAGACTATCTAGGCCCTCGACGCGCTCTAGCCTACCAGTCTGGACGAAGGCCTTGTTACCGTAAATTTTAGTAGCAACCGGCAACACATATTTACCATCAAGCAGACTTGCTGTTCCGCCATAGATAGGCTGAATATGTCGCACCACACCAAGCCTATCAGAGAAATCACGTGGCATATGCTGCAAGATTCGCGCAATGCCAGCTACTGTAATACGCTTATCAACAGAGCCCGGACCTGCAATACCCAAAACACCACCATTGATTCGCAGAAGTTGTTCGAGCTCGTGGCGCATAAGACGATTCGTGGCTTTCACGAGAACTGGATCAAAGTCAGCCTCCCTTGTTGAATCAGATTGAGGGAAACTAAAGTGCACCCAGCCAATTTGTTGTAGTAAGTTACAAACGGTATACCCAAGAGCATTGACACTCCTTATAATCCCCGAGAGGATGATATGGAAGCGCTGGACAAGCTCTTGATAAATATTCTCGCAAGCCTCATCCCACCTCGCGGTGCCAGCCATACTCTCGCCAAGCGTGAGATTAGCATGGTGTTCACATAGTACAATCAGAACCTCTGGCATGATGCGAGCAATATCGGTAATATCTTCATGCGCCATTAAGATCGTTATGACCTCACCGTCCTGCACTCGATTGTAGAGCTCACTAATCTGATCAGGTCGAGCCCAAAGAGCTCTAGCTATCAATCGCTCGCGGTTCGGAGTCGCAACTGCAGCTAATGCCCGAACCTCACTCAAAGACGATGGCTGTGGCTCGTACGACACGCGTGCGAGGTCATGCAACCCAAGCAATGGATCATAGGGCAAGAGTGTGAGCAGCTTAAGCTGACTTTGTATGTGTGGTGCCACCATCTTCTCGAATTGTGCAAAAACTGGTCGTGAATCAAAACTTCCAATTAGCTCCCGAAGCTCAGAGGGCGAAAGATTTTCCCAATCAATATCACTGGCTTCCATTCAGAACTACTCCTTTTTGAAGGTACGCTATAAGACTACACTATTATATCAGATATAATTATATACCGGACTTACGTAAAATCTCCATTCCCAGGCCAAATCTCATTAGAAAAGGGTCCTTGACGCCCAGCAGTAGAATTTACAATCCATTTGCCTCAAGAAAATAGAAAAACTACCATTTTTATTGTGAGTAAAGTTTGCACTTTAAGAAAATATGTGCGAAAATAAAAAAATAATTTAATAGGGGGGTGTTACATGAGCAAAGCTATTGTCTATAGAATCCGTGATGGAGTGCGCAAAAAGAAACATTCATTAGCCAAAATATTTTTGCCGACTTTTGTAGTTGCATTGGGTGCAATCGGTATTTTCCAACTATCTATTGTTGAGGCTACTAACTGGTATCAAGATCCTCAAGGAAGTCTTACTATTATCAAAAATGCTATACCAAATGATTCGCAGAACTTTAGCTTCACAACAAACGGACCCGGTTTAAGTAATTTTAGTTTGGATGACGATAGCGATAACACACTATCAAACACTCGAACATTTACCGGACTAAGTAGCGGAACTTATTCAGTAGTCGAATCTGCTGTAGCCGGCTGGGATCAAACAAGCGCAACTTGTAGTGACGGTAGTCCGGTAAACGCTATAAATCTCTCAGCGGACGAGGATGTAACCTGTACTTTTACCAATACCAAGCGGGGGCAATTGCCTAAACTTACGGTAACCAAAGTCGTTATTATTGACAATGGTGGGACCAAAGTAGTCAGTGATTTCCCGTTGTTTGTTGATGGTAATCCGGTTACAAGCGGCACGCAAAATACCTCTACCGTAGGAGATCATGTAGTGACTGAAACAGGAGATCCAAACTATGCAGCAAGTTTTAGCGGCGACTGTGATACTAACGGTAACGTTACACTAAACGCAGGTGATGTAAAAGCCTGTACCATCACTAATAATGACAATGCTCCTTCACTAACTCTTAATAAAGTAGTTGCTAATGATAACGGTGGTTCAGCAATTGAGAGCGCCTGGACTCTTAGCGCATCTGGCCCAACTGGTTTCAGTGGCCCTGGCCCATCAGTTTCGAATGGTGCAAGCTTTGATGCTGGTACATACAACTTATCCGAAGCTGGCGGCCCTGCCGGTTATTCAGCCAGCGGCTGGGTCTGCGTAGGTGTCACTCAAGATGACAGCGACACCGTCACCCTAGGCCTTGGTCAGTCTGCCACCTGTACCATCACCAACAATGACAATGCTCCTTCACTAACTCTTAATAAAGTAGTTGCTCCAGCAAGCTAACCTACATGATACTCGGCAAACGGAAGTCAGCGGGGAAGTGGTTTTTGACTCCTCGGAACACTATTGGGAATTTATCAATGATGTGGTTGCGCCCGTCGCCACAGCCCTAGGCAACATCAATGAGCCGATGCGCGAACAGGCAAGGCAAGCAGTAATGGAGGCCACGCAACCTTACCAGCAAGACGGCAAAGTTATCTTCCCCTGGACTTGCTGGGTGGGTAGCGGTCGGAAATAGCTCTGACAGTTATTAATCTTAGTTAAGATACCGCCAGATCCCACTATCATAATCATTCCTGAGCCAGTGTTACAGACCCACATTCTCTAGCCAAACTGGACGACAATACAATTGCATTGTTTCAACTTCAGTAAAGGTTCCTGACTGGTATTGTTTAGCCATTTAAATAAAGATTTAACAGTACAGCTGGGAGTGCGTTCCAACTATATCAAATATAGCTTCGTCCTTTTTTTGTAAGTATAAAGCGCGGTAGTCTCGAGTATAAGGTCTCACCTTTACATCTAATAATTCGTGTCATATGAAATGTGATTTGTTCGCAAGTTGTTGTTCGAAGTCGTCTTTCATTATTGCCGTCTCGTCATACTCTTCAATAAACTTCATGTATTCTTTGGGAGATGTAAACAGTGATATTATCTTTTGAGGCTTTAGCCAAGCTGGCGGTTTTTTTGATACATAATATTGCAAGCTCGAATAGTAGTATGTCTTATCGATGGATCAAGATGACGAGCTATTATTTTCTAAAAAGTGCTTCTTGTCTTCTTAAGTCAAGGAAGATTGATTGCTTTGCAACACCCGATTATATATGATAATAAGCATCAGAAGAATAGTGCTTAACTGTGTTTCTAGCAGGCATACTGTTGGTATACTACAGATGACACGATATTACAGATGTAAAGGTGAGACCTTAATAGGTCTAACAGGTGTAAAGGTGAGACCTTAATAGGCCTAATGACTATGGATGATCAGAACAGTTTATGCGAGGAAGCCTCGTCTCATTATATAGGGCTTTCTGAGCTGCAGGCTGCCGACAAAGCAAAAAGAGAAAACCGACAATATCGGGTAGTCGAAAGAGATGGTGAAGGACTAGCAGTTACTGAGGATTACGCTCCGAGTCGGCTAAATTTTGATATCAACAATGGCGTTATCCAAAAAGCTACTTGCGGTTAGAGCCCGTATTTCTTTTACTAAAAGCGCTAAAATAAATGCTTACTCGGCCATGCTATGCGTGTTAGTGATCCAGGGTGTCTCCCTGGAATAATTAGGATATATTTGCTTATTAGCCCATACTTAACCTATGAAGCATCAATATATTCCGTGGCACGAAGGCGCAGTGATTTACCAGATATATCCTAGAAGTTTTTATGACGCTAAAGGCACCGGTATCGGCAACTTGCAAGGGATAATAGATAAACTTGATTATTTGGGCGGCAATCAAGACTCGCTTGGAGTCAATGCCATATGGATCTCTCCTATTTACACTTCTCCTATGGCTGACTTTGGCTATGATGTTGCGGATTATACTAATATTGATCCTATATTCGGTAACATTAATGATTTCAAACTCCTCGTTCGTGAAGCTCATAAGCGAAGCATTAAAGTTGTGCTAGATTTTGTACCAAATCACTCATCTGATGAACATCCTTGGTTCGTTCAATCCCAGTCCTCAATTGATAATCCAAAACGCGACTGGTATGTTTGGCGCTCACCAAAACATGATGGTAGTGTTCCCAATAATTGGCTGAGTGCCTTTGGCGGATCCGCTTGGCAGTTGTCGGAAAAGACCCAGCAATATTATCTACATAGCTTTTTGGCAAAACAACCGGACTTAAACTGGGATAATCCAGCTGTTCGCGAAGCAATGAAGACGGCAATGAGATTTTGGTTAGATCTTGGGGTAGATGGTTTCCGGATAGACGCAGCCGACTGGCTATCAAAAGATCTGCAGTTTCGAGATGATCCCGTCAGCCAGCAATTATCACAAGAAGTTGGCGGTTCCGAGCAGGTCGCGATAAAACATGTCCATAGTCGTGGTGGGCCACATTTATTTGATAGGTTGAATGAAATGACGCAAGTTTTGAAAAAATATCCAGACCGTTTCATGATTGCTGAAGCACACCCCGAAACTGACAACAAAATCCAAGGCTATTTGCAGTACTATAAAGCAGTAAATTCACAGCTGAGCGCACCACTTAATTTTGAGGGTATTTACTTGCCATGGAAAGCTTCGGCGTTCCGTACATTTATCGATGCATTTCAGGCTGGCATGCAACCAGGTTATACACCTATTTATACTATGGGTAATCATGATGAATCACGGGTGGCCTCACGGATAGGTCGCCGTGCCGCTCGAACCGCCGCCATGATGCTCTTAACTTTGCCTGGATTACCATTTATCTATTATGGAGATGAGCTCGGTATGACAGATGTACCAATTTCTAAAGAGCAATTACGCGATCCTTTCACAAAGCCTGGAAAAGGTCGAGACGGACAACGCACACCAATGCAGTGGGACACTACTGCACACGCTGGTTTTACAGAAGGCACTCCCTGGCTACCAGTTGCATCCGACTATCATTTAGTAAATGTAAGCACCCAGTCTCAAGATCCTCAATCCTCGTTTAATCTTTTCAAGCAACTTATTCACTTTCGTAATGGTTCATCAATACTAAAAAGTGGTACCTATCGTTCTGTTGATTACGGTAAGGACATACTTGGTTATGAAAGAGCCCAAGGCACCAATAAGTTACTTATACTTTTAAATTTTACTAGTACCGAGAAGCAGATAAACCTGGGCCGTCTACAAGGGCAGTTACAGCTTTCAAGCTACTTAGATAGAGAGAATAGTGTGATGAGTAAACGCATACTGCTTCGTCCAAACGAGGGTTTAATTATTGGCGTTAGCGATGATTAATTTTATTTGGCCGCCAGGCCTCAAGCTACCAGCTGGCACCGGTGGATCAGAAAACTATACCGTTGGGCAGGTAAGAGAGCTTATTCGTAGAGGTATACCAGCCCAAGTTGTGACTACCGGTCTCGGTTTGAAAGACGGTAGGAATGAGTTTATAGACATACCATTTAAAGCACTGTCTTACAAATCTCAAATTAGCATACTAAAGGGAACATTAGTTTTTGTAAATGAAGCAGCCAGCGTTGATACTGTTAATACTAAAGAACCAGTCTTTGTAATTATGCATGTTCCACCGCCTGAGCGTGAAGAAGGACGAAAAGCAGTTATTAAAATGCTTACAAACCGTACGCTTATTACGCCCAGCAAATATGCGGCACGACTCTGGGCGAATTATTTACATCGAGATGTGAACGAGGTGCATATAGCGTATCCGTTTGCTGAGCCGTGCTTCGCGACGCAGATACGCGAACCCAAGCTAGATAATTCCATCCGCATACTGTTTGCTGGGCGACTGAGCGCCCAGAAAGGTATTTATACCTTTCTGGAAACATTACATCGTGACATCATTCAAGATAATTCAAGGCTGACATTCTCTGTCACTACTGCCGGTTCTGATAAGCCAGAAGGTAAAATAATAAAAATGCTAGTCGATGCTCACCCCCACCTTAGAGTGGTTACTGCACGCAAAACACCTGTAGCTATGGCAGAACTGATGGGAGTGCATGACATTGTTGTAATGCCGTCCAATAGCCAATATTGGCATGAGACATTTGGCATTGTCTCGATTGAGGCCCAACATGCCGGTT
Organism: Candidatus Saccharimonadia bacterium; assembly: GCA_039738635.1. Classification (GTDB taxonomy): domain Bacteria; phylum Patescibacteriota; class Saccharimonadia; order CAILAD01; family BJGX01; genus JBCLLP01. Next base: position 3,137 of record JBCLLN010000011.1, on the reverse strand, counting down.
GCCGAGTTGTTGCTTCCAACGATGGTGGTCTACCGGAGACGAATTGTGGGGGCGTGATTTTGATTAACCCTGATGACCCGGAAGCCTTAGCCCAGGGCATAAATGAAGCTATCTCAAAAGGCCCCTTATCTAATAGAGTGCGAAAGCAAGCTGCGAACATGTACACCGTTGAGCAATCAGTAGATAATCTGTTACAGGTCTTATTCCCATCCGAGAAACTAATAATCCGCTCTGTCGAAAAAGTTGTGCTTAAATCTTCTATAAAGGTTACATAAACTTTTTTGCCAATTGATAATTATTATTTTTTTTGTTAAGCTATAGGGCATGAAGATCAAAAAAGACCGCCTGCTCCTCATTGCTATAGGAGTGCTTGTTATTCTAGGACTTGGAATCTGGGTTTTCTTAAATAATAGTCAGCCTAGTATTAACATGACTATGGATGATCAGAACAGGTTATGCGTGGAAGCCTCATCTCATTATGTAGGGCTTTCTGAGTTGCAGGCTGTAGACAAAGCAAAAAGAGAAAATCGACTATATCGGGTAGTCGAAAGAGATGGTGAAGTACTGATAGCTGTTGAGCATTACGCTCCGGGGATGCTAAATTTTGATATCAACAAAGGCGTTATTGTAAAAGTAACTTGCGGTTAGAGATAACCCACATATAGGTTTCAAACCCGCTTGTTCCGCCATGAATATAGTTTTAAAGAGACCCGTCCAACTAAAGCCTACGCGAGAGGTAGGAGGTGGGCAAATTACTTAAGTGCAAAAACAACTGTTACGCTATAACTAAATTCGTCCTCCCCGGGCTGAATTGAAATTGAGCTGTCTCTGCCTTCACCGTCACCAGAAGCCGGTGTCACCGCGTTAAATCCATCTGTAAGTGGATAAATTCCGCCGCCTTGTTGTCCTTCGCCGACTTCGAGTACTTTACCAATTTTGGTATCGAGACCACCGGCAGTTTTATCTGCCCGCATTTTAGCATCTGCAATCGCCAAGTCACGAGCTTTGTCAGTTAGCTCTTTTTGCTTATTCGTACTAAAACTTGGATACGGCGTAATACTGCCTTTGGGGTTAGTGGTCAACAGATAATCTTGAACTTTTTGAGTCAGGTCTTTGCTGGGCAAAGTGATAGTTAAACTAAGGGTTGTTTTTTCTCCTCCCTCTACTGGAGCCGAATAGTAAATTTCTGATGAACCATATTTGCTGGCATTGTTTTTTATTTGACTGTCTGTGACGCCTAATTCCTTGAGTTTTTTAATAATCTGATCGTTTAATGCACTTACTTCAGCTGTAGTATCTTTTTCATAATAAAGATTGAATTGATACTGATCAGGCTCTGCTTTAATTATGGCTTGCCCAGTAATAGTAATTTTCCGCGAATCTTTTGAGGTAGTATCTTGCCAAGGTCGCCAAATTGCTAGCATACTGACGATTATCAATAAAAGCAAAATGCAAGCAATCCGTAAGTCCAGCTTGAGCATCAGTTTGTTTGATGGTTTATTGTCTTCTATAATTCCTCCTATTGCTAACTATAATACATTATATTAAGTACGCGTGCAACAACCTGAAAGAGCATCAGCGGTCGGAAATAGCCCTGACAGTTATTAATCTTAATTAAGCTCCCGCAAGATGCCACTATCTTAATTACCACTGATGGGGTTCGAGACTTATATTGTTCCGTCGTTTGGATAAAGACCTAACGGTACAGCTGGGAGTGGGTGCCAATTTTATCAAATACAGCTTCGTCTTCTTTTTGTAAGTATAAAGCGCGGTAGTCTCCGGTTATATTGATACTTCTATACATTGTGTATTTTCCTCTCAAGGGGTGATTCCGAAGACTCGGATGAAGAGGGTTATCCCGAAATAATTTGATCTGCTCGTATAGCTTGATACGCAGCTTGGGGGCTAATTTTTCTGTTTGCTTTATGAAACCCTTAGAAAACGTGACATTCATTTTAATTTCAATTTGCCAGCCAAGAAATCAAGAGCTTCGCTATTGTTGTCAAATTTATAATAATTGCCAGCTTCTATCTGTTTTCGAGATTCTGCCAGTTCTTTAGCTGTTTTAGCGTTTGGTACTTCGGGCAAATCAAATGTCACACTCTGCTCGGTGGCAAAGCGTCGAAGCTCATTATTTAGGACTGCACTTACGCTAACACCAAGCTTATCTGCTGTTTTGGCGACAAGCTTTTTAAGTTCCGGGTCAGTTTTTAAATTGATCACTGCATATTTATTCATACCAATAGTATATACTTCTGGTATAATATTTGTCAATACTCTTTTATGTGAAGGTTCGAGTCCCTCCGCTGGACAGCGGATCCCCAGCCAGTAACTGTTTAACAGAGATAGACCGTACTGCCAGCTTCCATCCCAGTATTTTGCACCACACAAGAGCTTGGTTTATGATGGAAGTATTACGCAGGACTGTGCTAAATTACTGGCGGATTTTTAGGGTAGAGAGTTCCACTGTGCAAGATTGGCGCTGATTCTGCTGAGTATAGGGTTGGCCTTGCCGGGATTCGGTGCGAATGGCAGGGAGTCACCGCTTTCGTTGAAGGCACCCAGTATTGTGGCTTGAGCAAGAATAGCAGAACGGTCGTTAGCGCAATAGGCACTCTTAGCATTATTGATCATATCCAAACTGCCTGAGCCAAACTTCTCGTGGTTAAGAATTGTGGCCAGTAGTTGTTGCATTAGCTGCATCCTGGCTTGATCGAGTGGTGTTCGCCTGGAACCGTACGTTGTTTTGGCAATATTAGCCCAAAAACCACCGAACAGCTCGGTTCTACTACTTATTGTGCTTTCCGAAGTGTTGCTGCATATTTTCCAAATGAGGGGGTTGTGTTCGCGACTAGATCCATAGACGCTTGATGTGTATCGGAAATGGTTTTTCCAGAAGCCATGGGTTCGAGTTGCTGGCTTTATGTCGTTATTAGTGATGGTACAAGACTTTACGTCGCCAACTGTGAGTGTAACTGCTCCGTTTGACGCACAGTCGCCGCTAATGACGGCGCTGTAGCCAGATTGGCCAGTTTCGCTGACGGTGTAGCTACCGGCGTTAAATCCATTCTGTGCGCCGCTTGTTACTCCGTTAGAATTAACGAACAATGGGAAGTCGCTTACTACTTTGGTGGCCC
>JBCLLN010000010.1:0-26553 GCA_039738635.1 Candidatus Saccharimonadia bacterium | reverse complement strand
CAGCCTATGGCGCCACCAACTCCTGTTTCACCACCGGAACCCCCAGCTATGCCAACAACTTCTACTGCCCCCCTATCTCCATTGGGTCAGGTTGAGGCACCAACTCTCAATTCAACCTCGGCATTACCCCCCTCTGCTCCTATTGCCCCCCCAGTCGATCCTAACCAACAGCCATCTAATGATATATCCAACCCAGGCCACGCTGACGAGACCACACCCAATACTGATCCCCAGGTCTTTATGTCTGCAACTGCTGATTATTCAAACAGGCCGATTGATGTCGCATCCACCCTATCACCCGTGACGCCAATCCCAGCTGGCCAGACCATCTCGGAGAGCCCAGCAGTAGCTATTGGTCAGTCAGTGGATCCATACGGGACTATGCCCATACCTAAGAGCCCACTCGACACTGAGCCAATCTCTACTCCTGCCCCTATTAATCTACCTCAAGGTAATTTGTCCCAAGTTGCAATAAATGATATTGTATCACCAAAAGGCGTTACCACTATGCCACTCTCGAGTATGCCCCAGCCTTCATTATCCCTAGACAAGAAAGATTCAGGATCTTTCTCTGATTCTGAATTGAACGCTCTAAGTGCATTAGCACCCTCTTCTAATAATGGCCAGTCACTACCAACCGCAGCTGTCTATTCAGATAGCCATATTATGCCCACTCAAGACCATATTGGGCTAAACCAACAGCAGTCAGCACCAGCAGGCATAGCTGTGCCAGCTAATACCGAGATGGCAGTAGCCGCACCTAGCGGCAGGGCAAAGATTCTTAAAGATAGTAGGATCACCAAACCCGTAGCTGTGGTGGCTAGTATCTTGCTATTATTTATTACTGGTGCCTATCTTTGGAGTTCTAATTATTCTAATATGGCATTTAAGATAGCAAGCTCTAAGGCCGGAGTAAGTGCCAGCCTGCCAAGCTACCTACCGCCAGGCTATAGCTTGTCAGGGGATATCAAGACTAATCCTGGAGCAGTTAGCTACAATTTATCTAACTCTAACAAGAAGAAAATTTCAATTAGCCAATCAAAGACCGAATGGGATAGTCAAGCTTTGGCAGAAAACTATGTTTCGCCTAAGTCAGAGAACTACCTGGCCCTTCAGGCTCAGGGCCTAACTATCTATATCATGGGGGGCAATGAGGCTAACTGGGTCAATAAGGGCGTATGGTATAAGCTGGATATTGCCGATCAGGCCCTAACCCAAGATCAGATAATTAAGATGGCCACTAGCTTATGAATGATAGAGCATGGGAAGAATTAACTGACCTGATAGATAGCAAATACGAGATTGATGATTCCAATCGGCGCGAAGAAGCGGTGGAAGATAACCACAAGCTTAAGCAGGTTATTGAATCCATATATTTCGAGAAAGACAACCAAAAGTTTAGGATTGAGCGAATTACCTCACCCAGAATTATAGATAGAAAAACATTCTACTCTGGCCATGCCAGTGCCAACCAAATAAAGTATGTCTATGACCCCGAAGAAACATCTACTAAAGTTATATTTTATCGCCAGCTACCAGATGGTAACTATAATGAAATTGCCCCAGAAGATCTCATGACAGGCCCATAATCTGATATAATACAGCATATGAATAATGCTGTGCGAGTAAGATTTGCCCCTAGCCCTACTGGCCTATTACACATTGGTGGAGTTAGAACAGCGCTGTTTAATTACCTTTTTGCTAAGGCCAATGATGGCCAGTTTATACTACGCTTAGAGGACACAGATAGAGAAAGATTTGTAGAAGAAGGGGTAGAGCAAATCATCCAGTCACTTGATTGGCTAGGTTTGCACCCTGACGAGGGCGTTTGGTACGAGCAAAAGCCCGGTAAGCATGGCCCTTACATCCAATCCCAGAGGCTTCATCACTATCGTGAGTACGCCGAGAAGCTAATCCAGCAGGGACTAGCCTACAAATCGCATATCACTCCCGAACAGCTAGGCTCACTGCGTGAGCAGGCAATCATTAATAAAACACCCTTTGTATTTAAGCAACATATGGAGCCAGATGGGCAGGATAATCATAGCGAGCCTTTACCAATTCGCCTCTGCGTACCAGAGGGCGTTACCAAGTGGAGTGATGAGGTTAGGGGGAGTTTTAGCACGCCCCATAATCTTATTGATGACTTTATTATTATTAAGGCCGACGGCTACCCAACATATAATTTTGCCAATGTCATCGATGACCATTTAATGCAAATTAGCCATGTCATTAGGGGTGATGAGTTTATTAGCAGTACTGCCAAGCACGCTATGCTATATGATATGTTCGGCTTTGAAAGGCCTCAATGGGTACATCTGCCGCCAATTTTAGGGCCAGGGGGCAATAAAAAGCTTAGTAAGCGCGATGGTGATGTTGATGTGTTAGATTATAAGTCCAAGGGTTATTTGCCACAGGCCCTACTCAATTTTTTGGTAATGCTTGGCTGGAACGATGGCACCACCCAAGAGCTATTCTCACCCCAAGAACTGATTGATAAGTTTAGTATCGATAGAATCCAAAAGAGCCCAGCAGTTTTTGATATTACTCGCCTGGGCTGGCTGAATGGCGAGTACTTGCGCAATAAGCTGACCCAAGCCGAGTTAGTAGAAGGTATTAAGCCCTATGTTCCAGCCAGCTGGTTAGAGGATATGGACTATTTTAAAAGAGTTCTAGAGCTAGATAGGGAGCGGATTAAACGCTTTGATGAGGCCGGCTATATTATGGAGATATTTTTTGATACCCCCAAGGTTGATATGGCGCTATTGTGCAAGAAAGACAGCCAGCAGTTAGTTAGGCAATGGCTAAAGAGTACCATTACAGCACTAGGGGATTGCCAGCCAACCCATGACGGCGTAGAAACCACCCTTAGGGAGCTTTGCGATAAGCTAGATGTTAGCGCTGGTAGGCTATTCTATGTGCTGAGGGTAGCGCTAACTGGCCGGACCGAAGCTCCCGGGCTTTTTGATATTATTATCACACTAGGCAAGGACGAGTCCATTAGGCGGCTTCAGGCGCTGCTCTAGCTATTACTTTTGCCACCAAAAGTAATATAAAACTGCTTTTCCTTTGGCTCACATCTAGAAGCATTCATAAATGCATTACTTTCTTACTTAAGAAGAACTCGCCCCGCTGAAGCGGGGCTTTAAACAGCTTCTTAAGTAAGGAGCTTAAAAACACCTACTCATTTTCTGATGTTCGATGTCGGGATGGGACAGTATATGGTAGTATTTATATCGCCAATAATACCATATTAAGACATAACAGCTTTAAGACTATTGACTAGAATGCTGATAAGTGTTATTATAGCCAACAAATTAGTTAAGGGAGTTTGTTGTGCAAGAAATTAATCTATATGATTTAATAAAATATTACTTTAAGTATTGGTATGTAGTAGTAATGTTGATGCTAGCTGGCCTCGGCATTGGCTATGGATATAACCAATATTACCAAGTACCACTATATAAGAGTGATGCGACATTGCTGGTAATAAATACCGATAGCTCCGCCAGTAAGGTTGATACAAAGCAAATTAATAATTATATTCAGCTAGTTAAGTCTCGCCGTGTCTTAGAGCCGGTTATGTCTAACATGGGTCTCAGTCAAGGATACCAAGAGTTAGCCGATACCATTCAAACTAGCAACGAAAAGGAAACCGAAGTACTCAAAATATCTATAACCTCCACCGTTGCGGCAACCAGTAGGAACTCACTAGACGGCATTATAGACTCATTCCGAACTGAGCTAGCAAAGCTATATAGTAAGGATAATATTCAAGTAGTAGATGGTGCTAGCACACCAAGAGAGCCATACAATGTTAATAAGCCACTCCAGCTGGCGCTGGCAACAGTAGCGGGGCTTTTGCTAGCGATAATTTCACTGTTCTTTGCATATGATTATAAAATTAATAATGCCAAGGCTGGCGCCAAGCCTAAAAAACACTTAATTAAAAAGGCTCGCCTAAAGATAATTAGCAGCATAAATCATATTAAAGCCCAGAGAAAGCAAAAGATTGCTCAAAACAAAGTTAAATCGGCTGTCAGGGCCAAAATTAAGGCCGCTGCTAGGCTCAAGGCTCAAGCAGAGGCTCAAGCCAAGGCTAAAGCTAGGGCTCAAGCTCAGGCTCAAGCTAAAGTAGATGCCGATATCAAAGCTCAGGCTCAAGCTAAGGCCAAAGCAGATGCTGATGTTAAAGCTCAGGCTGAAGCTAAAGCCCAGGCTCAAGCAAAAGCTACAGCAAAAACCCAGGCTCAAGCCAAAGTTCAAGCTAAAGCTGATGAGCGCAAAGCCAAGCGAGAACTCAAGAATCAAGCTAAGGCTACGCAGCGCAAGGTCAAAGCCACTGAGCGCAAAGCCAAAGCCCGCAAGCAATCTGCCTCTAAGGCGAGGGCCACCAAAAAAGCCAAAGCCGAATTGATTATCCAAGCCAAAAAGGCTGAAGTGGATCATCAGTACAGATTAGAGCAAGATAAACTCAATCAAATAGCCAATGCCCAAAAGCTAGCCCTTGCCCAAGTAGAGGCAAAAAAAGCTCAGGCCATCAGGGATGTCAAAGCAATCCAAAGAGCAAATCGACGCCAGGAGCGCCGTGACAAACGAATAGCCCTAATCAATTCAAAAGTTGCAGCTATAAAGCAAAAAGTAGCAGAGAATCGCGAAAGCCGTGAGCAACAGCGCAAAGCAGATGAGCTTAATAGGGCCAAATTAGCCAAGTCCAAAGCCGAAAATGCCAAAGCCGAAAATGTCAAAGCCGATAAGTTAGCTCACGAAGCCGATATTGCTAAGATGTTTGAGCCTGGCAGAGCCAAGGGGGCTAAGCAAGCCGCCAAGTTTATGCTAGGAGCAGGAGCTAATTCTCGATCGGCCTGGCAAACTTTGATGGGCGCAATGTCTAAAAAGAATAATAAAAAGTAAGGCCTTGAAATGTATGCGCGCCACATAAAGAGGGCTATGGATATTGGCTTTGCTACTATCGTACTTATTATATCCTTGCCGGCCAATATTGTTATAGCTATCGTTATCAAGCTAAGTAGCTCTGGCCCAGTACTATTTACACAGCAGCGCACGGGTCTTAATGGCCATAATTTTACAATGTATAAGTTCCGTACTATGGTGCAAGACAATAATGTATTAGACACCACCTGTACTAATAAAACAACAAAAGCCGGTAAAGTTATTAGAGCACTATCGCTAGATGAGCTACCACAGTTTATAAATGTGCTATTGGGTGATATGTCTGTGATAGGTCCACGCCCGTGGCTACCTGAGTACTACCAGCATATGGATGATTTACAGCGCCAGCGGGCTGATGTACTGCCTGGCATTACTGGGCTGGCTCAGGCTAGTGGTCGTAATAGCCTGACCATCATGGATAAGATTCAATACGATATTACCTATGTACACAATGTTAGCTTAGTGCTTGACGCCCAGATAGCACTTATGACGGCCATTGAGTGCGTTAAGCGTAGCGGGCAAGAGATAGAAAAACACGCCATTCATCACGAGATAAAAACACTCAAGGTTCAGCGCGCCAGTCAAAGCAACGAAACACCAGCTTTTATTCAGGGCCAGCTTGCGCTGAAAGGTGGCTCAGTTTTTTATAGCAAAATACCAACAGATTCTAAACCTAAAAAACAGATCAAGAAGAATGTAAAATGAAGAAGGTGTTATTCACGGCTACTGTTGATTCACACATTAAAAATTTCCACTTGCCATACCTCAAATACTTTAAAGATAACGGCTACGAGGTGCATGTTGCTACCAATGGTAAAGCCAAAATAGAACACTGCGATATTAAGCACACTGTTCCTTTTGAGAGAAGCCCTTTTAGGTTCAATAATATAAAAGCTATTAATAAACTAAAAACAATAATCGACAAGGAATCATTCAAGATAATACATACACATACACCAATGGGAAGTGTGGTTACACGGCTAGCTGCATTAAAAACTCGCAAGCAACATAAGACCAGAGTTATATATACTGCCCATGGCTTTCATTTTTACAAGGGTGCGCCTCTGCAGAACTGGCTCATATTCTACCCAGTAGAACGCATTCTAGCCCGTTACACTGATACGCTCATTACAATCAATCATGAAGATTACCATCGAGCCAAGAAGCAATTCAAAACCAGCGTTGAATACGTACCTGGCGTAGGTATAGACGAAAATAAATTTAAATTCAAGATGACTCAAAAAGAAAAGTCCGAACTGCGCAAGTCTTTAGGGCTCAAGGATACTGACTTCGTGCTCATCTACGCAGCAGAATTATCTAAGCGCAAGCGCCAGCAATGGCTAATTGATTTACTAAAAAGTCTTATCGAGCAAAACTCTAAAATCCACTTATTACTGCCAGGATCTGATAGCCTGGGTGGCACGCTACAAAAGTACATCGTGAAGCTAGGGCTAAGCAAAAATATTCATTATTTAGGTTTCCGGAAGGACATACATCAGTTACTCAAAGTGTCAGACTTAGCCGTATCAACCTCTGCTCAGGAAGGTCTGCCAGTAAACATATTAGAGGCTATGTATGCTGGCTTGCCAGTTGTAGCTACAGATTGCAGGGGGAATAGGGATCTTTTAATGGATAATTTAAATGGATTTTTATTAATGCTTAATGACGATATAGTATTTGAAGAAAGAATCACGGAACTTATTAACGATAAAGGACTCTATAGGAAGTTTGCTAGGAATAACAAGAATGAGGCTAAGAAATACCTATTAGTAAATACCCTAGAACAATTATCTGATATATATAAACAGGCGAAGCCGTGAAAATCGTAGAGAGGCTATTGCTAGCCTACCTGCTATTGAAGCCATACTATTTTTTTAGTTCAGGCAATATTCAGCCGGCAGATGTGTTTTTAATACTTGCTTTTGCTTCATACATTATATATTCCAGGATTAACCCTAGTATAAAAAAAAGCATATCAAAATCTATAAATGACAATAAAGAGGTTGTCCTGTTCTTCGCCCTTACCTTAATAATAAATTCCGTGTATTTTATGGTTGTCGGTGAGCTTAAATTCATATTTTCATCATTATATTATATATTTAATCTAATGGCGATTATATCGTTTGCATATTTCTTTAAAGATAAGTATTTTGCTAAAATTATCAGAAGTGTATTTAAGTTTAATCTTCTGATACAGCTAATTGTTTATATACTAGGCGTAGGTAGATTTTATGATGCCAGTAGGTACATGGGCACATTTAATGACCCTAACCAGTTTGCTTTTTATGTATTTATTAGTTTCCTATTTATATTTATGATTAATATAATAAATAAGGATAAGCCAATAAGTATTGGTTACTTGGCTCTCACCATAGCTTTAATTATTTCATCTGGATCTACAGGGATGATACTAGGTATTGTCGGGTTTATCTCTGTGTATCTAATTTACTTTATATATAATTTGAGTACGAGAGGAAGGCTAATAAGACCAACCCTATATTTGCTAACAAGCATTATGATGGGCACTATATTAGTTTGGATTTTAGTCCCTATGCCTACAATCCAATATAGCTATAACAGCTTAATTACTATGGCGCATAGTAATCCTGTGGCGGGAAGGGTTCTACAAAAATCAGAGCGCGCTAGCGGAGAGGCAGATGTTACGCTAGTGGAGGAGCGGGGTTATGACAAGATTCTACACTACCCAGAGTATGTGCTATATGGAGCTGGTGAAGGAGCCTATAGCAGATTCCCGATATCATCAAGTGTTAACGAGATTCATGCAACCTTTCCAAGTATTCTGTTTTATTATGGCATAATCCCTTTTATGGTTTTGGCTAGCTGGCTATACAAAAAAATTAAAACGAGCCAACCGGTATTATTAATACCATATGCCGCCCTGATTGCCGAGAGCTTTACTTTATTGAACCAAAGACAGTCATTATTCTGGATATTTTTCTTAATGGGGAGCGCATATACGGCAAGAACGACTATAGGGGTTGCAAAATGAAAAAAATTAATATTTCTGTAATTATGTCTGAGTATGATACAAAGCCAGAGTACCTGCGCGAAGCAATACACAGCATTCTGAGCCAGACATTTACAGATTTTGAGTTCATCATTATTGATGATAGCGGAAAGAGCAAAGTTGGAAAATTCGTAGAGTCGTACAAAGACAATCGCATACGTATTATTGATAACAAGAAAAATCGGGGATTTATATACTCTCTAAATAAAGGGCTGCGACAGGCAAAAGGGGTGTACATAGTTAGAATGGATACCGATGATATAGCACTGCCGAGCCGTATCGAAGTACTGTATGACTTCATACGTAATAATCCTGAATATTCAGTCGTTGGTAGCAGAGTTGTGGAGTTTTCTGAACAGGGGGACACAGCAGTATTGGGCACTGCAGGAGAGAAAACAGCGAAGTCAATTATGCGTGGGGAACCACTGGTACACCCTAGCGTTATTATGCTTAGAGACGCAGTACTACAAGTTGGAGGGTATCCAAATTATAAGCGCGCTGAAGACCTTGCGCTATGGTGTGAATTATTGCTGAACGGATCAAAAATGTATGTTGTTGGTGATACCCTATTGAGGTACAGAGTGAACCGCAACGATTATGGAAAGCGTACAATAAGGCATCGTAAAGGTGAAATAACAGCGAGATTACACTACTATCCTAAACTTGGGGCAGGCCCTTTAGAGTATTTTCGTATCGGGAAGAGTATAGTAGCCGGCCTACTGCCTGTCGGCTTGACTCGGGCGTATCGTAATAAATTCATCGTAGAAATGGATAGGGATTAGTATATGACGAAGATAGTACTCCATGTTATTGGATCCCTGGACCGTGGTGGTGCCGAAACCTTCCTTATGAACGTATTGCGAAACATCAATAAAGATGAAATTCAGTTTGTTTTCCTTTGCTACGGCAATGAGTCGTTCGATTATGAAGATGAAGTAGTATCACTGGGTGCAAAAATTATACGTACCACTCACCCGAAATATGCAGGCTTCATAAGGCATATAAAAAACATCCGTCGCATTATTAATGATGAGAATATAGACATAGTTCATGTTCATACGCCGTATATTTCAATGTTTTCACTGATAGCAGCCAAGCAAACAGGAGTGGTATCAAGAATCACTCATTCTCATGCGACCAAGCTGGGTGCCAACTCGAGTCTGGTTAAGAGGGTTTATATTCTCCTTTCCAGAGCAACCATAAGTCTACTAAGTACGGACCGTGTAGCCTGTGAAGAGGAGGCTGGTAAAGCATTATTTAGCGACAAGCCATTTAGTGTAATTCATAACGGGATTGTTCTTGATAGCTTCCAATTCTCAAAAGATAGTCGCAACAAGATTAGAAGAAGCTATAATATTCCAGATAGCGCTACAGTGATAGGGCACATAGGACGCATGGTTCCAGTAAAAAATCAAAAATTTATAATTGAAGTTTTCGAACAGTACCTAAAGTTAGTTCCCGACGCCTACTTGCTCTTAGTTGGTGAGGGCGACCAAAAAGCTGAAAATGAGCAGTACGCTAAAAAATATAAAATATCAGAAAGAGTGAAATTCCTAGGTAGCAGAGGTGACGTTGGTGTCTTGTATAGTGCTATGGACTTATTCATATTCCCATCTCTCCACGAGGGGCTAGGCATGGTCCTTATTGAAGCCCAGGCGAATGGGCTTAAGTCCCTGGCGAGCAACACAGTTCCGGAGTCCGTAAAACTAACTAGTGGAGTTGAGTTCTACCCACTTACAAAAGGTGCTAAAGCCTGGGCCTCGAAACTGGGTTCAATGGACCTGTCAAGGTTCGACGCACGAAAAACCTTAGAGCAGAGCCCGTATAATATGGCGATAGGCGTCAAAGATATAGAGAGACTCTATATAGATTCACTGGAGAGACAGTAGTGCAAAATAAAAAGGAGAGTACTGAAATAGTGTCTGTAATTATACCGGTGTATAACGTAGATAAATATCTCAAGCGCTGTATAGATAGCGTCTTAAAGCAAACCTTCATTTATCTTGACATAATTCTCGTTGATGACGGATCGACAGATCGATCTGGTGATATTTGCGACTACTACGCTAAGACTGATAAAAGGGTAAGGGTCTTACATAAGAAGAATGGCGGACAATCGGATGCTCGCAATGCGGGTCTTGAGATGACAAAAGGTGAATACATATACTTTGTAGATAGCGATGATTTCATAGCAGTGGACGCAATAGAATACCTTCGCGAATCACTATTGTACCACGATGCAGATATCACTACCCACGGTTACGTGGTATACTATGGCGAAGATGCAGGTGTTGGAGCGTACAAGTCTGCGGATAACGAACAGTCGGTACTTTCTAATAATGACGCATTAGAGCAGCTACTGTATGAAAAAAGTGTTACGACAAGCGCGTGCATGAAGCTATACAAGCGGCGACTTTTCAGCCCAGATATACGCTTCCCTCTAGGCAAAGTATGTGAAGATCTAGCAATAGTCTACAGATTATTTTCAAAGACCGATAAGGTCGTGCTTAATACTATACCCAAGTATTACTACTACAAACGAAGAGGTAGCACCACCCAGTCGGACTTTAATGATAGCAGTATGGACGGTCTAGATATCGCCAAGGAGCAGCTAGAGTTCGTTAGCAATAACCACCCTACACTTACCTTAGCTGCTCAGTATAGGCTCTTTGCTGAAGCAATTTATATTGTAATGAAGACGCCGCTGAACAGCCGCCTGTATAAGAACGAGCGGAAAGCTCTACTGCAAGTAATTAGTAAGTACAGGGGAAGTGTATTGTTTAATCGCAAGGCGAGGGGTTCTATGCGCCAACGTGCACTGATAGCCTTTCTAGGAACTAGAACAATGGTTTATTCTTTCAAAATAAAATCGCTTGTGTGGCGTCTTATAAAGCGGATTATTAGTTAAGCTATGCGTACTTCAAATTCAATTAAAAACATGAACATGTCTTTGTGGCTGAGTGTAATTAGTATAGTAATTGGCTTAATCTCACAAAAAGTATTCGTAAATACACTCGGAATTGAGTATTTGGGTGTTAACGGCTTGTTCACCAATATAGTTTCCATGCTTGGCCTAGCAGAACTAGGCCTCGGTGCTGCCGTCTATTTTTACCTATACAAGGCTTTAGCAAGCAGCGACACTGAGCGGATTAAGTCGCTTGTAGGGTTCTTTAAAAAAAGCTACAGAATAATTGCCCTAGTAGTGTTTTTATTAGGTATTTGCGTTATTCCGTTTTTAGGTTTAATAGTAGGCAAAGTAAACATTGCTGAAAATATTAATGTAATTTACTTATTATTTTTAATAGACATAATCTGCTCCTACCTACTAATTTATAAACGCTCAGTGCTATATGCAGATCAAAAAAATTACATAATCAGCCTAGTCCATATTGGCTATATTGTACTGATTAACAGCCTTCAGATAGCAGTACTGCTAACCACAAAAAACTTCTATTTGTATCTAGCAATAAAAATTATTATGCGTTTGGCAGAAAATATTGTGCTAACTTTAATATCTAACAAAATATATCCCTATCTTAAAGCTAAAAATGTGGCTCCTGTTGACGAAGTAACTAAAAAGGATTTGTTTAAAAAGATAAAAGGCTTATCATTCCATAATATTGGTACCTATGTAGTTTTGGGCACGGATAGTATTATAATTTCTATCTTTTTTGGTGTTGCTACCGTTGGTTTATATTCTAACTACTTACTCGTGTTTGCTGCCATTGGCATGATATTAAGTCAGGCTATGCAAGCCATTACAGCCAGTGTTGGTAATTTGCTACATAGTAATGATACAAATAAATCATACGAAGTATATAAAAAAATACGGTTTGCTAACTTCTGGGTCAGCTGCTTGGCATTTACAGGGTTTTTGGTAGTTATGAATAGTTTTATTACTGTCTGGATAGGCGAACAGTATTTACTAGCTATAGGTGTGTTGTTTGCACTAAGCGTAAACCTGTATCTCACATTAGTTCGTGGGCCAGCTGAAAGTTTTAAAGAGGCAGCAGGTATATTTCACGAGGATAGATATGTACCTATTGTAGAATCGGTAGTTAATATAGTGCTTGGTTTAATACTACTGCAAATATTTGGTCTGGCAGGTGTATTTATGGCTACTATTTGTAGCACAATGATATTGCACATTTATAGCTACCCAAAGTTTGTGTATAAAAGAATATTCAATGAAAGCTATGGCGCATACTATAAACAACTCGGTAAATATTTTGCTCTAGCCGTAATTATAGCAACAGTAACATTTGGAATATCTAGGCTTGTTAGCTTTGATGGTAACTTTACGCAGTTAGCTTTTAATGTTGTACTGTGCCTGACTATACCTAATATAATATTGCTAATTTTGTTTAGGAATAACCCAGAATTTAAGTATTACTATTCGCTTATAAAGGGTGGCATTGATAAAATATACCGAAGGAAAAAATCAGCATGAACCGATACATTAAGTACTCTCTAGTGGCAATATGGATGGTGTTCATTTTTCTATTCTCTAACCAAGTAGCCATCGAATCTTCTGCGCTGAGTACTAAGATAGTAGAGGCCATAGCACCCGTAGCGCCAAGTATCGTCAAGGATTCGCTGACCTTTTTGGTACGCAAGTCGGCGCATATATTCTTGTACTTTGTACTTGGCCTGCTGGCTTGTAATGTGCTATTAGACTATAAGCTAGGCCAGCGCAAGACTATCGTTTATAGCACGCTTTTTGTATTGCTATATTCCATTACGGATGAACTACATCAGCTATTCGTGGCCGGCCGGAGCGGTGAGCCACGAGATATAATTATTGATACACTGGCCGGCCTAGCTGGCATTGCCGTGTTATATGCCATGCATAAGCGCAAAAAGAGTAGTAATAATGACACGAATGTGTTAAAGTAGCTAACTTATGGGAAAGAATACTAAACCAACCAATAAGCTCAAGGCCGTAAATAACACAAAGCGCAAGACTATAACCAGAACAAAGCGCAAAGCTGCTAAGCGCCCTAGGCCTAATCGCAACTTCACAATGTGGGCCAGCAAGTTGCTAGCTGGCGCTGTGGCAATGAGCTACTTAATGGCCGTCTATTTTGCACTAAAAGCGAATATTATCCCCACCAAGTATATGGCCCTAATACTAGTTGCCACTGGCTGTGTTGCCGTTGCTGTGGTATTTGCTAATTACAAATGTATGGGCAAGACGCTATTTCAAAAGCTGGCGCTTATTATGGCAAGCCTTATAGTAATAACTGCCAGTTTGCAGGTAGCTATGCTAGGCAGCGCTGCATCGAACTTT
Organism: Candidatus Saccharimonadia bacterium; assembly: GCA_039738635.1. Taxonomy (GTDB): domain Bacteria; phylum Patescibacteriota; class Saccharimonadia; order CAILAD01; family BJGX01; genus JBCLLP01. Next base: position 13,282 of record JBCLLN010000010.1, on the reverse strand, counting down.
TTGGCTGGTTTGCAAAGCGGGCAATATAGCTACGAGGAGTATAGTATCATAGCCAAAAAAGGTAATGGCGTAGAGCTCAATAAAAACAACACTAGCATCGGCCACCTAGATGGCGACATCAATACCAACGCTGTGATAACTGAAGTAAAAACACTCTCCAGCGCCACGCCTACACCCAAGGATGATATCGCCAGCCTTACTAGCGCCCTAACTAAAAATGATGTCAGCACCGATGTACTGCGTAGCTCATATATGCCAATGTTACAGGAAAACGCCAGTGTGTTTTATGAGAGCGTGCATGTGCTTGCTACCTTCAAGGTTAGGGTCAAAAACGATACTAAGCCTAGTAAGGTAGATATTAGCAAACCATTTGCACTCTATATTAGCGGGATTGATAGTTATGGCGAAGTTGGTACCACGTCACGAAGTGATGTGAATATCATTGCCGTAGTTAACCCAAAAACCAAAAAGATATTACTGGTTAATACCCCTCGCGATTATTATGTACAACTCCACGGCACCAGCGGAGTCCGCGACAAACTAACACATGCTGGGGTGTATGGAATAAATATGTCCAAATCTACACTTGAAGATCTGTATGGCATTAGTATTGACTACTACCTTCGCATCAATTTTACCTCACTACTTAATATTGTTGATACCATCGGTGGGGTAGAGGTAAGCTCCGATTATGACTTTACCTCTGGCAAATACAGATTCTATAAGGGGCAAAATTCGCTTAATGGAGCCCAAGCCTTGGAGTTTTCGCGTAATAGGTATGCTTTTGAAGATGGCGATAGACAGCGCGGTAGGAACCAACAAAAAGTAATAGAGGCAATCATCGCAAAATCTACTAATGTCGATACCCTACTTAACTACCAAAATATATTAAAATCCCTGATTGGTACTTTTCAAACCAATGCTAGCGAGGGCGATGTATCGGCATTAATTAAGCAACAGCTCAATTCGCTTGGTAGCTGGCAGGTTGAGTCTATTAGTGTCGATGGGGCTGGCGCAACCAAGCCAACCTATAGTATGGGCTCAATGCTACTTTATGTAATGGAGCCAGACATTGCAACAGTGAATACAGTTAAGGCTAAAATAGCGCAGTACTTAGGGCAATAATAATTAGCCTAGGTCCAGTCCAGAGTTCCACCGGTCTGGTACTCGGTAACGCGAGTCTCAAAAAAGTTCTTTTCTTTGGATAGGTCCGCGGCCTCGCTCATCCACGGGAACGGATTCTTGGTGTGGTACTGTTTGGGAAGGCCAACAGCTACTAGGCGCCTATCAGATATATGTTCAATATACTGCTTGAACCCCTCGGCGTTCATACCAAATATCCCGCGCGGGAAAACTTCCCGGGCGTAGGTGTACTCCAAGGTAGTAGCTTGCTTAATTAAGTCAATCATCCTAAGCTGGAATTCATCGGTCCAGAGCTCGGGCTGTTCTTCCTTGATGGTGTTTATCATATTAATACCAAAATTAAGATGCTGGGATTCATCGCGCATGATGTATTGGATTTGCTCGGAGCTCCCCACTAGCTTGTTCTGACGCTGGAAGCCAAATATCACAGCAAAACTAGAATAAAAGAAGATGCCCTCTAGAATGAGCGCAAAAACGCAGAGGTTTTCTAAAAACTTCTGGTCATTCTCAAATGTACCAGTATGGAAGCTATCCTCAAATATGCCCTCATTAAAGCCCAATATAAATTTGGCCTTACTAAAATGGGCGTCATTCTCGCGGTACATATTAAAAATTTTGCCTCCGTCTAGCCCCAGGCTCTCAACAATGTATTGGTAGGCGTGAGTGTGAATGGCCTCCTCGTAGGACTGCCGAAGTAAATACATACGGCACTCTGGGCTTGAAATATGCTTGTATAGAGCCAGCACGATATTATTGGCAGCAATTGAGTCAGCAGTGGTAAAAAACCCCAGCGCAGTCTCAAATGCCGTTCGCTCATCGTTGGTGAGTCTATCGGATTTCCAGAGCTCAATATCGTCTTGCATGGCTATTTCTGTGGGCAACCAGTGATTGGCATTTCCAGCCAAGTAGGCGTCCCAGGCAAAATTATGCTTCATGGGGTGTAATTGAATTACATCGGCATCCTCGCCATTAATGATTCGGCGCTTATTGACATTAGGTCGGACGGTGGATTTATTAATTGACATCACCCGCCCCTTTTATTTTAGTGGTTGGTTCGGGGGCATTACTAGCGATGGTGCTGGCGACTGCACGCTTATGAGTACTGCCAAATTCTGCAGTATCCACGGTGGATTTTTCTATTTGGGAAATTGCTAAGCTACGCATATAGTAGGTGGTCTTGAGGCCTTGGTTCCAGACAGCCATATAAATCTCACTGAGCTGTTTGCCACTAACTCCGTGGACGAATATATTAAAGCTTTGGCTTTGGTCAATCCACTTGCCACGCTGGGCGGTGATCTTGACTAAGGTCAGTGGGTTTATCTCAAAGACTTCCTTATACTTGTTGCGGAGTTTTTGGGGTATCTCAGTAATCTTTTGGATGGACCCATCATTAAATTTAATTTTTTTGACCATAGTTTCATTCCACATCCCTAGCGCCTTAAGATCAGCAATTAGGTAGCTATTAATTACCGTAAAATCACCACTCATGTTTGATTTGACATAGAGGTTTTTATAAATGGGCTCAATGCAGGGGTAACAACCAACGATATTGGCAATTGAGGCGGTTGGTGCGATAGCCATCGTATTGGAGTTGCGCATGCCATACTTTTTGACATGAGCTCTTACTGGCTTCCAGTCTAGCTTGCCACCGCGCTTGAGGTCAATTTTGCTCCCACGCTCGCTCTCTAGTAAATCAATAGTGTCGGCCGGGAATATTCCGCGATCCCATTTTGAGCCTTTGAAACTCTTATACGCGCCGCGCTGCTTGGCGAGATTACTAGAGCTCATAATGGCATGGTAGCTTATAATTTCCATTGATTCGTCGGCAAACTCCACTGCCCTAGGGGAGTCAAAATTAATATCAAGTAGATAGAGGGCATCTTGGAAGCCCATTATGCCCAGCCCCACTGGCCGGTGTTTGAGATTTGAAACCTCACATTCCTTGGTGGTGTAGTAGCAAGTATCAATGACATTATCGAGCATCCGCATGGCCAGCTGGGTGGTTTCCTCTAGTAACGACTTATCAAGTTTGCCCTTGGTGATGTGCATTGTCATATTAATTGAGCCGAGGTTGCAGACGGCCGTTTCTTCGGCGGAGTTATTGAGGGTAATTTCGGTGCAAAGATTTGAGTTATGAATAACACCAACATGATCCTGGGGGTTACGGACATTACAAGCGTCCTTGAAGGTTATCCAGGGGTGGCCTGTTTCAAATAACATCGTCAGCATCTTACGCCAGAGCTGAGTGGCAGGAATTCGCCTAAATAATTTAATTTTGCCCTCATCAGCCATTTGCTCGTACTCCTCATAGCGTTTCTTAAAGGCTTTTCCGTAGAGATGGTGGAGATCGGGGGTTTCCTCGGAGCTAAAGAGCGTCCACTGCTCGTTGTCGGTGACTCTTTGCATAAATAAGTCCGGTACCCAGTTGGCGGTATTCATATCATGAGTCCGCCGGCGCTCGTCGCCAGTGTTCTTACGAAGCTCTAGGAAATCTTCAATATCCAAATGCCAGGTTTCAAGGTAGGCACAGGTAGCACCCTTGCGTTTACCAGAACGGCTAATGGCTACTGTAGTATCGTTCATAATCTTTAAAAAGGGAATTACACCCTGGGAAGGAATATTGACGGCCTTAATAAGTGAGCCTGTTCCACGGATATTCGTCCAATCTGTGGCGATACCCCCGGAATATTTGCTCATTAGGGCATTATCTAGATAGACCTTAAAAATGTGCTTTAAATCATCCTCAACAGTATTTAAAAAGCACGAGCTAAGCTGGGGCTTGGCGGTACCTGAGTGAAAGAGAGTAGGGGTGGATGGAACATAGCGGAGAGTAGAGAGCATATCATAGAACTCCATAGCCCACTTATCCTGGTCTTTTTTCTCGGATAATGCTAGGCCCATAGCTATTCGCATCCAGAAGGTTTGAGGAACCTCGAGCCTATGCCCTCGGCCCTGGGATTGCATGAAATAGCGATCGTGGAGCATATCTAGCCCCATATAGTCTAGTAGCTTATCGCGTTCTGGCTTAATGTGGCTACCCAGCAGCTCCAAATTAAAGCCCAACAGACGCTTATCGAGCCTTCCATCGCTTATGGCAGACTTAATAAATTCCCCAAATGTGCCAGCGTAGGAGACGGCAAGGTTACTCTTGTAGCCCTCCGCCAGGACTTCCTTATATATCTTTCTTAGTAGTAGCCTCGAGGCTAGCTGGGAGTAGAGGGGGTCTTGCTCGATCTGGGCTTTAGCGGCCATAATCATACTATCTTCTAACTCGTCGTAGGTGATACCATCATAAATGCTACCCTTTACGCTTTGGGCGATGGCGTCAAGGTCAATGGCCTCGGCGATATCACCAGCCCCCTCTAGTAAATCCATAATAAGCCTGGCATAGCTGAAATTTTGTAGGGTACCATCTTTCATAGTGACCTTGAGGTTGCTCTGCTCTAGCTTTTCGGCCGACCTAGCTGACTCAGCCTCTCTGATTGCCTGGTGGGTATCACGATATACTATGTAGCTACGCACCACCTTGTGCTTGCCGGCCTTCATTAGCTCTTGCTCGACTAAATCTTGAATTGTCTCAACATCTGGGGTGGCATCTACAAATAATAGCTCAGCATTAGCAATTACGGCGCTAACTATAGTAATAATTTCTTCATTACTGATGTCATGGGCAGCAGTTTGGCCAGCCTTACCAATTGCAATCTCTATCCTGGTTCTATCAAAATCAACCACCTGGCCATTGCGTTTTTTTATCTTAGCTAAACCCATTTTCACCCTCCTTGTTACTGTTTATATCTATATATAGTGTACTAAAGCGCTTATGCTACACTATATACATGCTTATTTGTACGGTCAAGGTGTTTTTTTTACCACACCCATTGTTGTTTTACTTTTTACCCCCCCAAAGATTGCTGAGCATGCTAGTACATACGAACATCATACGAATATATACTCTACATGTCAACCTCTTCACTTTAACCCTGTTCGTCCTAATCATACCCCAAATATTAAGCCGGCGCCATAGTGGCAATAATGGCTGTTTGAGGAACCTAGGCTAGCAATATAGAGCTAAAAATACTATAATAGCTATCTGTTGGTCCCATCGTCTAACGGTTAGGACACCAGATTCTCAATCTGGCAATGCGGGTTCGATTCCCGCTGGGATCACCATATTTAAAAACCAAAATAAAATTTGGAACCCGAAAGATCCTGAGATCTTTCTTAGTTAGTATTTAATCTTCTGTTTTGTCACCTTTAGGTGTCGGCCGAAGCTCTGGAAATTCTTTCAGTACCTCGCTAACCGCCAGATGGATCATTCCGTAGATATCCTCAAGCGTATAGGCAGTCAAGCCCAAAGACCTTGCCTTGTTATAAGCTTCTTGAAATCCCTCTTGCATCCAAGCCGGTTCTTCATCATAACGCGAGGCTTGTACTTTTTGGTTTAATATAGATGTCATTGTTATACGCCATTCGTCTAGTTTGAAATGTTCGGTGGTTATCATTGGGTTTTCTGTATCTTTTATTGATTCCATATCGGCGACGAACTTCTGTAAGTCTGTAGGGTGAAGCATACCCATGATATGCCACATCTTGACGATGGCATCATGGGCCGGTGTTATTGTATGGATTTTATCATCCTCGCTAGACTTTTCACGGTATTTATAAAACATACGAAGTGCTTCGATAGAGACAGGGTCATCTTTTTCGTTATCGGTACTATCTGGGTTTAAAATTCCATATAGTTTTCCGCACTTAGTATATTCTTTTTCGGACATATATACTGCCACGATACCTTGGAAGCTCTTTTTATCAGACTCCTCTGGCATTACGTCCATAACGAAGTGAATATCGTATCCTAATCCTTTTAGGGTTTCGAAGGTCATCCTGTCATCATCCAACAGGACTGGAAAAATGTATTTTTGTTCTGTACCTTCGGGAGGCACAGTCTCAGCGGTAGACACGAACCGTTGATCTAACCTCGAGATAACCATTCCCCAGGTTGACGCATCCCGCTCTAGATAATTATCTTTCTGAGTAAACTCGGCGGAGTTACTGCCATGTGGTTCTGACTGGTTTGGTGCTTCCATAAAACAATTATAACATATAGTGCTTCCGTTGGTTCAACTGAAGCCTGGTAGTATCATAAGAGTTACCTGTTGGTCCCATCGTCTAACGGTTAGGACACCAGATTCTCAATCTGGCAATGCGGGTTCGATTCCCGCTGGGATCACCAAAAGAGCCTTTTCTGCGGAGAGGTCTTTTTTTATGATATTAACACGGAGAATATATAAGATTTTTTTAAACTAAAAGTGAAGGGCCCCCAATTGGTATTATCGCGAGGGGCCCTGTGGAACTTGAGACTAGGCTGTTGCTGCGCTCGAACTAGTCAACGGTAAGGCACGCTGCGGTGGCTTGGACATTCCCAGCCATTGCAGTCGAATATGCCGAAACGGTCCATCCGGCAATTTCGTTAGTCGCTTGGGGGTAATTGAATGATGGGATAATTGTATGAGTGACCATATATCCGCCAGAAAGTACAACATCATTTGAGTCACGACAATTAGCTACTACTGTTAAGCTACCTCCGATGGCGATGTCCCCGATTGGGGAGTAAGCTATATATATCCGGCTTTTATCTATCCCGCTTCCTGTCCCGGCTGGACCCGTTGCTCCCTGCTGTCCGGTCGTGCCGGTAGTACCTTGCGGACCTATTGCTCCAGTCAGCCCCGTTTCTCCTTGCAGCCCAATTGGCCCGATGCCACCTAGAGCACCATCGGCACCTGTGAGACCAGTGAGACCTGTGGCACCTGTGAAACCTATGGCACCTGTGTTACCTGTGAGACCCGTTTCTCCCTGCGATCCGGCTGGTCCCGTTTCTCCCCGCTGTCCGGCTGGTCCCGGAATAAGTTGGATATTAGTAATCTGCCTTTGCAAATCTCTAATCGCTACCCACACGCTATCAAAAGGATTCGAGTGCCTAGAAGCACTTACTGTTCCGACTGTTCCGACAAAAAGCACAACTGCTGCTAACGATATTGCTCCAATAGTAATTAGTTTTTTCTTAGATTTCATATTTTTTACCCCCTAATCTTAATTAATTATCAATTTGATTCTTTTATCATATTACATTAAATGGTGACTGTCACCATTTTCTCATTCTTTGAGAAGGTGCGCGTAATCTGCAAAGCATGAGCGCTTTTTAATCTCAAGGTAATTTAAGGTCTTCTTCAATTAATGTTGTAAAGTCCGGTTGAAGGGCAGATTTCGTCAAACAAAATACAGTGTAAGTTTTGATTAACTTTGGACGAGCTGATTCAATATGATTTTTGATTTTTGAAAGAGTCAATCCGCTTCGACAAATATCATCAACCAAAAGCACTTTTTTGCCTTTGACCCATTCCGGTTTATCGAGATAAACATTATTTTCTTGATCAATATAAGTGGCAAGGAGCAATTTATCTAATTTTGTCGCAATAATCGTCGCCGGGATCAAGCCACCCCGGCTAACACCAATAATCAAATCAAACTCCGCTAGTTCATCCTCGCGCTGGCTTGTAAACTGATTTATTTTTTTGGCAATAGAGTTAAGATCTTCCATATTTTAAGTTTTTAAAATTTTTATAACTTCGCTATCTTCAACTTGCGGAAAATTTTCATAATATGATCCGACTGCGCCGAGATAATTTTCTGGTATTTCAAGCGCGACCAGTTCATCAACTTTCATTTTTATTTTTTCCGCCGTATCAAGTGGCACGACTGGCACCGCCACAATTATTTTTTCCGGCTTCTGATGTCTAAGCTCTTCGATTGCCAGTAGTATAGAAAGCCCAGTGGCGATGCCGTCATCCACCAATATGGCTGTTCTTCTTATGGCATCAATCGGCGCCATGCCCCGAAGATATTTTTCTCTACGCCTTTTTGCTTCCAGCTGTTCAGCCTTGATTTTTTCTTCAAGCCATTTGGGATCGGCCTGCTCTTTTTCAGCTTCGTTGAAAATGGTCTGCCCATCTTCCGCTACTGCTCCAATGGCATATTCCGGGCTGAATTGGTGTCCGATTTTTCGGGTGATAATCAAATCAAGCGGCGCCCCGAGTGCCCGCGCTATTTCTGCGCCCAAGACGACTCCCCCGCGAGGCAGGGCATAAATCACCGGATTTTGATTTTTGTATTTTGCAAGCTTCTTGGCCAGCCTAAGGCCGGCTTCAGTTCTGTCTCTAAACATCATGCCCTAATTTTAGCATAATCAAAATAAGGAGAAAAGGGGTCAGGATGAAACTTATGAGTAAGTTTTCGTCCTTTTGGACTCATCAGCATAAACATGCATTTATGGAACTTACCCGGTGGGAGGGGGTTAACCCTCCCACCGTAGGAGTTTTTGTTACACGGCTTTCTCCTGTGCCGCGTTTAACTCGTCTAGGACGAGCGAGCGTAAGGCCGGCAGTGCCGACTCTTGTAGCGGGAGATACGCAAGCGCATGGTCTGCTTGTCCTCGCGCAAGGCCTCGATAGAGACCCCACTGTTCATCGGTCCGCAAACCATGCTTTCCAGCTCGTGCAAGATGGCTTCCTGCGTTGTGCGCTGGCGAGCATCTTCCTTGCTCTGCTTCTTCTTGAACTTCTCATCGCGCTTGGCTCGCTGAACCGGATTGTCGGTGAGCTTGTCGCGCAAGGCCAAGAGGCCGAAGCCAATCCCGTTAATGGCCAAGATTAGGGTCACCAACCCGAGCAAGAGGCCATCGACGATCAAGACCGTCTGCCACCAGCCCCAGCTAATCAGCTTCACCGTGTGCTCCTGCTCGCCCTGACCGACTTGCTCCGTGAGCTGTCCGATCGCGAAGACAATAGCCGGCAGGCTTAGCAGTGTAAACGGGTTGAGCATAATCGTCGGAGCCGGAAACTCTCGCCGACGGGAGTGCCGCTGGTCATTCTTCTTTTTCTTGTGGAACCAAATGGATGACTCTTCCGAGTCGGTCCAGATGGCAGCCCACTGACCCGAGAACGGGTGCCAAAGGCTCGCAATCCCGGTCTTGTGCATCCGGAGGCCGCAGAAAGAGGCCACCACGAAGCTTCCGATCTTGAACAGTGTTCCGAAGAACATGAAGAAGGGAAGCCAAGCTACACTTCCCATCAGACGCCATTTGAAATGGCACTGATTGAGGGGCTTGGTGAAGAAGAACCGGTTAACCAGCGTCTTTGCCCACTCCGCGTCAGGCGGTGCGAACATCTCGGCCGGCACCTCTACATCTAGTGTTGATGACACATCCATGACAGGCACCCCCTCAAGGTTCGAGGGGAATGTTCCATCTTCCCATGCCAATGACGAGACGTTGTAGTCGCCCTTACCGCCCGCCAATACATGCTCGAAGAACGGCTTCTTGGCTTTGCTCATGTCGAGGATGTAGGCCACGACCTGGTTTGCACCAGGGCGCATGAAGCTGATGTACTGCAACTCTTGGTCCAGAGGGAGGATGACACGCGAGGTGTCGGTCCAGATGACCTCGGTGTAGTCCTCACTGTGCGTGATCCGCAGAGCGGTTCGCACGATGAGTAGCAACTCCGGCTTCTTGAAGCCGCGCTGCTTGAGCTCTTCGATCAGCGCCGGTTGGATGCACCAACGCACCGGAATGGTGGCGTCGACTTCTCCTTCAGGACGCTGTTCCGTCTTGAGCTGTAGCAATGCCCCTTGGGGCGGTTTGGTTTCGGTTACAGACATACGACCTCCAGCCGTATTGTTGAATGTGACGGTGCTAACAAAGGGATATGCCCTAGGTCATCACAAATATTACCATAAAATGCTGAAAAAGCAATACTTTTGTGCGTCAGTATGTTAAGTCATCATTAATTTAGCAATATTCCTAAAGCACATTTATAGCAATTAGCATAAATAGAAATAACACTTAAATTTCAAAATTTCAAGGTTCGACCTTGATAAGTGTTATTTTGTGTAATATAGTTTTGTAATGCCTTCGCCTAATATTCAAATTTCAAGGTCGAGCCTTATGCTAAAAAAGTGGTTTTAAAACAAAAAAATCGCCACCTAAGTGGTAGCGATTATGGATGACTAAGCGTCATTATTTCGTTTCCAGAGGCAACCTATACGGTGCCTTCCTTGTCGATTTCCACATCCATGTGGGTCCTAGTGCCTTCTGTGCCCGAGTGACCAAGTGTGTCAAAGCCTTCCTGAAGTGATAGAGCATCTTCGTCAGACATCTCGCCTGAATTGAGAATGGCGGTGATGATGTCGCCCTGCTCTGGTGCCCTGTTGGCGATGAGCAGTGTGTAAGCACATTCATAACATGTTGGGCTGTCGCTTAGCTGTGATCTGAACTGTTTTCCGCAGGTTTGACAAGTGCATTTGCTTGTCATTGTCTTCTCCCTGGCAGAGTTTGAACTACAATAAGAACCTTGTCCGCTTCCACCGCACAGTGCTAAAAAAAGTTAAGCAACTTATTACAGCTCTGATAGTTCGAATAGACTATAGTGTTCCATCCATTATTATACACTCTCTAATAATTTTGTCAGGAATTAAAATGTGATACGCCATATTTACGCCCCTTTCCATAGTTATTTATGATACGAGAGGGGCAATCCCTATTTCAGGAGCCCACTTACTAGCAATGTAATTACCCAGGGGGTATTATAGAGGCTATGATAAGTGCTATCGAGACCCTAGGATTAAGCAAGCAGTATGGCAAGCATTGGGCTATCCGTGGAATCGAGTTAGTAGTTCCTGTGGGTAGTGTTTATGGCTTTCTGGGCCCTAATGGGGCAGGCAAAACCACTACCATTAGAACGCTTATGAACTTTATTGCCCCCACTAAAGGCATCGCAAATGTGCTGGGGCTAGATAGCCAGGAACAAACCGCCCAGATTCACTCCAAGGTCGGCTATTTAACTGGTGAGTTGGAATATTATTACAATCTAACAGGCCGACAATACCTGGCATATATGGGCAATTTGCAGCGGCAACTTAACCCTCGTAGCATCAACAAGCTTTCCAAAAGATTAAAGGCTGACCTAAACCAAAAGATTGGTAAATTAAGCCGAGGCAATAAGCAGAAGATTGGCCTGATATCAGCTTTTCAGCATCAGCCCGAACTTTTAATACTAGATGAGCCAACAGCTGGGCTGGATCCTATTATTGGGCAAGAATTCGTGGCTATGGTGGCTGAGCATCAGCTATCTGGAAGAACTGCTTTTATTAGCTCTCATTTTTTAGCCGAGGTAGAACAAATGTGCGATATGGTGGGGTTTATAAATAAAGGGCGGATATTGGAATCCTTAACTCTTCAGAAGCTCTACGAGAAGTCAATTCATGAGTTTGATGTCGTGCTAGATGCCCCAGCTAGCAAAATTATGCTTAATGGAGTGAGGGGAGTAAGAGAGGTCGTAATAAACGGCAATGCGATTCATTGTCGGATTGCAGGGCCTGTGGATAACTTTATTAAGGCTATGAGCAAACAGAATGTAAAATCCTTTAGTACACGCGATTTGAGCCTCGAGGATGTGTTTTTTAAGATGTATGGCAAGGAGGCTATGGGTCGTGTTTAACTCTATTATATCTAAGACACTGTATGACAATCGAGCGATGATACTAGCCTGGAGCCTTGGGATATTTGCCCTTAACCTATTTGTAGTTGTACTGTTTGTTGAGTTTGGTAAGAACTCAGCTCTTCAGGAGCAATATCGAAGCCTGCCAGTATCATTGCAGGCTTTTACGGGGTCGCTAGATTTTAGCACCGTTAGCAAGTATTTATCCAGCCAGCTATATTTTAATAATGCCACAATGCTACTGTGGATTATGGCAATAGGGTATGGAGTAAATGCCATTGCCGGCGAGGAACAGCGAGGCACTCTTGAAACGACGCTAGCAACTAGAGTATCAAAAATGCGTTTTTACAGCCAAAAACTAGCTGCAGGTATGATTATATTTGCGATAGTGAATATTGTAGGGCTAATTGCTGTTTGGGTTGGCTTAGGCTTAATTTCTGAGAGCATGGACCCTATAAGACTACTGCAGGCCACAATGATGCTTTGGGTTTATACATCACTACTGGGAGCATTCTCGCTCGCCGTTGGTGCTGCAACTGGGCGTAAAAGCCTAACAATTGGCATTACCATCGCTACTATTGCTATAATGCTGATAGTATATACTTTCTCCCAAAGTGTATCCTGGATGAAAGGCTTTGAGTTCATAACCTGGAACTACTATTACGCCCATGCCCAGACTGTAATAAATGGCATTAATGTCACAGATTTAGCAGTGCTTATTGGGAGCATGGTAGCTGTTTACGGCCTTGGCTATACATTATTTAAGGCTCGGGATATTAGTAATTAAACTTAAACACTAAGGAGGCAATGATGAGTGACTTGCTGGCTATTGGGCCATTTATTATAGGGGCTAGCGTTAGTCCGGTTGTATTAATAATGACATTATATATTTTAACTCTGCCAAAGGACCCGATAAAGAAGAGCATGATGTTCTTACTTGGCGCCGCCGTAGCCGTAACGATCGTTAGCTTTGTTATTTTCTACTCAACCACCATTCAGCCCACCCCCTCACCCAATAAGGACTTATTACCACATGTTATCATTGGCTTGCTGTTGTTATTTTTGGCATACGGCATATATCATAAAGGGCCCCAGAACCACCAGGATGACAGCAAGGGCAAAAAACACGGGCCATTAGGCTATATTGTGCTTGGCGTACTACTAATGATTACCAATTTCACAACTATTGCGATGCTATTTGAAATTGCTGTAGAAATAAGAGGCCATAACATAGCTGGAACAAGCAAAAACGCATATCTTTTGGCTTCAATCTTCTCATCGCTAGCTCCAATATTTGTACCTATTTTAGTCGTGCTTGTAGCGGGCAGGCATGGTAAGCAAATTCTTGCCAAGCTCTCGGAGGGCATGAAAAAGTATGGCCATATAATCACCTCGATATTTTTTGCAATACTAGGAGTGTATAGCTTACTAAAGCCATTTATTTGAGCTTGGCTAGGCTAGCTAGTTTTATTCATAACTATCTATCAAAATAAACCCCCCCGACAATTTGTCAGGGGGTTGAGCTAAAGCTATGCTGATTTCATTAATTGGTACAATATGGCTACCACACAGCTAGGCGGTAGCTTGCC
>JBCLLN010000009.1:0-31709 GCA_039738635.1 Candidatus Saccharimonadia bacterium | reverse complement strand
TCCGCGAAGTGCTACTGCCGAAATATGGCATAAAGTCAGAGGAGGTATGCTCGATAGCTTACGAGCCCCACAATGGCTGTAGCTTCCTTGACGAGGAAGATGCCTACGGGAATTTCACTTGCTGTGTGGGGCAATTTCTGGCTCAGCTGTTCGAGGTCAAGACCTCCGTATCAAGCTATGATGGCTTCTATCACGGAGTCAGGCCGCTTATTTTCCAGCCTTCATAAGGGCACCCTAGCCCCACCCCTTATTTTACAAGGGGTGGGGCTTTCACTTGTAATTTAAAAGGGCCAGGTATGAAATAGTCACACCTGGCCCCTAATAACAATGGTACACTTTGCCCCCTTGGCTAGTTATGCGGGCTGGCAACAGCAATCTTGGCTCACCAGCCGTTCACTAGCAATTTCGGCAAGAATCTGAGTTAGTTCCTCGCCAGAATTTTTTGAAGCAAAGAGTGCCACAAGATGACCTAGGGATCGAACCTTTTGAGGGTCCGTTCTGTTGTGCCACTCGGTAAGAATAAAAGCAGATTGCTCACCGCTGGCTTGCTCGCGGAACTCAAGCTCTTTGCTATCCCCAAGCAGTAGTGCTTCACGCGCTGCACGAAGCTCTATAAACCAGGGGTAAATTGCCTTTGCGAAGCTCTTTATGAATCGCTGAGCTTCTTTATTTAGGGCGTCAGCTATGATGACCCTAACGAATGCTAGCCGTTTTGTGTGGGTGTCTGGTAGTGACCTCTGATGTTTATACATGGAGTTTTACCCCTTTCTGCTAGTGGTAGGTACGATTTGTTTGCGCAGATTATACCAAAATTTGTAATTATTCACAATCCTTATATACACCTACTCGTGGCTTATGACTGTTCCTGACATGACAGTCTTATACGATATTTTACTTACCCCAGCTTAGGTCTATGCTAGCCATCAAGCTACAGTTTATGCCATAAATCTTGGTAGTTAGTGGTATAATAAAAGAATAATATAACTTAATGTAATTTAGGAGGAAAATATGGCATATGAAAAACCGGACGATCTAAGATATCAAGCTAAGGAGTTAAGGATTCAGGCTGACAATCTTGATACGGCAGCAGATACAGCCGAGGAAGAGCTTGCTGCTGCTGAAGAGGCAAGAGTAGATGCAGAAGAAAAAGCCGAAGCAGCAAGTGAGGCTGCAGAGGAGTCAAAGAGTCAATATTGAGCAGCCCCATTATAGAGGTCCAAAAGGGATAAGAGCGTCATTGCATTGACTATTTTAAGCTCTTGCGCTATAGTAGTGTACTGTTCTAGTTCACATCTAGGAGGCACAAGCATGAAATTCATTATTGAGCGTGATGTTCAGCGCTGGGATGTGTTTTTTATGCAGTATGATGCAATGGTATTTATTGACGAGCATGGCAATCGTTTTGCTCTTAGTAATGAGAGCGCTGTAGTCCTTAGTTTTGCAGAAAAATACCATATTCCTTATTGGGAGCTCAAAGCATCTTTTGATGCATCCAGGCCAGTATCTATATCAAGCGCACCCTAGTAAATTTAATGCCCACGATAATCGTGGGCATTTCTATTTAGGCAAGTCTCAGAGGGAAATCTATATTTTGATCACGAGCCACTATTTCCTAAAAACGGCACTAGACTGGCTCGAGCCCCAAGAAGTAGCCCATATCGCCATAAAAAATATAATAATAAATAAAAAAGCATAACTTACATTGATTTATGTGTTATAATTAATTATCATGAGTATTCCTAAGAAAAGCAAAGCTCGTACTAAACATATTAAGGGTTTGATATTGCATCGTAAAACACTGATTATTGTGATTTCCTTGGTTGTGTCTGGTGCCTTCGCCTTTGCCCTGGTCGCTTATGCCGGGCACTCCTGGGGTGGTTACCACTGGGCACGCACCACTAATCCGTTCACCGTGAGGCTCGGTGATAATGTTGGAACGGCCTGGGATTCCTATCTTAGGACAGCTTCTGCCGACTGGACCAAGTCAGTCGTTTTGGACACCACGGTGGGGACGGGCAGTTCAAATCCTAGAAACTGCCAGCCCAAGAGCGGCCGCGTCGAGGTATGTAACAGCGCCTACGGCAATAACGGCTGGTTAGGCGTGGCTTCAATCTGGATAAGCGGAAAGCATATTACCCAGGGTACGGTTAGGGTGAATGACACCTACTTTAACACCGCCAAATACAACACGCCAGCCTGGCGGAGCTTAGTGATGTGCCAGGAAATCGGTCACACCCTCGGGCTTGACCACCAAGATGTAAACTTTAGCAACGCAAATCTTGGCACATGCCAGGACTACACAAATAATCCGAGTGGTCCGCCACCGAACTTAAACCCGAATACGCACGATTACGATCAACTTCAGACGATCTATGCCCACCTCGATACCATCACGACGCTTGGTCAGAAAGTCCTCGGCAGTGGCCAGACCGTTACTGGAGCCGATGTTACCAGCTGGGGTAAATCCATCCAGAAAGACAGCAATGGCAAAACCTCGGTCTATAAACGCGATCTTGGAAGAGGTGAGGAGATTTTGACCTTCGTTATATGGGCTAAATGATGACCTTACTTAGATTAAGAGAACGATTCAACTACCCCGCACCAAGCTGTAGTTAACTATCCAAACTTTATATATTCTTAAGATGAACAAACCTATTAACCCCGTTAGAAACTTTAACATTTAACTAACGGATGTGAAATGTAAATTAACTATGACTACACAAATTTCTAACAGGGTAAACATCAAAATACTTCTAATTCTTTTGCTTATTACGATCGCTCTAGGCATTACATTCTTCTTCCGAGATGGTAGCACCAGACCTAGTTCTACTGGCGACTCGTCAGCCCTTATTGTCGGTCAAAATGCAATCTATGTCGCGGAGCAACCCCCATCACGAACCGTCTCAGTTGCGGTCGTGCGCCTTGTGAAGCCAGGATTTGTGGTAATTTATGAAGTTAATGACGGCCAGCCCAGGAAGATTTTAGGCACAAGTGGTGTGCTTCCGGCAGGAGAGACAAAAAATCTCACGCCAATTACTCTTTCTCGCGCAACCACGGATGGCGAGACGCTCTCTGCCATGCTATATATTGATGATGGGGATGGCACCCTTGACGAGTCGAGGGACCAACTACCCCTTGATTCATTAGACGAGCCGGTGATGATGATTTTTAGTATAAGCTTGGACGCCAGCGAGCCCGGGGCAATAAGCCTGTAGTCCCCTCAGCTGTATGTCCACTTTAAAAATAAGCTCTATCATTATCTCGAAGATACTGTTTAGCCAAAGAAAATCGCCCATCAATGGCTTTTTTATCATGCTGTGATGGCAAGGCATTAAAGTTGTTAATTAAAAGCTACTTGCTAAAATCTAAATAAAGTGTTATTATTGCCGGCAGGTAACTTAACAATCAATAACCGTTGTAAAAAAGTGCTCTGGAGCGGGCTGGGAGGCCTAAACTAAGGAGCAATACAATGAAAAAGCGCAACAGCATCATGCTGTTGGTGCTCTCGGCACTGGTGAGCTCGACTGTGTGGGTACAACCCGCATCAGCCGTGACCACCGAAACAACGCCGACCGCACCGCAGTACATCTACACGGTGTCCGTCAAATCGACACCGACGGATTCGAACTTCGTACCCGTTGGCCCGACCACGACCGTTGTGAGCAATAGCCCGTCAGGCATCGTGTCGGCTGAGGCCTACACAGGTGGTAGCCCGACACCGACAGGCTGCCGCAGGGTTCACGTTTGGATCACCGCGAGGACTCTCCTCGGGTTCACGGCCTATCGCTGGAACCAATGGCTCAGCTGGTGCTGGGGGTATGCCACCGTCGTTAATCAACGTGTCGCACAAGGCATGACGCACAATGACGGAGCGCACCAGTACACAGGTCCGGCTTCACAGGGCTGGGCATCATGGTGGTATGCGTACTTTACTGGAGTGCAACACTCTGGTTTCTATGCCCGCCGTAATGCCACGATTACCAACTGCGTATGGATTCTCTGTGGGGGTACATCATATCCGTGGACATGGATTCGCGCTCACGGTAATGGTACGTTCCGCTACAACTGGGGGTGGTACTAATGCGGCGTGGCTTGATCGATGGACTCATCGTGTATGTGCTTTTGATGGCGATCATCGTACTATTGGGTGGTATCGGACCAGTGGAGCTTTGGGTAGCTCTGGCAATCAGTGTCCTTACTGCCGTTATTAGCGCTATTGCGCGCAAGCGTCGCAAAGGACACAGTAGCTCAGTAACATAATACTGACCTATTGCATCAAGTGTGCGTAGCTTGACATAGCACCGATAACCTTAGCCCCATACTTTTGATTGTCAAAAGTATGGGGCTTTTTACTTATATACACCTTTGCACCTTACGCCCCTGAAGTGTAGAATATAGGGGATGACACTAACCCAAAAACAACTCAACGAATGGACTCGGCATAGCCTCGCCGTTTGGAGATAGATCGTGAGTAAGAAAGTATTCGTATTTATCGATGCCTCTAACCTATGGGCAGTACAAAAGGCGAAAGGTCAACTTTTCGATCTTGCAAAGCTTAAAGCTTTTCTTAAGTCAAAGCATGTGGCATCAGAAATTAAAGTTTACTACTACGACGCTTATCCGGAGCAGAAAACCCGCGAATATAGCGTTGATGGTAAATTTAGGTTTTATGTTTATCTAGAGAAGGCTCTCAAATTTGTTGTTCGCAAAAAGCCCCTTAAACAAATCAAAGTGGAAACTGACGCAGGGCTAGTCGTTGAAGAAAAGGGCAATATGGATGTTGAAATGGCTATCGATGTGGTTAACCAGGTTAAAAACTATGACGAAGCAATACTGTTCAGTGGCGACTCCGACTTTCTTGCCCTTGTAAGGTTTGTCCGCAATAAAGGCAAAAAAGTATTTATATATTCTTCACGAAATAATGTCTCTACGGAACTTCGGACTGGTGCAGATGGCTATACAGATGTCCTGACAATTTTTGATAATATTTGGCGCGGAGAAGTAAGGCGTCGTGAAAAATAGCCAAAAAAACGCCCCTCGATTAAGAGGGGCGCTCTTGGATGTAATAGCCCGACAGTTGATGGTCAACCATTGGATGTGCCAATTATAGCAGAATATCACAACATATACAAGATGTAGTCGTCAAAAGCACCATAAAAGCGTAGGTTTGGTGCCTCTAGCACCACACGCCCCTGAAGTGTAGAATATAGGGTATGAGTGATATTAAATCATGATGGAAACCACAAAAATCGCTTTATTCAAAGGCAAAAAAATCAGAAAAACACTGTATCAAAATGAATGGTGGTTTTCGGTTGTGGACGTGATTGAGGTGCTGACCGACAGCACAAATGCTAATGATTACTGGTACAGAATGAAGGTTCGGGTTAATGGTGAGGATGGAATTGAACTATCGACAATTTGTCGACAGTTGAAAATGCTGGCTCCTGATGGCAAAATGCGCGCAACCGACTGTGCCGATACAGAGGGAATTTTTCGCATCATTCAATCTATTCCATCGCCCAAAGCCGAGCCGTTCAAGCGCTGGCTGGCAAAAGTCGGCTACGAGCGAGTGCAGGAGATAGAAAATCCAGAATTGGCAACAAAGCGGACGAGAATGCTCTATAAGCTCAAAGGCTATTCGGAAGATTGGATTGAAAAGCGGATGCGCGGTATCGCTATTCGTGAAGAACTCACCGGCGAGTGGCAAAAACGAGGCGCCAGGGAGCAAAAGGAATATGAGATTTTGACAGCAGAAATTTCCAAGGCGACTTTTGGCGTAACACCCAGTGAGTATAAAAAATTGAAAGGCCTTGAACGTCAAAACCTCCGAGATCATATGGACGACTTTGAGTTGATTTTTACTATGCTGGGCGAGCGCTCCACTACTGAAATTCATAAGATAGAAGATTCCAAAGGAGTGCCAAAACTCAAGCAGGACGCCAAACGAGGTGGAAAGGTTGCCGGCGTCGCCAGGAAAGAATTAGAAAAAGAAATCCGCCGCCCGGTAGTGAATAAAAATAACTTTTTAACAGAAAACGAGCTTAGAAAAAAATTGAAATAACACCAAGCTAGCGTACAAACCCAATAAAAAGAAGAACCCCCATAAGGATGGAACCTTACAGGGGACATCTTCCATTGGTGATGCTTCAAATATAGCAAAACAGAGCTAAAAAAGTCAACAGCGCAAGCAGAATCCGAAAGAATAAACGCAGAAAGGACTCGACATAGACTCGCCCCCTAGCGCCACAGGCGCCTGAAGTGTAGAATATAGGGGATGAGTGATATTAAAAAGCTACAAAAAAGAGTTGTAGAGAAGATTTTAGAAAGCAGTAAGTAAAACCTATGTACGTCCTAACGCCCATACCAAAAAAAGTATTACTAAAACTTCTAGACCCTAAAGCCCAGGAAGTCATCAGATACTTTATAAAAAAGAGCCTATTCTCACAACCAGAGCTGTTACCAGAACAGAATGAACGTGCTGTTCAGGTCCCAAAAGAACATATCGAACAGTGGTTCGTGCAGGCCCTCGATGTTAAGCCCATCGGAGCTGGGTCTTACCCAGTCGACATATATAACGAAGAAGATGGCTGGGCCGCAGACATTAAAATGCTCAATGCAAAAATAAATAGTACAGGCGAACTCACTAACGCTGAGTCAGGCGAGGCTTCGCTGGGTCAAAAGTTCGAAGGTGTGGGTGTTGACCTAGACAGCTTATTTAGTAACAAACAATATGAAACAATCAAAAATGCTTGGCTTGGTATTTTTGCCGATAAAATTGCACTAGTAAAGCGTGAGCAAAACGGGGTTAAAGACATCATGTACATTTTTATTCTGAGGGCAGGTTTCAATTTCTATCTAGTTGGGTGTAGCGTTGAAATATCAAGCATAGTCAATGTTTTGGTTGGCAATACAACTAAAAAGTCTGTTTTTCTGGATAACTTTATTGATGAAAAATACGGAAAAGCAAAGATATATAAAGCGAAAAAACGACTAGAATTGAGGCTTAGGCCAAAAAACTGGGTGGATGATAATCTTGCAGTATTGTTTGAAACTAATTTCCAACAAAATCATATTCGGCTATATGATGAAGAGCTAAATGAAGAATTTCTGCGTAAGCAACTTGACAGGATTAACTCTATAAGAATAAACATTATCTAGGAATGTTTCTGCTACAGGACTTTGGCAATTTGATTAGCAATTCTTTCAAGCACAGTTGTAGATACTGAATTACCAGCTTGCTTGTAAAGAGATGAGTCGGCAATATTTGGTAGTTTGTAGCTATCTGGAAAGCCCTGAAGACGAAAGCACTCACGCGGAGTTAATTTCCTAATACGCTTACCGTCGAAAATTATTGGTACATTATGCCCGCCCATACCCATATTCGCTGTTAAGGTAGGGGATACACCTTTCTTATTCTGCCTAACGTACTTACGTCGCCACTGGTATACTTGATTTTCTTCGTTAATATCGTCTTTGAGCTTTTCATACAAGGGCTTACCGTCATAGTAGTATTTTTCTTCAACATTTTTCTGCAAGATTGATTTTACGGTTTTCGTTAGTTCTATGGGCTCTGGAAATTCGAAGTTCTCAATCTTAGCTTTATCTCTAAAGCCAACTATGTAAATCCTTTCGCGGTTTTGAGGTACGTTACCATATGCCATTGAATTTAGTACTTTTGGCTTGATGTGATAACCGAGGCCATTGAGCGTTTGTTCGATAACTTTAAATGTGTTACCTCCGTCGTGGGTTCTCAGGTTTTTTACATTTTCGAGTAGAAAACCCACGGGTTTTCTGGCCTTGATTATGCGAGCGATGTCAAAGAATAAATTTCCTCGCCCCTTTTGGTCGTCAAAGCCATGACGATGGCCTGCAATTGAGAAGGCCTGACATGGAAAACCAGCTAGTAAAAAATCAAATTCTGGTAAATCCTCTAGGCTGATATTAGTAATATCCTCAACAACGAGCTTTGAATTTCTAAAATTTAAATCATAGGTATGTTTGCAATTAGCCTCAAAATCATTTGCAAACACCGTGGTGAAGCCTGCCTTTTCAAAACCTAATCGTATACCCCCAACGCCTGCGAAAAGATCAAGAGTTTTCCATTTCCTTGTTGTTATATATGCGCTGTTACTGTCTTCCTGATATTTGTTTCTGTGCACAGCCCACACAATGCCACGTACTTCCACCTCATCTCTATAAATTGGCAACATAGACTGGTTTTCGGGTTGTAATCTAAAGCCAGCTTTTTCTCGGTATATTTTTTTAAGTGTTGCCTGGTTATCATCAATAATTGCTACAACTGTTTGACCGTTCTGGGCCGACGTTTGTTTTTTTATAATAACGGTATCGCCATCATAAATACCATCATCTATCATGCTGTCTCCCTTAACTTTTAGGGCATAAAATTCACCATATTTCGGTAAGTCAGCTACCGCTATTTCCTGTTGATCTGATAGTTCTATGGCTTCTATCGGCTGGCCGGCCGCAATATAGCCAATAACTGGCACTTGGGTGTTGCTTATCGTTGCATCTGCTAGCGAATAGCCGGCATACAAACCATCCTTATGTAATTTTCCTTGCTCAATCAGCTTATGCACATGTTGCCACACAGTAGACGACGACTTGAGCCCCAGTTCATGCCCAATTTGTACCATAGTAGGGTAGCCACCGTTATCCTGATGGTATTTGTGAATGTAGTCGTATACTTCTGTCTGTTTTTTTGTGCTCATACTGATATAATACACGAATGTATACGAAAAGTGTAGCTATAAATACTCCTATTATGTATGGCACTAATACGGATCGTTTGGAATCGAATAGGTGCATCAGCGAGCTGTTATAGCTATATAATTAGTGGTAAACGGCATCGAACTACATTACGCTACCTAGTTTAGTACATATGTACTAAAAACTCATACCGTAGCCTATAGGCTATATTATAGTGCGTATGTTGAATATAATTCTGCTATGTAGTACCATGTATTCATGAATGAAAGCAAAAACAATAGATTTCGTCGCCTTGCAAAACTTCGTGGTGACCGTACACTAAAAGACATAGAGCTGATCGGAAACCTAAGTAACCGCAATAACTACGACTACACCGACGAAGAGATCAAGCATATATTCTCATTTATTGAAGGCGAGCTCAGAGCTGTGAAATTACAATTTAATAGAAAAACTAAAAAAGTGATAAATCTATAAAATAGTCTTATTATGGAGTAATAGAGAAAATATCTTATGTATAAGCTAAACTATGTAAAAATCAATAAAGATGATCAAGCTGATAACCATAAATTGGCACTGGAAGCTCTGCAGATGCAACTTGGCACTATAGCGGAGCCTATAGGAATCATCCAAGTTACAAGCACCAATTGTGTTGCTATATTTATCGGAGAATTTGCCGGGAAGAAATATGGCGCGATAAGGCAATTTTTATACGGCAACAAGGAACATAAGCCAACTTTTACAAGAAAAGGGCTGAATGCGACCAGGGAAGAATGGGTCCGAATAGCAAACGTACTGAGAGATGTAGAAAAAAGAGGTGTTTCAGGGCAAGAATTTACAGAGTTGTTACGGCTACCTCTAGATGATGGGAAAAATGCTATCCAGGTATACTACCATGTGTTCAAGGACGCACCTCGAATAGTAATCGGCAAGCTCTATGACTATAAAAGCTACAGCGGGAAGTGTGGTGGTGCTAGTTTTGACATATCAGAGATAGGGAAAGTCATTGATTGTCTAGACGTAGCCGTTGAAAGTCTTGATGTGGAGAAAGTTAAGATCCCTGCAGTAGGTATAAGTAAAACGGGCGGAGTCTTGGAGGTAAAAGATGATTTTTCCAACCTACTTTAAGGCACTGTTGATCCTAGAGCATAAAGATAGTAAAAGAATTAGGAGAATCTAATGGCAGATTGGAATTTTCCATTAACTGGAGGTGGCGCGGAGTACGGTATTAACGAGGCCGGTATAGCAACCTTTACAAGTGGGATGGACAAGGCACTTGCGAGAGAGGCTATTCAAAATTCACTCGACGCAAAAGAAGATCCAAGCAAGCCCGTGATGGTTAGATTCGTAAAGTTTGATATAGACAAAACTGAATTACCGGGTGTACAAAAATTGGAAGATATTCTCGGAAAAGCTAAGATATATTACGACTTAGACATAAAAGCGAATAAATTTTATGATGAAGCCCTAAGGGTTATACAGGGACCCATACCATGTCTTAGAATTTGCGACTATAACACGAAGGGCCTTCAGGGCAATTACGACCAAAGAGAAAAAAGCACATTTTATAGCTTAACGATTGCCCAGGGCGTTAGTAACAAATCCGATACTTCGGGCGGAGCTTTTGGTATTGGAAAATCTGCACCCTTCACTATGTCTAGCTTACGTACAGTATTTTATAGCACCTTCAATATTGATAATGAATATAAGCTATTAGGCGCAGCACGCTTGACGACGTTCGAGGACTCCCATAATGAGAAAAGACAGAATGTAGGCTTTTATGGAACTTACAATGAAGACAAGCGTCGTGTAGATGAACTTACCAATTATGATGATATGCCAGAGAAATTCAGGAGAGATAGTAGTTCTGGTGCCGGCTCAAACATCACTATAGTTGGCTATAAAGCCGAAGAGAACTGGAAAGCAAGTATCCTTAAAGCAGTACTTAATAATTTCTATCCAGCTATCCACTTCAACAACTTGATCGTTGAAATAATCGACTCAGCTGGAGAAATTACCGTAAACTCCGACACAATTTCCGACTTGATGCTTGAATATGCCTCAGGCAGTGGCGATTCGCAACCATATTATCAAGCACTGACTGATTACGATTACAAGTTTCCAACAAATCTACCAATAATCGGTAATTGCAGTTTGTACGTAAAGAAGGATGAGTTATATCCGGGACAGGTACAAATGGCGCGTAGCCCAATGATGATAGTTAAGTCAAAAAGATTTGGCTCTCCTGAAGCCTATGCTGGTTTGTTTATTTGTAACGACCCTGTGGGCGATTCTTTGCTTCGCAACCTTGAGCCACCAGCGCACGAGGACTGGAGAGCTAGGCTGTGGGATCCATCAACAATGGAGCCTAAAGACAAAAACTATGGCTATAAAATATTAAACGAGCTAAATTCATGGATAAAAGAGAAGATTGATGAAATTAGTTCAGTCGATACAGCCGATACTCTAGAAATCGAGGGCTTGGGCGATTATCTACCTGATGATGAAGTGGGAGATTTTGAATCTGAAGATGAAAACGACGACCTACTTGAAGACAGGACTAAGCTGCTCAAGAAAGATGTAAATAAGCCGATTATATCGAAGCCTCCGGTTAGCATTGTGAAGCCAGTGAAGCCTGGAGACAAGCCATCGAAGCCACTGGGGGGTGGCAAGAAGCCAAAACCAGGTAGCGGGAATGGGGTAGAGGAGGATGACGGATCAGATATAAAACGAATCCTTACTTCTTCAATCGTGACGAGATCTAGAGAGGTAAGCCGAGGAGCCGGACGAGAGTACGTCCTAAACATTCTACCCGAGGAGGACACCTCAGGCGACCTGATGATTGTGGCTTATGGTGAAATTGGACACTACGAGACTAATCTAAAGTATGCAAAAAACCGACATGGTGATGAACTAAAGATTGAGGGTAGTATGATAAAAGGCTTGCAACTACGTAAGGGAGTGCCAGAACTGATTACACTTAAATTAATAGATGGTGGGCGATATTCTGTTGGAGTAGAGAATTATGGCGAATAGTAATAAAACATACCCATACCCGGTGCTAGGTAACAACGATGATGTTGAGGGTTTATTTGAATATACAGTTAGCCCGGAGATAGATCAGGACGAAGTTGTAATCGTAGTTGATTTCAGTTTACGACACCCAACTCTAAAGCAACTATTAGAGGATGGAGCCACAGTCTTCTGTGTAAACGTAAGCTGCAAAAAGACCCTATATAAACAGAGTTCACAATCTTCCGATGGTAAATTTACTATAAAAGTAAAAGCTTATCATCTTAGAGACAGGGTCGATCTAGTTGGATATATAGTTGCGGCGAAGGATATTGACGCATACGATCCAGGTGGTGTGCACATGGATATAGACTTTGGGCCACTGGATATCGAAAATGGCGATATCTTGGCAGATGGCGGTAAATCTTGGTTCATAGTCGACAAATATTTTGACCCACTTAAGTCACCAGTTTCTTCGTTTATTAAAATAATTGTCAGCGGGAATGATGACGGTGCATATTCCGTAGACTTTGATGGTGGTGTGATAAAGATTAGAGTACCTAAAGCTCAATACGAAGATTTTGGCTATGCAAATAAGCATAAAGATGGTGCATTAGTTCATGCACCTATAGTACTGCCAGTATTAATAGAGGCGATTATGAGACTAAACTTCGAGAGCGATGACTTCGAACAATCGTGGGCCGTAAAGCTTCGAATGATGATTGAAAGTAAAAACCTGGACATAGAACTTCCATTTGTGACTGCACAAGAACTTTTAGGTCTACCTATCAAAAGAGATATGAGTGCGATAAAAACCCTAATAAGTCGAGGAGATGATAACAATGAATAATAAAGTACCATTGAAGATATTCTCAACATCTTATCTTCAGCAGTTAAAGGATAGTACCCAGAATGACAACGAGACCGTCCTAAGATATTTGGCGGAGAATGTCACATTTGAAGAAAATGGAATTCTCAAAACTAGAGTTGAGGTGTCTGAGCAGTACCCTAACCTTAACTCCTCAGCTAGTAGTGATGCCGAAAATGCCATTAAGGTTTATGAATACCTGGGAGGCCTCGATGAATCTGCCGCATGCGACGAAAGGGTATGGTCTTACTTGGCGCATGTACCGTTTAGGAGCTATTTAATAGGAAGATGGCCTATTGCTATTACCAAGGAAAGCGTAAAAGTTGAAGATATAAAGAACAAATCGGTAATTTCAATCAATGATCACTGGTTTTATGGACAAAGGGGCATGGTCAGAAATGGTATTGCTAGGCTATGGTGGGGCGCCCAGGCAACAGTAGCTCCTTGGGAAAAGGGTGATGATGATGACGTTAAGTTTTATGAAAACCTAGATAAGTCTGACAGGTTTAGATACACAAAGTTATTATTCAGCAAGGCCGTTATATACCAACAGATTATGGAACGCGAACCGACAAGACACCCTAGAATAAGGGCTACCTTACTAGAATACATATATGATAACCAAGACATAACTAAGGATCAAATTGGCAACATTGCCAAAAGAATCGATATGGCCAATTCGTACAGAAGATTAGACACCATGGACTATATGGAATTAAGGAGCATTATTGATAGTTTTGCTGGTTTCCAAAATGCTAGGTCTAGTGAAATTACAGATACCGAACTATCAAAGGCATAATATGGTAGAGCCGTTGCCCCTAGCACCAGACGGCCCTAAAGTGTAGAATATAGGTGATGAGTGATATTAAAAAGCTACAAAAAAGGACAATAGATGTTTGAGACTACTTTTAAGAATATTGACGACAGCTTATTTAAAGACGCAGGTTGTAACGGCGAGCTGGATTATGCAGAACAATCGTCGTGGATACTATTCTTAAAGTACTTGTCAGAACTAGAAAACAATAAAGCCGACGAAGCAGCGCTACAAGGTCGTGAATATCAGCCGATACTTAGCCCAGACTATCAATGGGGTACTTGGGCTTGCCCAAAAAAGAACGATGGAACGATTGACCACAACAAAGCAATGACGGGCGATGACCTGATTGACTTTGTTAATCAAAAGTTATTTCCGTATTTCAAAAAGCTGGAACTAGACACTGAAAGTAAAACGATACAGCGAAAGATTACCGTTATTTTTGAAGGCCTAGATAATAAGCTAAAGAGCGGGTACACACTGCGTAATGTGCTAGACGAAGCTGATAAGCTTAAATTCCGAAGTAACAAAGACAAGCACGAAATGTCGCACCTGTACGAGACAAAAATTAAGAATATGGGTAATGCTGGCCGTAATGGGGGCCAATATTATACTCCAAGGCCTCTTATTAGGGCTATGGTTCAAGTTACCAGCCCACAGGTAGGTGAAACAGTCTATGACGGTGCCGTAGGCTCAGCAGGGTTCTTGTGTGAAGCCTTTGAATATATGTTATCTAAAGATATAACTGCAAAAGATTTCGAAACACTCCAAACAAAGACATTCTATGGTAAGGAGGTAAAGTCACTCCCCTACATTATAGGTACGATGAATATGATTTTGCATGGTATAGAATCACCCAATCTCTTGCACGTAGATACACTCGCTGAAAATATTAATGATATTCAAGAAAAAGACCGATATGATGTAGTGCTAGCAAATCCACCATTTGGGGGTAAAATTCGTGCCGAAATACAACAGAACTTCCCTATAAAAGCAGCCGAAACGGCCTATTTGTTTTTACAGCATTTTATAAAGTCACTTAAAGCTGGTGGTCGTGGAGCAATAGTTATTAAAAATACCTTTTTGAGCAATACCGGCAACGCATCTAACAGCCTGCGTAAGCTACTTTTAGAAAGCTGTAATCTTCATACTGTTTTAGATATGCCAGGCGGTACTTTTTTAGGAGCTGGTGTTAAAACGGTAGTTCTGTTCTTTAAAAAAGGCGAACCTACCAAAAATATCTGGTATTACCAGTTAGACCCAGGCCGAAATATGGGCAAGACGAATCCTCTAAACGACAAAGACATGGCAGACTTTATTGAGTTGCAAAAGACAAAAGGAAACAGCGATAAATCATGGACAGTTGCAGTTGACGGCATCAATCAGGCTACTTTTGACTTGAGCGTAAAAAATCCTAACGCAAAAGAGGAAGCCCCTTTGCGAAAGCCGGTAGACATTCTTGAAGAAATCAAAGCTCTTGATAAAGAAACTACTGAAATATTAGGTTCAATACGGGAATTGATATGAAACAAGATTGGGAAATAAAAACAATTGGTGATGTATGTGTTAGCGCATCTTCAAATATTTCGCAAAATAAATTAGCGAATGACGAAGGAGATTATCCAATTTTTGGTGCAAGCGGTTTGATCAAGAATGTTAGTTTTTACCATCAGGACAAACCATATCTATCAATAGTTAAAGATGGTTCAGGTGCTGGAAGAGTTACAAAAATGGATGCCTATACATCTGTAATAGGAACACTTCAATACATTTTACCGAAAGAGAATATTGATTTGGATTACTTGAATTATTCTTTGATGTCAGTTGATTTCAAAAAATATGTTATGGGTGCCGCCATTCCGCATATCTACTTCAAGGATTATAAGAATGAACCGTTTTTATGGATGCCACTCCCCGAGCAACGACGCATTGTAGCCATACTAGATGAAGCTTTTGAGGCAATAGCCAATGCAATAGCCAATGCCGAGCAAAACCTGCAAAACGCCAAAGAACTTTTCGAAAGCTATCTGATGGAGATTTTTGATGATAATGGAGGCGATACAGAGTTGAAGACTGTGGGTGAAGTAGCAAAACTTGTTGACTCACTGCACCAAACTCCAAAGTATACAGAAGAAGGATATCCAATGGTACGGGTCACAGACATTAAGCCAGGGAAATTAAATCTCATAAATGCAAAAAAGGTCGACAAGAAAACATTTGAAGAATTCTCAAAAAAATATACATCGAAAATAGGAGACATAGTATTTTCCAGAGTTGGATCATACGGGGTATCCGCTATGGTTGACAGTAATACGCCATTTTGTCTTGGACAAAACACTGTATTTATTATCCCACAACTAAACGCCTATTACTTTTATTACTATCTGAGCAGCCTGGCATTTAAAAACCAACTCGATAAATTGGTATCTGGGGTAACTCAACCAACTGTTAGTCTAAAAAGTATTAGAGAGGTACTTATACCAGTAGGAGCACCAGTCGAGCAACAAAGGATCGTCAAAAAATTAGATGCTCTCAATTCTGAAACAAAAAAAATAGAAACCATCTACCAACAAAAGCTAAATGATTTGGAGGAGCTAAAAAAATCCATTCTACAAAAAGCTTTTGCCGGTGAGCTTAAAACAGCAAAGGAGGTGCTGGTATGAATGAAGCCGAAACCAGAGCAGAACTTATAGACCCTCTTTTGAAAGAAGCTGGCTGGGGTGTGGTTGAAGGCACAAAGGTGCTCCGAGAGCACCACATTACAAAAGGCCGAATAATGGCTGGTGGCTTACGTGCCAAGCCCGAAATTGCCGATTACATATTGGTGTATAACAACCAAAAAGTGGCGGTAATTGAAGCCAAGAAAGCCGATGACCCACATACAGAAGGTCTAACACAGGCAAAAGCGTATGCTCAAACGCTACAAATAGAAAACACCTATTGCACGAACGGCAAACAGATTTATCACGTTAATATGGCTACTGGCCACGAAATTGACGTTGATAGATACCCAACTCCTGATGAGCTGTTAAAAATGGTTAGTAAAGACAAGAATGATTGGCACGCCAAGTTTAATGCCATCACCGCGGGTGGTAACTATGGAATGCGGTATTACCAAGAAAATGCCATAAATAAGGCGTTAGACGCTATCGCAAACGATAAAAAACGTATTTTACTTACACTAGCAACGGGTACGGGTAAAACGGCCATAGCCTTTCAGATAGCCTGGAAGCTGTTTAATGCACGCTGGAATGTTAGTAAAGACGGCAGTAGACGACCGAGAATCTTATTTTTGGCTGACCGCAATATATTAGCCGACCAAGCGTTTAACGAATTTAGTAGTTTTGATGAAAACGCACTAGTTCGTATTAAGCCACTAGATATTCGTAAACATGGTTCTGTGCCAACTAATGGCAGTATATTCTTTACGATATTCCAAACCTTTATGAGTGGTCCGAATGATACCCCTTATTTTGGTGATTACCCACCAGACTTCTTTGACCTTGTGATTATAGACGAGTGCCATCGTGGCGGGGCGAACGATGAAGGTAACTGGCGTGCGATTATGGCACATTTTTCCTCAGCAGTGCAGATTGGTCTTACGGCAACACCTAAGCGTATAGATAATATTGATACTTACAGGTATTTTGGCGACCCCCTATACGAATATTCACTAAAGCAAGGTATAAATGATGGCTTCTTAACGCCATTTAAAGTTCGCAAGTTCAAAACAGGCTTAGATGAATATACATATGACTCTGATGACGACGTAATTGAAGGCGAAATTGAAGCAGGCCGAACATATACAGAAGATGACTTTAATAGAACGATTGTTATTAAAGAACGCGAGTTAAAGCGTGTGCAATTGTTTATGAATGAAATCAATCAGAATGAAAAAACATTGGTATTTTGTGCTAACCAAGCCCATGCACTTCTTGTGCGTGATTTAATAAACCAAATAAAAACTAGTGGTAACCCAAGCTATTGCGTAAGAGTTACTGCTGACGATGGAGATAGAGGTGAACAGTTCTTAAGGGAGTTTCAGGATAATGAAAAACTAATACCTACTATACTAACTACCTCACAGAAACTTTCTACTGGTGTCGATGCTCGCAATATCCGCAACATAGTTTTGATGCGTCCAATTAAGACTATGATTGAATTCAAGCAAATTATTGGTAGAGGTACTAGGCTTTATGACGGCAAAGAGTACTTTACGATTTATGATTTTGTAGATGCAAGTAGTAAGTTCAAAGACGAGGGCTGGGATGGACCGCCTATCGACGACACCAACCCGCCAGTTAATACGCCACCTGAACCACCTAAGCCACCAGAAACTTGCCAGGCATGTGGCCAGTACCCTTGTATATGTGAAAAACAGCCACCAAAAACTAAAATACGAATAAAACTGAAGGACGGTAAAGAGCGTGAGATTTTGTATACATCAGAAACATACTTTTATGATGCAAATGGCGTGCCAGTTAGCGTTCAGCAATTCATTGAAAGCCTTTATGGAAGTATGCCCGAATTTTTCAAAAGTGAAACTGAGCTTCGCACTATCTGGGCTAATCCTACGACCCGTAAAGCTTTGTTATCTAGGCTTGCAGAACTTGGTTACGGGATAGCAGAACTAGAGGCTGTGCAGAAAATAGTAGATGCTGAAGACAGTGATTTGTTTGATGTGCTGGCTTACATATCATTTACTACCCCACTAATAACTAGGCAAGAAAGGGTTGAGAAAACTATAAGCTTACTACATCAAGGCCTAGATGATAAAGAGGTTGAATTTCTTGATTTTGTACTTAGTAAATATGCAGTACGAGGCTCTGACGAGCTAAATGAAGATAAGCTACCCGTACTATTGAACCTCAAGTACCATTCTATTGATGATGCAATTCAACGTCTTGGTGGAGCTCAGAAAATCCGTGAGCACTTCTTTGCCTTCCAAAAAATCTTGTTTACCAATGCGTAGTAATGGCGGGCTACCAACCTAACCCCCAACCCACTCTAACCCAAGCCCAAAAAGTAGCCTCTAGCACCAAAAAAGAGGTATAATTAGAATATGAAAAACGATAGTAACTTATTAGAGGGGTGGAGTAAATGGAAACCGACTAATGCCCCATACATACTTGATTTAGATATTGAATACTTTGATGGGCCTAAATGTAAAAAAGCTCGTACCGAAGATTATGATTGGGCGCGCTACATCAGCACTGCAGATTTCGGCAAAACAGGTCTGAGTGATTTGCATTTTGGCTTATTGCCACACCCCTATTGCGGTGATCTCAGTAATGCAGAAATATATATACTAATGCTAAACCCAGGGCTCAGCCCAAATGACTATTACGGTGAATATAATGTGAAGGAATACAAGCAAGCCGTAATAAATAACCTAAAACAAAAGATTGATAAAGAATACCCCTTTATGTTTTTAGATCCCAAATTTTCATGGACAGCTGGATATCAGTGGTGGCATAAAAAATTAAATGGTGACATAGGCGCAGTTGCAGAAATAAATAAAACCTCTTTTGCTGAAGCTACCAAGCTAATGGCAGCTAAAGTTGCGAGCATCGAACTATTCCCATATCACAGTGCTAGTTTTCACGAACGCGACAAGTGGCTGTCAGAACTTCCGTCTGTAAATATGGCTAGAAAATTTGTGAATGAAACCGTACTAGATAAAGTCAGGAATAAAAAAGCAATACTGATAATTACACGCCAAGTTAAAACGTGGGGTATAGCGGAAGGTGCCGGTATTGTCACGTATACGACAGGGGAGGCCAGAGGCGCAAGTTTGAGCCCCGCTAGTGACGGGGGCAAAGCCATTATCAAAAGATTGACCAAACCACTCTAACCAGAACCCAAAAAGTAGCCCCTAGCACCCAAAAAAAGGTATAATGTAGCTATTAAAACTGGGTTTTAGGTTAAGTTTGTAGGTGTCAGACATAAGGAGATAAATTGCCAGTCCAACCATACACTAACATGAGCAAAGAAGACCATGAGAAGTATCTAGTGGGATTGATCATCGTGCAGCAGTGGAAATATGCCAAAACTTATGACACTAAAGCACCGCACGAATATATAGTCATGGAATGGAACACTGACTTGTTTAACGCCATAGCTGACTTTATAACCAAATACGGTTGGAACACCAAGTATCACAGCTCGGACATAAGGTACGGCTTTATTGGTAACTATCGCTACTGGCACTACAACACATATGTCCACGACAGTATTATGAACCGAGCCCGAAATGTACCAGTGCATATGGGCATGGCTAATTACAGCCCCAAACTACGAACGCAATACATGAAAAGCGGATACATAAAAGGCGAAGCATAGGCCTCATAGATTTATTGACCAACCCACTCTAACATGGGCCCAGAAAGTAGCCCCAGCCAGCCCGTCCTTGACTGAAACCATGGCAATACTAGGCAAAGATGTATCATATGGTAAATAGTTCTACATGTAATTTAATAAGTCTAGGATTACGGAAACTAATTAACAGAATATGCTACAATAGTACCAAAATAGCACAGTATCTATTAAGGAGTTGAGTTTTTATGAAAATTGATGTAGATGAGCAAAATCTGAGTGAACTGCTTCACGGTGGGAGCAATATATTCTCAGTACCTGACTACCAGCGGCCATATTCATGGGGAATTTCACAACTTGATGATTTTTGGTCAGACATTATTGAAATAGAAGATGATGATGCGTGTTTCTTAGGGGCTTTGGTGCTTATTGCTGACACCCATAAAGTAGGAGGCTTTAATATCCTAGAGGTAGTAGATGGACAACAGCGGATAGCAACATTATCACTGCTTATCGATGTATTACACAACAGATATCGTGAGCTTGGGGATGACGAAACTGCTGACACTCTAGAAAAGTACTTATATAGTAGTATGCTTAAACGAGGGAGAAGAATAAAACTAGACCTCGGGAAAGGTGATAGAACAGCCTATAATGAATTAATTGAAGACAAGGAACAAACAAATAAAGATTCCGTAATTGCGAAAAATCACAATTATTTTTCAAACAAAATAGCAACTCTAGATGGTATCGAGCTAGATAAACTACTCGATAAAATAGCATATAAACTATCTTTTGTGACAATAATTACAGATAGTCACAAGTCGGCATACCGATTATTTGAAACACTTAATGATCGCGGATTAGATTTATCAGCTGTAGATCTAATTAAAAACTATCTTTTTAAACTATCCTCACATCATCCCGAAAGTTTTGAAGTCATTAAAAATTCATGGGAAATAATAATTGAGAATCTTGACGGGATAGATAAGGTAAGATTTTTCCGACAGTACATAATGTCAACTTCATTATACGAAACAAGAAGCAAAGTAACAAAAGAACGACTTTATGATCGTTTTATAGATTTAGCAAATAATGCTGGAAGCAAATTAGAACAACTTATAACTGATGTTCGCAAGCAATCTGAACTGTATGGTAAATTGAATAATGCTGAGATTGATTTATTCGACGAGTCACGCAATGAAAATATTAATGAACATCTTAAAAACATTTCTGCAATTAAGGCCACGACCAGCTATACGCTTTTGCTACGAGCATTTAATGAAGTAAAACGTGCTGAAGATTTGATTGATCTTATGAAAATGATAGAGGTATTTTCGATACGACGTAGTATTGTTGGGTCCTCTACCTCAATCATTGACCCTCTATATAATTCTCTGGCCTTAGATTCATTCAAGCAACCCGACTGGAAGAGCTATATTAAAGATATTTTTATTAAGAATACACCAAATGATGAAGAATTTATTTCAGGATTCAAGACTAGTATATTCCAGCAAAGTGATCAGACAAAATATGTTTTGGATAAGTTGGAAATAGATGGCTTTGGGTCGGGCAATCAAGGCAAAATGGTTAAGAATAGATTCAACGTGCATATTGAACATATCGCACCTCAAACAATGAATAACGCTGAGAATTGGGCAGGTTTCTCCATACTTTCTACCGATGAAGCTAAAGAAAAAATAATGAATATAGGGAATCTGACCTTATTAGAAAGAAAGCCAAACAGTAAAGCCTCAAATAACAAATTTGAAGATAAAAAGAAATATTATGAAGAAAGAAATAAAATTGATGATGAATTAGGTACTGATATGAAAATGACACATGCGCTACTTAAATACAATTCCTGGGGTGTTAATGAAATAGATAACCGAGCAGCAGAATTAGCTGGGATGGCAGCAATAATCTGGAAATTATAACATAGCAATATAAACTCGAAATCCGACTACATGATGTTTTATAAATTGTAACCCCCCCACCCACTCTAACCCGAGCTCAAAAAGTAGCCCATAGCGCCAAAACACCCAAAAAAAGGTATAATCAAATTATGAAACCAAATATTAGTAAAGAACGTACCCTCGAGTTAATTAGAATTTGCCAGGAAGAAGCAGAGATAGCAATTAATGAAGGTAATGTTCCGATCTCATCTATTATTACAGATATGGATGGAAATATTTTAGTTCGTTCTCATAATACTCAAAACATGGATAATGACCCTACTGCACACGGAGAAATTAACGCAATCAGAAAACTAGGTAAACAAAAAGGTACGAGATATTTAGATAATTGTGTAGTTTTCAGCAACGCAGAGATATGCTCCATGTGCGCATCCGCGTGTATCAAAGCTCATATTTACGCATTCTATTATGGCGCTTCAGCTGAAAAATCTATGGATCCATGGATTACGATCATAGATATAGCTAAAAAAAGTAAAAACCCAATATATGTAGAAGGGCCAATCCTTGGGGGAGAATGCGCTAATCAAATTGCACGTGGTAGAGAACTCTTAAGTTCTAAAAAGTTATAATAGCATTGTGAATACTAAATCGAAAGGCTAGTATGGCGACTGACTTTCGATGCTTATGACCGGCCAGGTTAAAGCTAAATAATAAGCGCCACATCAGTTTAAAAGATTATGAAAGACCAAGAAAAAGAAACATTTGAATCACTTTGGAAATATTGCACTTCCAGCAATAGACTATGCCCACAATATAAAATATGGCAAGAGCTTTTCAAACTTTTAAAAAATACAAATGCATTAGACGGCCATGGTGGTGATAGAGAGCCAGCCGAACCTTATATTATTTATAATAACTGGGAGCATATTATGCCGATAGAATTACAATTTCAATTTAAAAGTTATTTGGAATGGGCATCTGACCACGAACAAATCGAAGAAGTAGGTAAATATTTGAGAGCATTACCAGAAAAGGAATGGGCACATTACGGAGAGGTATATTAACCCCAACCCCCTCTAACCCCAACCCAAAAAGTAGCCCCTAGCGCCATAAATAGATAAAATTATACAAAGCATTGCAAAGGGTGCTATAATAAGCGTGTTAGCAATTTTAATATCAAGAGTGCAGCGAGAGTTCTAGCTCTGTGACCTGCCAGCAACCATTCGACTTTGCTCATGGCTTATAGCCTGCAAATAGAAACGGTGCTAAGCCTAGCCCGCGAGGGAAGGATAACAAACAAGTTTTATTATCCTCTCTATCGCAGAAAGGATATTTTTTATGTCAAAAAAACTAATAACACTTGTTTCAACTCACGGCAAAACGCCAGAAGAAGTCAGTAAAGAGGTATGGGTTAACTTTGTTAAATACCGGGCAACCCAGCTAGGTTTAGCTAAATGCGAAGCCTGTGAAGAGTATAAAGGAGCAGTGATAGAGGAAGATGGCATTTGCAACGGAATAAAGTGTTCAAAATGCAAGAAAAACACTATTCTTTGATTCAGACCTACCGGAGCAGATCGTTACCACCATGTTATCAGTGTTTGAAACCCGCCCCAACCCGCCACCCAAAAGCTTGTCCAAGCCTATAATAGGGAACTTATTATAGCTATGAATAAATATTGGTTTAAAAAATCAAACAACATATTCTTGCGACCTATATCCTGGGAAGACTGGCTAGCTGTACTGGTATTTTTAGGGCTGGTATGGGCACTAAGTAGCGTACTAAATATGCGTGGTGCAGACATTTCGCTAACGCAAATCGTGGCGTTTTTCGTTGGGGTAATACTCCTGAGTATTGTCGCCACATTACTACAGAGCTCTAAAACCCGACCTACAGAACCCGAGCCCAAAAAACTTACGGCGCAAAAATAAACATATAGATATTAAATAACTAAACAAGGAGGAAAACAAAATGAGATTTTCACAAGTACACGATGTAGATGGGAACTATATTAGTAGAGCCAGACGGAAGTAATTAAAGCATTAAAGGAGACAAAATGAATAACATAACCGAATACATAACAAATAACACGATAAGATTAGAAGTATCTCATAGGGGGGGTGGAATTGAAATTGACGCTAGTGAATACCTAAAAATAAATGACGCCAAAATAACAGCATACCAAAACTATTTAGGTGGTGGTATGACTGGTAGTATAGCAAGTGATAGAAACTTTGAGACAAAAGACAAACGCAAACTAGCCAGAGCCGATAAGTTAGCTGAAGCATTAAAGCGTTACTTTTATAACGCCAGTAATGACTTAGTTAATGATTATGATGAGTGGGCTAGTAGTGATGATTATGAGTCACAACAGAATCGCCCAAATAGTGCATATTAATTAAACAAGAAAGGATAAAAAAATGACACGACTAGAATTGGAAAATGAGATTTTAGAGCTAGTAGATAATCAAAACGATTTAACTAGGAGTGATTTACAGGGTATTGTAATGGCATTAGCACAAAGGGCTATAAGCTCGGAAAGGATAAGACAATGAAAAACTGTGAAAATTGCGATAAAAAAAGGAAATTGAATAACATATATTTTGAGATAGGTGAGCCAAGTGAGGCTTGGTGTTTGTCGTGTATAAGAAACTATAAAAAAGATAGTAGGACATTAGCAATTAAAGCAATAAAGGAGTAAAAAGATGAACGATTACGCACATTGTAGGGGTTGCGATTTAGTGATAAAGATGGACAAAGGTAGGTGGACAATTTTTAGCGATAATACTTATTGTGAAAGTTGTATAACTATACCACCAAAAAGAAATATAAAACTATGGGAACAGGCACGGGTAGAGGCTCAAGCGTTTGTGCTAGATTTAGCTAAAACAGGTAGCACACTAGGCTCAAGCCAAGCCGATTTAATACAAGACAGACAGCAAGAGGTAATTTATGAGCAATTAATAAAGAAAGGAGGCAAATAAAATGTATAAAGCATTGCGGTTGTACTACCCCCAAACCAACCAACTCTAACCCGAGCCCAAAAAGTAGCCCCTAGCGCCATATAAGAGTAAAATGATCTCATGACAACAAAACCTAATCTGCCAGAATTAAGAATAAAAAACGCTTGGCTTTTGCGCGAAAATGCTTCTGTTCACATCCACAAGCTCTTTGCCAAAGAGGGTGTAGAAATGTGTGACCACAAAAGCATCAACAAGACTGTAGTCAGATACAGTAAGGCTTGGGTTCCTCAGCAAAAACAGATCTTAACTGCTATGTGCGATATTATGGGCTTAGAATTCAGGCAAAACATAATAGATGTTTATATTGCACCATGGTTTTATGCATTTAGTGACCCTATGGTGATTGGGATTAAAATGACTCAAAAAGAATTTGTGAGTAATTTAACCCACGAACTAATTCATAGGCTCCTTACCGATAACACTTCCTTACCATACGATTATGATCTGATAAGTATCTGGGGAGAACTATTTGGCAAAAATCATGCGATTACTACGCTTGTACACATACCTGTACATGCCATACATAAGGCTATAATTGTAGATGTATTAAATGATCCTTCTATCAAAGATGACGATCTAGAGCGCTGTTTAGGATTTGAAGGTAAGGATGGCGATTATGTTAAATCTTGGGAGTATGTAGACAAGCATGACTACAAAAAAATAATAGAAAAGCTCAAAGGTAGCTATAAAAGCTAAAATACCACTCGTGGTTATACAGCAACCCCGCGGGTATTGTGAGCCAGGGCCACTCTAATCCGAGCCCAAAAAGTAGCCCGTAGCTCCAAAAAAAGGTATAATGAAGTTATGAAAAAAATACTTGTTACCGATAGCTTGTTTATATTTGATGTGCACATTAAACAGCTTGAAGCAGCTGGCTACGAAGTTGAGCGACTGGACAAGCCAGACGCAACTGAAGCGGAGTTGTGTGAAGCCGTAAAAGGCAAGATAGGATATATAATTGGCGGTGTGGAACATGTAACTCAGCCAGTAATCGAAGCAGGGACAAAGCTAAAGGCAATTATATTTACAGGTACTGGATACATAGGGCATATACCTGCTTGGGAACAAGCAAAAGCGCGAGGAATAAAGATTGGTACTACGCCGTATGCCAATGTATATGAAGTTGCGGAGTGGGCGCTGACAGCAACGCTTGCAATGCAGAGAGACTTATTCTCGCTAGGACCGCAGGGAACAGAAAAGTTTCATACCATTACCAGCTTGCCCGACTTGCAGGTTGGAGTAATCGGGCTTGGGCACATTGGCAAACAATACGCCGATATGATGAGTGGTCTAGGTGCAAAGGAAGTTGTCTATTGGAACCGTCAGCAAAAGGATGTTAAGTACAAATACATGGAGTTGGAGGCGTTGCTCAAAAGTTCTGACATTATTTTTGTTGCACTTGGTGACGAGGCTGGAAGTAATTTTATTGACGCCAGCAAACTAAAAATGATAAAAAAAGATGCGCTGGTTGTAAGCATTTCACATCATGGCATTGTCAACGAAAAGGACATGAGCGAAGCAGTAAAATCAGGATCAATTCGGGCAGCTTTTGACATTGTTAAAGACGCAGAGTTGTTTAGCGGTGCTTCACCGCGCCAGTGGTACGCATCAAATTCAAGTGCAGCATATAATTCTGTCGGTTATCTAAAACGCTCTAGTGATATGGCAGTAAAAACATTACTAAATCTACTCGAAACAGGCGAGGATGAGCATCGGGTAGTATAGCCAGGTAGTTCGTCAACACTAGATGCCCCGCAGTAGAGTTAGCTAGTATTCACTCTAATCCGAGCCAAATAAGCTTGTCCTAGCCAAAAATAGGGAACATACTATAGCTATGAATAAATATTGGTTTAGAAAATCAAAAAACTTAATCCTGGGATCTATCCCTATATC
Organism: Candidatus Saccharimonadia bacterium; assembly: GCA_039738635.1. Classification (GTDB taxonomy): domain Bacteria; phylum Patescibacteriota; class Saccharimonadia; order CAILAD01; family BJGX01; genus JBCLLP01. The sequence goes on along the minus strand of JBCLLN010000009.1, from coordinate 5,146 downwards.
CTGGGAAGGTTGGCTAGCTGTACTGGTATTTTTAGGGCTGGTATGGGTACTGAGTAGCGCACTAGGGTTGCGGGGTATAGAGTTTTCGCTAACATATGGGGTGTTTATCGTTGGGGTAATACTCCTGAGTATTGTCGTTACAATACTAGCGAACTCTAAAACCAAACCTACAAAACCCGCGCCCAAAAAGTAGCTCCTAGCACGCCAAAAAATGTATAATTGAGCTATGAAAAACATTCCTTGGAATCAAATATATAACTCCGGTAAAACCTATACTGCTTTCAATCAGGTGCTTTTTGATAAAATTTTTGTTAATTTACCACCCATAAAGGTGGCATTAGATATAGGTTGTGGACGGGGTGAGCTCGTATTTCAGCTCACTACAAAAGGCGTAGATTCAACAGGTATAGACTCGTCTGAGGTAGCCATAGAGTATGCCAAAGGGCACGTCAAGAACGCAAAGTTTGTAGTCAGTGATCTAGAGAGTTTTGAGAGCAGTCCATACGATCTGATTACCTGCAAACTTGTCCTACCTTTTGTATCTGATAAGCAACAATTCTTGCAAAAAGCCACAAGCTTGCTAAGCCCAAGCGGTACTTTTTTGCTGTATACACCCGTGCGCCACAAAGACTATGAATATAGCGAACATTACGAACGCATATCGATAGATTATGATGACCTAAATAATCTACTGAATACAAATTTCTCTGAAGTCATCGAAGTTGAGAAATTGTATCGAGATAACAATGAAACAACTATAATCTTTTTGTGTAAAAAATAAACCTCTTCCGCTGCTAGACCAAGCTGAGTTAGACAAACTTGTTTTTGATGCACTTGGTCTCACCGAAAACGAACGCTATGAAGTTTACAGTGCTGTTTGCCGTTTAGTTTGGAATCGTATTAGCAAGGCAAAAAGTGTATAGCACTACAACCTAACCCCCAAACCCACTCTAACTTTGGGGCCAAAAAGTAGCCCCTAGACCAAAAAATGCATCTAATTCGTAACAGCTATTCCTCTTTACAATATACTTTTTTTATTTCTTTAATCGCTAATAGTACAGCTTCTTTGGCATTATTAGCCGGCAAAACCATTAATCTTTCTCGCGCGTCAAAGTATTGGCCAGCCATTCTATTACTCCATCCGCCGGTATTTGCCACAACAATTATTGGGATGTTAGACTGGTAGGCAATGACCATTTCTGTGAGCGTACCACTACCACCATTAATAGCAATTATAGCATCGCAACTCAGCACCAAGTTCATCTCTCTGCCACCACCGCGTTCCATTCCGCTGGCAATTAATATGTCGGCATCTTCAAAAACCGCTTGCTTCTTGCCATATGTTACGCCAACGGTAATACCGCCAGCTTTTTTAGCACCCCTGCAGGCCGCCGTAGAAAGTGAGTCGTAGTCTTTTTCGGCACCAAAGAACAGTATGGCGTTGTTCTTGGCTACCTGTTGGCCAATTTCTTCGGCGATACTCTCTAGGGCACTGCTATATTTAAGATCGGCAGCCGAGCCCATTACACCTATTTGAATCTTTTTCATTTTCTTATCTCCTTAAATTAAAAATTTTTAAAATACTAAAAAACACCAGCTACGTGCTGGCGTCTATTTTGTCTTAAAAGATATCTTGTTACTCAGCACGGACTGGGGATATATGTGAATGATGGGTGTTAATAGTTTCAATAATGGCTTTATAACCACCTGGTCCGTTTTGCAGCCAATCGCTAATGCGCGCCACTGTTCGGCTACTTAACTTCGTCTTGGCTATGATATCCGTATATTTTTCACCGGCAGTTAGCATCCGCGCAGCTTCCAGGCGGGCACTGATTTCAATAATCTCTTTTTCGGTCATAACATCCAGGAGAAAGTTCTGCATGGTTTTAGGCTCATCAATATTAATGAGAGCTCTAGCTAACTGCTGAGTCGTTTGGGATTCCCAAATTGTGGTCTTCTTTACTGACATGAGCTAAACTTTACCAAAGTAAAGTAAATTTGTCAAGTATTTTGTTTAGTGAATAAGGTTAGCTCCTATGTTGCGAATCCTACCGATAAAAAATAGTTTTATTAATAGATAAGCTAGATACTCTAACCCCCAAACCCACTCTAACTTTGGGGCCAAAAAGTAGCCCCTAGCGCCGTAATAAATAAAATCTCTAGCATTGCACAATGCGGTATACGCCTTTATTATTATAAAGAGCGTATTTTTATATAAGCTAAACACTTAAATGAAAGGTCATAACATCATGAGCGAAGAAACCCCATCTGTGCCGCCAAGTGACGAACCAAAACCTCCCGTAGATCTAGGCCAATTCAGCAAGCTAGAGGGGAAAGTATACAAAGATGGTGCGCGACACATTTACGGCGTTGGCAGCAAGGGCTCGAAAACACATTTAAGTGCCGATGCCGTGCTCTCTGCCTACGGCTATGAAAAAGGTGCTGATACTGGCCCTTATCTACCACCCGCCCAAGAGACATCTTCAGCCCCCGAAGACGCTCCAGAGATTGCCAAACGCTTTAACTCTTTGTTCGAAGACCTGATGCTGGCACACGTGAGTGATGTTAAACATTTTGAGAATATTCCAGAGGCCCCGACCGCCAGTCTTATGTTGGGCTTGCGCATAAGCGGGGAGCGGTACGATCTTAGTTTAAGAGACAATGCGGATCGTGGAGATTTGGCAACTACATATTTGAGGCCTAGCGAACTCTCTGCTAGAGTAATTTCGTTGCAAAGAATGGATGGTGAGGGTAATGGCAGAGAGTATTGGAGTTATCGACTAGGCGGTGACGGTATAATTAGAAGAGTTGATGTTGATGTTGATGTTGATGTTGATGTTACGCTTCGAAAAGACCAGGCGCGTGGCAGTATGAATCGTGGTGCTGATACTCCAACAGCAGATGAAATACAATCAAAAATTGATGAGCTTACTGATGTTACTCTCCCAAATATACGTCTTGAAGAAGATATGGGAATCAACAATCAGCCAGTATCTAATGATGATATTGATGGGCTCATCGGGTTTATTGGAACTGCGTAGATACACCGGGGTTGTCCACGCTTATATACATCTGTCACTCACATAAACCCGTCAGCCCACCCTAACCCGGGGCCAAAAAGTAGCCCCTAGCACCATAAAAAATAAAATTATAAATAATAAGCATAACTAGTATTGATTGCTGTGCTATAATTTAACTCAAGATGAGCATTGATAATAAAAACCCAGCTCTACCAAATCATTTTAAGGACTTACTACTACTTTTTTCTGTTCCAATTTGTATAGCAATTATTGTTGCTGCGGTGATCTACATACCTCAAATGTTGGCTAACCCTCAATATAGTTTCATATACTATGCCTGCAATGCTTATTGTCCTGATGAGAGTTATACCGTTGATGCTAATGGCCAGATACAGTTATATCCCGTTGACAATAGTTACGACCCCCTGTTACGTTCCAATGACAATAGTTACGACACCACTGATCTTGAAGGTGAGGGCATTGACGACGATACGCAACAACGTTCCTATGATGTCAATAATTCTATGCCTATCTATGATACTCCTTATTCTCTGCGTATCTACAATACAAAAACAAACTCATCCTCACCGATAACATTAAAAGACGCACAGCAGTATAAGCTTAACCCATCGTCAAAATCCCCAGACGGCTACACTCTAGAACAAGCCCAATCCCGCTCGGGTTTTGCGGCGGTCTGGAGTGGACCATTGCCTTGGCAACTGAAGAGTGGTATGCAATCTAAAAACGTTACATTATCTCTGCCTGGCGCAAACACATACTCTGAGTCCATACACTTTCTGGGGTGGGTCAGACAATGAGAACTAAAGTTACATTACAAATAATAAATAATAAGCATAACTTGCATTGCTTTATGTGCTATAATTTAACTCAAGATGAGCATTGATAATAAAAATCCAGCTCTACCAAATCATTTTAAGGATTTACTACTACTTTTTTCTGTTCCAATTTGTATAGCAATTATTGTAGCTGCAGTGATTTACATACCCCAAGCATTGGCTAACCCTCAATATAGCTTCGTATACTATAGTTGTAACTCATGTAGTTATGATGTTGGTGGCTATACCGTTGATGCTAATGGCCGTGCGCAATTACAGTATGCTAACAAAGGTTACAACACCTCCATAGTTAGTGCTCTACGTATCTATAATGTAAAAACAAACTCATCCTCACCGATATCATGGAAAGACGCACAGCAGTATAGGCTTGATCCTTCATCAAAGTCCCCCGACGGCTATACTCTAGAATACTCCCAATCTAACTCGAGCTTTCTATTCTGGGGTGATTCATCATCGTCAGGCTGGCAACTGAAGAGTGGTATGCAATCTAAAAACGTTACATTATCACCGCCCGGCGCAAACTCATACTCTGGCTCCATACACTTTCTGGGGTGGGTGGGTCAATGAGAACAAAAGAAGAATTATTAAATGATATTAGAGTTGGCTTAAGTTCAGGCATCTTATCCCCATCAGAGGTTAGGCTATTACTACCTCCCGTGCTCGCGCCAGCAGAGGTTGAAGCAGACTTAGAAAGCAATAGCCACACTGGATCGCCTGTAGTGAGAATTATGTTTTACATATCGGGATTCATACTCTTTGCCGCAATAATATCACTCATTTCTACGTCATGGGATAGTGGAAACTGGTTCTTACATATTGTTCTGAGTGCTGGAATAGGCATAGCATTATGGGTGCTGGCCGATGTATTAAACAGAAGGCCATTAAAGTCTGATATCATAGTTGGCTTAATTGACTCGACGTTGCTAACAGGCTCATTGCTTGTAATAGCTGGTGGATATATTGTTACTAATGAATTAATTGGTGGCTTTGGCGGCTTGAACTTGATTCCTGGTGCGATAATGCTGACTGTAATAGCTGGATTACATATAGGTTATGACCGTTTAGTAAAGAAAGACTTCATTTTATTATTGGGTGTTTTCTTGGGTGTAGCGGCCTTCCCAGCCTTGATATTTGGTATGTTGCAGGAGGCTAGTGTCACATCTGGGGATATTTATGGCTTAATTTTGATTATTGCTGCAGGCCTCTTGGTCTTTGCTACGCGAGTTACCGCGAGACTATTGCCAGACCGCAAGGATGTCAGCACTTCTC
>JBCLLN010000008.1:0-35986 GCA_039738635.1 Candidatus Saccharimonadia bacterium | reverse complement strand
TAATACTGAGTTGTTGTGAAAAGTAGTAAAACAATTAATATTATTGTTAATTTTAACATCCACTTTTGGCGGAGTGCGAACTCCATTACATAAAGCTAGCAAACCAATAAACCCACTAGTAAGTAAAGCGTGGACAACTATCATAACGCCCCACGCTTGTAATTAGGCTAAGTGTCTTATAGCTTCAGAGCAGTACCTTACATATGGCTATCTCAGGGGAGAATAATGAGCAAAGTAAAGAGACTGTTGGTCTTAGTGCTATTTATTGCTATTGGATATACTCCAATAGCTGTCTCACCGGCTTCCGCCGCCACTTTCGCAGTAGGAGCTGGTAGTGGTAACCCTGCAACCTTTATCAATGCCTTCAACCGTATCGGTGGAGCTCCACGAATTGGTAGCGCCATCAATAATGTACATGTCTGGAACGCTGGATGTATCCAGGATTTCGTTGGTGGCTGGTCTGTCAAAGCCGGAATAATGCAAGCTAATTGTACTGGCACTGCATACAATGTGGTTCATCGCCAATGGGCCTACCTTGAAGCTCGTTGGGGTGGTGCGGCAACAGCCGTTATTGGCTACCCTACTGGCGATGACTATCGCTGGGGTAATGGCTGGATTCAGCATTTTGCTGGGGGCAGCCAAACTGTTACTACGCTAGGCAGAGCCGACCAAACAGGAATTGTGCGCTCAGTACGAGGAGACACCAGAAACCTCTGGATCAACACGCTTGGTGGAGGTGGTGGAGCACTAGGCTTCCCATTGAGTGAGGACTACCTATGGAATGGCGTATATAGGCAAGATTTCCAGGGTGGCTCAATCCTCTGGGACCCTGTCAATAAAGCTCGCTTGTATCAGCCACCACCTGTCATTGCTGTTCGTGAGCAACGGGCGGCCAACTGGGCTATTGCAGAAAAGAACTCTGCTAACCCTAGCTGGAGCGATGAATTCGGGCGAGCCTGGAGTGGCTACTGCCAAGGATTCGTAGAGGTTGCCTTTGGTACAAGAGGGCAGTTTGCTAGCGCTTATACGCACTACCAATGGCAGCTCTCACAGGGGCGTATTCGCACCAATACTAGCGCACCTGTTGGCGCGGTAGTATTCTATGATTCAGTGGTCTACAACTCTGCAGGGCAATTAGTCAATTACGGCCATATTGGCGTTTCAATTGGCTCTGGCCAGGTGGTTTCTACTCAAGGATACAATGGCCAGAGCTTGCCAGTATGGCAACACGGTATTACTGGCTTATCAAACAGATATCTAGGCTGGGCCTATGCTCCAAGCAATTGGCCCGGGCGATAGATAGCTCTTTAGTAACTTAGGGGTGATGGAATATTCCATCACCCCTTTTAATATAAATAAAATTATTTAGCTTTTAAGCGCCTTAAGGTATGCATTAAGAGTTTCTTGAGCTGTCTTGCACCAGCTATACTTTTTAACCTGCTCGCTACCCTTTTTAACTAAGTTGCTGGCGAGTTTTTTATCGGTTAGTACGGCTAGCATAGTCTGGGACATTTCTTCGATGTCTTTTCACTGCCCTAAGTGGATTATCCTTGCTTAACTTAGCCTCTAGCTGGACCGATGTTATCTTGCGATTGCGCTGAATTTTAATTCTTTTTGATAATATATTTGGCATATTTACTAGCGCCTGTAGCTGGGCTTTTATGGCTACTACTGCGTGCCCTTTTAATATCGCTGCGGTAGTTATACGCCAATTGCAGTACAGGAACCTTGGGAATACTTTTATAATTAGCGGGAATGGTAAGTCTTTCCAGAACAAAAATATGCTATTTTTTATAGCCATCTCACGGGCAAAGCCGGGTATTTTGTCGGCTGTGTGGTTCATTTTGTGCTGTACAATTGCCTTGCTGGCTAGCCACAGACTTTTATTACGCAGTTGAGCCCTAAGGCTTAAATCTACATCTTCATAGTAGGCAAAGAACACCTCATCAAAAAACCCGATTTCATCGAACAAACTGCGCTTGTACAGGCTGGCTCCACCGCTGGCTAAGAGTATTGGCTTATCGTTAGCTGGGAGCTTACTGATGGGCTCATTACGCAAGCAAGGGTACGGTAAGCCCCATGTGCTATAAGTATCGCCAGCCGAGTCTATATACTTACCATTGCCCGTCATAATAATTGCCTGCGTGATATCAGCCTGGTGCTTGACTGCAGCCTTAAGTAATTGCTCCAGGCAGTCTGGCTCACACTCGGCATCGTTATTGAGTAAAAACACATAGCTAGAGGTAGAAGCACGAATCCCTACATTCACTCCTCCAGCGAAGCCGGTGTTGTGCGTTAGCTCTATCAGCTCTACTTGTGGAAAGTCTTTTTTGATTAGCTCAACAGACCCATCAACACTACCGTTTTCTACTACAATAGTTTGGGTAGGCTGCATGGTTTGACGCTCAAGCGAGCGTAAGCAGTCAGCAATTACATCGGCTCCGTTCCAATTGGGTATGACTACACTGATAGTTGGTAGGTTTTTGGTAGATATACTCTTAGTTTTCACCTGTACATTATACCTTAAATACTTATCAGGGACTTGAAAAAACTACCGCTTGATCTTTAAAAGCTTTTTATATTTATATTGTATTGAGCGTAGCGGTTTTGTTAACTTCCAGCTTTTTGAGTTTTTTACAAAATCTAGGTCTTTTTTATACCATTCAAGATTACTTTCAACAGATTCATTTAATCTATTTATGAATGCATTTTGAGAATATATAGCCTGCATATCATTAACCCGCATTTCGGTTATGTCTGCCGTGGCATAAATATCGTAAATACAGGTTTTTCTACTAGATATAGGGTTGCTATTTAGTTTTGCAAATACAGTTTGCATAGTATTACTTAATTTAAACTCTTCACCATAATGATTACGGATTGATAGTATGTCTATTTGCGAATTCAGATACATATTTTTAACTTCTTTATATATCTTATTCACTGTTTTAAGCTTAAAACCTCTTCCTGAAAAATTATATTTTTTTGCTAATCCAAAATTTGTTGCATGCAGGTAGCCTGGCCCACCAAAGTGATCATAACAATACACTGGTGTGCCGACTGCAATACAATATTGTACGGTCTTGCCAATACTAATCACAACATCTACACTTCTAAGCAATTTGGCGTCGACTATCTTTTGTTGGCTTGTTAAGCCAATAATCTCGGTCTTAACACCATCTTTATTTAACAAGCCTAAAGCTTCAATTACTTCATCTGGAGGGTGATTAGAAATAACCAATACTTTTTTTAATGTATCTGATTTTTTCCTTGTTTGTTGATAAAAAGAGTCTGGTACAGGATTGGCAAAAACAAGCTTTTTATTAACGCTTATGTCTATTCTTTTCGATAGCGCTTTCTCTGTCTCTTTGCTATTGAAAAGAACTATATCAGAAATGTCACTTTCTAATTTATATAAAAAGGGATTCTCAAGAGCAAGATAGGATGACATGTGTTGCCAAATAATTTTACCTTTAAATTTACCTTTATGTATTTTCCATAATAATGATTCAGGAATTAATGAGTGATGAATAATCACATAGTCAAAATTTGTTTTATCAATTTCTAACTGAGGCTTATTTGCTAGACATATAGTGACGCTCTTCTTTTTTAGTATCTTCTCTACTTCACCGCCTATAATTGCGCAGTATAAAATAACCTTTGTTTTATGTTGAATAAAATAATCTATAAGTTCCAGCGTAACCAACTCTGAACCACCCAGATTTACCATGTGGTTTTGAGTAATTAATATTTTTTTTTGGCTAAGATAGTTTAATTCGTTAGTTTTCACCTGTACATTATACCTTAAATACCTGTTAGAGACTTGAGGAAACTACCGTTTGATTTTTAAAAGTTTTTTGATGAGTTTTTTTGTGATAATTTTTTGAGCTCTATAAAAATTAATAAGGCCTACTAACCTAATGTGATGTCCCTCTCTTCCGTAATGAGGTATTATTAATATGTAACTAACAGAGGTTTGAGTTTAGGATGATTGAAGCAGATCAGATTAATGTAACAAAAACGTTTATGCCGCCTATTGAGGAGTATCAGGCGTACCTTGAGTTTATCTGGAAGGAAAATCAACTTACAAATCAAGGGCCACTACTTCATAAATTCGAAACGCAAATAAAGTCGTATCTAGGGGTTGACGACTTTCATTTTGTAACAAATGGGACATTAGCACTGCAACTTGCCTTGAGGTCACTGGGTGTTAGCTCGGGAGAAGTAATCACGACACCGTTCTCTTATGTCGCAACGACTGCCTCAATACTGTGGGAGCGCTGCAAGCCAGTGTTTACAGATATTGATCCCAACACTTTATGTATTGACGCCAACAAGATAGAGCAGGCAATAACAAAAAAAACAAAAGCAATCCTTGCTGTGCATGTATTTGGCTATCCTTGTAATGTAGAAGAAATCGAAAAGATTGCAAAAAAACACAAATTGAAAGTTATCTATGACGGCGCGCATGCATTTGGAGCTAAGCTAAATGGTAAGTCACTCCTTGATTATGGCGATATATCAATTAGCAGTTTTCATTCCACCAAATTATTTCACACTATTGAGGGAGGGTGTTTGATAGCAAAAGACAAAAAGATAAGTGAAAAAATTGGTTTGATAAAAAAATGTGGTCATCATGATGATGACCACAAAAGAGTGGGCATAAATGCAAAAGCGTCCGAGTTTCAGGCAAGCATGGGGCTCTGCAACCTAAAGTATGTCGATGGAATAATTAGCGAGAGGAAGAAAATATCGAAGCTCTATGACAAGCTTCTTGGCGATAGTGTTACTCGACCAAAGTCACAAACAAAAAATCACACCCATAACCACGCTTATTATCCGGTCATACTCGAGACCGAAGAAAAGCTACTATCAATACTTAGCAATCTAAAAAAATTAAATATATTTCCAAGAAGGTATTTTTATCCGTCACTCAATAAGCTTCCATATATCAAAAAGGCCCAGCCATGTCCTGTGTCTGAGGACATCTCAAGGCGTGTTCTGTGCCTTCCACTGTACGCAGGTTTAGAGCAAAGAGTAGTAAAAAAAATAAGCCGGGTTATAGCAGTATGAACTATATAAGAAAACGAAAAGTTTGGTTGTAAGCTTGAAGGCTGAATATCAATAAATACTGGCTTAAAACCACACCAGAGTATTACTTCAGCACCTGCAGCAAACGTAAATGATTGTATAATAATTTCGTTTTTTTCTTCTTCTGGTTCGCTAACGAGATGCTTAAGAGCAAGTATTAGGCCACCGTTGCATTAGAAATAATTGAGGCGATGGCCTCTGTGTTTACATAAGAAGCCATCGCCTTTTCTAGATTTTTTTCATTCTAATACCACTCTGTTAATTTTTTATTCATCTTTGCAGGTACACCAATCACCTGCACACTGTTTGCTACATCACTGACTACCATAGCACCAGAAGCGACTAGCACTCCATTGCCAATCGTAATAGTATCTCGAACGCAAGCGCCAATTCCTAAAAAACTACCCTGCCCTATTGTTACTCTACCTGCAATATGGACGCCAGGGCTGAGGCTTACAAAGTCTTCAAGCGTGGTGTCGTGGCCTATTGTATCGCCAACATGAAGTAATACATGGTTACCAATTTGAGCACTCACATTTATTACGGCCATTGGCGGAATAGTTACATCGTGGCCAAGAACTGCTGTTTCTGAAACCCAAGCTCTTGGGTGAACAAGAGTAAAAAAATTATCAAATGGCCACAAATCAACCAAGTGTTTACGTAATTTCGAAGAGCCAACTGCACTTATCACCAATATATTTTTATATCCCGAAAGATCACTCTTCTCGCTAATAATTGGAGCTAATTCTAATAGCGGGTTTTCTTGATGTACATAAGCCGAATCACAAAAGAAGAATTCCACAGTGCAACCCATTTCTTTTAAGTAGCCTGCTGTTGTTGCTGCCTGACGCCCAGCACCAAGGATACCAATGCTTTGTGTTTTTGAGTTTTGCTTCATCCAAAATATTATATCACTTCTGGCAAGGAACCTGAAAATATAAAAAATATCTATTTGATTGCTGCCATATGTCCTTAAAAGAAAGTTTTGCACTATCTTACTTGACGGGGTAAATGTTCTAATAGTATCCATTGTTTGATCATTTATGGTATCACCTACTCACATTCCTTGTTATCTTTCCTTGGCTTTAGAGCAAAACTATTCTTATTTGTCTTTTCTGACAACCTTCCTAAGGGGTTTTGTATATAGCCAGCTCCTAGTATTCTCCATATATATTAGTGTTTTACCTTGAATATCAATAATTTTATCTTTTTTACCAATCAATCTTTTTAATTAGTCTATATAGGCCTTGTCTGTTAAAGATACTAATGATATTGATTTTAAAACAACTGGGATATGGTACAGTATAGTGGTGAAAACAACTCCACATCTCGATAAGATAGCTAGTAAAGTTTCAATACTCTGCCTTAGCTTTAATCAGAAGGACTATATTGAGCAAGCATTAGAAAGTATGCTAAGCCAGAGAACTGATTTTAATTTTGAAATCTTAATTAATGATGATGCTTCTACAGACGGCACAAGTGAAATTATCAAAGAATACCAAAAGAAGTACCCAGGTATAATTAAACCCACTTTTCAAAAAGAAAATCAATACTCGCAAGGAAAGCGTAACTTTATACTGAGGTATTTGATACCAAAAGCGAGAGGCAGATATCTTGCAGTCTGCGATGGTGATGATTATTGGACAGATATAAATAAATTACAAAAACAAGTTGATTTTTTAGATAGTCATAAAGACTATTCCCTCTGTTTTCATCCTGTGCGTGTAATTTTTGAAAATAGCGAAGAGCCCGACTCTATTTATCCAGAATCATCCGACAAACATGGCTTCAATATAACAAATTTACTAAAAACAAACTTTATACAGACAAACTCTGTAATGTACAGACGCCAAGAATACAAAAATATGAATCTGGGAGTAATGCCAGGAGATTGGTACCTACACCTTTATCATGCTCAGTTTGGAAAGATAGGCTTCATAAATAAGGTAATGTCTGTCTACAGAAGACACCCGGGCGGTATTTGGTGGGATTCGTACAATAATATTGATGAATTATTGAAAAAACACGGTATTGGCCACATGAATCTATATATGGAGTTGTTAAGAATATATGGCGACACATCAGAATATAGATATATTATTGACAACCATATCGCTGGGACGGTCAGTGTAATAAATCGCATAGACGACACACATAAGACTAAAATAATGCAGACATATACAGATGGGTTTTCGGAGCAAAGCAAACCATTATTGATTTCTTTGGTCAGGTTGATTTACAAAAACAGCAAATTGCATGACAAACTCAACGAGGACCTAGGAGTTGCTGAAAAGAAGTTACAAGACGCGACAGATAAGAAAGAAAAACTTGAACAAGAGAAAGAAGCGATTCTCAATGCAAGGGTATATAAGGCTGGTCTTTTGATGACTACTCCATATCGAACCATACATAAATTATTTAAAGGAGTAGGCAAAAACGAGTAAACCCCTTATTTCTATCATTATTACCAACTATAATTACGGTCAATATATTACCAAAGCAATCAAAAGTATACTTGCTCATAATGTTTTTCTCTGAATAAAATAATCTATAAGTTCCAGCGTAACCAACTCTGAACCACCCAGATTCACCATGTGATTTTGAGTAATTAATATTTTTTTTTGGCTAAGATGGTTTAATTTGTTAGTTTTCACAGCTACATTATACCTTAAATACCTGCCTAGGACTTGAGGAAACTACCGTTTGATTTTTAAAAGTTTTTTAATGAGTTTTTTTGACATAATTTTTTGTGCTCTATATAAATTAATAAGGATTGCCAATGCTGTATTTATGCCGAGTTTTTTTTCTGGTTCGTGGTTTGACCAATACTTAATCATATTCTCAATTGGCATTACACAGGTTTCCCAGTAAAATTCTTTTTGGGTAGCATGTAGGGTTTTTACAGTCTGATTATAATAGGTTTTATTTGAAGCAAGCTTAAGTATAGCATTAGAAATTGAATCTGAATCTGTATAGCGCACAACTTCACCAAGCTGGCGTTCTTCTATAAGCTCAGCAAAGGAGTCACCTTGAGTTGCAATAATAGGTAGTTCAGCCCAAATATAATCTAATATACGCGTACGGAACGAAAATCGCGTCTCTAAATGATCAAAGTGCATAGAAACACCAGCATCTGCAGCATTCAAGAATTCTTGCCGTTGCTTATATGGGACCCAGCCTTCATTAAAAAATACTGACTTGCCCTCTAAGCCAAGTTCTTTAGCTTTTTCTACAGCCTTTTTTACCATAGGCATTCTAGGAATATTCTTATTTGGATGATCAATACCCATAAATACTAGTTTAATTGGCAGCTTATCTTGCACAGTAGCCACTGCTTCAATAAGAGTTAGGGGATCAAACCAATTCCATATACCGCCACCCCACAAAAGCACAAAGTCAGTTTCTTTAATACCAAATTTTTTGTTTAGTATATTTGATTTAGTTTTGACCGGAGCAGTACCTGCGAGACCAAAAGGCACGACATCAATGAGATTACGAAGTGAATTATCTTGATCGTACATTGCCGGAGTAATTCTGTTCATTGCAGATAATACACCAAACCATAAATCTCGTTGTTTTTCACTAGCACATATTATACTATCAGCAAAACAAAATGATGAACTCTGCTCTAATAGTAATATTTTATTAAGGGCAACACGCAGGCTATATTCTTCTTCACTATTAGACTCAATGGCCTCAATAGTTATAGGGTCGTAAGCATCAAGTATTATTCTTGTATTATATTTTTTTGCCAGCTTAGCTACTTTTGGGCGCACTGTCTGAGAGATTAAAAAATCTACTGACTGCATCTCTTCGGCAAAAGTCTTAGCAGAATATTCTTTGAGTGTAAAACTTTTAGATTTAAGATTAGTTTTGTTTGGCGAGAGCACCACTACATCATGGTTCTTCGCTAGGGCGCCAGCAAATTCCCAGCTTCGTATAGCTGGGCCAGCCATTGATTCGTTAATATAGTCTAAGCAATTAATGAGTATTTTTGCCATCTATCTTTCTCCCTTTTTTTTAGGTTTTTTATCACTAAGAGAAGTATAGAATTTATTTGCTTCCTTGAGGGTCTTTATTGTACTACGAACACGCATTTTTCTTGCATGTCTTCTGGCTACACTTATTTTTTTGTTTAGTTCCTGTTTGTTCTCTACTTTTTTTAGCGCTTTATTACGTATTTTATGTAGTTTTGTTTGCCTTACCCATGTAGGTGGCCAAAAAATCTTGATATATTTTACCTTACTCCTGTGCTGATTGTACAACTCAGCACTCCGTGCACCAATCTTATAGCGCATGTTATATAGACTAGGGTGCAATGATTGAGCTTTTCTCATAAATGCTTCACCTTTTTCTTGAGCAAGCATATTTCGACTATTTACTTCATGTTGACGATAAAATAAAAGTGGTTCAGAAACAACTGCTGCAGTTACACCTATATCCAATAGAGATAAATACAACTCCCAATCTTCATATCCACCAGACATTTCTATTTTATACCCGCCGATTTGCTTGACTTTTTGGGTTTTCATTAAGGCACTATTATGAATATAATTACCTTTCTTCAATCTCTTAGCGGAATATACCCATGCTCTAAACACTTCCTTCTTGGCGCCAAAAAGCTGCATATCAGTATAAACCATATCCAAGTTATCCATGCGTGCTAGCTTAAGGCATTTTTCAATATAAGTTTTATCTAGGTAATCGTCTGCATCTAGAAAAATTATCCATTCTCCTTTTACTAGATTAAGCCCTATATTCTTAGTTACAATCACCCCTTCATTTTTTTTATCTATGATTTGTATCCTACTAGTATATTTTTTAATTTGCTCTAAACTATCATCAGTAGAACCATCATTTATAACAATAACTTCAAGAGGCTTTTGAGTCTGGTTAAGTGCAGAGTTAATTGCCTTACCTACATATTGCCCATAGTTATAACAAGAAATGACTATACTGACATTCATAGATGCATCACCCAACAGTAATTTTGAATAGGTTTTTCCAAGCTTAAGTGAGCTGCGTCTTTTTCTTCTAGTAGTTGCAATATGCGACTGGTTCCATAAATATGCTTTTGCCCTTGCCTTATCATCAGTCTCTTTACTACCTTTAGTTATACGTAATATGGCAGATTGAGCTTCGTGACGATATTGTTTTACGAATATTTTTTTATATTCATTATCAAAATTTTTATACGCATACATAAATCTATTTCGATGCATATGATATAGATAAAAGAATGGCTTGCCTTTAGTACTTACGCCAATTTTGTGCCATGTCTTAACTGCTGGATTATACATTATTTTATATCCCGCCCGTTTCATTCTTGCGAAGAGGTCTGTCTCTTCGTAATAGGCAAAAAATCTATCATCAAAGTAGCCTACTTTTTCAATTGCAGAACGACTAATCATTACTCCAGCACCCGAGATTGAATTTACACTTACTTCATGGTCTCCACATTGTAATGTTTGAGCATAACCAAAGCTTGGGTCAATTACTTGATAGCTATAAAATGGGCTATTCTGATTATAGGCTTTGTGTTTCTCATCCCAGATATAGGCACGGCCACCAACGGCAGCTACTTTTTTATCTTTAGCGAAACTTTTTAGAGCTTGTTCTATCCAGTCTGAGGCAACAACAGCGTCATTATTAATTAAAGCTATGTATTTACCCTTCGCAACTTTATAGCCTGCAATCTGACCACCGGTAAAGCCTATGTTAATTGGTAGGTCTACATAGGCTATATCTAGTTGTTGTTTTAGCCATGCTTTTGAGCCATCTTTTGAGCCATTATCTACAACAATTATTTCTTTATTTTTATAGATCAAGGCCCTTAAGGATTTTAGACAGTTTTTAGTTTCTTCAAGTTTATCCCAGGAAAGTACAACAATTGAAACGAGTGCATCTTTACTTGGCATCTGTGCTTGCTGTTTTTTTATTATTCCCTCACGACCATCAGTATGTCTACCTGTGTTTAATATTTTCATCAAGCTATTTTAACAGATTAAAGCCTATATATAAATATTGCTAGATAATGCTTTTTTGCTGTTTTTTGCTACCTCTCTAGAAAAATGATTCTCTAGTATTTTTTGAGATTTTTTTGATACATCATTCCATAGTTTTTTGTGTTCTTGGGTGTCACAAAAAAAATAATCAAGCCATGATAGGATATTATGTTTCTAGTCTGGCTCATAATGTTTATACTTAAATTTCAAATAACCTCATTCTGTAATCCAATTTTCTTCCAATCGCATGCCTCCACCTCGGACTGTCTCATTACCCTTTATAATAAATATTGCTCGCTCTCTTGTAGAGTCTAAGGGTGCCTTATTGTCCTTATTTATTAAGACTGCGCTAATCTCATATATGCCAGGATTAAACATTCTGGTATCTAATAAATATTCTATTGAATGAATATTCTTTGTATTACTTGTATTTAAGCTGTTAAGCTCAGCAACTGTATTACCTTCCTTAATAATACTAAAACCAACATAGACATCTTTATTTTTATTACCAGGATAAGTAATCTTAAATCTTACCTTTTTATCTTTTACATTCTGATCCGTAATTATTATTGACATAGATTTAGATGATTCATTTTTCTTATTACTATTAGTAATAACTTCCATATTATCTTCGCGATAAATATCTGAAATCTTTTCAGGTAATCCTATAGCTTTTATTTTACCCTTTTCGATTATTAAGGCTTTTGTACAAAACCTTTGTATTGCACTCATATCATGTGTTACAAAACATACGGTTGTGCCAGATATAAGTAGTTTATCAAAATAATTAAAACATTTTTGCTGAAATGCAGCATCACCAACAGCTAGAACTTCATCGATGAGTAATATCTCAGATTCTGCCCGAACTGCAATTGAGAAAGCTAATCGCACCTGCATACCACTTGAGTAATGCTTTAATTTTTGATCCATAAACTCTTTGAGCTCAGCGAACTCAACGATCTCGATATATAGCTGCTCTATTTTTTTTCTTGGTAGCCCTAATATTGTTCCGCTAAGAAAAACATTCTCTCTGCCAGTTAACTCAGGATTAAACCCAACTCCAAGTTCTATAAATGGTGCAATATTGCCGTTTACCTCTACCTTACCGCTTGTAGGCTGATAAATACCTGCAATAATTTTTAGTAGAGTACTCTTGCCACAACCATTCTTACCAACAATACCAAAAAACTCGCCTTTTTTGATATCGAATGAGATATCTTCTAATGCAGTGTATTTTGTATACTTCATTTTTGAGAATATATTTACAGCCTTAGCCTTTAGGGTATCGTGCTTCTCATGTGGTACTTTAAAGCCCTTGCTTAAACCTTTGACAGAAATTGCGATATTGTCTTCCATAATTTAAGCCTCCTCAGCAAAATTATTAGCAGACTTTTCAAAGTAAAAATAGCCAATTATTACGAGTATAAAAGGTATTAAATATGGCACAAATACTAATGGGACAGGAAGCCGGGTGCCAGCAGTAATGGTCTGATCTGTAACTAATATATAGCGTGCATCTTGGATGATTTGAGTGATAGGATTTAATAATATAAATGTCTGATACTTTACCGGCACCATACTTAATGGGTAAATAATTGCGCTAGCATAAAAAAGTAATTGAAGCAGTACCTCCCATATGTGTACGACATCTCGGTACTTTACATACATAGCGGAAGTGATAAAACCAATACCTAAGCACAGAATAAAAAGCTCTAGCAGTAGTGGAATAACCAATATTGCATTCCAGCCAGGTACAACACGAGCGATAACGATAAATACAAATATAATTACAAAATTCAATAATAATGTGATTGCTGAACTGATGGTAGCTGCTAATATTATGGTGATTCTTGGAAAATAGACTTTACGCATCATATCGCCCTTATCGGCTACTGCACGCATAGTAGTATTGGTGGCATCAGCAAAATATGTCCATAAAACAATACCAAGCAGTAAATAAAGTGCGTAGTGCTGGATGTCAGAGCCAATACTAACAAACACAGTAAACACCATGTAAAGCACGCCAAACACAGCCAACGGCTTAGCGATAGACCATGCATAGCCAAGCAAAGAGCCCTGGTACTTTAATTTAAAATCAGTGACTGCTAACTCGCGAACTAGGTCAAAAAAGCTCGTTCTTTTATTGTACATATGGGGTATTTTAACAGATAAAGGGTCTTATCTCAAACTACAATAATTGTTTGTATTAAGATTTTTAATACTATATGCTTAATTATATGAAGACAAATAAAAAAATCTACCCAAAAAAAATACTTTTATTGCTTGTAACGCATAAATATTTAGTAATTTTTATAGGCTTTTTGATATTATCATCCTTTGTGCGGATTGACACTTTAAGTGATGATAATTTTTTTCAGTCTGCTGGTAAAAACTATGACTTACTGGGTTTTCTTCAGATAAGATACAATACTTGGTCCACAAGATTTTTGGCAGAAGGGTTGCTATACTTTTTTACTAATTTGCCAATTATGTTTTGGAGGATTGCTAATGCTGCGGCTTGGACATTATTGATCTTTTCAATCACCAACAGTTTGCCCAAAGTGCATAGAAATAAAAATAAATACACTGCGTATATTGTAGTTGCTTTAGTGTTTGCTATCAACGCTAGCATTCTGGCAAGCTCAGGATTTCAAGTAACTGGGTCATTTAACTATATCTTGGCTGTCTCATTAGGAATATATTCAAGCTCAAATATTTTAGCCTCCTTTCTAGTAAAAAATGGCTCTGGAGGTAAAAACAACAGCATTTCAAAACTAATTGCACTGCCCCTTACCATTTTTATTAATGAGCAGGTCGGGTTAAGTATATTGGTAATTTATATACTTTATGTAATTTATCTATATTCAAAGTATAGAATAATCAAAACAAATGAACTAGTAATAATAATGATGACATTTCTTTCTCTTGCGATAGTATATTTTGCACCCGGAAATCACGCAAGGCTTACTGCTGAAGTAAAAAATTGGTATCCTAATTTTTTAACAATAAGTGCTGTTTTCAAATTGAAAATATTCATAATTTGGGTCTTCACTTCTTTAGTTATTAAAATGAGCCTCCTACTTTCCGTGTGTGGCTTAATAATCTCATATTTAGTATTAAAAATAAAAAATAAGAAATTAATACATTACCTGGCTGCCGTAATAATGCTGGTGCCTATTGCACTGCCACTAATTAATACTGGCTATACCGTAATCCAATATCCTGAGATTGATAAATTATTTTACAGTTTTGACTTCTTAAATGTCTATTCACTGTACAAACCTAATTTGCCACTTTATCCGTCATCTACATTATTCTATACATTCACAACTTACTCGTTTTGGACAGTATATATGGTGATACTAATTTATTATTTTATAAAATTCACAAAATTTAGAGGCTTAAGCATATTAATGGCTTTTACTGCTTCTATGGGTATATTCTATTTTTCGCCAACTCTTTTCGCTTCAGGAAATAGAATATTACTACTGCCCTCTGCTTTGATTATTTTGATAATATTGCCAATTATCAATAAGATACCGAACGGCTATAAACTAATTATTTTATGTATTTCAACTCTTAACATAATAACTCTTTTGTTGATCTGGATGGGCAACGGATTCACGTCTATCTATTAAGGCTACATTTGTAATATACAAATGACCCCCACTTGATGGTCAGCGCTTGCCAGTATGGCAACACGGTATTACTGGCTTATCGGTCAGATATCTAGGCTGGGCCTATGCTCCACCCAATTGGCCCGGACGATAGATAGCTCTAAAATAATTTAGCTTTTAGCGTGCCTTATGGTACACATTAAGAGTTTCTTGGGCTGTCTTGCGCCAACTATACTTTTTGACCTGCCTATTGCCCTTTTTAATGAGGCTACTGGCGAGTTCTTTATCGGTTAGCACGGCTAACATAGTCTGGGACATTTCATCGATGTTCTTAGGGTCAAAATACATCGCAGCATCACCTAGTACCTCTGGCATACAAGTAGCATTACTACTAACCACAGGGAGGCTATGGGCCATAGCTTCTAATGGTGGTAGCCCAAACCCTTCTGACAATGACGGGAACACATACAGGCTGGCATTTTTATAGAGCCCAGCTAGCTCTTGATCGCTAACATATCCTGGGAATATTACTCTATCTTGAAGGTTAAATTCAACTACAGATGCCTGGAGAGCTTGGTGAAAGCTATCTTTCTTGCCAGCGATTACTAACTGATAGTCTAGGAGGTATTTAGTAATTAATTTACCAAACGCCATCAGTAATCTTTCCAGATTTTTATGGGGGTAGGCATTACCTACATAGAGCAGATAGGGCTTATTAATACCATATGATGCTAGGTTTACTCTTGGTGAGGCAAAATCTGTATCAGCAGCTTCGTGGGTAACTTTTATTTTAGTTCGCCGTATCTTGAATGTAGTAGCTACATCCTCTTTTACATACTCGCTAGGCACAAGTATGGCTTGGGCTTTTTTCATACCCCTCCCCAATACAACATTTCGCATTACTTGTTCCTTGAGTAAATAGTAGGCCTGCCTAGCCAGGGAGTTTCGTAAGTTTCTAAAATGTAAGAGTGTCAGGTCGTGGATGGTGATTATAAATTTGCCCTGATAGGCAATTGGGTAATTAAAATTAGTAAAATGTACTAAGTCTGGCTTGCGACCATTAATGATTTTTAAAAGTTCTGTCTGTTCTTTGACACTAAAAAAGTTGGCAGTAGTGCGGACGAATTCTAGATTATCGGCTTTCAGTTTTAGCCTCTTTAGGTCCTCATCCCTAACAATAAGCTCGTAGCTATTAATTTTATCTAGCTTAAGAATTTCTATCAGTGTGTTCTCTATATAGCGGCCTATCCCAGTTGTTTTAATCCCTCTGCCATCAATAAGTATCTTCATAGTTGTTATTATAGCACCCAAACGGCTCTTGTACTCTGTAAAGCTAGCCATTTGTGCTACTTAGCTTTTTTATAATTATAGGCAAACACCAGCAAAATACTTAATATTTATGCTTGATATTTTTTGCCATTTATTATTGCCCCCATTAATAAGCCTGCTGCCACCCATATATGAACTATATAAAGGGTTGAGTATGTCTGGTACTGAATTGCTTGGCCTATGAAAAATGCACATAATACTAATAAGAATATTATTGTATTTTTATCTTTTAGGGTCTGCGCTAGCTTAAGCCCATTCAATACAATCATCACAAAAAATGCCAATACCAGACCTAGCCCAATTAGCCCTGTCTCTAATAGTAATTCTAGGGTCAGGTTATTGATTATTGTCCAGTTCCCTTGAATTGAAGTATTATTTTGAACATACGGACCAAATTGCCCAGGACCTATACCCACCACAAGTGAGGACTTATTGGAGTCAATAAGTGATATAGCTACAGACCTAGATTGGGCTCTCAAATCCCCCCCTTCTAACCCAGTATCTGCTATGTGCTTAATGTATGCGCCGGCTCCACTTTTTCCGGCTGTAAAATCACTGGGTGGCTTATTAAGATAGTTAATGAGTACTAGGCTAGCCAGGCTACCGGCAATAATTAGCACTATTGCCAATATAATTTTTTTGGGGCTAGATAGCTTATGAAAAACTGAAAATAATGCAGTCAACACCACTATCGCTACTAGGCCATAGGCACCTCCCCTAGAGACAGTTAAGAATATGATAAAGCTATATATAAACAGCAATATAGACGATTGTTTGATACTAAGAATTTTGTTTTTAATAATAGTTAGCATCAAGGCCACCGAAAAAGGCAAAAATATGTATGACGCCAAATACAATGGCTCTAGCGCCGTAGATTGGATTCTAGGAAACCCAAAAACAGACCAAGTATATCTGTCTCTTAGCCCTGTTACGCTAATGGGTAGCCCAAATATATCGCCAAAGTATTGATATAGACCAAACGCAGCAACAAACAGCGAGGATATAATAATAGAATATATTATAGGTTTAATATATTTGCTTTTAAAAAGCTGTGATACAGATAGGGCGAGCGCAATTGTGAAGCCAGTGAAAGCAACTACCTCTACGGCTCTTTTGATGTTGATACTCTCTGGAATCAATAACATAATCCAAACTAAGAATAGTATAATCACCTTATGATAGGACTTTAAATTAAATTTAAGTTTTTTAGAAAATAGCAAATATAGGGTTCGGATAATTATAATTAGCCCTATTGCAAGGCTAAATCTAACCGTAACATTATAAAGTTCAAATGTAGGTAGCCTTTCAAATGGCAAACTAAAAACTAGCGCCACAATTAGGGCCCTATCAAGGTCGGCTCTGATGTATTTATTGATATTTTTTATTCTATTTTTCATATATCTGCCCAATAAAAGGTTGCAACTCATTACAAGAGCCTGATATAAATAAAACTTTAGGTTTAGTTACTTTCATAATATGATAGGATATATTATATCTTAAATAACTATTCATTTATAGCATCAATTATTTTTTGGGCAGATTCACTCCAGCTAAATTTTTTAATCTGCTCGCGTCCTTTTTTGACCATTTCTTTTTGTAATTTTTCTGATCTTAATAGAGTCTCAATTCCCTTAGCGATAGACCCAACACTCTTTTCATTAACATAATATGCGGCATCTCCACCAACTTCCGGCAACGATGAGTTCTTGCCCGTCAGTACAGGCGTATTACAGGCCATCGCTTCGAGTATTTGCATCCCAAAGCCTTCGTAGTTGCTAGGGTAAAGAAATAATTCCGCACCCGTGTAAAGCGCAGATACATCGTCCTCATCAACATATCCTGTTTGGATTATTTTTGAATCCTTCCTGGATTTTTTTATGGTTGATTTTATTTCATCATCATTCCAGCCACCACCCCCAGCCAAAACCAGCGAATATTTATCCTTAATAGCTTTTGGTAACTCAGCATAAGCCCTCACTAAGTTTGCGATATTTTTCCTTGGTTCAATAGTTCCCAAATACAGTAAATAGTAATCTGGTAAATTATATTTTTTCTTTATATTCATAGTTAGTTGTGTTTTCTTGAATCTATCAGTATCAACGGCATTGTAGGTAACAATAATTTTGCTAGCGTCAGTACCATAAGTCTTTACGATATCCCGCTTGGTATATTCAGAAACTGCAAATATCTTAGTAGATTTTTTTATGGCTTCTGGTACACGACGCTCTAAAAACTTCTGATTCTTTTTTTCAGTGTATTCAGGGTGGTGCTTGAATGCCAAGTCATGAATAACTGTAAATCTTTTCTTAGCAAAAATTGTTGGGTACAGCCTAAATTGGGTGAATATAAACACATCAGCCTTTTTACCCAGTAATATCTCAAGTGGTGGTAACACCACGCGTCGATTGAATAAGTTCCATACCTTACCTGGTATGTATTTTATAGTGTGGAAGATAGTACCTTTTGGAAAGTTCTGCTTAAATTGGGTAGGCGTACCAAAAAAGTTTAACCCAAACATTTCATAGCTATTAGACTTATCGAGCTTTTTTAACTCTAAAAATATATTATAAACATAGTGTGCGATACCAGCTTGCGGTATTTTTTTATTCTTGAAAAGTGATGCTCCTTCGTAAAAAACTTTCATTACACTATTATACCTGCTTAGACTCGCTAGCAACATCCTCAAGTACCCTATTATATCCCTTAATTGTATCTTGGGCTGCTTTTTGCCAGGTATACTCAGTCATTATTTTTTCTCTTAGTCTCAATTCATTAATACTATCATTGGCATTGCGTAGAGCATCCTCAATGCTTGATTGCAAAAATGGGTCACAGTATTCTACTAAGTTTCCAAAATATTCTTTTGTTGAGCCCCGGTCAGTACTAACAATATTACAGCCGCCACACGCTGCTTCCATACTAGATAACCCTGGAGTTTCATACCACCCAACCATTGCGTGCACCTTAGCCGAATAATAATACTTTGCCAAATCTTTCTGACCAACATGCCCTATGTGTTTAAAGTTGGGGCTATTCTTTACTTTTGCTAGGCACTCTTTGGCATATTCATCTATAGTATCATAGCCTCCAACCAGGACTAGTTTGAGCCCTAACTTAGTGCAAGCATCAATTAGCTTGATTGTATTCTTACGCCTCTCAAGCCTACCTACACTAAGGACATACTCCTCCCTATTCTTGCTTGGCTCTTTAGCAAACAGGGATGTGTCAATTGCGTTACGAACTACTTGATAATTACCATCAGCACCATACACCTTGCTGATTTCTTGCATTTCACCTTCTGAATTGGGCAACAGAATGTTTGAATTCCTAAATAGCCATTTTTCTACTTTTTCTTCATTCTCACCATTTGCTAAGTTTTTCAACTTTTTTCCAAGCTTCCTGTATTTCTTTGCGACACCAATGCCTAATGACTTATAAACAAAATGAACGGACTTGTTTTTTGCAATTCCAACTGCCAGTTCATCTTTTGACCAAAAGATTGTCGAGAATGCTATTGGCTTATTTTGCTTTAATGCATTCTCAAAGAAGCTTTTAGTTTCTTCAAACCTTGGAGAGTTAAATATATGAATGATGTCATAGCTGGATAAATTAGCATCCTTATCAGAACTAAATTCAACCCTAACACCAGCTAGCTTCAAAGCTTCGCCGGTGGAGTAGAGCTGTACCAAATCACCACCCTTAACAGTATTACTATTGGCCCTAACATACAAAAGGACTCTCATTATTTAGTGTGCTTCCAGATTATGAGTTGATAGTACGACATCAAAAAGGCACTAACAAGCCCCCTAATTCCATCACGAAATCCACTCTGTGCTATAAACCTAACTATAAATACCTTTGGTACGCTCAATAGTCTTGGTCTCTTATTAGTCCATTTTGCTTCTAGCGTTGCGTACTTTTTTACTTTCTTAAGATACTCACTATATGATTCGTAGGTAAAGTGAATAAGATTATTCTTGAGTTTCCGTACATCACCATTGATTTCTAAAGTTTCATGAACTTCTTGTTGTCCGTAATGGCACTTGTTTTTTCTAAAGAGTCGTGCCTGGTAGTCTGGGTAAAGACCGCCATACTTAACCCACTTGTTTTTAATATAATTCATTCTTGGTATTTTATACACAGACACTGAACTAGGTGGTTTAAGCTTAACAATTTCCTTTATTAATTCTCTTTCTAGCCTTTCATCCGCATCAAGAACGAAAACCCAATTGTTTTTACATTTTTCAATACCAAAGTTTTTTTGCGTCGCAAAACCATCCAATTTTCTTTTATATACTTTTGCGTTGAATTCTCTAGCAATTTTTACTGTATTGTCAGTACTGTAATCATCAATCACAACTATTTCTTTAGCAAAACTGACTGACCTAAGGCAATCGGCCAACATAGCCTCCTCGTTTTTTGCGGCCACCATTACCGATACCTTCATCGAACCAATTTCTTACTACCCTTTAAGCTTTCACTCTTAATAATGCCGGTCCAGTACCCAAATATTTGTGATAAATCAAAAGTGATAAGCACAAGGAACATTAGTAGTAGTGATTTTACGCCCTTAATCTTGCGCCAAGGTCGGTATAACCTACGACATATTAATAAACTAAAGGCTAAAACTACTAGTAGGCTGATTGGCCAAAATATGAATACAAAAATAATAATTAGCCCTAGGGTAACAATATACTTAGCTGTTAGTTTCATAAAGTGTTTCATATCTAGCTTGTCTAGTGCATCGCCAAGAGCATAATAATAATATTGCAAATAAAACTCTTTAATATTTGCTCTTGGGCGCCAATATACAATTGCTTTTAAGCCGTCTTCAAATTTATAACCCTCTTTTTTTAAAGCCAAGCAATAGGGGGTGTCTTCGTTAAAGTTAGTGTGCTCAGGGTACCCACCTGCCTTTTCCCAGGCTGTCTTAGTATATGCAAAAGACCTGCTAGAAGGGAGCCATGTCTTAATATCAATATTGTCATTTGGATTGAGCATCAGAGTGGCAGAAACTTCTTCAAAGAAGGTTTCTGGCTTTGGCAAGAAAAACCCGGAGACTACCATAGCTTTTGGGTTTTTTCTAAATGGTTCAGTAATATTCTTTAACCAATTCTTGTCTAGCCTAGAGCCTACATCAGTGCAGGCGATATATTCGTATGAAGCTGCCTTGGTAGCGGCATTCCTGCCAACTGAGCGATTACCTGGAGCATTAACCAATTTTATTGGAGCGCCTTTTTTCATATATGACTTAATGATTTCAACAGTCCCATCGGTAGACCCTCCATCTGCAATAATAATTTCATCAGGCTTCATAGACTGCGCTAAAACTGATTCAATAAATTCAGCAATTGAATCTCTCTCATTTCTTTCAGTCGTAATCAGACTGACCTTTACAATTTTAGCGTTTTTCACTATACCATTATATATCTTTACGCCTATTTAGCTATAATGTTAATATAATAAGTATGAATTGTAGACTATGTGGCTCTGACCAAGTAAAAGTCCTATACAAAGATGTGGACGGCTATAAAATAAATAGAAAGTTTGATATATATATTTGCGCTAAATGTACTATAGCCTACACCCATCCTTTTTTAACAAAAGAAGAATACCATCAATACCACGATAGGAACCAAGTAGCTTTTAATGGTGAGGGGAGTGATGACCTTGTAAAAGTTTATATGGAGAATAAAAAGGCTTACTGGGATAAGCTAGATTTTAGCAAAAGACTAAATGAGATTAGGCATGTCCATCCTAAATCAAAGTCTATTTTGGATATAGGCTGCGGGGCTGGGTTTTTTATAGACTATCTGAGAAGTGAGGGTTACTCGGTGTCTGGTATTGAACTCTCACCTTGGGGTTACTCTGTTGCCAAAGATGTACTGGACTTAAATGTTAAAAACGCACTAATTGAGGAGTTAAATCCACCTAAAAATAAGTTCGATATAATTACGCTGTATGATGTCATAGAGCACACGACACAACCTGAACTGACACTAGCGTCTATTAAGAAGTGGTTAAAAACTAGTGGCTATATAATTATTAACCTTCCAAATATAGATAGTGCTGTAGCTAGGGCTAGTGGCAAGTACTGGAATAAGTTAGCACCGCCTGACCATACTTTCCACTTCAATGCACAAAGTATAGGTTATTTATTAAAAAAATCGGGATATAAAGTGATTAATATAGCTACAAATTCAGGTGACCCAAGGGAGACTATGAACCAATTAGCAGGTGGGTTATGGAGAATACCTGCTAGTTTCTCGACCACAATAGGTAGTGCGCTAGATAAGCAGTATAAAGATTATAATAAGAACAAATCCGCGTGGCTTAAAATAATCAAGGGTAGTAAAAAGATAGCTGAAAAGGCTGGGTTTGTGGCTAACCCTATCCTGCCAATACTGAACAGCCTAAAAAAAGGTGAAGGAATGCGAGTTATAGCACAGGTATCTTAATATTAGTTCGGGTAGTTTTTGACCATATTTGTATATCCACTAAATCTTGTGAGCCTTAGATACTATAGAATTTTATTAATTTATCTTTCTTCTGAGCATCAACTTCACACATAAATACAATTTTGCCACAAGTGAAGCCATAAATATTATTTGTCTACTCTTGGCAGCCTGCAAAAAACCCACTCATTCAATTTCTATTTTTTGTTATAAACTCAATAACACTATTGTAGCTGTCATTCATTAAGCTTGAAGTCAAGTACTCTTTCCTTCCAATTCGCGCTTTTTTAAGTTTAGCCTGTATACCCTTGCTGATGACTTTATTGAGCGCACTACTGATACTATCTATACTATTGGAGTCCACATACAAAGCTGCATCACCAGCTACCTCTCTTAAGGCTGCATCATCCCCACTCAATACTGCAGTTCCACAAATAATCCCCTCGGCGACCGGTAGACCAAACCCCTCTTTAATGCTAGGAAAAACCAAGGCCAAGCTTTTAGATATTAATTCGATTTTTACTTCTTCGCTTACATAGCCAGTAAAAATAACCTTATCTGAAATAGCCAACTTACCTACTAATACTTTAAAAATGTTCATACCATCACCAACAATATATAGCTTGAACCCACTATGTGTCTTACTAAACCTAGCAAAAGCCTGGATTAGGTTACTAATTCTCTTTCTTGGTTCATTGCCACCTAGGTAAATAAAATACCTCTTTTTTTGTGAACTAGGAAAGTTAACTACTGTTTTTAGATATGGCAACGTTATGGGTATCACTTTTGTGTTAAACTCTGGGAATAATTTCTTCAGATCCTTCTTTGTAGATTCAGAAATACAAATAATTTGATTGGCTTTTTTCAAACTGGTTCTGAGCGAATACAGGTACTCATTCTTGCTGCTTTTTTTAAGCAAATATATGTTTGGGTATATTAATGGAATTATGTCATTAATAATTAAAATAAATTTTGTATCTCCCCTGTAAAAAGCTGGTAGGCCATAATTCCATGTAGCGATATAAACATCTGGTTTGTTTTTTCTCA
Organism: Candidatus Saccharimonadia bacterium; assembly: GCA_039738635.1. Classification (GTDB taxonomy): domain Bacteria; phylum Patescibacteriota; class Saccharimonadia; order CAILAD01; family BJGX01; genus JBCLLP01. Next base: position 12,442 of record JBCLLN010000008.1, on the reverse strand, counting down.
AGTACCTCAATAACCCTATTTGCTCAAATATCAGTCTACTCTTAGCCTTAATTACTACTTCTTTTATATTGATTATGCCGGGGTTTTGATAGTTGATTTGTGAATTAGAAACTAAATCAATATGCCACTTTTTTGGTAAACCCAATATTATTTGTTTTATCTCCAGGGCCACCCCTGTATGCGGCATCGAGAGTGGTCTGGAATCAATAGCTATTCTGAGATTATTTTTCATCTTTTTTTGCACACATTAAGTAGTTACGGTATATAATTTTGTTAAGCACTTTATTAAGTCGGAGTTTCCTTATTACTTTAAAAATAAGCCCTCCTGCCTTAACCGCTAGTCTCTCAGGCTCAAGTATTTTCCCGGTATTTTCGTCGATCTTTGCCCTGAACAGAAATAAGATAAAGTTTGCAACAAAGAATTCAGAGCAAATTGTTTTTATTGATAGTGGAATCATCCCATTCTTCCTTGCTAAGTCCAGCACATCATCACCATTAAACTGCCTTACGTGGCCCGTCAACTCTGGCATGTAGTTCTTGTTTATTGTATGAAAAACTTTTTCAGACCGCATGCTTGGTGTTGAAATTATGCACAGTCCTTTCCTACTTAAGTGTTTGCTAATAAATTGCGCCAAGCCATAGTGGTCGCCCACATGTTCCATTACTGCAGTACAAACAATTAGGTCAAACTTACCGATATTTATCTTATTAAGCCCTTTGAGGTCAGAAAGGTCCTGCACAATAAACTTTTTGGTAGCGCTATATCTGAGTAATCTGCTCTTCTGGTAGCTAAGCACTTCAGCAGTATTGTCTATAATGCTTACAGAACTTATTGAGTATATTTTTAGAAGCTCTTCTGTCGTGTTTGCATATCCGGGGCCTAATTCTAAAACTGACTCAAAATCACCGCCTGCATTATTTTCTTCAATTATTTTTATTATCTCTGAAAAAATGACAACCTCCTACTAGTAAGTGTTTATGATACCATCAATCATTATGAAAATTAAGGACCTTATAGATTGAGAGTAAACTTGCAATTATTGCAGATGTAGTATTGGCAATAAAGAAGCTTAGGGCGGCGCCAACAGCACCAAATTTAGGTATTAAAATAAAATTAAGAGTTACAGCTACCACTAGATTGGTGTAATTTATAATAGTTATCTTTTTAGGTTCATTCATTGAAAAAATAACCAAGCTTATAGGATTAGCTATAAATGAGAATATATATGAAGCAAGTAAGATTTGTAGAACTACTATTGACCCATCATACTTGCTGCCGAAAATTAGCTTGACAACCTGGGGGCATATAAAAATAGCAGGAATTATCAGAATTGTCAGGAAAATTGCCCCAAAAATGCACTTTTTTATGTAACTTAGGTACTCTTTCTTTGTTTGGTATTTACTTACTATTGGTAGCAGCACAGAAGTTATTGATCCAATGAAAATGGGGACTACCAACGCTAATTGCTGCGCAGCTGCATAGATTCCCACTTCCTCTGGTCCTTTATATCTTAATAGTAAAAATATATCTAGCCTGCTTGCAATAACAGATGCAAAATATGACAGCAAGATCCACTTGCTAAAATGGAATATTTCCTTAAATGCGTTCTTATTTTCCTGCTTTGTGGTCTTTTCTAGATACCCTTTTGGCACTACGAATAAGCCAATAAAGAAAGCGGCAATATTAATACATACATAGAACACAATAATATTATTAAGATTGAGCGCCATTACTGCAAAAAGTGCTACTACCCCTGCCGTCTTAAATGCCGAAGTAAGCGCACTGAATGCTGCATTCTTAAAGAACTTTTGATGGGCCGTTAGGAAAGGGCCAATAAATGCTCCTGCTGAAGCAAATACGCTTGCCAAGAAAGCCATCCTAACCGGAAACAAGAGGTGTTCCCCACCTAACGCCATTGCAATAGGTACAGAGAATAGCAAGCCTACTATTGCCACAATTACACCAGCAGCAAGCTCCATTACAAATATTACCTTCATAAAAGTGTGGGCTTTATGCGGATTATACTCTAGGTTAGAGGATATTAACTTAACAGCAGTAGTACCTAAGCCAAAATCAGTTAAACCCAATATTGTGGTGTATATAGATAGATATATTGCAAGAACACCATAATTAACCGGCCCTAAAGTACGAGCTATAAAGATTGTTGCTATTACAGATAATGCAATCGATACCATATTGCCGGTAAATACAATTCCGGACTGATGGGCTGTTTTGGTAAGCAACAGCTGTTTTACTTGGCCTATTCTAAATAACAGATCCTTATCTTGGCTCAAAATCTTCATTTAAAGCGCCGAGTAATAATGTCTGCTATTCTTGCTGCCGAATGGCCATCGCCATATGGGTTAGTTGCTTTAGCCATAGAGTTGTATCTTTGTGTGTTATTCAGTAAATCATTGGTATTATTTACAATTGAATTAATATCCAGGCCTACTAATATACCAGTCCCAGCATCGATGCCCTCAGGCCTTTCTGTAGTTTCTCTTAAGACTAAAACAGGCTTGCCTAGGGCGGGGGCTTCTTCTTGTATCCCCCCAGAGTCTGTAAGTACTAGCTTGCACCTCTTTAATACGCCAACCAAATCAGTATAGTCTAGAGGCTCAAGTAATCTCACTGCCTTATTATCTCCTAGCACTGACTGAGCCAATTTACCTATAGCAGGGTTAAGGTGTACCGGGAAAATGACCTCTACGGTTGGGTTAGCTTTAGTAATACGATTAATTGCTTCAAAAATCTTTTCCATCCCTCCGTCAAGATTTTCTCGTCTATGAGTTGTAAGTAATATCACTTCTTTTTTATCAAACTGGACAGCTTTGAGCTCTGGGTTATTAAATGGGATATTAGTACCTGATGTAATTAATAAAGAATCAATTACGGTATTGCCCGTTACAAAAATATCGTCCGGATTCACACCCTCGTGCAAGAGGTTTTGTTTTGACACTATGGTCGGTGCGAAATGTAAATCGGCGATATGGCTTAAAAGTCGCCTGTTAATCTCCTCGGGGAAAGGATTATATTTATTATTTGTTCTTAGGCCAGCCTCGACATGTACAACCTTTATCTTATGATAAAAAGCCACCAAAGCCGCCACAAAAGCAGAGGTTGTATCACCCTGAACAATAACTAAGTCAGGTTTCTCTTTTTGCAATACCTTATCGAGCCCAGTAAGTATTTTGCTAGTTAATGCTGTAAGACTTTGATCTGTCGTCATAATATTTAAATCTACAGTTGGAGTTATATCAAAAAGATTGAGTACTTGATAAAGCATCTCTTTATGCTGTCCGGTAGATACGACACTATTTGTAAGCCCTCTCTTATTTAACTCTAAAATTATTGGAGCTAATTTTATGGCCTCGGGCCTGGTACCTAATACTGAAATAATCTTCATGAACTTTGCACTTTCTCCATTCTTTGTGATGCCTTTTTATGGCCCATCCAAAATTTCAATCTTCCTCTTCCGAAAGCAACAGGATAATAGGCCTTGTAGATTGATGCCGGCTTAATGACATGTTGTTTCTGCAGTGTTTCATTCAATACAAAAAAAACATTTTTACCAGGCTCTACATAGTACTTATTTGTTCTTTGAATTTTCTTAAATATTTGATTTATTATCCAGTCTTCACCGTTCTGTGAATATATCTTTTTCTCAAACTTATTAAGATAGGTGTTTTCTTTTCTATGCGTATCGCCTATGAATATTTCAAAAGGTCTAGGTAAAGACCCAATTAGCTTTTCCTTTGTCATGTACTAATATCCTCCAATGCTTATCGAATATATATTATTTCACAAAATACTACTATACCCAACAAAGTTATTGCTACTAGTTGGCCACCACAGTAACTTTAAGGTAAGTCCCCGGATTGTTTACGGCCATGTCAGGCAACCCTTCAGCAACAAGCTTAAAGAACTCCTGGTAGGTGCCTGGTGGGGTGGATGTCGTCGTGTCAAAGCTAAATATGTACTTACCTACCTGGCTAGGCTGGACAATATGTTGGTTAGTGGCTAGTGTTACTCCGTCTGACTCATATACTGCAGAGAGGTTATTAGCTGGTCGGTTTTTGTTAACCCCCCAGTTGTTACCGAATACACTAACTCGGTTAGTTGGATTGGTAGTAGATAGGTGTATTGGCTTAGTCCCTACTGGTGCTGAGGCTATGCTAATATCGTCATACCAAGCAAGGGTGCCATTATTCCTGTACATGAAGAATGCAGGGACAGATTGACCGGCAGCGATAGTTGGGAAGCCAGATTGTCCGGCATAGGTAACCTGATACGGACTGCCAACTGTTACAGCTAAGTAAGTCCCCGGATTGTTTACGGCCATGTCAGGCAACCCTTCAGCAACAAGCTTAAAGAACTCCTGGTAGGTGCCTGGTGGGGTGGATGTCGTCGTGTCAAAGCTAAATATGTACTTACCTACCTGGCTAGGCTGGACAATATGTTGGTTAGTGGCTAGTGTTACTCCGTCTGACTCATATACTGCAGAGAGGTTATTAGCTGGTCGGTTTTTGTTAACCCCCCAGTTGTTACCGAATACACTAACTCGGTTAGTTGGATTGGTAGTAGATAGGTGTATTGGCTTAGTCCCTACTGGTGCTGAGGCTATGCTAATATCGTCATACCAAGCAAGGGTGCCATTATTCCTGTACATGAAGAATGCAGGGACAGATTGACCGGCAGCGATAGTTGGGAAGCCAGATTGTCCGGCATAGGTAACCTGATACGGACTGCCCAAGCTACTCCCAAACCAATTATTAAAATCACGCCAGAAGTTACGATTGCCATAGGCGCTACATGCATCTCCGGTGCCATTGATGTTATTAAGAGCGGCGGCGTTAGGCTGATAGGGCGTATACGAATATAATGCTGCTGTGCCGCGAGTAACAATATTGACATTACTCCCGCCACAAGCGCTATTGGGGCTCCACCTGATAAAATTAACTCCTGTACGGAATGGTACATACCAATTAGGATTAACATCGTAAAAATTACGGAAATGCCTAGCAGCCTGATTGACTTGGTTAGTAAACCCGAAGTACTGTGCATCGCATGGTGCACCGTCAGGGCAACCCATGCCCGTTGCTGTTCTATACTGCCATGGATATGGCCATGTATCGGTAACTAAGCCATTTTCTTTTTGCAATGTAACAATTAAAACTTGGGGGTTTATGGTGTAGGCTTGGGCAGCATCCCATATTATCTGGGCCGCACTCCTACCGCCTTCATTGTAGTCTTTGAGGCAAATCCAGGGGGGGGGTGGCGCCTTGGGCGCTTGGGCCTGGGGGGTGCCAAGTATCGCAAACTGGAACTTTGGAGTTAAGGAAGTTCTGAATATCCCCTGCCGACATGGCGTTTTTATTGGTAAATATGCCGTCATCAATGATGCGTCCGGGGTCAAATGAGGCCGCATTGGTGCGAGTAGGTATAAATAACGCCAGTGCCACAAAAGCGAATAGTGCCAGTACTGTTAATGCTTTAGTTAGTTTTGTCATTGAACAGTTACCTTCCTTGGTTCGGATGTCCCGCTACCTCTTGGCCCTGTGGCCTCTATGATTGCTATCCACTCACCTTTAGGGCTAAACTCAGATGAGTTGATGCTAAAACCCTGACAAATATAATATGATACTTGTAGCCCTATAGGAGCTGATTTGACTATTTTTTGACTGCCATTGGTAAGGGTGAGCTTACAATTGCCAGATGTGTTACCAGATACCAAGGCGTTAATACTAACTATACCCTCGGCCTGCCCGGCTGAGCTGATATTCACGCCCACGGTTTGGGTTTGGCTAGGTTGCTGATTAGAGTTTTTATTACCATCGCTCTTGGCTGAAGCTACAGACTGCTGGTCGGCTTGCTTAATTGCTTCTGGACTGGAGGTTGAGGTGCTAGCGACCTGCTTGGGCTTTATTACAAACCCATAACCCACAACGACAACCACCGCTAGCAATAATATGCTAGATATAATAAGGACTTTTTTTGTTTTATTATTATTTTTCATAGCTATATATATAATACCACATATGTCAACGACCTTATGATTTGATTGTGACAAATTAGCTATTAGCTCTAGCTATCCTCCGTCATCCTCTAATAGTTCATACTAGAAAGCCACAATGGGGATCCAGGCTCTGCAATAGGCTGTCATCTCAAACCATACTTGGAATCTATTTCATAACTATAGGTCGCGATAAGTATGCTCATCTCGATTCCCTATTGAAGTAATTACGATGCCTTTTTTGGTCTTGATATATATAACCCTGATTCGACCTACCCTAAGCCTGAACAGGTTAGAGGTATTTTTAAGCTTAACGATATTCAAGCTAGCTAATTGGCCCTGATAAAGCATACTTAGGTTATTTTGGAGTTGGGCTCTTTGAAATACAGTAAGTTTTTTTAAAAACTTTTCAGTCTCGTTCATTTAATTTTTCAAGACTTTTTAGAACTTCTTCCAGAGCTACGCCATTAGGATTAATCTCGGTAAAGTCTATTAAAGTTTGCCAATTGCCTTCATCTCCAAACGGGTCTTTAGTAATTGGTGTTACCTTAAAAACCGGTTGATTATGATTAAAAACCGTAATTGTCTTACCTTTTTGTACAACCTTTGTGTAGTAGGTAAGATTAGTTCTTAATTCTCTGAGGCCGATTTGGGTAGGGATAGGTTTATTCATACTATTATAGTGTAACAAATGTTTAACAATTAGTCAACAATTGCTTACCGATAGATATCACGACGGTGTTCAATGTAGAGTACTGTGATTTGCTTTCCTTGCGCATCAAATACTACTCTATAGTCACCTACTCGCCATCTATAATTACCCTCTTTTTTACCAGGAGTAAGCTTTATTGCATATTCAAGCGGGTCTGATTGAGTCATAAAAAACTGAATCTTTTTATCAATTCTTTTCGAAATTAGTGGATTAAGTTTTTGAATGTCTTTTTTTGCCGGAGGCTGGTATTCTATTTGCCAACCCATTACATCTCGCCGAAAACTTCTTCATGAGAGTAAGATTTTTTGCTGGCCCTAGCTTGAGCAACTTTTTTGATTATTCTTGGGTTTTGTGAGGCAATAAAATCTTCATGAATGGCTGTATTAACCAAAGAGACATCTTCTTTGCCACGCCTTTTAATGATAATTACATTATTATTAGTAGCTGAGTCTAATGTTTTAGCTAGATTACTTCTTAACTTTGCTGATGAAATTGTGAGTGGAGTCATTTTGAGTTCCTTTTTTATGTACATCAGTAGTGTACATAAGTTAGGTACATATTGTCAATAGATAAAACCATTTTTTAATTTTACTCCAAATGATTCGCCCGTAGAATACGGCAGTGCCAAATTAACCCAGTAAAAATGAGTGTAGCAGTAGCATCTGGTATTTGTTATAATAAAGCAAATGATAATTGTAATAATTGCTGGTGGGCTGGGCTCTAGGCTATGGCCCCTAAGCAAGCCAGACTACCCAAAACATCTCTTAGCATTAGTAGATGACAGCTCTCTACTACAAAACACAGTTTCTAGGGTAGAGGGGCTAGCACAGGATATATACATTGTTCCTGAGGTCTCGCATGTAAATATGGTCAAGCGTCAGTTGCCCAAATACGCTAATAAAATAATACTAGAGCCTGCTAGGCGTGGTACAGCTCATTGTATTCTCTACGCGCTCTCTTACCTAAAGAATAAAATAGCAGACAGTGAGGTAGTAGTATTCCTGCACGCCGATCACCATATAGGCGATACCAAATCATTTATAGCTACAGTAATTACTGCCGAAAAAGCAGCAAAGGATTTAGATAAAATAACCTTAATAGGTATATCCCCTACCTACCCCGCCACCGGCTTTGGCTATATCAAGACAGGCCAGGAAGTGGCTGGTGAGTATGGAATGCCAGTGCTAAATGTAGAAAAGTTCGTAGAAAAGCCTGACGAAAAAACCGCTAGGGAATACTATAAAAGCAATAAATATTTATGGAATATAGGATTATTTGCAGGCTCCATAAAGGTTTTTGAAAAAGAAATAAAGCATAGTAATGATAAGCTATGGAAAAGATATGTAAGCTTACAAACCAACAATCCAGTCAAACAATACCTAAGATTCCCCAATGAAGCCATAGATACTGCTTTAATAGAAAAGATAGCAGACTTAGTGGTAGTCCCCGGGCATTTTGACTGGGCTGATGTTGGTAGTTTTAAGGATCTATACGATATACTGCGCAATGGTGAAAGCAATGTACATAAGGGGCAAGTTTATGACATAGATAGTAAGGATAGCCTAGTAATTGCTGGTAAAAAGCCCATCATAACCATTGGGCTAGACAATATGATAGTGATAGATACTGATGAGGGCATACTGGTTTGCCCTAAAGACAAATGCCAGTTAGTTAAAGATAGCGTAAAAAAACTCAATGGGCTATATTAATACTAAGCCTAATGAAAACTAGCAAATACCAAGAAATGTCCGAGCTTGAAAACAGCTATTGGTGGCATGTGGGCCGTAAGAGTATTATTAGCCAACAATTAAAAAAACTGGGGCTAAAAGGTAATCCAAAAATACTCAACATTGGCTGTGGTACAGGCGGTATGATTCCTCTTTTTGAACAATACGGGCAAGTTACAAATGTAGATGTCTCAGGTGAAGCAATTGCATTTTGTAAAAAACTGGGCTATAAGAATACCATTAAATATAATGGCCATAAACTACCATTTAAGAGCAGTTCTTTTGATATGGTGGTAGCAACAGATGTGCTAGAGCATATAGAAGACGACAGTGGGGCACTTAAAGAGTGGGCAAGGGTACTCAGGCCCAATGGACACTTACTAATTACTGTACCGGCCTACCAGTGGCTCTGGAGTGAACACGACGAGAGCCTCCACCACCACCGTCGCTACACTGCTAGTCAGCTACATAGTAAGCTCAATAGGCAGGGCTATAAAGTAATAAAGCGAAGTTATGCCATATCGTTTTCGTTCCCTCTAATTGTTGGTTATAGGCTACTAAATAGTCTTGGAGGTAAGGATAAATCCAATAAAGACAGTGGTTATGTGATACTGCCTACGCCAATAAATGGTTTTTTTATTAATTTATTGAAATTAGAGGCTCAAGTATTAAAATATGCTAACTTACCTTTTGGCACATCTATAATTATTATTGCTAAAAACAATAGCCCCGGCAATACCCACCCCAGCCTATGACCCTACATGCGAATTCTAGCCCGAAACGCAACAAGCCTAAACTAGCCCTTTAACAAAGTAGGATATTCGAATATAAGGAATATAAGAATATAAGAGAATATAAGGAATATAAGGTCTCACCTTTACATCTGATGATTCGTGTCATAAACATCAGAAGAATAGTAAGGAATATAAGGTCTCACCTTTACATCTGATGATTCGTGTCATAAACATCAGAAGAATAGTACTTAATTGTGTTTCTAGCAGGCATGCTGTTAGTATGCTACAAATGACACTATATTACAGATGTAAAGGTGAGACCTTGGTAGACTTGGTAAAATTGTGACGGACGGGTCAGTGGGGATGTCTACTTTACTAAAGCGCTTCACTCTTTTCTTGTCTTTTGCTTAGGAGCTAATTAAGATCTATCTGTTGATAGCGAATCTTAAGTAGTTACCATGATTTCTAATTTGTTTTCTCGGCTTTTGGTCGTACCCATAGGTACGAACCGAAAACGAAAAACAGATTAGAAGTGGTAGATCTTAAGATTTTAGCCAACATATAGGTGTTAATGAGCTCTCAGGCTAGCTACTGAATTGTTTCATAAATTCTGTTGGGGTAATAATCCGTATATCTTTATACCTGCCTAGCACCAGTAAATCTTTGTCGCCACTCACAATGTACTGGCAATTACCTATTAGAGCGGTTTCAATAACCATATCATCATCGGGATCGCGACTGACTACTATATCATGACTCCCGAGAAAGACTTTTTGCCCATCTCGTTTTGCGAGCACCTCAAAGCGCTTGAGGTCAGAAATAAAATCTGGAAACTTCGTGCGAATAATTCGGTGAGCTTTTGTTAGAATTTCGGGACTAACAATAAGGGTACCACATTCTAGTACAGTGTTCATGACTCGCTGTGGTATACCACCAAAAACCAAAGCAGAAATGATGATATTTGTATCAACGACGACTCGCAAGTTAGAGTTTTTCGCGTTTCTCACGTTTTTCACGCTTGTACTCTGCAATAATATCGTATACTTGCTGTTCGCTGGTAATTCCCATCTCACGACCTTTTTTATTGCTCGTTGCAAAAAGTTCTTCCCACTCTCGGCGTCGTGCAATGTCTTTGAGTGCTAACCGACGAAAGTACTCACTACGACTACCTAGATCTTTTTTAACTGCTTGGTCAATATCCCTGAGAAGTTGTTCATCAAGCGCGATGTTTAGTGTTTTTGTGGCCATAATATATTCCTTTCGTATACATGTATATTGTATAGGTCTTGTATAAGGATGTCAATACTGCTCATCTTTTAGTTGACTAAACCAGCCCCCGCGCAATACCCACCCCAGCCTCTTACCCTACAATACCCTTACCATCAAGGGCAATTTATTGTATAATTAAAACAATTAAGTAGTGAGTAATTATGACAGAAAAGCTAAAATCCTGGTGGGGGGAATCTAAAACCTGGCACCATATTGCGATAGGTGTTGGTATAGTGGTGTTTTTGTATTTGGGGGTGATATTTATGGTACGGCTAACCCACTACAGCAAGATAATGCCTGGCATAAAGGTCAGGGGAATATATATTGGTAGCCTAACTAAGCCCGAGGCAATCGCTAAGCTCAACTCACTAACCTCAAGCTATCTTGACTCGACGGTAGGCTACCAGCTCAATGGGCAACATGTAAATATTAAGCCGAGCCAAATAGGCGTGAGCTTTGATAATAAAGCCTTAGTGGATACTGCCTTTGAGCTTGGGCGAAATAGAGACATAATAAGCGACATAGCAGTCCAGACCTCTCTCCCTTTCTCAGATCAAGATATAATGCAAATAAATATTGATAAAGATGTTTTTAGCCAAGCGTTAGTAGATATTAGCAATAGCGCCGCCACTCCAGCTCAAAATGCCAGCTACAAAATTCAAGATGGCGCAATAGCAATAATCCCTAGCCATGTTGGTCAAAGAATGGATGTAGGTGTGGCAATACTGACTGTGGGCTGGCAAATGTCGCAATTAAAATCCCAGCTTGATCTGCCACTATATAATATTAGTCCAACTGTTAGCACCACAATACTAGAGCGTCAAAAACAATCCATAGATGCGCTGACCCAAAAACCAATTGCCCTCAGCTACCAAGCTAAGAGCTGGGAAATAGGTCGTCAGCAATTACTAGACTGGCTATATCAACCCACCATAAGCGGCCCATTTAGGCATGATTTATTGAGCCAGTACTACCAGATATCTGGTCAGCTCAATGATTTACAAATTCAACCCAGCCTAGTAGCATCATTTTTGGAGAACCTCACGAGCGAAATAAATATCCCTGCAATTGATGCCAAGCTAGCCATTAGTGGTGGTAAGGCGGTGGTATTTAAGCAAAGCCAAGATGGCAAAAGCCTTAACATTGCTCAGTCAAGCCAGGCCATACTCTCCGGGATAAGCCACAGGGCCGACCAGCCTCTAGCCTTGGTGGTAGATACTAAAAAAGCCGATGTCAGTGATGATAATATCAATAGCCTCGGGATTAAGGAGCTACTAAGCGAGGGGCTTACAATATTTCCAGGATCATCACAAAATAGGCTACAAAATGTACGAGTGGGGATGAATAAATTTAACGGAATCCTAGTAAAGCCGGGTCAGGTCTTTAGCTTTGGTGAGTATATGGGTGAGGTCGGACCCGAGCAAGGCTATGCCGAAGGCCTGATAATCCTTGATAAGCGTGTAGAAAAGGCCTATGGTGGTGGATTGTGCCAAGTGTCAAGCACTGCCTACCGTGCCGCCCTACTAGCTGGCCTGCCAATTGTTGAGCGCGTCAACCACGCCTTTGCTATTAGCTACTACACCGCGCCATTTGGTGTGCCTGGCGTAGATGCTACTATTTACTACCCCCAGGTAGATATGAAATTCAAAAACGACACTGGTAAGCACATCTTAATCCAAACCGAAATGATTGGAACCACGCTTAAATTTAGATTTTATGGTACTAAAGTTAAGAGTGGAGTAATCCGTGGGCCGTTTTTTGTGGCTGGAAGTGGTGATGATACCAAGCCATCGCAAACGGTGTTTTATAGAGATGTAGTGGACCTAGCTGGTAATGTATCCACCACAGATACTATCAATACTTACTACAAATCTTCGCTGGACTTTCCGACAACAGTCTAGTTATCAATTTAATAATTTTTTTATTAACTAATACTTTTGCTAGCAACATATTTGTTGCTTTTGAATACCCTTAATAATAAACATA
>JBCLLN010000007.1:0-42203 GCA_039738635.1 Candidatus Saccharimonadia bacterium | reverse complement strand
GCCATTAGCATCCCCCTATCTAAGGTATATGGAGTGAAGGGCTTAGCACTAGCATTGTCAATATCGGGTCTTATACAATTAATTATTCTACTGGGTATATTACGAATTAAGATGGGCGACTTTGGCGTAGCGTCACTATTTAAATCCGCCCTTAAAATTACTTTGGCCTCATCTGCCATGGCCAGCGTGATGTATGTTATGGTGCGCTACTGGTTACCAATTTATAAAAATGAGGTAGGGTTTATGGAATTAGCCCCAGATTTTACACTAATTTGTTTGGTAGGTTTGAGCGTCTATTTCTTGGCCTCCAAGACTCTACGCGTGCATGAGATAAACACCGTTTCTAGAATTGTAAGGCGCAATTTTAGTAAGGTCATCCACCGTGGATAAGGTTCGTAATTTTTGTATTATTGCTCATATAGACCATGGCAAGAGTACCTTGGCCGATAGAATGCTTGAGATTACTGGTACAGTCTTAGCTCGCGATATGAAGGCCCAGCTACTTGATCAAATGGATTTGGAGCGAGAAAAGGGTATTACTATTAAACTCCAGCCAGTTAGGATGGCCTGGAAAGACTACAAGTTTAACCTAATTGACACGCCAGGCCATGTGGATTTCACCTATGAAGTCAGCAGGAGTCTGGCTGCGTGTGAGGGGGCGATACTGGTAGTTGATGCCAGCCAGGGTATTCAAGCCCAAACATTAGCTAATTTATATTTGGCTCTAGAAGCTAACCTAGCTATTATCCCTGTAATTAATAAAATTGACCTTCCTGCTGCCGAAGCCGAGAAGACAGCCGATGAGATTGCTAGTTTGCTAGGCTGTGAGGCCGATGAGATTATTAGGATTTCTGCCAAGGAGGGCACCAATATAGATCAGCTTCTAGATAAGGTTGTAGAAATGGTGCCGCCACCTAGGGGCATTGAAGCATCCCCACTAAGGGCGTTGGTCTTTGATTCTATCTACGATGAATATCGGGGAGTAATACTCTATGTCAGGGTAATGGATGGCAGTCTTAAAAAGAATCAGCCATTAATTATGTTTGCCTCGCAAAAAGAAACAATCGCACTGGAATGCGGGCACTTTAGCCCCACAATGTCAGCCGATGCTGATTTAGCTTGTGGGCAGATAGGCTATATTGTAACTAACCTCAAGACTACAGCCGATGCGAGGGTGGGCGATACAGTTACCTCTAAAGCTCAGCCAGCATCAGTTGCGCTAGCTGGCTATAAGAAGGTCCGCCCCTATGTCTATGCTGGGTTTTACCCCACCAGCTCGGAAGATTATCAGGGGCTAAAGGACGCCCTTGAAAAACTCTCCCTTAATGATTCTGCTCTAGTATATACCCCCGAAACATCTGTGGTGCTGGGGTTTGGATTTAGGGTCGGGTTTTTAGGGCTCTTACACTTAGAGATCATTAAGGAGCGCCTAGAGCGAGAGTATGGGCTGAGCCTAATAGTTACCAATCCCAGCGTAGATTATAGGGTTATTACCACTAGAGGCGAGGAGCTAGACATTAAAAGCTCTGGCGAATTGCCCGATATGGCACTAATCCAGGAAATAAAAGAACCCTGGATGAAAGGTGAGATTGTAGTGCCATCGCAGTTTGTGGGTAATGTTATTAAGCTTATAACATCCATTAGGGGGCACCAATCCAATCTTACCTATATAGATGAAGGACTTGCACTTGTGAGCTTTGAGGCGCCTATGGCCAATGTATTAACAGATTTCTATGACAATCTCAAAAGCACGACATCTGGCTATGGCTCATTTAGCTACGATCTTAGCGAGTATCGCAGAGAGGATTTAGTGCTGGTAGATATACTGGTAGCAGGGGAGCCAGTAGATAGCCTGAGTGTTATTGTGCATCGGCTAGAAGCGGACCGTATAGGAAACTCAGTTGTAAAAAAACTCAAGGATGTTATTCCTCGCCAGCTTTTTGAGGTTAGTTTGCAAGCCGCAATTGGTGGTAAAATTCTCTGCCGCCAAAACATTAAAGCGATGGGCAAGAATGTCACAGCCAAGCTATATGGTGGCGATGTTAGCCGCAAAAACAAGTTACTTGATAAGCAAAAAAAAGGCAAAAAGCGGATGAAGAAGATAGGCAAGGTGGATATTCCACCAGAAGCTTTTATGGTACTACTCAAACGCGATTAGCATTATTTGGATTACGCACAAATAAAGCCTATAATTACAGATATGAAATTTACGGTAGACACTAAGAAAAATACCTATACCCTTCCTCTAAAAAAAGTCAGCTACCAACAAATTAGCCTTGTGGGTGGTAAGGCTGCTTCTTTGGGTGAGATGTTAAAAGCCAAATTATCGGTGCCTCAAGGTTTTGTCATTACTACAAGGGCCTATAAAGAGCTTAAAAATGACATTGATAGACTGATGCCTGAAGTGAATGCTGCCTTTGATAAATTGGGTGTTACGCGAGTAGCTGTACGCTCTTCAGCAGTTGCTGAAGATGCTGGCGATGCTTCATGGGCAGGTCAGCTTGAAACCGTACTTAATGTTACCCGTGATGAACTTAAAGAAGCTATCAAATATTGCTGGCAGTCCATGCAATCCGAGCGAGCACAAAGCTATGCGGATGATCATGATATAGCCGAAGACGAGCAAGCTGTTGCCGTCGTCGTACAATCGATGGTTGATAGCGATGTCTCAGGTGTCATGTTCACAGCTAACCCAACTAACAGTAATGGCAACGAGGCAGTTGTTGAGGCTGTTTACGGACTCGGTGAACTTCTAGTACAAGGAGTTGTTACCCCTGAAAGTTACGTCATTAATAACCAAACCGGCAAAACGATTAAGCACAGCGACCATCGGCAAACTAGAATGTTGACCTATAAAGATGGCGAGAATCAAGAAGTACCTATCGAAAAATCCGGACGCATATTAACAGATGGCCAACTAAAAACCCTCCTGGAACAAAGTAAGCGTATTGAAGAATACTATGGCAAGCCTCAAGACATTGAGTTTGCCTTTGAAGGTAATGAGCTACATATCGTCCAGTCTCGCCCCATAACTACACATATTAATAAAGATGAAGTTGAGCTACCTGAATTCTTTTCGCACTGCATTAAAACTATTGCACGCCCAGCCACTCTCCAACGAGATGAAATTGTTCGCTTTACCTCTAACGCAGTAGCTCCAGTTGAAGTTGTAACACTGCCACTAGAAGGGACCACTAGAGCCTACTATCTAGAAGCAAGTGGATCTAAAAACATTATGAAGATCTGCCTAGACAACGTCTCGACCGAATCAAAACTCAAGCAGCATGTCGAAGATTACAACGAACTCAAAAAGACCGGTAGTGAAGTTCGCAACTTAGTAAAACAAAATCCAAAAGATTACCAAGTTATTCTCGATAACTACCGGCAGTTTCTCACGAAGCTATCACCCTTCCTCTACACGGGAGTGGCAGTAGATGCTATGCTTTACCCTAAATTTAAAGAAGTCATCGACGACAAATATAGTAAAGATGCTTCTCGTATTCTGGACATTGTCGCAACACCAAAAGCACTGCACGACTATCAGAAGATGCGTTTAGCTATTTGTAAACTTAAGTTAAATGAGAGTTCGGCTAAAGAGCTTGATACTGAGATTCAAAGGATAGTTACGACTTTCATACACGTTAACGAGTACTCTTTTATTGAGCCACTACTCACGCCCGCAAAGGTCATCAAGGAGATTAAACAACTTACTATCAAAACTGCCCAGGCTGAAGTTGCAGATATTGAAAAATCTACTGATGATGGATCAAAGACTATTATCTGGCTTGGGGAAGTTTTGACAGATGAGCTACTAACGCAAGCAAAAGTTATTAAAGAATACGCACTACTGAGGACAGATCGCATTGACCAATTAAAGAGCGTCCAAGCCGAGCTTCGTAGTGTTTTGGAGTTATTAGCAAGTGCCATGTCGAAACAGAGCGGCCAACAATGGTCGAGAAATCATCTAGCAAACTGTCTGGACTCAGAAATTGACGCGTTTATCGACTCAGACACTATCCCGAGCTTTGAAGACATCCAGAAACGTTTAGGCCAAAGGTACCTGTACTACTACACCGACAAAAAAGTAACCGTAATAACTGACTCGGCAGTCGTAGAAAAAGCTAAAGCAATAGTTATAACCCCCGAGACTAGTAAGGCCGATTCTTTGATAAGCCCAGGCACTGTGGCTTTCCCTGGAGTTGTAAGTGGTCGAGTTGTCAGAATTACGAGTAAGGATGATCTGGCAAAGGTAGAGAGTGGTGATATTATGGTCGCTCACGTAACCATGCCCGACTACACACCAGCCATGAAGATCGCCGGTGGATTTATAACTGCTGAGGGTGGCGTTACATCACACGCCGCTATAGTAGCCCGAGAACTCGGTAAGCCCTGCATCGTTGGTGCAAACAATTGTATGGAAATGCTTAAAGACGGCGATTTTATATCTCTTGATGCTGGCAAACAAATTGTCACCCGTGCCGACCTAACAGACAGCTACAATTTTGGAGAGCCTGATGAATTATTTTACTGGGGACCTTCAAGAGCCAACCCACTATACATGGATGATTTTACGTTGGCTGCAGAAAGGTTCTTCCAAGCTGCCCATAAAGACCCCCAGATGCCCAATCCGCCTAAAGCACTTGTTCTGTTTTATGAAGGAAAGGTTGTTTGGCTACTAAATGCTAAAGACTTTGTTGTTTTTGTTGAGGATCTATTTGAAGCGTACGAGAAACGCGACAAGCTTGATGAGGATATAACGAGCTGGCGTAAAGTTTCTGATACTTTGGATAAACTCAAGGGGGCAGCTTTTATTGATGCTTTACTCGAGGCATGGCGACATACTCTGTTTGCAGAATTTTCACTCTATGGTGCAGAGAGTAGTTTGGCAAAGCGGCTGGCCAGATTTGAGTCTGCCGATCGTCAGGTAATTTGGGGGGCTTTCACCGTACCGGATAATTCAACATTCTTAGGTCGCATAGATCAAGAGTTGATAGAAACTAAAGATCCTGCCGTGGCTGCCGAAAAGTACCCATGGATTGAAGATGGTTATGGTGGTTTATCGGATAGCGCTCTAGCGTACTTCACTAAACGCTTAAAAGTATTGCTTGAGGAATCAGAAGATAATGTCGAGACAAAGAAGAACCGAGAAGAACTGGCAAAGAAATTCAAACTGAGCGACGAGGAAGTAAGAACACTAACACTAACTCGAAAACTCGCTGAGTATATGGACGATCGAAAAGCTTGGATGATGCAAACTAGACGGCTAATTAAAGAACCTATCGGTGATATTGAGCACGGCTGGTTCTATGATAGTGGTGTAGCAGTAAGTATGACCGAAGAGAATACCAAAGAGCTTTGGGAGCGATATATTGACTTCAAGTCTTCGAGCAACGCCGTGCAAGGACTAGTCGCTAGTAATGGCGGTAGGCACTTCGTAAACGGTGAGGTTGTGATTGTGTCTAGCCCGACGGACATTATTGAGAATGATCGAGTGTTAGTTGTGCCTTCTACGAGTCCGTCTTATGTTCCCTTAATGCGTAAAGCCCGAGCATTGATTACTGATCATGGTGGCATGATGTCGCATGCGGCGATTGTAGCGAGAGAATTTGGGCTACCTTGTATTGTTGGTACTAAACAAGCTACTAAAGTCCTAAAGAGCGGCGACCGGGTCGTTTTAGATCTTATAAAAGGAGAGGTGAATAAATGAGCAAAGGCTTCATCAAGGATATAGTACCCGAGGATTACAAAACAAGAGGCAGCTACTTCCCAGCAAAAAAAGATTGATCTAGGGAGTTTCTATATTATCTTTGTGTCTGGAGTGCAAGCACCGAAAGACAATAATCATAGTGTGATAACTGGCGATGTTAGCCGCAAAAACAAGTTACTTGATAAGCAAAAAAAAGGTAAAAAGCGGATGAAGAAGATAGGCAAGGTAGATATTCCACCAGAAGCCTTTATGGTACTACTAAAACGCGATTAGTATTATTTGGATTAAGAATAAATAAAGCCTATAATTGTTATATAAAGCATAAGGGGTCAAATTATTATGGAAGAAAAGTTGCCACCACAAGAAAAGCAAGATAGCCATTTGGATGTAGCTAAAGATAATAAAAAAGGGTTTAGTATTGTAGAGATACTAATAGTTATAGTCTTTATCGGGCTTATAAGCGCTGTCGGTTGGTTTGTGTATGACCGCCAAAATAGTAAGACAAATCAGGAACAGGCAAATACTACGCAAAATCAAACAGAATCTCAAAAGACAGAACCGCCTAAGCCTAAAACATTATTAAAGGGTACTTTTGGGGATAGTGGCGAATATGGCACCTTACAAGTAGAGGGTTACGCCACGACAGTTAAGCGTAACGAAGATTTTTGCCAGGAAAATTGTAAGCAATATGACTATGTATTCTTTAATATTACACGAACAGAAAACACAAATATCTTCACCTATTTGAAGAATCAAAGTGGTAATTCTTTCGTCCAAGACAAATCGGTAGGAATGGGCTGCATAATTAACGAGCAAGTGTCATACTCTAATAATTCAGACACAAGAGGCAGTCAAGAATACACGGTTTCTAAAGGTGATACATCTGCAGTAATGGCTGCAACAGCTAACAAACCTATTGTATTAGAACTCGAGAGATTGAAGCTTAGTGGTGAAGGTGGCGCGCCTACCTGCTACTCTCACTTTACGACTTTCAAAGTTATTAAGTAGCTTGCTTCTAGGGGGAATATAAGGCCGAACCTTTATAGCAAACTTAAAATACACGGGGGCTCCGTTCAAAAATTTAATTCTGTATTCTTAAGTGCGGCCACTCTTTACGGGGTGAGACCCTAGATGCTAATTATCTAGAATAAATGAAACATTAATCAGCAGTATGGACTGGTGCTGGGTCTATATCTTTTTGAGTTTTCTTTATCATAGTGTTTTTGTCACAATAATAAAGCTCAAAAGTATCAATAGCGTTAGTTTTTTGATTAGTATATCCTGTGTAGCTAAAGAATCTTGCATCTTCAGGGCATTTTAAAACTGGTCCTCCCGACTTGAAGTTATAGTTATATCGCCAGGCTAATTTTAATAAATCGGTGCTTGTGGAATCGTTCTCTGGGTAAACACCATTTTTTGTATGGTAGGCTGATAGGAAGTTCAGTATATCTGAAATCATTTTATCTTGAGATTGGGTTACAGTTAAATCATTTGGTGTGCCCTTGTCTTGCTCTAGGCTAGCTATTTTGGTTTTTAAATCATTAATTTCTTTTTCTTGGGCAGACTTTTGTTTGGTGGCTTGACTATCCATATACCACCACATTCCACCAACCATTAATAATGCAATAATTATGGCTACAATTATTACCATTATTAGTTTTTTATTATCGTCTTTGCTTTCTGGAACTTCCGGCTGTTGGGGTATGCTGGGTCTGTTTTCTTCCATTGTTTTATGCCTTTTTTTAAGTAATAGTTATGGTTATTATAATACGCTTTAGAGTAATAGTACAAATATTGTGATTATTAACAAATGCTTAGTAAATTGATCTAGTTGATCCAGGGTGTCTCCCTGGAATGATACAATTTAGCTGATCACGGAGAAACCTACAACAACACATAACCACTTTTTACGGGGTGAGACCCTGCCAACCTTGCCAACCCTGCCACATAACTTTCAAAGTTCAAATGTTGAAGCTAGACAGCCCCTCGTTAAAATACGAGTTAAATGATAGCTGTACAATATCATTATTCAGATTACAATTCAATCAGTTTCCCAAGTCTTTTTGCTATAATTTCGGCAGCTTCTGGATGGCTTAAGTCCCGAATTTTCTGGCGCATTTCGGCAAGTTTGTCGGGGTTAGAACGTAAATCTTCCACTAAATCGGCAACTGCACGTATCGAGTCGGCTTTGACTCCAATTCCTTCGTTAACAATATAATCGGTGTTAGCCTTTTCCTGTTCAAATGTGTAGTCATCAGTAACAATAGGCAATTGAGAGTTTATGGCCTCGGCAATGGTTGCTCCTCCGCTCTTTGTAATCAACACATCTGCTGCTCGGTAAAGCTCGGCTACCTTGCTCTGGGAAACAAACCCCAGAACCTGTGAAGACCCTAGTAATTTGCTAAGCTTTCGCTTCAGCACTTCATTTTTGCCACAACCTGCGACTAGAAACACATCAGATGCTCTCTGACGAACCTTGCGCGCTACTGCTAGCATTTCCCCTATACCGAGCTCACCACCCATTAAAAGAGTTACAAAGTCATTCTCTGGCCAGTTAAGTTTCTCACGTAACTGCTTCCTCTGCTTATCACTAGCCGGAACAAATAAAGAAGAAGTCGGATAACCGACTATTATGACGCGAGATGGATCAATCCCTTGTTCAACCGCATTATCATAGACCTGTTTGGTTGGTACGAAACAATATGCCATCCGCGGATCATACCAAGCAGAGTGAACCTTACCCCAATCAGTTACGACTGTTACAAGCGGAGTTTGCTGATCTGTCTTCTCAAAGTGATTTAAGACTAGCCCACCAACAAAGGCGAATGTCGTAACCACTAGATCAACTGGTCTATCCAATGCATTATCAGCAAATTTAGCGATATTATCTTTGGTATAAAGCCAGTTAAAGCTGGTAATAAGTCGATTACGTACCCGGCCATCAGTCAGCCGATAAAGTAAATTATAGATTTCAGGGACTTTCGAGATTTTCGGGTAAAGTTTGGGTAGCTTTGCAATCGAGGGTGGCGTGTATCTCGCATCTAAAATATCAACAAGCGTGCAAGATAACTTATTGCCATATTGTTTCCTAAGCGCTACTTCAATAGTTTTAGCAACACTATAGTGTCCTCCTCCTACACGAGCATAGAGGATAATAACGTTTTTCTTATCTAACTTTTTTATAGCATTCATATAGCTGATTATACTCAGACTGTCAGGCAAAGACAATGTCGTGGTTCATATGATGAGCGCCATACATTTCTTTTAGCTATCTGGCAGTTGTTAATGATTATCGTATTTGTACTATTACTCTAAAGCGTATTATAATAACCATAACTATTACTTTAAAAAGGCTTACAAACAATGGAAGAAACCATACCCAGCATACTCCCACAGCCGGAAGTCCCAGAAAACAAAGACGATCATAAGAAACTAATAATTGTAGTCATAATTATTGCATTATTAATGGTTGTTTTGATTAGTGGTGCTGGCTGGTATATTTGGCAGTCAAAGTATAAACCCATAAAAAGCAACGAACCAACACATCAAGCCACCCAAACTGGCAATGCTGAAATTGACAAAATGTTAAAGAATGTTAAGTATGTCAAGGTTGGCGCTGCCACTGCTTCGATATGCTCAGACGAGAGGAAAGTGTGTTATGAAGGTGAAACAGTATTACTAAAGCTAAACTATCCTGTACCTGATAAATTGAAAAGTGTCGTTGCCAACTTACAACAGGATAAGTGGCTACTTGATGATGGCAGCTCCGTCTCCTCTGTATTAGAATCCGATACAATAGCTACATCAGATGAGCGTCCTAATGATATACCAGACAGAGATTTGCTTTTCAAAGAACCTAATGCGGATAAAAACTATGGTTATTTTGGTCTCTTAAACATGGGAACTTTTGGAACTAAAAAAACATTGTATCGTGGCAACGAGGGTGCATACTTTACTGCTTTTTCAAAGCAGGAACTACAGACAAACGAAGAGCCGTACTACATTCTGAAGTCTGAAGTACCTGGGTCCGAGTCATTCAACTTTAAGGATATTATTGCTCAGCTCGACGACAATTCATTTATCTTGAGTATCACCTATGGACATAAGACTGATATATAGAAGATTGTCTGTCTAGGTTTACATAGATAGGCGCCACTCCTAGAATATAATCTAGGAGGTAAATCTGTAGTCTAATGAGAATCACAAGGAGCCTCCTTATAAGGAGGCTCCTTGTGGGAACGTAGAATTGGGGGTCAAATACCAAACCTGAAATACGATTTAGCTGATTATTAGCTTACAATAAATTACTCCTATAAAGGTTTGACCTTATTTGTTAATTCTTTGGTTAATAGTTTGATTGCTAGCTTTTCACCTCTGGTTAGCGGTACAATGATGATTGTCTAGTGTGGCTGTCCTTTGGTATTGAAGACGCCACCTTGGATACTAAAAAATAAGGGAGGTGCGCTATATGGCAATAATAATTTCTGAAAACGGTAAAGAAGCTGAAACTATCACTGAGACTCCTCTTGATCAAGAGAGCAAGCTGCAGCAGCTCATACACGATAACCCCAACACTATCCCTTTGTATGAAATAGATTCGGACACTCGATTATTTATTGCAGCGAGAGAATTCTGGACCAATAGTGGCCCAATAGACGCTTTGGGTTTTGATGCGAAGGGTAATATTTACGTGATTGAAACTAAACTACAGAAGAATCCCGATAAGCGTTATGTTGTCGCTCAAGCTCTGGATTATGGTGCTTCTCTCTGGCGACATGCTGTTAATTTTGATGTATTTATAGCGAGTCTGGACGAAAAGACTACCAAGCACTTTGGTGAAAAATTCGAAGATAAGTTTGTAAAATTCTTTGGAGAAACGGCAGATCCGGAATATCTGACTAATATTAAGTCGAACTTGGCTGAAGGTGTAATTAAGTTTGTAGTGCTCATGGACAGGCTTGAACCCAACCTTAAGGACCTAGTGTTATATGTAAACCAAAACAGTAGATTTGATATATATGCGGTTGAGCTGAAGTACTACAAACACAAAACATTCGAGATACTTATCCCGAAGATATTTGGAGCTGAAGTAAAAAAAGATGTTGTCGGGCAAAAGCCCCGCTCCAGTAGCATTACCATGGATGAACTATGGGCTTCGATTCAGACTAAGCTGCCGGATAAAGAATATGTAGCAGTAAGGGAGTTGATTGAGCTCCTACTTAGCAAATCTAGTAGTACGATCATGGGAACGACAAGTATAGGGATACGGTTTAAAGAGATAGGTGAAAAAAGCTTGGTTACATTCTACAAGTACGGCACGGCTTCGTTGAACTTCGGAAACATCCCGAATATTGAGGACAAGAACAGACTCAAAGAGCTAGTCAGTACACATCTTGCAGGTCTATGGCAGCAGCCTAAATTCCAAAAAGAAAATCTGTTTACAACATACCCATCGTTTAGTGCCAACGATATGGCGAGCAACAACGAACAATTAAAAGTGGTGTTCAAGGACTTCTTTAAGAAATAGCCTAGACTTTCTTACCCCCTCAACGGTACCTTGTATCCAGGGTCTCACCCCACGAAGATGCAGGTTTTGTTGTGGGGTTGCTATATAACAACATGTAACCACTTTTTTACGGAGTGAGCTCCTGCCTGCCTTGCCATAAACGCCATAGATTTCTTTTAGCTATCTGGCAGTTGTTAATGATTATCGTATTTGTACTATTACTCTAAAGCGTATTATAATAACCAATAACTATTACTTAAAAAAGGCTTACAAACAATGGAAGAAAACAGGCCCATAAAAGATTCACAGCCGGAAGTATCAAAAGACAAAGAAGATAATAAGAATAAGAAACTAATCATAGTAATAATTATAGTCATACTTATTGCATTATTAATGGTTGCCAGCGTGTGCTGGTATATGAATAGTCAAGCCATCCAACAAAAGTCTGCCCAAGAAAAAGAAATTAATGTAAGAACCGCTACCCCCCAAAAGCCAATAAGCTACACCACCGAGTACGAAAAACTAAAATTTAACTACCCTAAAGACTTTAAGTTAACCGACACCTCAACACCTGCCGAAGGTGAAAGTCTACCAAGAGATTTGATACTACTAGTAGCTCCCAATGGGACGGAGATAACAATAGGTACTGGCCTGTTTGGGATAGGTGGGAGTTGCCCTGGCGAATGTAAGATTTTGCAATCTGATAAGATAACAGTGCTTGGCAAAACTAGATATATCAATTTTTACAACGTTGAAGGCAAAGTATATGTAGGACTTTCCGACTCGCCTGACGAATTCATGAATTTCATTGATGGCAAAAATATCACACAGTCTGGCCAACCCGCCTTAATGAATTTTAATTTGAATCTAGCTGGTGCTAAATCAGTTCAAGACTACCTGAACAACCCAGTATTTGTGCAATACAAAAGCCTACTTACAAGCCTTAGTTACTAGACTAGACTTACGCAAAATTAGCACTCTTGACAATAGAGTGCTAATTTAATATAATGTTATCAGCTAGCACTCTACTACAGGAACTGCCAATAGTAGCTGTGATTAGCTTTAATAATATGACGCAACGACAAACCAACATACTTTCCGAAATTGTAAGGCTCTACGCCGATAGTGCCGAGCCAGTTAGCTCTCGGGAGCTAGCTAATTATTTTGGTTTAAGCTCGGCTACTATCCGTGGCGAAATGTCAGCTCTGGAAAACCAAAAATATATATATCAGCCCCATGTTTCCTCTGGTCGCATACCAACAGATGCTGGCTACAGGCATTTTGTAAATAGTATCAGTGATATAGGAGCAATTTCTGGTAGGAGTATGCAGACCATCTCAAAGCGTGTGGATAGCTTTAAGGATCGCACCGATGGTGCCATTAAGATTGCAGCCGAAACACTTAGCGATATGACAGGCAATATGACTTTTGCTACACTCAGCGACTCGGTATATTTTCATGGCATGAATCGGCTTTTTAGCCAGCCAGAATTTTTAGATATCGCCCAGGTTAGCCAGGCAGCTAAATTCCTAGATTCTATGCAGGACTGGCTAGCCAGTGCTGATATAGACAATATGCAGGTCTATATAGGCCAAGAAAACCCTATATCACGCTCCAGTGGGCTAACTATGATAGTCAATAAATTCAAAAGTCCATATTCGGACCGTAGCTACATCGGTATCGTAGGGCCTACTAGGCAGAGCTACCAGAAGGTATTAAACTTAGTGGATGGAACAAGTAAGGCCTTGCAGGAGGCATTTAGTTAATAATGATCAATAAGCCAACCCCCAAACCAAAGAAAATTAAAGCTCACCCAAAAGCTAATGGCAAGGCTCAAATTATTGAGCTGACATCAGCTTTGCAACGGCTACAGGCGGATTTTGAAAATTACAAAAAACGCCAAACCGAAGAGCAGGCCAGCACTATGGTGAGGGCTAAAGAAATGGTCCTAGGTGAGCTTTTGCCAGCCCTAGATAACTTTGATATGGCAACCGCGCATTTGCCCCAGGAGCTTGAGGATAATTCCTGGGCCCAAGGAATGCAATATATAGGCTTACAGCTCACCCAGAAGTTAGACGAGCTAGCCATTAAAAAGCTCACTCCCATTGGGGAAGAGTTTGACCACAATGTGCATCAGGCAGTTGAGCATGTCCAGTCTGATAAGCCGGAGGGTATCATCACTGATGTGATAACTCCTGGTTATCAGATTGGAGAAAGAGTAGTCCGCCCAGCTCTGGTTAAAGTAAGTGGCGGTAATAATTACCAAGTAGATAAATCTAATAAATAAAGGAGATAATATGGGAAAAATAATTGGAATTGACTTAGGAACAACAAACTCAGCTATGGCCGTTATGGAAGGTGGCGAAGCTACAATAATTGCCAACGCCGAAGGCGGTAGGACTACCCCTAGCATAGTCGCCATCAATAAAAATGGCGAACGGCTAGTGGGGCAGACCGCCAAGCGCCAAGCAGTAATTAACCCAGACAACACCATTTTTAGTGTTAAGCGTCTCATTGGCCGAACTATAGATGACCCGGAGATTAAAAGAGATATTGACTTAATGCCCTATCAAATAGTCAAAGCCGATGGCCATGTAAAAGTAAAAATGGGTGATAAGGACTTTACTCCAGAAGAAGTATCGGCAATGATACTAGGTAAGCTTAAAGCTGACGCCGAGAAGTTTTTGGGTCAGCCAGTAACTGAGGCAGTTATAACTGTCCCAGCCTACTTTAATGATGCTCAGCGCCAGGCTACTAAAGACGCCGGTAAGATTGCTGGGCTTGAAGTAAAGCGAATCATTAATGAGCCTACTGCCGCCGCTCTTGCCTATGGACTAGATAAGAAAAAAGAAGAAAAAGTTGTAGTTTATGATCTTGGTGGGGGCACATTTGATGTGTCAGTCCTAGAGCTTGGTGATGGTGTGTTTGAGGTTAAGAGTACTAATGGCGATACCCACCTTGGTGGTGATGACTTTGATTTGGTGCTTATTAATCATCTGATTGCTGAATTCAAAAAAGACCAAGGCATTGACCTTAAGGCCGACAAACCTGCCATGCAGAGGCTCAAAGAAGCTGCCGAGAAAGCCAAGATTGAGCTTTCTACCACCAATCAATCCAGTGTTAATATACCTTTTATCACTGCTGATGCCGAGGGCCCTAAGCATTTAGATATCTCTCTTAGCAGAGCCGAGTTCGAGAAA
Source organism: Candidatus Saccharimonadia bacterium (assembly GCA_039738635.1). Taxonomy (GTDB): domain Bacteria; phylum Patescibacteriota; class Saccharimonadia; order CAILAD01; family BJGX01; genus JBCLLP01. The sequence continues at coordinate 27,790 of JBCLLN010000007.1, read as the reverse complement.
CTCGTACTTGAGCTTGTCGAGAAAACTCTCAAACCCTGCAAAGAAGCTCTGGCTGACGCTAAGATATCCAAGGAAGATATCGATGAGATTATATTGGTAGGTGGTATGACCCGTATGCCATTAGTGCAGAAAAAGGTCGAAGAGTTTTTTGGTAAAAAGCCTTTGCAAGGAGTTAATCCTGACGAAGTAGTAGCTACCGGCGCTGCTATTCAGGGTGGTGTTCTTGGTGGAGATGTCAAGGATGTACTATTGTTGGATGTCACACCATTAAGTCTTGGGCTGGAAACTTTGGGTGGAGTTAGCACTAAGCTTATTGAGCGCAATACCACGGTGCCTACTAGCAAAAGCCAAGTATTTAGCACGGCTGCTGATAACCAGACAAGTGTAGAAATAAATGTCTTACAGGGCGATAGAGAAATGGCCACAGATAACAAATCTTTAGGTAGGTTTGTGCTAGACGGCCTTCCACCTTCTCCACGCGGAGTACCACAAATTGAGGTTAGCTTTAATATTGATGCTAACGGTATTGTTAATGTTTCGGCCAAAGATAAAGCCACCGGAAAAGAACAAAAGATAACCATCACCGGTGGTGGTAGCCTGAGTGATGAAGAAATTAAAAAGATGCAAGAAGACGCCGAGGTCAATGCCGAGGAAGATAAAAAGAAGAAAGAGCTCGTGGATGTTCATAACCAAGCTGACACACTAATCTATACTGCCGAGAAAACTATTACAGATGCTGGTGATAAGATTAATAAAGAGGATAAGCAATCGATTACAGATGCCGTTAGTGCTCTCAAGGAAAAGATTGAATCCGATGATGTTGAGGAGCTCAAAAAACTTACCGAAGATCTTAGCACCAAGCTCATGAAGGTTGGCGAGCAAATGTACAAGCAAGAAGCCGAGGATGCTAAAAATTCAAAAAAGGACTCTGATGCTAGTGAACCCGAGGAAGCTCAAGAAGCAGAAACTAAACCTAAGGATGATGAGTCTAATAAAAAAGACGATGATAAAGAGTCCCCAGAGGGTGAAGTGGTAGATAATGATAAGGGTGCCAAATAACCAATAAAAATAACTTTAAAAGGACTTTAATAAAAATGAAAGATAGCCAAAAATCCGCTACTCAACCAATCCCTGCCAGTATCTTTATAGATGGCGAGAATATCCTATATAGTTTGTTGTCAGTTTTAATCCCAGCCAAGCTAGTAGCTGACCGTGCTGGGCTAGTTAAATTTGATTTGATTTCACTTTTTGTGGAAGCTACTAAAGCTAATATTAGACCAATAAATATCTACTACTATGGGACCAAACCCCATCTTGTAAAAGATATGGGTGATGATGCCTTAGAAGCTTCTAAAAAAATGATGGAGCACAAACTAGTCTGGGATAAATGGCTTAAGGAACAAAAAATTACCTTTATCACTGCTGGTAATCTTAAAGCCCGGCTCAAAAGGGAAGGGGTTGTATTCCAGGAAAAAGGCGTTGATGTGAGATTAGCGGTAGATATGGTTCAATTATCTTACGAGAAACAAAAAATGCATTTTGTGATTGCTAGCTCGGATTCAGATATTATCCCAGCCCTGAGGGTAGTAGCTCAACGAGGACATCAAATTACATATGTAGCGATGTCTGGGAGTATCAATAAGGCTGTCGCAGCAAATGTAGATCACACCATTACCTACAATCGCCGAGATATTATAAGTGCCTATAATAGCGTTAATGAAGCCAGGGCTTAGCCATTATGGATAATAAGCAAGATTACTATGAAGTGCTAGGGGTAGATAAGTCCGCAACTGAGGATGAAATCAAAAAAGCCTTTAGGAAAAAGGCTGTACAGCTTCACCCAGATAGAGGCGGCGACGAGGCCAAATTCAAGGAAGCTAATGAGGCCTATGAAGTCCTCAAGGACTCTACCAAACGGCAAACATACGATCAATTTGGACACTCTGCTGGTGCCCAGCAAGCAGGTGGCGGTAACCCCTATGGTGGGTTTGGTGGCTTTGATGGTGGGCAAGGCTTTGACCCCAATGAGATAAGGTTTGATTTTGGCGGTGGTGGAGGTGGTGGAGTTAATGATATTTTTGATATGTTTTTTAGGGGTGGTGGTAATCGCACAAGGGATGTAGAGGTGGCTCTAACAATAGATTTTGATGAAGCAATTAAGGGGGCGACTAAGGAGATTAGCATTAGGATCGCCGACCATAAGAATGGTGGTCGCAAGCAAGAGGATGTCAAAATTAAAATACCTGCTGGGATAGCTACTGGCCAAGCAATTAAGCTAGAGGGAAAGGGCGAGATAAATCGGCAAGGCAATAGGGGAGATTTATATGTACAAGTTCAGGTGCGATCAGATAAGCGCTTTGAGAGAGAAGGTAATAATATAATTACTAAAATTAAGATAGATATGATACAAGCCGCTCTCGGCACTGAATATTCGGTAGAAACCATTTCTGGCGAAGTGACATTAAAGATCCCCGCCGGTACTCAGCCAAATAAAATATTCAAGCTTACCGGTAAGGGTATGCCAATAGTTAATTCCGACCAAAGAGGGGATCACATTATTTTTACAGAGGTTAGTATTCCAACCAAACTTAACAGCCGACAAAAGAACTTATTAGAAGAAATAGAAAAAACAACCCAAAAACGACGATTTTGGTAATTTACAATACTGCCAGTATAATAAAGTAATAATAAGGATAATAAAATGACTATCGGTTTTGATATAATTTTTTTGGTAATTGTAGCTGGCTCAACCATTAGCTGTTTTTTTATTGGCGAGGAAAAGTCTCAGAGGCTTATGATAGGAGTATTGGCGGGAAGCTTTATAGCGACACAATTAGCCCAGCCCCTGAGTCAATTAGTGGGAAGTAGGGTGGCTATTAATAATCAATCCACTATGGCTGTCTTGCTTATGGTATTATGCATAGCTCCATGCGTATTAGCTAAGAAAGTCCGTAACCCTATATGGCCCAAGAGCAAGCTCAAGGCTATGATAGCCGGCTTTATATCTAGCCTAGTGGCAGTAAGCTATGTGATAGCTAGTATTGAGCCAGCTAGCAGAGATAAGCTTATCACCGACCATAACTTAGCCGCACTAGCATATAGTATTCGTATTTATGCTTTAGTTGCTCTTGTACTATGGCTATTAGCTAGTTATTTATTGGTTGGCAAAGCAAAAAAGTAGTTGACTTGATGCTACTTTAATCTGTATTATTGGTTAGTCAATTTAATAAACTATGTTTTATCACTATATTGATTTACAATATAAACTATAAGCTTAAGCACTATAAGGAGGTCAAATGAAAATTATAATACTAGCTAGACCCAATCGCAAAAACGGTGCTGAACGACTGGACATAAAACGATGGAAATAAAAAATAGGATTGACAAAGACGAGCTAAAACATTAAGATTACGCTAACTTTTTAATAGAGCTAGCAGATTAATACAACAACCTAAGCAGGAAGAAAAACTCATGCGCATACTTATCTTATCCAATTATGTTAATGGTCCCGGAACCCGCCGCCTGAAAGAAGCTACGAAATCTCGTGGGCACGAAGTTGAGGTGATCGATTACAAGAAATGTTATTGTAACGTGGAGAAGAGCAAACCACAGGTTTATTACCTCGGTCAACCGCTTGAGGGTTTTGACGCCATCATTCCACGAATTGCGATTTCAACACAGAGTTACGGCACTGCCATCATTCGGCAGTTCGAGATGATGAAGGTCTTTTCGACCACCGGAAGTCTTGCCATTATTCGCTGCCGCGATAAGATACGAAGTTTACAATTGCTCTCGCGCCACGGAATAGATATTCCCAAGACAGTTTTCGCTCGCAGCTCCAAGCGTACCGAAGATGTTGGCCAGCTGATAGATATGGTTGGTGGTACACCGCTTATCGTGAAGCTCGCCCGTGGTAGCCTCGGGGTTGGTGTGGTACTGGCAGAGACCCGCTCTGCCGCCAAAGCTATCATTCAGGCGTTTTATTCGCAAGAAGTGGACATTCTCGTGCAAGAATTTATTGAAGAATCTGCTGGCGCGGATGTGCGTGTCTTTATAGTCGATAACAAAGTAGTTGGTGCGATGGAGCGCAAAGCCCCCGATGGTGAGTTCCGTAGCAACATCCACCAAGGCGGGACAGGATATATCACTGAGCTTACTCGTAAGGAGCAAAACATTGCTCTGCGCTCCGCTCAGATTATGAATCTATCGGTCGCCGGCGTCGATATCTTGCGAAGTAAGCGCGGCCCACTTGTTATGGAAGTGAATGCATTTCCGGGCCTCGAAGGAATCGAGAAGGCAACTGGACAAGACATCACTAGTCAAATCATCAAATACATCGAAGAAAACATTAGCAAAAAGCCAAAGCGGGACAAAATCGGCGCGTAACTTTGCAGCATTATCATGAAAAATGTTCTTCTTGTTGATAATCACACTTATTATTTGAAGCCACTCCAGCGCCTCATTAATGAAGCTATTGTTGGATGTGTCTTGACAACAATAAAGTGCGATCAGATTAAGACTACCGATTTTAACAGCTACGATTTAGTTGTACTCTCTGGAGGTACTGGCAGAGCAGTGATTATTACTCGAAAGTTTTATCGACCAATCCGCGAGATGATCATGGAAGCCAAGGTGCCGGTCATTGGAATTTGCTTGGGAGCTGAACTCATCGCTGACGCCTTTGGCGGTGAGATTACCAAGATGCGCGTGAAGCGGTATCGTAATATTCCAATTTATTTTGTGAGCAAGACTAAAATTGATCCTGGCACGAACCCTATTTGGGTGTATCAGGCGCACCGCTGGAAAATCCGTCGCTTGCCCGAGATGCTTGAAGCGCTTGCAGTATCCAAGGACGGTATCGAAGTCTTCCGTCATCGGACCAAGATTATATATGGTCTCCAATTTCATCCAGAAGTTATCCGGCCACACGGTCAGGGCGCCGACATCTTCGTCCGTGTGGTTAAGTCTATTAAACTCAACACAATTGATTAGCTCGAGAGAATGTGCAAGTCTTCGTCGGTGATGCCGAGACGCACGAGAATTTCGATATGGCGCGGGTTGGCGATGTCGAGCTTACCAAGCAGAAATAAATTTACTATCAGAGGGTTCTCATCAACCAGTCGCCATGTGGCGACATTGCCTTCGCTATAGGCTATGTCTTTGGTGAAACACACGCCAGGAGTATCGTGGTCGGTACCGCGAAAGGTGCGGGTGGCGTTGAGCCAGGCGTTATTGTCGGCGATTCGGTTCGCAATCGATAGTTTACTGCCCCCAGCAATCTTATTCAGAAAATGAACATCACGCATGATAGTGAAGACATCACGGAAATCGCGTGGCTTGCCATCTAGCCCACGGGCGAGAGAGATGGCGGTGTGGCGCTCTAGCGATGTGTAGTCAATCGAGTTATCGTATTCATTGACGGACTGCTCTCGCGCGGTGGCCATGCCCTCTTCGCCTTTATCATACCGATCCAGACCAAAGCCAAGGAGCTTAAGCTTACTGCGCTCGCCGTGCACACGCCGAGTTACATGGGTGCCGATCTCGTGTATGATAAGCTCACGCAGCCGCTTATAGAGTGGAGCAAGACCAGGTGGTACATTTACTTCTTTTCTACCTTGATTGACCGAGAAAATCTTTTGGTTTGGGTTGTCGGTGGCTAATTTAAAACCAAACTTAGTGGCACCAACCCCGTCAAGTGCGTGAGCGAAGATTTGAATTAATGTTTCACGGTCAACTTTACCATCAAATTCGTCGAAGTTAATAATATCACCCTGTTCTCGGGTTGAGTGCTCATGAATGGTTGCAAAAGCTTGCTCGGTGATAGGGGGCAGTTCTGCGCCTTCCTTCTGATGGATTCCGCTAAAAACTTGCTTGACTCGGTGGGCAGCAAGGCTAACACTAATGTCTTCGTGATCGGCGAGCGAATCTGCCAGCTTGGTGTACTTCTCAGCCGAATACTCAAAAATGTCCTCAGATGGTGCGCCATAGATAAATTCGCTGTAGCGTTTGAAACGGCGCATAGCATTGTCTTTTAGCTTTTCGTAGCTGGCTCGCTCGGATTCAGTTGAGTTTGGATTATTCAGAAGCTCAGTGTAGCCGTTGAGAATTCCAATCTGGGCGATCATTCGGTTTGAAGCAATAGATTCGTTGATCGTCCACAGGTAGGCCTGGCGCACGGTTTCGTTTGGTTCCTCGGCTTTGATTTGAGATTTGAGCGCGATAAGTCCCACCTCACGGGTTTGTAAAACTTCTGGGTTGACCTTGAAATAATAAAAATGCGGATTGCGAATCTCACCCGCGAGGAAGTCCGCCTTCTGCTCGGCTTGTTCGGCTTCAGTAGTTTCCAAGCTATAGAGCTTGCTTGTAGATAGCTCGCGCAGCCGGCTATACCAACGCTCGTCGAGAGCGGGTTCGGTATCAACTTTCGTTTCAGCATCTGGTGAGGTAGAAGCAGATTGCTCTGGTTCGGGGGTGGGTGATTCTGGGCTCATAATACTTATGTTCATTATATCATCCCACATGCGTGTTGACTAAAGTTCTAAGTTCTCTTTGGCATCAGAACACATTAATCAAATGGGAGAGGTACAATATTCGGATGAGTATACAATCTTGATCAGGGTTGATCCAGGGCGTCTCCCTAGAATAATAAATTTTAGCAACAACAGGTTAGACTTGACTTGTATTATATATCCTGTATAATACAGGGTGTTATGAAGATGTATGAAGATAAACTACTAGCTGATTGGGAAGATGTATTCAGGCAAGGACTACTGACATTCTGGATTTTTATCGCTCTACAAGATAAAGAGCTTAATGTGCAAGCCCTAAAAAAGCGCATTGAACAGCTTACAAATAATTCCTATGTAACTGCCGAGCAAACCCTTTATCGTGTCCTGCGTAAGCATTACGACCTTGAGCTTGTAGATTATCGGGAAGTGGCAAGAAGTGGTGGCCCTAAGAATAAGCTCTATTCACTGTCAAAACTTGGAGAAAAACTGCTACAAGAGTTTACAATTAGAAACATTAGCCTTTTTGATCAATCGGATGTACAATATTTAATTAAAGGAGAAAAGATATGATACTTACCAGAAATGCCACAATTTTTGCGGCTATAAATAGCATTACGTCGCTGATTTTTTTCATAACCCTCAATCACTTAGTTACTACTGGGCAATTTGGCTATATTGCACCGTGGGCGATTGCATACGGATTGACTTGGGCTATAACAGGTGCTTTATTAGGCGGAACTGATAAGGCTCGTAACCATCGTGGCAATATAGAGTTTCAGTTTGCTGGCATACTATACGTAATAGCTTTCTTGTCGATATGGGGTCCAAAGTTATTCCTGCCAGCAATAATGCCTTATGGATATGGGGTACTGCTTCTAGCTACCGTAGTGCTTGTTGTTGTCGCTACGCTTCACTATAATCACGTCAAGAATAATCCTAAGGGTATCAACAAAAAAGAAGCCTTTAAGTAAGCGTAGGGTAAGTTGGCTAGAATACCAACTTCTTTAATATTTGTAATTTGTTGGGTTTAGTTTCCTTTAATTTCTCTAAAACACGCATTTCATACTTTGAACACTCCTTGTTAGCATAAAAGTAGCGCTTTTGCCGCTTATGCTTTGGAGGGCCTTCGCTGTACAGCGAAGTAGAGGCTATTGCAACTATATTTCAATTAAGTTTTTATTCTTGAACTTCTCATACTCATCGGGCAAAATACTTATGTCGCCATTTAAGAAAACTGGCTGCATACCCAGAACTTCATCAATTAAAGGTGATCCAGTTGGTGCAGAATTATATATAAAGATTGGTTTGTGCAAATAAAAGCCGACAGCCATCTCCATCAACACATTACCACCTATATAGTTTGGCTTGCTGTTTTTTTCATAATTAAGCACTAATAGTGCGTCACAGTTAGATATTACATCAAAATGCTCTCTAATTAGTTGTGATTTATATTCATAGCCTTTTGGATTGTTTGCCCAATCAATAACGACTTCAGTGTTCGTGGTTCCATCTTCTTTCATTCTTTGGGCAGTTGCTGGGAGTACATACCTAAAGCCCTGGGCTTCTAGGTCATCGCTAAAAGGAATGACTTTATTATAAGTGCTCGCACTGGCACATATTGCTAAAATTGGATGTCGTTTACTCATTAGCGTACTATAACATAAAACAGAGATAATTTACCTCTGTTTTGATCCAGGGTGTCTCCCTGGAATGAAGAATATTACAAATTTCGGAAGTTAAGTTGGTGGTAGGCCTAGGGCTTCTTTTTCACGGCTAGCCAGTTTGGTACATTGGTAAAACGGATCTCTTCCCAGTTATCTATTTCTTCTTCGGTGACGTCGTACACTGCTTGATATGCTGGTTCGACACTACCATGTGTTGCCTTTGCAAAATCAAGCCCTAGTTTTGACGCTACTTCTTTCAATGTTTTTTCGTTAGGTGCTTCAATTTCTACAAAGCTTGGTATCCACGGCCAAGTATCTAGTTCAATTTCTGCGTCAACTAATTTCCAGCTCTCGCGTTTGGTTTCTTGAAAAGATTTAGATTCTAAACCGATCGATTGCAGAAATTCGCAAGTCGTTTCGAAGCTGTCAACCACAACAGTTACTTCTTTCGTGCCGTGCAGCGTCCTGTCGTTTAGCTGCTTATAGCTTAGTGTTACTTTATCGCCCTCATCACGAACTCTTATCCAGCCGCCAATCTTTTTAAGCCTTTCGTCGGGGTAATCGAACACGCTGCGAGTCATTAGGCGTTCTGGCTCAACGAGAACGGCATTAACGGCTCTGAGTTTTTGACGCATGCTATTTAAGTCAATATTTAGCCACTTAGCTTCTATCTCGGTCTGCATCCTATAATAATACCAGAGATAAAATCAAAGGCCAATTATTTGTACCAGGGTGTCTCCCTGGAATGATTATTACATTCTAGACCCGCAACCATTAAGCCATGTTTCCTTTACCCCTGGATGCGCCTTGAAGGCATTGACGGCTGCTTGCTCTTTTCCCTTTGTGACATTCAATGCATACATACCAGGAAATGAGTCATATTCTTGATTTACAGTAGCGAGTTCTTCAGTAATGATTGCTAGCTGCTCCTCCTTAGAGGAAATATTAAACTGCACAATAATAACTCCACTATTTTCCATAACTCCATTTTCACAGCTTGGGAGTTTTTCCTCGGGCTGAGGTTGCGTTATAGGCGCATTAAAGATGTTAGTTTCATAAATGCGCCAGCTGATTAATCCAACCACACAAAGCGTTAACAGTACTAAGATTATTATAAGAAGTGTTAAACTTTTTTGATTTTTCTTCATAAGTGCAGGTCGAATTTTTTTATATATAAAATAGACCGTTGTAATGAGTGCTGCAAAACATATAGCAATGAATATACGAGTATTGCTATTTTGAAAAACTGGCGTTATCCACCCTGTACGACAAGCTAATCCCACTCCAGCTGTTGGGTCCCCGCCACTGACTTCATAGCAGTAACTAAAAGGTATAAATACAAAACCTGAAAGAGTAGCAGCTAGAAAGATTAATAGATATTTTTTCATTTAATCAAAGTATAGCAAAAGACAGCTTAGGCGAGAAGGCTTTTATAGATTTGGGTAGGTGTTTTTAATGGAGGGCCCAGTGAGATAGCGGACTTTGTCCTTTTTCGCTGCGGCGTGCTCGAAACAAGTTCCTAAAGCGCGTCCTCGCTCCACCGAACTATCACGACATGTATCTTTTTATTGCAGAAAATCTACGCCGTGAGTTCAAGCCAATAAACAGCTCCAAAGTAAAAGCCCCATCCTTACGGACGAGGCTCTTACTTTGGAGGGCCCAGTGGGACCCTTTGACTGGCTCAGGATAAACCACTGACCTAAAACGAATTCAAAAAGCCCACCAAACGGTGAGCTTGTCGAATCTGTGGAGGGCCCAGTGGGACTCGAACCCACGACAAGCTGCTTAAAAGGCAGCCGCTCTAACCAACTGAGCTATGGGCCCAAAGTATAATACAACGCATCGGTTTTGCTTGGCATAAATAATAAAGTAACTGCTTTAATTCTCGCATAGAATTAATACTTAATCCAACACCCGTCTACTCTATGTTTGGATTTTAAGCATATAACGCTTAATGTACTAAGCATTAACCTGATTATTATAAGTTTTATTAGCATATTAATCAAGCCAGCCATACCGTATGTGCTTGGCGTCAAAATGCTCATGCCGTTAATCTATAAGTTATGCGTCGGCCAACCATCATCATCGCCGCCTGTATATGTATTATATTAGGCATTGTCACCGGATATAATTATTCCTTTAGTCCTAATGATACTTGGGTAGTATTTGGCATTGTGAGTGCAGTATCGGCATTTGTACTATCTGCCAAGCTCAGGGTAGTACCCATATTCTTGTGTAGCTTCATTATTGGCGTGGCTCTTATTACTAGCCATCTTAATTATTTATCGGCTCATGGCTTGGCTAGCTCGGTGCGCCATAAGGTAATAGTAGAGGGGGAGATCAAAGGCGATCCGTATTGGGATAAGGACAGGAATTATGTTTTTATAATCACCAATGTAGTGGTAGACGGACAGAGTAAAGCAGGGGATATGAGAATCAAAACATTTTCCTCGGCAGCCAAGGAAGGCTATAGAGTCAGAGTAAGTGGTAAGATATATCCTATATTAGCCAAGCCTGGGTATCAGATAAACTATGCAATTGTAGCTATAGCGTCCATGCAACAGCCATTCTTGGTGCAGGCTAAAACTGCCCTATACACTGGCATAGACAGATCATTACGCGAGCCAGCTACAGGGTTTATTAAGGGCATCTTAGTGGGTGCTCGTAGCTCACTACCTCCGGAATCTCAAAACACGCTGAATGCAGTAGGGCTCTCTCATGTGGTGGCTGTGTCTGGCTATAATTTAACTATCCTAGTAGTACTATTCCAAAGGCTACTACGCAAGCGCTGGCTGTGGGGTAGCCTAGTATTATCATTGGTGTTGGTGTGGGGTTTTGTACTATTGACGGGTGGCTCGGCATCGGTACTGCGAGCTGGAATAATGGCCACAGTGTTTTTATTGGCTAGCTATTATGGTCGGCCCCTTAGTATCTTTACTTGTATTAGCCTGACTGCTGTGGGGACATTAGTGCTAAGCCCCACTGCAGTCATTGAGGATATTGGCTGGCAATTATCATTTTTGTCACTGACAGGAATAGTTATTCTGGCACCAATCATTCAAAACGCCCTACCCAAAAAAGCCCCGCTCTATAGCGAGCTGGTATCCATTACCCTGGCCGCCCAAATAGCCACCATTCCGTATTTATTATACTTATTTGGAACTTACTCGCTTGTTGCGCTAGTATCCAATATGGTGCTTATGCCCTTTATTCCATTCTTAATGCTGGCAGGCTTTGGTATGGCAATAGTGGGTATGATATTGCCCAATACCGCATACATTATTGGCTCACCACTAAGCCAGCTAGTAGATATAATATTTAACTTTCTCAATTATCTCCAATCCCAAAAATCCTTTGTGGTTATTGACCAGCCAGATGTAATAGTACTACTTATATGGTATGTTTGCCTGGTAATAGTTGGAGTCATCGCCTACCATCGCAAACCATACTCTGGGCTTATGTCTATCCAAAACCCTAATGAATTGTTAAAATAGATAGTATTCTAATCTGTAAAACGGAGAACCAAAGTATGTCAGGACATTCTAAATGGGCCAGTATCAAGCATAAAAAGGGCGCCCTAGACGCCAAACGAGGCAAGGTATTTACCAAAATGGCTGCCGAGATATCTATTGCGGCTCAGAGTGGTGCCGACCCAGCTATGAACTTTAAATTACGCCTAGCTATCCAAAAAGCCAAAGCCGCTAATGTGCCAGCTGGCAATATTGAGCGGGCTATTGCAAAAGGTAGTGGCCTGGGCGGTGGAGCCAAGCTTGAAGAGCTAGCCTATGAGGGCTATGGGCCCTCTGGAGTGGCAATTATGGTCAAAGCACTTAGCGATAATCGTAATCGCACCACTCCTGAGGTCAAATCCGCCTTTGCCAAACACGGCGGCAGTCTGGGGGCTCAAGGCTCAGTGGCCTACTTATTTGAGCAAAAGGGTGTGATAGTCTGCACACCCGAGGCTAATAAAGACGAATATAGCCTAATAGCTATTGAAGCTGGCGCCGATGATATTAATGACACTGGCGAGCAGTTGGTTATATACACCACCCCTAATAAGTTTGAGGCAGTGCGAGATGCGCTACGGCCAGCTAAGATAGAGAGCGCTGAGCTAAAGCAAGAACCAAGCCAAACGATAATTATAAAAGATGAGGGCAAGGCCAAAACCATACTAAATCTTATGGAGGCCCTAGACGACCTTGATGATGTCGTGGAAGTTACCAGTAATTTTGATATAGCTGACGAGATTTTAGGTAAGTTGGAATAATGGACAAGTGCACCGAAATAATTTCTAAGCTGCAAGATTCTCTTAAAGATTTAGACTACGTACACGCTATGTGGTTAGAAGGTTCGGTGGCTCAAGGGTTTGGCGATGAATATTCTGACATTGATGTTTGGTTTGAGGTAGATCCAGATAAGATTGATAAAACATATGAATTAATAAAAACGTCTTTAGAACAAATTGGCCCGATCGATCTAGAGTATGAGGTTTTTAAGGATAATGACCAACGACATATTATTTATCATATAGAAGGTACTACAGAATTCTTAACTATTGATGTAAATGTACAGCCTTTTCCTGGGAAAAGTGGGTTTGATAAAGGCATTGATATTATTGATGTTGTTTTTAATAAAGATGCTGAATTAAAATTTTATGATTCGAAAGCTGCGGATTTTGATGAAGCTAAATCGAAGGAACGTATTTTGCATTATTATAAGGCAATGCGCCCTCTCGTAATTAAGAATATTCGTCGTGGGAAGCCAATTGAGGCCAAGATCTATTACGATCATATAATTGGGATGGCAGTAAAATTCTTGCGTCGCAAGTCTGGGTTAGATGCAAAACTAGAATATGGCAATAAGCATATTTATAGAGATTTGGATGAAAAGCATATAATGGATATTGAAGGCTTTATTTTTGTGATGCCCGAAGAGCTAGAGAGTAAGTTAGATGAAATGGATGATTGGCTTAAGGAATTATGAAGATTTTAGGAATTGACCCAGGCACAGCAATCACTGGGTTTGGCTTAATTACTAAAACTGGGCCTAATTTAGCTATGGTAGATTGTGGCATAATCTCTACTCCCAAAACTATGCTAATGCCAGATAGGCTCAAGATTATTTATAATGATTTAAGTAAGCTTGTAAAACACCACAAGCCAGACGCAATCGCCGTAGAGAAGCTATTTTTTACTAGCAATATAACCACTGCTATGACGGTCAGTCAGGCCAGGGGAGTTGTACTATTAGTTGCTTCTCAGCATGGTGTGTTTGTTGGTGAATATACTCCATTGCAGGTCAAGATGGCCGCCACCGGCTATGGCAGGGCCGAGAAGCGACAAATCCAGGAGATGGTCAAGAAGATACTCCAGCTACCAGCCCTACCCAAGCCAGACGATGCTGCCGATGCCCTAGCCATCGCAATTTGCCATAGCGCTAATTTGCGTTGACAAATAAAACATAAGTAGTATATTAGAAGTATAATGTTAGATATATCAGAAATATTTATTGGACTATTTTTTAGCTTTTTACCACTGCTTATTATTGTTGGAATAATTGTTGGCATCGTTAAGCTTACTAACAAAAACTCCCAATCCAGCCAGGCTCATAAGCCCCAAGTTAGCCCCCTAAGGGGTATTATTATTACACTAGTTATATTGGCAGCCGTGCCAGCGGGCTTTATTGCCAGCTTTAATTTTCCAAATATAGTCCTTGGCTTGGGTCGAGATGAGTCATTCGGAATTAGGATTACTATCGGTACGATAATGCTAGTGGCAGGGCTACTATTAAAGCACAAAACCCAACGGTATTTTTTACTTTTCTTAGGCCTGGTAATTATATTAGTTCAAGCACCTTATGTGTTTGTGAACTACGGCTCATTAGGTGGATTAGTCGCAGTTGGGATTGCTTTCCTTGCTTTGGTTGGTGGTACAATATGGCTAACAATGAGGCCACACCGTGAATAGAACTATTAAGATTATTATAGCTATCGCATTTGCAATCATTTATCCTGTTCTAACACTCCTGCTGGCCCTAGTGGTTTATCCCGAACCTCAAACCCCATATAGCCCCCTCCGGATCCCACCTGCTAATACTTGTGTCTCTGTATCCAATTCCACAGTTAGCTCGCAAAAGTCCACCAGCCTAGTAGCCTATGAGGCATGCCAAGATAGACATCGTAAGGATTTAGCAAGCTACAATGCTGATTCTAAAGTACAGCAGCAAGTTGTTGGTCAGCAACAAGCTAGCCAGGTAGAGCTGGAGTATAAGCGAGTAAATCTTGCGTTAATTGCTGCTGTGGTAGGCTTCATACTGGCCATGGTAGCATATAAATTTGCTCCAATTACCGCTGGTATCTCGGCAGGATCTACGGTGCTCGTATTTTATACCTCTAGCTACACAGCCTCTCAGACTGGGAAAATTGAGTCTATGACTGTAATATTTTTTAGTGTTTGTTTTGTTGCTTTGGTGATAATGTTATTTTTTGTAGATCGCGTCTTACCTAAGCAAAACTTGGTTGATTATAGTCAGGCCGATGAGGAAGCCAAAACTGATGGTGAAAAACATACCACCAATACTCACTCAACGGCGACTACAGGTAGAGCAAAAGATGCCGTTAGCAAAGACAAAATAGACCCCACCACCACCCCTCCCACCTCAAAATCATAACGCTTGATAGCTAATTTACTAGCTATAAAATATAGATAATCCGTGCATTTGTTCGGCATATGTTTAATCTACTGCTATAATTGGTATGATGATAGCAACAATCACAGGAAAAATACTTGAAAAGCTCGATAACGGCGTAATTGTCGAGCTTGGTGGAATTGGCTATGAGATAATCTTGCCCGCTAACCACCTACTATCTATGTCCCAAGGGAATAAGGCAACATTCTATATAGCCGAGAATATCAAAGAAGATGAATATACTTTGTTTGGCTTTCCCGATGCTCCTACGCGCGCCATATATTATAAGCTCAGGAGTGTAAATGGGGTTGGGCCTAAGGCCGTCATTGCCATATTATCAGCTCACAAATATAGTGAAATACAACAAGCCATACTGGGTGGTGATATCAATACTTTTGGTAGTGTCTCAGGGATAGGCAAAAAGACCGCCCAGCGAATTATTTTAGAACTCAAGGGCAAGCTAGTGGATGCCGATAAATCCGAAGCTGATAGTGGCGATCAAGCCTATCAGGCATTAATTAGCTTGGGCTATAGCACCCATGATGCCAGATTAGCACTGAAGGGTGTGGATAGTAAGCTACCAACCCAAGAGCGAATAAAGCTTGGGCTTAAAGGAGTATCAAGATGATTGAACGTCAAAAAGAAACCCAACAGCCATTAGAAGAAATTGCTCAGGAGGAAGTGTTTGAGCTTTCCTTGCGCCCCAAGACATTTGATCAGTATATTGGCCAAGAACAAATCAAAAAAGCCCTGCTAGTAGCTATTCAGGCCGCCAAAAAACGCCATGAATCGCTAGACCATATCTTGCTTTATGGACCGCCAGGTTTAGGCAAAACCACACTAGCCCATGTTATTGCCAACGAGCTTGGTGGTAATCTAAGAATAACGAGTGGCCCAGCAGTCGAGAAAGCAGCCGATCTAGCATCACTCCTGACTAGCCTAGAAGATGGCGATATACTCTTTATCGACGAAATACACCGCTTGCCAAGAACCGTTGAAGAAATATTGTATTCGGCTATGGAGGACTATGTGATTGATATTATGCTAGGTAAGGGGCCGAGTGCACAGAATCTTAGGTTAGATTTACCAAAATTCACATTGATTGGTGCTACCACTAGGTTTGGGGCACTCTCATCGCCACTTCGTGATAGATTTGGGATTGTTAATAGGCTGGATTACTATAAAGAGCGAGAGATAGAATCCATCATTGAGCGCTCAGCGAAGCTAATGGAAATAAAAATTGTCAAAGAGGCATTAATTAAGATGTCACAACGGGCTAGGCTAACCCCGCGTATTGCCAATAGGCTTTTAAGGCGTATTAGGGATTGGGCTCAAGTTCATGGCGATAATACCATCAATATGCAAGCTCTGGAGGCTACCCTAGATATTCTTGAGATAGACAGCAAAGGGCTAGAGCAGTCAGACAGGCGAATACTAGAGGCGATTATTACTAAGTATTCTGGTGGTCCGGTGGGAGTTAATGCGATTGCAGCGGCAACTGGTGAAGAGCGCCAGACCATAGAGGATGTTTATGAGCCGTTTTTAATACAGCTAGGCTTCCTAGAACGAACTAACCGAGGCCGTAAGGTCACTAACCATGGCTATATGCATCTAGGCATTGAATCTCCAACGGCTAGCTGAATCACCACCCCTTCAATGTATGGTATAATTAAATTTAGGTAACGAATATGAAAGACTCACTAAATAGCCCCAATAGCCCAGCCAATCTAACTGATGAAGTTACTTTGAGGGTGGTTTTTAAGCACATCGTATTCATATTCCCCGCAATTTTTGCTTTAGTATTGGTTGCCGTTATAATTATAATATTTATTATTTACTTCAATATCTATGCTGCCCAAAATGACACATATTCTTTGGCAGGCATACTGACTATTGGCGCATTTGTCATACTATTAATTGTTGCTTGTTTACTTTTTGGTGTATTTCATATCTGGAAACGTACTAAAGTGATAATTACTAATCAACATATTGTAGATATTGACCAACATGGTATCTTTCATAGAAGAGTCTCCACCTTGAGATTAGATGAAATACAAGACATAAGGTTCACTATTAATGGGCCCTTACAGACAATTTTTAAGTATGGCACTATTGTTATACAAACAGCCGGTGAAAGCGAGAACTTCGTATTTGATTTTATTCCTTCGCCCAATGAGCTTGCACACTACCTTATAGAGTTGCGCAAAAAATATCACGAAGACAAGCAGGTAAGCTCAACTCAACAGATTAATTAATACTGGGGACCCGATATAGGGCTTTTCCAGCATCATTACCCATATTCTTGAGATCTTTATCGTTCTTATTTTCCAGAGTCGCGTTTAATGTAAATGAACTAGGTGGAGTACCTACAGTAATATAGACATAGTCGGTCCCAGATTTAGGATCTTTGGGGACTTTTTTGATATACGGTATAGCGCCTTCTTCTAGCTTAGAGAGGGTAGTAGGGTATAAGCCAGCTTGATTAAAGTAGCTCTCTAGGGCCTGGCCTATAAGTTTTAAATCACTCTTTCTACTAGCATCTCTAGCTCTTGAAGGCCCGCTAATAAGCCCTGGAATAATCAGTACAGCAAAAAACCCAATTACTACTACTACCACCACCACTTCTAATATGGAGAACCCTTGGTTTTTAGATTTTAATAGTGAGCTAAAATTTATCATCAGTATATCTATTGTATAACTCTTATGATTTTTAGGTCAAGCCTGGATTTATTTAGGCTATGCTTGCTATATAATTCGTATGGCCATAGAATGTCGCCATGAAGCGCACAATAATTACCTTGATAGTAGTTACGATGTTAGTATCACTCTTGCCAATAAGGGCTAGCTCAGCCTCTAAGAGTGTGCTTATATCCGAGGTTCAGACAGGTTCTACTACCTCGGCCAGCGAAGAGTTTGTAGAGCTTTATAATTCAAGCCTAAACAGTGTAGATCTTTCGGGATGGGCTATGTACTATAAGTCTGCTACCGGTACAAGCTGGATTAAGAAAGTAACCATTACCTCTGGATATGTGGATGCCGGAAAGTTCTGGGTGCTATCGGCGAATATGCCTGGAGACTCAGCGTATGGCAGTGGCTTGTCCCAGACAGGTGGTAATTTACAAATCCGCGATAAGCTTGGTAGTGTTATGGATCAATTTGGGTGGGGAACAGCTAACGCCGCACTAATCTCTCCAGCTAGCGAATCAGCACCCGGACAAAGTATGTACCGCTTATATGATTTTAATTTATTAGCGATGCAAAACACCGATAATAATTTTGCAGATTATGATATAACCCACACCCCCACGCCAGGGCTAGTGCCAGTTATTGAGCTAATTGAAGTTGATGTTGACCCGCAAGTTTATGCAGAACTAGAATTAAGCGAATTACTACCCGACCCAGCAGCACCACTAAGTGATGCTAGCGACGAATTTATAGAAATATACAATCCCACAGCTATGATAGTTGATTTGTCTGGATGGAAACTAAGAGATGAGTCTGGAGCAGAGTATTTGATCAAAACCAAATCAATCCTGCCTAACTCATGGGTGGCCATTATGGCTAGTGAGTCCAAGCTAACCCTTAATAATACTGGTGATAGCATTGAGCTTATCGATCCCAATGGCAAGCTGGTAGATCAGTCGGCTAATTATGAAGCGGCTGAGATTGGATTAAGCTGGAGTAAGCTTGGTGGTATTTGGCAGTGGGCCCAGAGCCCTACCCCTAGCCTAACTAATTCCATAGCCTTCGTAGATGATTCTATTAGCCCTACAGCTATGGTTGATAGTATCAAAAAAGCCGTAACCAAAAAAAAAGCCACTAAGTCCACAATTAGTAGTACCACTAAGCCAAAAGCCAGTAAGGTCAAAGCAAGCCTGGCAACTTCGGCCAACCCTAGTGCCGCGTACGAGGCACAATCATCCCCATCCGCCAGCTCTAAATGGTGGACTTGGTTGCTTGTATTGGCAGGAGTCGCTACCATAGGGTATGGAGTATATGAATATCGAACCGAAATACACATATTTATCAAAAAACTTAAAGCAAAGCTCGGCGCTGGGCCAAAAATTAGCTAAGCTTATCAAGCCACCACTGCTCGTAGAGCTGGTGGGTGACTTGGGTGGGGGTAAAACTGCTCTTGTAAAAGCAATTGCGTTAGGCTTGGGCATCACCCAAACTGTAACAAGCCCAACATTTAATATTCACAGATCATACCAGGCGCCTAGTGGCATCAAGCTAGAGCACTTTGATTTATATCGGCTCAATGACGACGAGATTGTTTTTAATGAGCTTAAGGATGCGCTGGGGGATAATATTAGCATAGTGTGTGTGGAATGGGCCAATCATTTTAGCCAGCACCTAGCAGATGATAGGCTGATAGTAGAGTGTCATTTTATTAACGAAATTGAACGCCGGTATGATTTTAATTCAACTGGCCCTAACTCGGCCAAAATAGTAGGAGGCCTCAAGTAAATGATATTAGCATTACGAACCGACCAGCCCGAAGCTAGCCTACAGCTAATAAGTAATGGCGCAATAGTAAAGGAACTCAAATGGCAGGCCCACCGTGAGCTGGCTGATACACTACTTTCTAAACTTAGCGAGTTACTCAAGAGTTCCAAAGTGCAAATGAAAGATTTAAAAGGCATAATAATGCACACTGGTGAAGGCTCTTTTACTGGTTTGCGTATTGGTACAAGTCTAGCCAATGGCTTAAGTTATGGGCTGAATATACCTATAGTTTCAGCCGGTGGTGAGGATTGGATTAGCAAAGGGCTTAAAACAATTACCACCGCCAAGCTTGGTGAGTATGTTATACCATCTTATAGTGCCGAGCCAAATATCACGGAGCCTAAAAAACAACCTCAATAAAGCTCTCTAGCTTGAGTTAAAGTATAAATAGTTGTTAAATAGAGTTAGACATTTAGTCTTAATGTATTTAAATTTTTTTGATAATCAGTTTTTACTTTAATATAGCTTAAAATCAACTACTTAAAAAAGAAAGGTAGCATCTTATGATACTTGTATATGCAATACTTGCTCTAATATTGGGTGGAGCTGTTGGATATGGAGCAAACACCATAATTTCAAAACAAAAAACTAATAACGCCGATAACAAAGCCAAGAAAATGCTCAATGATGCCAAGGAAGAAGCCAAGAGTAAGCTCCTAGAAGCCAAGGAAGAATCACTTAAAATTGCCCAGGAAGCCAAGGATGAAGAGCGCGAACGGCGCAATAAGCTAGATTCAGCCGATAAGCGTGTGGCTGATAGGGAGGCTATGCTTGATAGCAAGCTCGAGCAAATAGAAAAGCGCGGCGAGGCATTAGGAAAAGGAGAAAAAGAGATTGAGGAGATTAAGGAAGAAATCCGAGCAATCCGAACCCGCCAAGAAGCTAACCTGCAAAAGATTGCCAAACTTAATAAGGATGATGCCCAAAAGAAGCTGATGGAAATGACCGAACGAGACATCAAGAACGATCTTGTGGAGTATATCGAGAAACGCAAGCGGGAGTCTACCGATACCGCCGATGATAATGCTAAAGAAATAATGGTTGCAGCCATGGAGCGCTTGGCCACAGGTACCGCCACAGAACGCACCATTAGCACAGTTGCTATACCTAATGATGAAATAAAGGGTAAAATTATAGGCAAGGAAGGGCGCAATATCCAGGCCCTAGAAAGACTTACTGGGGTTGAGGTAATTATTGATGAGAGTCCAGGTGTAATTACGATTTCTGGCTTTAATCCAATTCGTCGCCAAGTAGCCAAGCGTGCCCTAGAAGCCTTGATAGCAGATGGGCGAATTCACCCGGCTAAAATTGAAGAAACTATAGTTAAAGCCCAAAAAGAGCTTGACGCTGAAATTAAAAAAGCTGGCGAGCAAGCCGCCCGTGAAGCCAAGGTGCTTGGCCTGCCACCAGAAATATCCAACACCATGGGAATGCTCAAATACCGCACTAGCTATAGCCAAAATGTTCTTCACCACTCGGTAGAGATGGCGCATCTGGCCGCAATGATTGCCGAGGAAGTAGGGGCTGATATTCGAGTCAGTCGTACCGCTGCCTTCTTGCACGATTTAGGGAAGGCCGTTAGCCATGAGATAGAAGGCAAGCACCACCACATTACTGGCGATATGATGCGCAAGGCCGGTTTTGATGAAGCCACTACGCACGCTGCCGAAGCACACCATGATGACATTGAGGCTACCACACCAGAGGCGCTGATAGTGCGCGTGGTTGATGCCCTCAGTGCCGGACGCCCAGGAGCTCGTGGCGATAAGCTTGAAAACTATGTCAAGCGTATGACCGACCTAGAAAACATCACCAATTCATTTACAGGCATCAATAAGAGCTATGCCATAAGTGCTGGCCGAGAGATAAGAGTATTTGTTAATCCCGAAGAGATTGATGATCTTAGCGCTATTAAGCTAGCCCGTGACATAGCAACCAAGATTGAGGCAACACTCAAGTATCCTGGTACAATTAAAGTTAATATAATTCGTGAAACTAGAGCAGAGGAGTATGCTAAATAGTGAAAAATTGTATTTTTTGTAAAATAGTTGACGGAGAGGCTCCGAGTTACAAAGTCTGGGAAGATGCAGATCACTTGGCCTTTCTTTCAATATTTCCTAATACAGAAGGCGTAACTGTGGTAATTCCAAAGAAACATTTGAGCAGCTATATTTTTGACCAAAACGATGAAGATATTTGTACCTTGATGCTAGTGACAAAAAAAGTCGCTAACTTGCTTGATAAACAATTGAGAGATGTTGGGCGATGCGCAATGGTGTTTGAGGGATATGGCATAGATCATCTACATGCTAAACTTTTCCCCTTGCATGGCACTGCTGATATTGAAGAGTGGGCTCCAATCGAAAGTAAAATTGAAAAGTATTTCGAAAAATACGAAGGCTATATTAGCTCACATGATTACAAACAAGCTGATCATACAGAGTTACAGTCATTAGCTAAAAGGATTAGTAAAAATGGCAACGATTGAAAATTTTGAATTAGCTAATAATTTTGAGGAGCATACAAAATGAAAATCTTATACATCGGCGATATAGTAGCAAAAATTGGTAGGCGAGCGGTAAGCCAAGTACTACCTCGTCTCATTGAGGAAAAACAGATTGATTTTGTGATTGCCCAAGCCGAAAATATGAGCACTGGTAATGGCATCAGTTCTAAGGCCATTAAGGAGATGGAATCTGCTGGTGTGGACTTTTTTACAGGCGGAAACCACAGCTTTAAAAAGCCAGAAGGCGTGGAGCTCATGGAAAAGCCCAATTCCAATATTATTCGCCCAGCTAATTACCCCGGCAAGACTCCAGGGCGAGGCTGGAAAGTAGCCGAAACACCCTTTGGTAATATATTAATTATTAATGCCTTGGGGCAAACTTTTAATGGCCCACAGCTTGATCACCCACTAAAAGTAATTGACGCTATCCTAGAGCAAAACAAAGATGAAAAACTTGCAGCAATACTAGTAGATTTCCATGCCGACCTAACCTCCGAAAAAGTTGCTGTCGGCTTTTATTATGAAGGCAAAATTAGCGCTGTAGTGGGTAGCCATACCCATGTTAGTACCGCTGACGCTAGGGTTTTGCCTGGTGGTACCGCCCATATTAGTGATGTTGGTATGACGGGCCCAATTGATTCAGTTCTTGGTGTAAAAAAAGAAGTAATTATAGAAAAGTGGCTGAATCAATTGCCCAATAGATTTGACTGGCCCAAGACAGGTATTGTGCAATTTAGCTCTGTCTTAATTGATATTGGTAGTGATGGTAAGGCCAAAAGTATTGAGCAGATATTAAAGCAAGTAACAGTAAACTAAAACAATGATAAAGCCTGATTTAATACAGGAAATCGCAAATAAAACTAAGCTTTCTAAAGCTAAAATAGAATTAGTAGTAGATACTATGCTCAATACTATTGCCAGTGAAGTAGGGAATGGTCAAAAAGTTTTGATCAGTGGATTTGGGTTATTTCATTTGGTACATCGCAAACCACGCAATGGAATTAACCCCAATACCAAGGAGCCAATTAAAATTGAAGGTATGGATATTCCTAAGTTTAAGGCTGGCCAACAATTTAAGAGAGCAGTCCGCCATAAAAAATAGCCCTATAATTAATCTAACTTAAGCTTTATAATAAATCCTATGATAGCCCCACCAATTGATCAAAAAATAATTGATGAAATTAAAAATAGCAGACATCACAAGCTAGAGATTTATAGAGATGTAAACCCATCCATTAAGGGCTTTGTATTACTCGCACTACCCAAACAAACCCGACATAAAATACTTTGTGAGCTTGATAATCCCGAGCTACTAGCCATCCTAAACACTCTTGACCCAGATAAGGCTACTGATTTATTACAAGAGCTACCAAAGCGCCGAGCCGCGCATCTTACTAGTCAGCTAGATGGTGATATCAAGGAGAAGGTAGATTTGCTTTTGAGTTTTAACCCTAAAACAGCCGCTGGGCTTATGAATTTAGATTATATTATTACTACCCCTGGCACACACTTTCAGGACCTCTCGGTGAGTATAAAAGAACACGAGAAGCGCACCGGTAAGTTCCCGGCCATCTTCGTGGTTAGTGATGGTAAACTGTTGGGGGAGATTCCTGGCCATACTCTGGCATTACACAGTGGTATGGAAAAAATTAACGATCACATTAAGAGAGCCCCCCATATTCGCTACGATAATGATGAGCGCGTGGTGATTAACTTATTTTTAACACATCCCCACAATAAGGTAGTAGTTTTAGATGAGAATGATGATGTAATTGGTGTTATTCACTCCGACGATTTATTGAGCTTGCTTGACAAGAAACGCGCTAATGACCTCTATGGTTTGGCTGGTGTTAGTCGCGAGGAAGGTGCTCTTGATGGTATGTTTGCTAAAGTCAGACATCGATGGCTCTGGCTTATTATAAATCTTGGCACAGCATTTATGGCCGCCTCAGTAGTTGGTATGTACGAGAACACAATAGCTAGTATTACACTGCTAGCTGTGTATATGCCGATCGTTGCTGGGATGGGTGGTAATGCCGCAACCCAAACGCTTGCTGTAACCGTTCGGGGTATTGTCATGCAGGAAGTTGCGCTTGCCAAATCCGTCAAGTATATCGCTAACGAGGTAGGGGCCGGCGTTATAAATGGTGTCATCAACGGAGTCTTGGTTGCATTAGTGGCTATATTTATAAACAAAAGCCCGATGCTTGGTTTGGTTCTAGCCATAGCGATGATTTGTAATTTATTTATAGCTGCTTTTGCAGGAGCTTTGATACCACTTATTATGAAAAAACTCGGCAAGGATCCTGCTACTTCAGCTACAATTTTTATTACCACCTGTACAGATGTTGGTGGATTCTTTATATTCCTAAGCCTAGCTGATTTAATGTTAATAAAATAATTTAAGGAGGAAAATGCCCGATAAAAGCCACAATAATAATAATTCCAGATCAACTAACGCTCATACCCATAAGCAACAGCCTGCTGAATCTATTGTTGATGACACAACCCAAGATGATAACAGCCCTACCGCGAAAATCAAAAAAAAATTATACAAGAGACCTTGGTTCTGGGTTACCCTAGCACTTAGCATTGTAGGTATTGGGATTATTATATTTTTAAGTATTTATAGTATGGCCCAAAATAGTAATAAGCAAATTATTACTAATGGCTGGAGTGATATCATTAAAAAGGCCAATACCCTCAATACATTAGCCGATAAAGTAGAGGATAGGGCTAGCTTTGATACTTATAATTCAGAACTCCAAAAATTAGATACAACTATCAGCGATAAAAAGTCGGCTACTCAAAATCTTAAATATAAGGCGCAAGATGCCCAGCTATATGAGAATTTTTTGAGTGATTTTAATAAGTACACCCAAGCTAGCTTGGAGTATAGTAATAAAATCATTGATTACACCAAGGAGAATTCAGATAGCCTCAAAGACCTCTCGGCGACTGCTAAAGATTCTAGTGATAAACTTAAGGATAATACCAAATATCTTTCGGATTCTATGCCGGCACAGGTCTTTAGTATTCAAGACACCCTCTCTAAGGCTAACAAAGCCATTCTCGCCGTTGAGCTCTCTACCAAGACTCTTGAGCTAGCAACTCAAGCTCAAACAGCCAAGGACATAGCAGATAAGAAAGCAGTTGAGGTAGATACTAACAATTATCTCAACGCCTTTATAGCTGGCAACGCTGCTACTATGCGCCGATACATGACCGATGCGTACCAGAGGGAATATGACTTTAATCAGCTTACCCCAGCCTCTAGGGCTAGCAGTTATCCAGCTAGCTATAGAATCCTTACCAACCAAAAGGTAGATCAGGCTCAGTATAAGCTGGAGGTCAATATGTTATTTAAGTTCCGCGATGGGTCTGGCCAATATATCGTCGGCTATGGCATGAATATGGTTTATAATGCCAGCTCAGCCAGCTGGCTGGTAGATAGCGTTAAAGAGGGAAGTGGATTCTAGTAATAAATAATGATTACTGTTTCATTACTTTTGATGGCAAAAGTAATATAAAACCACCCGACTTGGCTTACATCTAGAAGCATTCATAGATATTTTACTTCCTTACTTAAGAAGAACTCGCCCCGATGAAGCGGGGCTTTAGACAGCTTCTTAAGTAAGGAGCATAAGGCATCTACTCATTTTCTGATGTTCGATGTCGGGGGTAGAGTTTCTAGGGCCCAACTACTAGTCTGAAGCCCCCGACTATCTGAAGAATCAGAAAAATCAAATAAGGTCTTAGTTTCTGGTTATTTTCAGCCAAGTCCAGCTCGGCTGGACCAATTCCTTAGGGAATTGTTCTGAAAAAACAGAAAGAAGAATATTATTTGATTGCTTATAGTATTGTTTAGCAGTCGGAAACCCTTTTGGTTACTTTTAGGGGTTATCAAAAGTGACAAATGCCTTGCTGGCATAAGCAATGAAACAATTAATATTATTATTATTTTAATATCCACTTTTGCTGTCAAAAGTAGATATTAAAAAAGACCAAATAATATTGGTCTTTTTTAATGGGGCGAGTGATGGGGCTTGAACCCACGACCTCCTGGACCACAACCAGGCGCTCTAACCAACTGAGCTACACCCGCCATATCGTCGAAACGCGCACTTCAGCTTCTCGTTTTGAAATGCTTCAAAACTAACAGCTTGCGTCACGTTTCTCCTCTCGATTTACGAAACAGTCCGGGGGCTTGGTTTCATAAATCGTTTAAGAGTCGCGATGATTGTAATCACTACTTAATATCTATGGCGTTAGTCTTGCGCACTTCAGCTTCTCGTTTTGAAATGCTTCAAAACTAACAGCTTGCGTTATCTACTATAGCTTTACCTATAAGTTTATTTGGTGCCCCCGGCGGGACTCGAACCTGCGACCTACAGTTTAGAAAACTGTTGCTCTATCCAGCTGAGCTACAGGGGCATACCATAATCATTATACCTATTTATTGTATAAAAATTAATCCCGGCCAGCGGGATTTATTTTATGGAGCGGGTAGCGGGGATCAAACCCGCATCACCTGCTTGGAAGGCAGGAATAATAATCATTATACGATACCCGCAAACAGAAAGGGCGCACGAATGCGCCAACTTTCTGTATCAAACTGGTATTTCTACCAATTTGGGATATGAAAAGAAATAAAAGGTGCAAGGTCTATAAATAAGCTCCTACAAGTTATAGATTATATATTAATTATGCCTACTATACAACATTACTACTATACTTGGCTTACACAAAATCTCCATTCCTAGGGTAAATATGGTCGAGAGAAAAATGTTTTATCTGAAGGAGAAATATCCGTAGATACATTGAGAGAAGAAAAACAGTTTGTAGCCGTTCAGATTTGGCCTAGGGGGTGGGGAGCTTTGCGTAAGCCCAGTATATCCTACCGGCATAAGTATTATCATATATTAAATCTCTATCTTATGTTACAATTACTACCAAGTAATAATTATTTAATAATAATGTAGGAGAAAAAATGAACAGAATTAGTAAAATAGCAATAACGAGCTCAGTGCTAGCGGTATTGAGCCCTATCAGCGCACAGGCCGCCTCTGACGTCACCATCTATTCTGATAGTGCACCCCTAACCACGGGAGAAGCATCTATAGCACTCGGGATTTTAGTATTAATAGTAGTTATTTGCGCTGTTGCACTAGCATTCTTCATTTTTTGGATTTTTATGCTAGTAGACGCCCTTAAGCGTACTAATTGGAAGCAAGAAAGCGATAAGAACCTCTGGACTGTTATTCTTATAGCATCTTTATTTGTATCCCTAAATGGAATCGCAGCAATTCTATATTACTTTATAGTTAGGAAGCCCATGGGTAAGGCAGGTGTAGCTACTCCAGCCAAGGATACTACCCCACCAGCAAAATAAATCATTGTTGGTTTATTTAAAAAGAGGCCCAATGGCCTCTTTTTAAACCTCAAAATAACAATAGCCACTAGATACAGAGCCGTAAATATGATAAAATAACCACGTTTTAGCGCCCTTAGCTCAGCTGGATAGAGCGTCTGGCTTCGGACCAGAAGGCCGGGGGTTCGAATCCCTCAGGGCGCACCATAAACGAGGGCCAGTAGCTCAGTTGGTTAGAGCGGCTGCCTCTTAAGCAGCATGTCGTGGGTTCGAATCCCACCTGGCCCTCCAATTTTTATGCTGTTCAAATTTGCAGTGAGCCGATTTGGTCTGAGCTCACGGTCGAAGACTTGTTGGAGGTTTCCTCAAACCGATTTATGAAACATAAGTTTCGTAAATTGAGAGGAGAAGCAATACAAAAACAATGACGGGGTGTGGCGCAGTTGGCTAGCGCGCGGCGTTTGGGACGCTGAGGTCGAAGGTTCGAGTCCTTTCACCCCGACCAAGCAAAGGGTCCACCGTAAGGTGGGCTTTTTGCTTGTCT
>JBCLLN010000006.1:0-54214 GCA_039738635.1 Candidatus Saccharimonadia bacterium | reverse complement strand
CTATTACAAATGCTTGATGAAGGTATATTAACCGATGATCACGGTCATAAGGTGAGCTTTAAGGAGTCAATTATTATATGTACCTCTAATGCTGGAGCGAACGACATTAGAGCCCAGATATCAGCAGGCAAAAAGCTCGAGGATTTTGAGTCCGAGTTAACCGATAAGCTAATTAACGACAATATCTTCAGACCTGAGCTTATCAATAGATTTGATGAACTTGTACTATTTAGGCCATTAACCAAAGAAGAGCTATTGGAGGTTGCTAATTTAATTATAGCTGGTGTCAATAAGGAGCTGGAAGGTAAAAAAGTATCTATAGTCTTGACCCAGCCAGCACTAGTTTACATGGTAGAGCTTGGCTATGACCCTCGGCTAGGCGCTCGACCTATGCGCCGTGTTATCTCTAGACTTGTAGAAAATCTAATCGCCCAGAAGCTTTTGACTGGCGAATTAAAGCCTGGTAGCAACTTGACTCTTGATATTGATGACCTTAAAGATGTAGGATAGGGGCTATGTCGCAATCTATCTTTACTAAAATCAGACTCCAAGAATTGCCCGGAACAGTGCTTTTTGAGGACGATAAGTGTTTTGTAATGCTTACAAATATGCCTCACAACCCAGGTCATCTACTAATTATTCCAATTAAAGAAGTGGCTGATTGGCAGGAGCTAGGTGGCGCCGATTTTGCGCACTTAATGATCGTAGCGCAGTTCTTTGGTAGAGCTACCAAGGTAATTTATAATCCACCAAAAGTCAGTTTAGTGGCGGTTGGCTTTGATGTTCCACATCTGCACATACACATTTTTTCATTATTTACGATTGCAGATGCTGACCATACCAATGCTAGGCCAGCCAGCCTAGCCCAGAGAGCTGTTGAGGCAGAAAAGTTCGAGAAGTATATCAAACAGGTAGGGGGAGTTAAGCTATGATAGCTGTGGTCGTTATGCTGGCTATCCTGCAAGGGATTACCGAGTTTTTGCCTATTTCTAGCTCAGCTCATTTGTTTTTGTTGCCGTGGGCTTTTAATCTGCCAAACCCAGGCTTGTCTTTTGATGCGGCGATTCATATTGGTACGGCCCTAGCATTACTGGTGTTTTTCTGGAAGGACTTTTATGGACTGTTTAAGAGGCGCGATAAGTTGCTATGGTATATAGTTATTGCTTCAATTCCAGCTGCCATAGCCGGCTTCATGGGTGATAAGTTTATTGAGAAGTACTTTCATCAGTCTAGCTATGCCGCACTGGTCATCGGATTAGGTATTATTTTCTTTGGGATATTAATGTATTATGTTGATCATAAGGCCAAGCTAGATAAGGACTTGAACCATATTGGTAAGAAAAGAGCATTGTTTATTGGTTTTGCTCAAGTTTTGGCGCTAATTCCCGGTACTTCTAGATCTGGAATAACTATCACAGCAGGAGAGTACCTGGGGCTCAACAGGGAGTCTGCGGCGCGTTTTAGCTTTTTGTTGGCCACACCGATATCCATGGGGGCGGGGCTTTATAAATTTACTCAATTAATTTCTGAGCCCAGCACAGAAGTGTCGGTAGGGATGACGGTTATAGGGATTATTATTGCCTTTGGCGTAGGGATAGCAGTTATAGCCTGGCTACTTAATTATCTTAAAAAGCATTCATTGCTGGTATTTGTAATTTATAGGGTAGTATTGGGCTTAGCGGTGGTTGGTATCTGGCTATTAAGAGTACAAAAATGAATAAAATAGCTAAAGTCATTGTCTATTGTGATGGCGGATCTAGGGGTAATCCCGGGCCATCTGCAGCAGGAGTCGTTATTAAATCTCCTAAGGGCGAGATAATTGAAGAAATAGGTAAGTTTCTGGGCGTAGGGACCAATAATTATGCTGAGTATAGCGCTGTAGTGGTAGCTATGGATAGGCTTAAGGCCATGGGCGTGCTACAAGCCGACTTTTATCTGGATAGTGAGCTAGTGGTCAAGCAGCTTAATGGTATCTATAGAGTCAAAAACGATAATATAAAAATCCTGAATGCTAAGGTTAGGGAATTAGCACAAGGCATTGAGGTAACTTACACTCATGTCTATCGAGCAGACAACAAGCAGGCCGATGCAGTAGTAAACCAAGTATTAGATAGCCTCAAATAGACAAAAAATACTAAATATAGTATAATATTGTTACTATGAGCTAGCGGATGACCGCCCAGCCATTTTAGTGATTATAGCTAGTTACTACTAACAGGTATTATTATGATATATCGCTAGTAGAGTAGCTAAAATAATCCTTGAAATGGCTGGGAGGAAAGTCCGAACAGCATAGAGTACGGTAGTCGTTAATTGCGACCAGGAGTAATCCTCGGGAAAGTGCCACAGAGACTATACCGCCCAGCCATTTCAGCGCTTTGATATCCTATTATATAGATTATAAGCTAATTTTTTATAGCTATGATTAACTACTAGCGAAGCGTTGAGATGGCTGGGTAAGGGTGAAAAGAGTGGGTTAAGAGCCCCCAGCTCTGATAAGTGATTATCAGGGGAGGTAAACCCTACCGGCTGCAAGATTATGGGCCCTTCCGCTTCGGCGGAGAGACTTCTCGTCTTATTATAGGGTATATCGCACCATGTGCAGTACGCACAGGTCTGCTAGCATTTTTGCTAGCTTAAGATAGATGGTCATCACCCCTCACCACAGAGTTTAGGTTTGAATTTTGTGGTGAGGGGGACAAAATTCGGCTTATAGCTAGCTTGTAGTACTTAAATAACATTCGCCTGATTTATTTTAAGGCGAATGTTATTTATTAAGATGATACAATAATATTATGAGAAAACGCAGCGAACTTCTTATGGCAACCCTACAGATACCAGTTGACTATGCAATGCTGGTGGTTAGCTTTGTATTGGCTTATCTTGTTCGTGAGGGCAGTGGTAAGCCCTTTTCGATAGAGGTGCCTGGCTATACCTACCTGAATTTTATGATACTATTCTTGCCCCTGTGGCTAGTGGTATTTGCTATGGTTGGCCTCTATCGTATCAGGTCTGACAGAGGTAATTGGATTGATATCGGTAAGATAGTGGCAGCTTGCTCGGCAGGAGTGATGGTACTAATACTTGTGGATTTTTTGGCTACTGATGCTATCTTTCCTGCCAAAATCATACCTATTTATGGGTTTGTTTTTGCGATAGCTCTGGTGAGCTTGGGGCGAATCGTAATGACTATCGTTCAAAAACTCCTAGCCCGCCAAGGAATTGGTGTATATAGAGTTTTATTCATTGGTAGTGGCCAGTCGGCAGTAGAGCTAAGAGCCGCGCTTAAGCAGTTCAAAAGACGCTACCGGGTAGTAGCTAGTATTGCCACTCTTAACGATGTTACTACCGAGAAGCTAGAAAAGTTCCGGGAATCCAGACAGATAGATGTAGTGATGGTCTCCGATGATACCCCTAACGAAGCTAGATTACTAGAAATCTTATCGTTTTGCCAACAAAATCATATTGGATATCAATTTGCTCCCACTATCGCTGGGATTTATACCTCCAAGATTATTTCATCTCAGATTGGATCTATACCTGTGCTAGAACTCAGGCCAACACCGCTAGAGGGCTGGGGGAGGGTGTTTAAAAGAGTATTTGATGTAATCATAACAACGATAATTACACTGCTTTCCTTGCCTTTACAGATGGTAATCTATATTGCTATACGGCTCAGTGAGCCCGGTCCGGCCTTATACCTTCATGAGTGCTATGGACGCAGTGGAAGCAAAATCAATGTCTATAAATTTAGGACTATGAAGGCAGAATATAGCTTGGGGCCAAAGTTTGGCGGTAGGACCATTGAGGATGTGCTTAAAAAACTCCCTCAGGACAAGGCCGATGAATTTGTTCGTAGCGCTAAAATTAAGGATGATCCTAGAGTTAGTAGACTAGGTAGATTTATGCGTAGCACTAGCCTTGATGAGCTACCCCAGCTATTCAATGTTCTAAAAGGGGATTTGAGCCTGGTAGGTCCCCGGCCTTTGCCTGAGTCGGAGTTAGGCTTAGTAGGGGGCGAGAAGAAGCTAGCCCAGATTGTTATGATACGCCCAGGTATCACAGGGCTCTGGCAAGTATCAGGCAGGAGTGAGCTAGAGTACGCCGACAGGACTAAGCTTAATTTGTTCTATATCGAGAACTGGACGGTTTGGATGGATATCAATATCTTAGCAAAGACTGCTTGGCAGGTGGTGTTTGGGCGTAATGGAGTATAAACACCAGCTGTCTGGATTGAAGGTTGCGATAGTGCATGACTGGTTGATAGGCCTAGGTGGTGGAGAGCGGGTAGTGGAGAGCTTAATCAAGCTCTTTCCCCAAGCTGAGTTATATACAAGTGTTTATGATCCAGATAAAATTAAAATTTTCAAAAAATATCAGGTGCATACTACTTTTTTACAGCACTGGCCGCTGGCGAAGTCCAAACATCAATTATTTGCAGGCTTAAGACCATTGGCTTTTGAAAGCTTAGATTTGAGTGATTATAATTTAGTGATATCAAGCTGTAGCGCTGAGTCAAAAGGAGTTATTACTCCTACTGAGACCCTACATATAAGCTATATTCATACTCCAATACGATACTACTGGGGTGGCTATAATGACTATCTTGCCGAGCCGGGGCTGGGGGTGCTCAACCCTCTAGTAAGGGTCGTATTGCCGATGATGATTAAAAAATTACGGAAATGGGATTATGCTGCAGCCCAACGCCCCGACTATCTGATAGCAAACTCAAAGACTGTTTCACTACGAATAAATAAATATTATGACAGAGCGAGTAAAGTTATCACCCCTCCTGTTAGTATTGATAGGTTTACTTCAATGCCCCAGGCTAGCAAGCCGTATTATCTGGTAATTTCTAGGCTAGTTCCTTATAAGAGAGTGGATTTGGCCATAGCAGCCTGTAATGAGTTGGGGCTAGATTTAATTGTGGCAGGTCGGGGGCCAGAGTCTAAACGGCTTAAAAAAATGGCTGGCAAGACTATTAAATTTATTGATAGCCCATCTGATAAGGATATTGAGCGGCTCTATGGTGAGGCTAAGGCTCTTATA
This sequence comes from Candidatus Saccharimonadia bacterium, assembly GCA_039738635.1. Lineage (GTDB taxonomy): Bacteria > Patescibacteriota > Saccharimonadia > CAILAD01 > BJGX01 > JBCLLP01. The sequence continues at coordinate 49,165 of JBCLLN010000006.1, read as the reverse complement.
TTCTCCGCCGAGGAAGACTTTGGTATTACACCCGTTGAAGCGATGGCGTCAGGTACCCCTGTGATTTGTTACGGCAAGGGAGGAGCTACCGAGACGGTAATAGATGGTGTTTCGGGAGTGTATCACCCCGAGCAAACTGTTCAAAGCTTGATTGTTGCTATCCAGAAGTTTAGTAGTATGAGCTTTGATAAAGCTGATATGCAAAACAGAGCAGAGGATTTTTCTGAGCAACGATTTAAAAATGAGTTCGGAGGGTTTGTACTTGAGAAAATCAATAACATTTAACAGACTCGCCAAATCTGTAGCCGTAAGTGCCATTATATTTGCGCTGTATTTTATTCTAGTCAATTCGCATGGAATCATTAATAAAGTTGTAAATAAAACAACTAAAATTAATGATTATAAGATAGTGACTGAGAATTTATTAGGCATAAATAGTAGTAAAAATATTTTAATCTTATTTATGAATAACTCCGAGGCCAGGCATGGCGGTGGGTTTATTGGAACAGTTGGCTATGCCAATATAGATCAAGGCAAGGTTACGCCTGAGCCGGTTCGATCGGTGTATTATTATGATTACAAATTTGCCGAAGTAGATTATCGAGAAACTGACTCGAACAATGGCAGTAGCGTATTATACAATTTACGAGATGGAGGAAGTAACCTTGATTGGCCTACCAATGCCAAGAGAGCCAAGAACATTTTTGAGCTTGAATCAGGCAAGTCGGTAGACATAGTGATAGGCTTAACGCCTGATATATTGAAGTATTTAATCACAGCTACTGGTCCAATTAGGCTTAATGACTATAATTTGACGATTACTGCCGATAATATCACCGAGACTCTCCAGCAAGAGGTTGAGTCAGGGCAGGATAAAGTGGATCGGAAAGACCCCAAGACAGTCCTTACTAGTGTTGGTAATGAGCTGATTGGTAGGCTGAGTCAGAAAAGTGTTGGAGAGTTAGCTAACCTTGCAGGAGGTATTGAGGATCTCCTAGCCAGCCGACAAATCCTAATTTATACTGGTAACTATGAATTATCCAAGAGCTTTACTAACCTGGCCTATGACGGATCTATGGTTGGATTTGGAGCAGATTACTTTTTGCTCTCAGAGAGCAATTATAGCGTGGATAAAAGCAACGCCTTTATAGAGAGAAAACTGGAGCGATCGATAGATATATCCCCTGATGGGAGTATTAATATCAGCGTTAAGATTATTCGTACCCAGACGCTAGCACAGTCATTTGAATATGTAGATCCGGTAAATCATGGCCTAACCTATCTGGTGAAACCTAACAAAAGTAGTATCAAATTTGCCTTGCCTGCTAACTCAAAGCTAGATACAGCTAATGCCAGCGTGGCTATCAGCTCTAATGGTAAGGAGCAAGGCTATGATATATATAGTTTTAATAGCGAGCTGGCGCCATTAGTGCCATCTGAATATAGCTTTAGCTATCACCTACCTTATAAGCTCACCACATCTGAGCTAATAGCTTATAATAGTTACATCCAAATCCAAAATGGAGGCTGGCCATACCAGCTACACAATGTCGTAAAAACTCCCAAGGACTGGCAGCTTAATGCTTCTAATAAAAATGATTTGATATCCACTGACGCTGGAGTTGTGTATAATAAAAAAGTAGACAGGGATTTACTGATGAGCCTAATATATGCCAAAAACTAATACCAAGGTAGTGATAGAGCTAGCTAACCTCTCCAAGCGTTACGATGATGATGCTGGTATTTATGATGCCCTTAAAAGCGTCCAGCTAGTAATTAAGGAAGGGGAGTTCTTGGCTATTATGGGCCCATCTGGATCTGGTAAGTCAACTTTGATGAATATTATTGGATTGCTAGACAGGCCAAGCAAGGGTAATTATACCCTAGATGGTGTGGATACTAACTTATTAAACCATAAAGAGCTAGCTGGGTTGCGTCGTGACAAGATAGGATTTATATTCCAGACCTATAATTTATTACCTCGCCTGACTATCTTGCAAAATGTGGAGATGCCACTAGTTTATAAAAGAGTGCCAGCCAAATTGCGTAAAAAACGAGTTCAGGAAGTGCTTTCGATGGTTGGTATTCTAGATAAGATTAATAATCGTCCTAATAGAATAAGTGGTGGGCAGACTCAAAGAGCAGCCATAGCTAGAGCCCTTGTAAATAACCCAAGTATAATTTTAGCAGATGAGCCTACGGGTAATCTTGATACAAAAACAGGCGCTGAAATAATGGAATTGCTCTCTCAACTCAATAAAAAAGGCGTAACTATTGTAGTAGTCACTCATAATCCCGAAGTCAGTGCCTATGCCGACAGAACTGTTATAGTCAGAGATGGACATTTGAAAAGAACGGAGATTAAGTAATGATTTGGCAAGATATCAAAACAGCCCTGCAGTCTATTAGATCTGCTAAAATGCGCTCTTTTTTGACTGCCCTAGGAGTAATGATAGGTGTTTTCGCGGTACTGGTGATGGTAGGTGTTGGCGATGGTGTTAAGGCTCAGGTAGGTGGTCAGGTTGCTAGCCTTGGTACTAATGTTTTAACTATTACATCAGGTAAGATTGGACAGTCTAGCACAGCACGAGATGGCCAGCAACAGCAGTCAGCTGGCATTAACATTGGTAGTAGCCTGGGAGCTAGCACGCTCACTCAGCAAGATGCCCAAACGGCCCGACAAACAAGTGATGTTGTAGATGTAGCAACATTAAGTATTATTTCATCTTCTATCAGTCGAGGCACACTCAGTAGTAGCACTGCTTTTGTGATTGCTACTGACCCGAGTTATTTTAGTATTCGTAGCACCAAGCTAGCTAATGGCAACTTCTTTACCAATGAAGATAATAAAAACTCTAGCTATCTGGCAGTTATTGGCTCAGTTACAAAGGACAATGTTTTTGGCGATCAAGACCCTATTGGTAAAACCATCACGATGAGAGGCAAGGAATTTAAAATTATTGGAGTAACTGCTAAGGTTGATGGTGGCATTAGCCTCGGTACAACCTCTGACGATATTGTGTATATCCCAACTAACACCGCCACAGAGTTGATTGGTAAAAATAATATCTATAGGATTATTGTGCAGGTTAATGATGCTGGGAATGTAGCTTCCGTTAAGAGTTCGCTAGAGCAGTCTATTAAAGCAAACCACATGGGCAGTGATGACTTTAGTGTGCTAACGCAGGAAGAATTGCTTGGGGCCTTTGATAGTATTTTGAATATTCTTACTACTTTTGTGGTGGCGATAGCTGCTATTAGCCTGCTAGTAGGTGGGATAGGGATTATGAATATTATGCTGGTAACTGTGACAGAACGGACCAGGGAGATTGGTATTCGCAAAGCCCTAGGTGCTACTTTTGGAGATATTATGGGCCAATTTATGATAGAATCAATTATAATTTCGCTGATTGGCGGACTACTAGGGCTAGGCTTATCTTATATAGCAGGGTTTGTTATTAAAAGGTTAGCTGGTATCACGCCCGTATATAGCATTAAAGCTCTTTTGCTGGCGGTAGGCGTTAGTTTGTTTGTTGGGGTAGTGTTTGGAACAGCCCCAGCCCTAAAAGCTGCTAAAAAGAGTCCTATTCAGGCGCTCAAGTCGCTATAAGTTATTACTTGGCTATCTTAACTATTTCACTAAAGGCTTTAGGCTGGCTTACGGCTAGCTCGGCTAGGACTTTACGATTGAGACCAATATTTACTTTTTTGAGCCCAGCTATTAAGTTAGAGTAGCTCGTGTCATTCTGCTTGGCAGCAGCCGAAATTCTAACAATCCATAAGCTTCTAAAGTCGCGTTTTTTGTTGCGTCTATCGCGGTACTGATAGCTGAGAGCCTTAATTACGGCCTCATTGGCCTTGCGATAAGAGCTTCGGCGGATTTTAGAGTAACCCTTGGTCAGTTTTATAATTTTCTTATGTCTTTTGTGGGCGCTAACGCCTCTTTTAACTCTCATATTAGACTCCTAGGGCTTTCTTAATATTTTTTATGTCAGATGCCGAGGCAGGGTGCTCGATATTATAAGCACGCTTTCTAGACGCGGACTTAATGGTTTTACGGTGCCCACGGGTAGCCTTGCGGCGCATAATTTTGCCGGTGGCGGTAATTTTGAATCTTTTAGCTGTTGTTTTGCTAGTCTTTATCTTTGGCATTGTCTTTGTCCTTATCCTTTATGTTTGGTAGTTTGGGCTTGACGGCCGCTTGTTTGGATAGATTTATCACTAGGGACATATCACGACCTGTCATTGTTGGGTTTTGTTCGATTATTGCTATATCTGCTAGGCCTTCAAAAAACTTCATTAGTACAGCCTGCCCAATATCGGGGCGAGCCATCTCGCGACCCTTGAACCTAGCGGTTAGTTTAACTTTATTGCCGGCCTCAAGAAACTTAATGGTGGCTCTCTGCTTTACTTCGATGTCGTGCTGGCCTATCTTAAGGCCCATTCGTACTTGCTTGACCTCGATATTACGCTGCTTTTTACGGTTCTTGGCGTCTTGCTTGGCTTGCTCGTATTGGTACTTACCCCAATCTAATAGCTTACACACAGGCGGATCCGCATCAGGAGATATTTCTGCTAAATCATAGCCTTGATCCTTGGCAATATTTAATGCCTCGGATATTGGCACAACCCCAATCTGTTTCGATTCAGCATCGAGCAGTCTAACGGTAGATGCCGATATCTGATGATTAAGACGAAGTCGTTTTTTTATTGATATATCTCCATAAAAGCTCCGAATAATATTAACATGAAAGCTGTTGGTTGACAAGCCTAAGAGCAAGCCGGAGAGCTAATCGTCCTGTTTGCTAGCTTTTTTGGATACGAGCCGTATCTTTTTGCTTGTTTTCCCGATATAAAAACTATTTTTGTATTCCCGGTTGAGATTGTCGGTGATTTTGATATTAGTTTCAACGAGGTAGGATTTACCATAGAGACTAGCGAGTTGCTGATTAACATTAGTCTTTGGCGAAGATATCCGGCGAATTAGCCCACCTAATAAATCATTGGATTGGCGGGGCTTATTATCTGATACCGAAGTAGCACTAAGCTGTATTGGTTTTGTGATTTGGAAGCTATCAAGAGTGTTGTTTTGGAATTCTAGCTGGCAAATAGGTAGATGAATATCTAAAACTTTGTCAACGGTTACGAGTATTGGCTTTGGCTTATTGCTCGGTCCAAAGGTGAGAGAGATATTATTAAGAAAGTACCTAGACCCTATTGAATACACGGTCGTTTCTTTAATACGCCTATGGGCTAATGCCTCTATCTGTTGTTGCCAGTCATGGGAGATTATTTTAGGGCCGTTTTTGAACTTTTTTATGTCCAAAAACCCAATAGCTATGTCACTATCAACTAGGCCAACTTGCCCAATAAGAGTTTCAAAGTCTTGTTTATTACCAATCATTACTAAGGTGTTGGTATTAGATTTACTAATAGTGGAGAGTATGCTAATTAGCTCAGCCTCCGATTCAAAACTCTTAATTTCGGCAGCAATGTGATTCTTTGTGAGCTCGGCTACTATCTTGATGGTAGTAGCATCATCGAGAATGGTATTGGTATTTTTGAGATATAAATACATTGCTACGAGGACCCCGCAGTAAGATCTGCCTTGAGTAGTGCCCCACTATCAACACTGATATTTTTAGATTGTGCCGAGCCTATTAGCTGGCCACAGCCAGATATCACTATACTTTCCGTGGCGCTAATCACTGCCTTTGCCTGGCCCTCTAGGATTACTGAGCGAGCTTTAATGGTGCCCTTAAAGCTAGCATTTTTACCTAGCTCAACTACACCTTCTGTAGATATTTCTCCTGTAAATCTACCGTCAATATATACATCTTCATCGGTATTTATTTGCCCATTTGCTTGGATTTCTGGCCCAATGTAGAAGCCTGAGTATGCCACTAGCTCCGATATATGTCCTTTTTGGCTCTTTGCAAACATTGGTTATTTTTTCCTATACTCAGAAGCTTGGCTAATAGCGCGGTCTTCTTCTTTAGAGGTATTATGTGTTGATTTACCATCAAATACATCCTTGGCATAGACTCTTGTGCCGGAGCGGGCATGAACTGCTGATATAACAAATCCACTATTGGTATTATCAAGCAAGGCCAAGCAAAAGCTTTGGTCTCCACCCGTATCTCCAAAGGGGTTATACCGCACTAGGCCAGTCCTAGAAAAAGCTAATTGCTGGGTCTTGTGAAGTTTTGCAACAAACCCAGCCAGCTCATCTAATTCTGATAATGAGGTATCTACATTAGCAGTATATTTTTTGAGAGCTACTTCTATTTGCTTGGCGTCAGCACCTTTAAGGAACTGCCCATACTTCTTTTTAAGAAGGATTTGCTGCCATAAGGTATAGCCAGCAAGCGAGCTGGTGATAAATACAAGTAGTAGTAATAGTAATTCCATAATACAATATAATCCTTTGATTATATTGTATTATAGATTGGTATAGAGAGCTTGGCAACTTGAGGTAAGGGGACTACAATACATCTAAGGGAGGAGACTATTGAACCAATGGCAAAACGCAAGAAACATCACAAACATAGTAAGCATACCAAAAAATCACGAAAGCAAAATAGTAGTGTAGTAAAAAATACAACTAATGACAATAAGCCTACTACTACTATTTCTACAATAGAGCCTAAAGAGCCTAAAAAAATAGAGAATACGCCAGTGGCGACTGCCCAGAATAAGTTGGTATTATCAGATGTAAGGCTTAGTTTAGTATTGCTAGGTTTAATTATGATGGCATTTTTTGCGATTGCCTTACTGATGTCCAATCAAAGCGTGGCTAACTCTGTTTATGGCCTCTTCAAAATAAATAATTAGTAGCTTAGTGCCTATATTGTAGGGCCTCGGCAATATGTTTTGATTCAATAGTGCTTGTACTGTCAAGATCGGCGATGGTACGCCCGACTTTTAATACTCTCATATATGCTCTAGCCGAGAGCTTGAGGTTATTAATAGCTTGGTCTAGTAGAGCAATAGCTTGCTCGTCTAACTGACAGAATTTTTTTATTTGTTTATTGCTCATTTCGTTATTGGTACTTATTGCCTCATCTGCGAACCTAGTGGATTGAAGTTTGCGGGCTTTAAGTACTCTTTTGCGAACATCTGAGGTAGATTCAGCAGAGCTGGCCTCTAGTAGCTGAGATTTTTTGACTCTTTCAACATTAACTACCAGATCCAGCCTATCTAGCAGGGGGCCCGAAACCTTGCTAGAGTAGCGCTGGACCTGTAATGGAGTACAGCTACAGCTCACATCTTGGTCGCCAGCATAGCCACAAGGGCAGGGGTTCTGGGCGGCTACCAATAGAAATTTGGCAGGGTAGCATTGCGAAGCGGTCGCTCGAGATATAGTAACCTTACCCTCTTCTAGGGGCTGCCTTAACACCTCTAGTGTGTTTCTGCTAAACTCGGGGAGCTCATCTAGGAATAGTACGCCTCTGTGGGCCATGCTAATTTCGCCTGGTTTTGGCCACTGCCCACCACCAATTAGAGCGATATTACTGGCTGTGTGGTGGGGGTTCCGGTATGGCCTAGTGGTCATAATTTCTTCGCTTGATTGTCCAGAAATACTGTGTATTTTAGTAATTTCAAGGACCTCGGAGTAGTCTGGTGGAGGCAGTAGGCCTACCAGAGCTTTAGCTAGCATTGACTTACCAGATCCGGGAGGTCCGCTCATTAGAATATTATGATTACCACTAGCTGATATCTCAATTGCTCGCTTGGCTTGCTGTTGGCCATAAACTTCCGATAGATTTATTTCGGCGATGGCTTGCGATGAGTTAACTTTTGTTGGTAGTAGGGGAGTTATGAGCTTTTCGCCAATAAGGTGCTGATATAGTTCAAATAATGATTTGACTGGATAAACATTAATACCCTTAACTAGAGCAGCTTGGCTAGCCACCTCAGCAGAGATGTAGAGGTCGGTGATGTTATTGTCCTGGCAGGCCTGAGCGGCAGCTAGGGCGCCAGGAATTGCTCTGGTCGTACCGTCTAGCCCTAACTCGCCCAGAAAGCTTGTGGAGCCAGCAACAGTACTTATCTGCTTACTAGACCACAGCAGGCTAACGGCCATAGCTAAATCAAAGCAAGAGCCATTTTTGGGTAGGTCGGCCGGGGCTAGATTGATAGTAATTCTCTTAGGCGGAAGATTGAGATTGGAATTCTTGATAGCAGAGCGGACTCTTTCTTTGGCCTCATCGACAGCCTTACTGACCAAGCCAATAATGATAAAGCTCGGTAATCCATTGCTCATATCTGTTTCCACTTCTATTAAATTGCAGTCTAGGCCGATACTTGAAATGGTATTTACTTTAGCTAACATAATCTAACCCCCTTTGTTCTATACCATACTATACAAACAAAAACCGAAAAGCAAGTGTATTTAAAATAAAAGCTCTCCTCACTTGATAAATGAGGAGAGCAGGGGCTATTTGATTATTGATTATTGCCTGGCTGGCGGATAAATCAATTTGATGGTACGAGGATTTTTTATTTATGTTTGCACATAACTTATGCCATGATGGCTGGAGTTGGTGCCCGTCTCCATAGCAACACTTTCTACAAACGGGCTCATCTGTAGCCAGGTTTGTACCCTTCCTGGGTTTTTACATCACTACGGGCGCATAATGACAACCATTGCTCCGCGAGAGCTAGGATGGGTACATTATAACACTTAAAGCTGTGATTTACTGTCTGTACTTTTGTACCAGCTAGCGGCTGATTCTGGCGGTACGGTGTTTATAATCATCCCTGTGGCTACTTCAAAGCCACCCCAGATACTGCTTCTACCATAGATCTTAATGATGCATCGATAGTGCGGACTTACGCCATTCTCGATAAAAAAGTTATAGCTGATTTGGGCGTCGGTAAGCTTGGAGGTCAGATGTTTTAAATGTTTAGAGCATGATTTAATTTGGGCTTTATTAAACTCACTAAAGCTAGTGGCGTGTTGCTTGGGAATCAGCCAGACCTCAAAAGGATATTGAGAGGCATAGGGGCAGATAGCAATAAAATGCTGGTCTTCGACAACCACTCGCTTCTTATGGGTTTTCTCGAACTGGATAATGTCTTCTATCGGCTCTTTTTTTTTGTCCATAAAGTATTCTTCAATATGCTTGGAGTGCTCTATAAATCGCTTGGGTACTATTGGCAGGGCAAATATTTGACTATGGGCGTGAGCCAGGCTCGCCCCAGCCTCAAAGCCATCATTTTTAAAAATTAAGACATAGGCGATATTGTTGAGTGCGAGTAGCTTGGTAATCCTAGCTTGGTAAGCCTTCAATACATTTTCTATCTGTGTAATCGGCAGAGAGGCAAAAGATCTATTGGCCAGGGGAGTATCTACGACTAGCTCTTGCTTGCCATAGGCCTTGGGATTATTGGTGGTTAATGCCGAAAATCTGTTTCCTACCACCTTCACAATCCAATGGCGGTCTTGGGTGATACTATAAACTTCCTTTTCAAGATCTATCCTAGGGCTATCGGCAGTCTCAATTAATTGGTGGCGGTTCCTTTTAGTGTCATAGGGGCGTTTCCCTCTGCCGGGAGATATAATCACATATTCATCAAAGAGGTAGTCGCGTCTTATTTCTGTTTCAATATCATCAATTTCTAATAGTAGGGGCTTGCATTGCCAAGCATCGCTAGGGCTAATTACTTCTGTGCTGATTTCGCAGGTTACATAGTCATTAAAAGAATCGTCAAATGTAGTTTTTGAAGTTTTGTGGGGGTTCATGGTAGCCTTATGAAAATTGCGCGCAGACTTGGATTTAGCATCATCCGTATTCATAGTTCTTATGTTAGCAAGATTTAGGCTCTTATACTATACTGGGCTTATTTTCTAGAGAAGTTCTAGGTAGAGCTTAATCAGTTTTTGGGTTTGCTTTTGGATGGATATCTGTAGAACTAGCTGTTTGGCCTTAAGCCCATAGTGTTTGGCTAGCTGGGGGTTATCAATAAGTTTTAGGCAGGCCTTACTAAAGCTTAGGTGGGTATTCTTAGACATTATACCGGTGATTTTATCTTGGGCTAGAGGGGATATTTGATCATCTAAAAACACCACAGGCAATGACTCAATAGCGGCCTCGTTTAGCACTAGGCCCTGGGTGTCAGTAGTGGATGCAAAGCAGAATATATCAGCCGACTTGAGGCATTGATATACTTTTTCTCTTTCAAGCATCCCAGCAAATATCACGCTACCGCTCACGCCGTGGCGCTTGGTAAGCTCAACTAGTTCTTGGTGGTATGGGCCATCTCCGACGATTAATAGTTTGGTGGTGGGGCTTTGTGCGAGTATTCTAGGCATACTACTAATGATTAGCTGGATATTTTTTTCTTTACCAAGCCTGCCAACGAATATCAGCAGTGGTGCATTATTCGTAATCCCAAAAAAACTCCTCGGCTCAAAGTCACTGGCTATCTTTGACTCGGCTGGGTCAATACCGGTCGGTAGGATCTGAACATTACCGAACTTACCATATTCCTTCAGGGAATCTTTCATTTTACGAGACGGTACTATCACAAGATTACATTCTTTATAAAACAGCCCAACGCTTTTTAGGATTAAATTACGCCTCCATTTTTTAAGTGATTTATTGGGCTTGAGGATTGGCAAAAGCTCTTTGTATCTTTCAGGTGTTTTCATTATGGCCGGAGTGATTACTATACCCATTAGAATCCCTAGCATAATTTTTTTATAAACATAAATGTACTGGGCAATGTCGGTATGGTGGGTAATCACGACTGGAATATTACTCTCCTTTGCTATTCGCATACCCAAGACACCTATTTGAGCTGGGGTTTGGATATGAATAATATCAAGATTATATGATCGAACTTTTTTAATGATGGCCGGTGTAAAAGGTATCGTGTCGCGGTGGTTTTCATACCAGATACTCGGAAATGACCTAAAGCGGACTATGTAGCTGGGTTCATTTTTGGCTCTTAGGGGAGAGTCTGGGCAAAATATTATTACTTCGTGTCCTTGACGAATAAGCTCGTGTGCGAACAAATCGGTGGATACCGCCACACCATCTACCTGCGGGTAGAATCTATCTGTAAAAAAACCTATTTTCATTTCTTTTTACCTAAATATTCTAGGTATATTTGCTCTATTTGCTCCAGCGATAGGGAAGAGAACTCATGGTCATGTTCTGGCGTCTCGATAATAACTTCCTGACGGCCCGTTGTTGGTTCTTCAACATTGTGATTCATTCCTATAGTTTAGCATGTTTTTCAATGACATCTTAGTAGATGGTATGGTTCACTACATCGTGGACATTTCACTATCTAGCTTGGTTTTGTATTCATTGGGTGTCAAGTAGCCCAGAGCTTGGTGCGGCCGTTGAAGCCAAAAAACCGTTGTCGAGCATTACCTTTTAGTTCTGGCTACTTACGATGAGCCTGAGTGCTGCTCATTTGCTAAATTTGTTTGCCACCGCCAAACATCTGAACATGCTTCGTCTAGAGTTTTTTCTGCTCGCCATCCAAGTTTTTTTGAAGCAAGCGTAACATCAGCATAACAACTAGCTACATCACCGGGTCGACGTGCTACAACGGTATACGCAATTTTCTTACCAGAATTCTTTTCAAAAGCACTAATTAGCTCTAACACAGATATTCCACTGCCAGTGCCAAGGTTATACGCTGAAAAACCCTTTTTACCGTCTAGATGTTCAAGCGCAGTGATGTGGCCCTTTGCAAGGTCAACGACATGTATATAATCACGTATTCCTGTGCCGTCTGGCGTATTATAATCACCACCAAAAACATTGAGCATATCTAGTTTTCCTACAGCAACCTGGGCAATATACGGCATTAAGTTATTTGGTTTACCCTTGGGGTCTTCGCCTATTAAGCCACTGTCATGCGCACCAATAGCATTAAAATATCTTAAGGCCGTAATCGCCCATGTATCATCTGAAGTAACTAAATCTTGTAAAATTTCTTCTATCATATATTTAGTTCGCCCGTATGGGTTGGTGATGCCAGTACCCACTGGGTGTGTTTCTTCAATTGGTAGCTGTTTAGGTACACCATATACTGTTGCAGAAGAGCTAAATATTAATTTACTAACATTATTTAGTTTCATTAGTTTGCACAGCACAAGCGTTGAATCAATATTATTTTGATAATATGTTAATGGCTGCGCCACGGATTCACCTACAGATTTTAAGCCAGCAAAATGCATAACAGCAGCTATAGATTGTTCGGTAAATATTTTTTGTAATAGTTTTTCGTCTCTTACGTCGCCTGAGTATAGTGCTAGCTCTTTTTTAGATATTGCACGTATTTTGTTTATGGTAGATTGGTTACTATTACTAAAATTATCTATAATTGTAACCTTGTAACCCTTAGCCAATAGTTCTATCGCTGTGTGCGAACCAATGTAACCAGCCCCACCTGTCAATAGTATATTCATAGACTTCTTGTTAACGTGCTTATAGTTGTACCTGTTATTGTGATTTTCATATCTGTAATTGTAGGCTTTATTGGCCCCTAATGCAAATTAGTGTCATGGCTCACTACATCGTGGACACTTCTAAGACATAAGCCCAGTGTAGATCACCAGCAGTTTCTGGCCGGCTTGAGGAGTGTCAAAACGATGAGCGATCTTTTGCGAGCCAGCAACCGCCTGCTTGTAGTAGGTCTTGTCCTTGATGAGGCGTTCAATAATGCTCACAAAGTTGGTATCGGTGCCACGCAGCACATCATTTCCAAAAGCTGAGTCATATTGGGGTATATCACGGACTACAATAGGCAGCGAGCTGGCAGCGGCCTCCAGCATGGCCAGCGGGTGGTTCTCTTGATCACTGGGTAGCATAAAGGCATCAGCGGCGGTAAGGTATTGGCGGACGGCATCAAGTTCAATAACGCCGGTAACCGTAACATTGCTGGGTGTGGTTTGGATGAGGTTTTGCATGTGCTCATAATCAGCACCAAGGCGTTTAAAGGGAATACCGCCCACCCAGATAAACTTAACATCGGGAAGCTGCTTAGCAACGGCTACAAAGCTGTCAAAACGTTTACGAGGCTGTACTTGGCCATTACCAATTACCATGAATTGGCCGTCTTTAATGCCGAGTTGCGTGCGCGCAGCGGTTTTCTCTTGGGCAGTTTTGACGTATTCAACGCGGTTAACGGTGTTGAATAGTACTTGTTTTGGGTTGCTTAGTCCTAGCTGGGACTTGAGGGCGTCACCGGTTTCTTCAGAGACTGGTAGCAGCATATCAGCCTTACCGTAGAACCATTTAAGATATGCTTTGCTTAAACTGGCAAACTTCTCAGCACCTTTTATAGAACCAATAAAGGAGTCGGGAATAACGTGGACGCTGATGACTTTCTTGCCACCACGAGGAGAAATCAGATGTAGTGCGCTATACAAGCCAATAGTTTGGATGTGCGTAATATCAGCCTTTCGAAACTTATTAACAATTACATCCAGTTCAGGGCGCATCTTAATGCCCTTGGTCATCTCTATAAAGGCGGTGTGTACACCGTGGCCACGGATAGTAAAGGTGGTCTCGCTGATCATGTTTATTTTGAGGCGTGGCTTATTCATGCACCAACTAGGCTTCTGATAAATGAATCTGGCACCACATGGGCGGAGACAAATATTAGGCTCCCTCTGGAGAGTAGGAATCGTATGCCATACAACCCAACGGTATGAATATGGATAATGTCGGCCTTGAAGTTTTTTTGATTGGTATGTACTTCAAACTCTGGTGAATACTTTTTGTGTCCTGCCAAATGCTCGGTGTAGGCAGTATGTACGCCATGGCCCTGTACGCTAAAGGCGCTATCAGATATTACATTGATGGTGTAGGTTTTTTTCATAGCTAATTTATAATTCTATTATCGCATTATTTTTATAATAAGGCACTACATAACACTATATATTTTTTATTTTGAGATATATCAAAACGGTGGCCATTTAATACCACTAGAATACTTTTGAAAAGCTGGTTGTTATGATAAGACGCTGGATAAATAGTGAAGGTTGATATAAATTTGCTATTGCTCGTGTTAGAATTATATGTAGCAAATTTATAGTTTATGTACAAGACACTTTTAACCAATCGTAATTTCTTAAAAATCTGGCTGGCCCAGTTGTTTTCACAGCTTGCCGCCAATTTGTTGAATTTTGCTTTGATTATTAGAGTGTTTGAGCTATCAGCTGACACCAATTATGCCAATATAGCCGTTAGCTTGCTAATACTGGCATTTGGAGTGCCATCGATTATATTTGCGGTTTTGGCTGGGGCTTATGTGGACCATCTAGACCGCAAAAAGATACTAGTAGTAACTAATATAGTTAGGGCTGTGTTAGTGTTATTCTTTTTATTGTTTGAGACCAATCTTATATTTGTCTATCTTACGGTCTTTGCTATCTCAATATTCTCACAGTTTTTTACTCCGGCCGAGGCGGCTGCATTGCCTCGTCTTGTCAAAAAAACCGAGCTCGTAGCGGCCAACGCACTATTTTTATTTACGCTGTATAGCTCTTTTATTATGGGCTATAGCCTGGCTGGCCCAATTATTTCTATTTGGGGACCTAATTCGGTGTACTGGGTGACATCATTGGCGTTTGCTCTATCGGCACTACTAAGTGCTGGTCTGCCAAGGCTTAATGCCATCCAAAAGGGTTTGGATTTTGCTAGTATTAATCATCAAGTTTTTATTACTATTCGGCAAACTACCAACAAAATATGGCGGACCCCGGGCTTGCTATTCCCCATAGGCAATCTTGCTATTGGGCAGATGATGGTTGGTATTATAGCTGTAGTTGCCCCTGGGCTAGCGATGGTGCTCTATCACCAGAGTCTAGCAGATGTTAGCTATAAGCTTATCGTGCCAGCTGCTGCTGGTATGGTGGTGGGTGCGATATTGGTTGGGCAGATATTTCGTAATATACATAAAGCCAAGCTTATTAATGCTGGTATAATTTTGGCAGTCACATCCCTTGTGGGGATGGGGCTAGTTGGTAGTTTAAGCGGCCTGCCTTTCTATACTTTCATAGTAGTCACACTAGCTTTTGGGCTGGGCTTTGCCAATGCCTTGGTGGGAGTCTCGGCTCAGACACTACTTCAGCTACACTCCTCTGATGAGGAGCGGGGAAAAATATTTGGCACACTCAATATGATGATGAATTTAGCTGCTTCACTACCTGTGCTACTAGCCGGCATAACGGCCGACCTTGTAAGCCCAGGATCAGTGATGCTATTTGCCGGAGTTATGGTGGGGGTTTTTGGGGTGTATCAGTTTATGACACTTAAAAAGCACCAGCTCGTAGATATATAAAAGCACTAGCATAATATAAGTAAATATGGTATACTTTTTGTTATGGGGCTGACAAGCTTCGACGTTGAATCTTGAAATATAATTGCGAGTCGGGTTGAGAATACACGTTAGCTGTTCTCGAAAACTACAAATGCAAAATCGTTTGTATCGCGAATTAGTAATGCTTTTGCACCAAAATTCGCACCAGCTTTTGCTTAATTGTCATTAGCCGTCGATCTTTTGATATCTAGTAAAAAAGATATCGGCGCCATTTACTAGGTTGCTACAACATTTCTTGCTAGGTGTTGGATAAGACTTTAATAGCTTGTAAGTGCCTGATAGCTTTGGTTGGTTTTTACCTATCAGGACCTTACTAAACAATTTTAAGCCAAATACACTCGTAGATATTATATAGATAGTTTGGCGGACGTGGGTGCGATTCCCACCAGCTCCACCAAAAGGGACTTTTGCGATTCGCAGAGGTCTTTTTTGTTTGCCTGCAAGCTGTAGAGAGGGCATATAGACTTGGTGCCAACTTTTTTGAGTGTGGCCTAGTTCTAGCCGGTCATCTCTACTAAAAATGCGCGATAGGACATCATTACCTCCTGCTTAAAAAGTTGTTTTACAATTACTATTGTCGCAGAAACGGTGTCCTATTTAGTTTTGTTGCACTTCGGAGTAGAATTCAGCCACCCGATATTGACAAAATTTACTAATAGTTCTATTATGAAGCTTCCGTGTAGAACTCGGATCAAGGGGGAAACTTGAGAGAGTACCAAGGTAGTTCAGGGGCAGTGGTTGCCAGCTTTGACCCGTTCGGTCGGGGTGGAATCAACCACAGAGCACTTGAGCACTTCTCCAAGAACGAGGCATGTCCCATCACCACCCAGTCCCATCACGACGACACCAGCGTAAGCGGTGCCGAAGCTTCCTCAGCGGGAGGATGTTGGGGTGGCTCGATGCTCCGACCTGCCTGCCGCGGCTACTAGCCCCAACAGGAACAAGAGGTAGGTGCCATCTGGCAGTATGACAGTTATAAACATACTGCCAGATTGGCGCCCCTCATCACACAGCCGTCTCAAATGCTCCAATGGGCAATCTGAGGCGGTTTTTTCTTATTAATAACTCAAAACATACAAAACCCCCCAAAATGCCTCCGGTTCGCCCTGTGGCGATTCGCAGAGGTCTTTTTTTATGGGCTTTTAATTATTGGTGTAAGCTGTTAGAATCTTGCCTAGTACCTTTTATCTGTCGCCTACGGGGAGACTAAAGTGGATATCACCCTTAGCCACCAAGAAGACTACAAGCGGTTACGGCGACTTAGGTCAGCCACAGGCGTAGCCTACCCTACGGGGTATTTCTTTTTTAGGGCGACTATTTACTGGGTTGCTAGGCTTTTTATGAAGTCAAAAATCTATCACCAGGAACGCCTACCACAGCCTCGCGGTATCAAGTACCGCCCACCATGGTATAGGCGTAATGGGTCCAAGCCTATCGGTCAATCCAAGGGCTATATTATTGCAGCTAACCATGGTCAACTATGGGATATCGCCTTAGTTGGCTTGTTCAAGCGGGGATTGGTGTGGATTTGTAAGCCATACTTTTGTGCCCATCCTCTGGCTGCTATGATCAATCAGCGTATGGGCGCTGTACCGGTGTTTAGGCCCAGTATTGATGGAGATACCACCCGCAACTCCATTAAGAAAGCTAAGAAGCTAAAAATGGCCTCATATAGCTCCTCGGAGACATATATAATTGCTGTTGATGCCCTCAACCGTGGCGTGCCAGTAGAAATGTTTCCAGAAGGAACAAGGCTTAGTAGTGCTAGTATTGACAGATCCAAGCACGGCGCAGCTAAGATTGCTCGCCTGTCAGGCTGTTCAATACTTCCGCTGGCTATTGTTGGGCTCTCCAAGGGAGATCCAAAAATTCGCACCAAGCTAATGCGTAGAAGGGTAGTGATTGGCCTAGTTGGCCACGCTATTAGTCCTGCTAGTTTTAGTCATTTAGGCGATATTTACGCTATTGAAAGTGCCATGATGGAAGCCTGGCAGGCGTCCATCAATGCTCTCAAGCAAGAAGGCCAAAGAATCCTGGCTAACTAGCCATACTTTTTTAAGCATACTCTCTCTACGACCACTAAGGTTATAGGGGGAGTTTTTATTTTACCCCTAGGCTGGTGTGCTAATAGTCACTTGCTTACTGGGCAGGTATTACGGCACCTCTGTAATTTTGTCACTAGCCATTAAATTAGGGCTTGGTTCGCTGCTAAACTTTTGAAGTAGTACAAATAATTTTTCAATATCGATAAGCATTGTTAGGCCACGGAGGAAAGGAGCGGCAGCTTTCTGGCTGGCGTGCTGGCGCTGGTGGCGAGCGAAGCAATATTAGTGGCAACATTTAGTTATTTTAATAGTCGGGAGTTGCCAGACGCCAAGCAAATTATATGTTGAATAAAAAAATACCAAGCCATTAAATATTGTGGCCGGGTATTTTATAAAAACGCTCTAAGAGAAACAGGCTAGCGTAGGCCCTGGGCGCTCGCTAACCTGTTAGGTAGACTTTGTTTTTGTTTTTGAGTAATTTATGTGTGCAGCACTGTTACTATAATAACGCTTACGGTATGGTGCTGTCAACAGCTTTTTAAAACTTTTTTTAACTTTCTTTTACAATCTTTTATTTAATGTACTCGCCATTGCGGGCGGCACTGTTTTGCGCTAGCAGTTGGGTGAACTTAGCTTGGGCTTTTTTGGTGTTATTAGATTTGCCTTTCCAAATACGGATAACAGGATCCTGGACGGCCCTAGAATAGCTATAGGTAATAGGCCAGGGTTGCTTACCGGATAAGCCAATGGCATTTAGATTGGCAGTGGCTTGTTTAGGAGCTTGCCCACCAGATAAGAATACTATGCCTCCTATGGCGCTAGGTACGCTTTGGCCTAGCACTTGAAGAGTATGATGTGCTACTTCGGTTGGGGTGCTTTGGTTTGCTTTAGTACCCGCCAGCACCATACTAGTTTTTAGTATCAAACCAGATAAATTAACTTTTAAGGCCGATAGTTCCTCAAATAAAATCTTTAGAACAGTACTGGTGGTTTTGGCAGAGTCAAGAATGCTATGGTCGCCCTCGTATAATACTTCAGGCTCTACAATAGGCACCATCCCCGCGGACTGCACCAGGCTAGCATAGCGAGCCATAATTAAAAGGTTAGCCCGCATGGCAGGTATGGTGGGGAGACCAGCATCTATACCAAAAGCACTCCGCCATTTAGTAAAGCGAGCCCCCATAGCATAGTATTCGGCCAACCTCTCGGCAAGTCCATCGAGCCCCTCGGTAATAGTTTCTGGGTCAAAATTGTCCATTGGTACTAGGCCTTTATCTACTTTTATACCTGGTAATATGCCATTTTGTGTTAATGCATCACCAAAGCCTAGCCCATCGTCATTAGCCTGTCTAATGGTCTCATCATAGAGAATAACGCCGGATATATAATGACTAACATTGGGCGACATACACAATAATTGCCTCCAAAGGCGCCTAGACTCAACTGTGCAGTCAATATTGAGCGCATCAAATCGCTTACAACACGACTTGGTGCTTTCATCGGCTGCCAGCAAACCTTTGGGGTCGGCCATTAGCTTTATAACAATTGAGGAAAGTGATGGTTTCATATATTAAGCATAAGGCGTTTGGAGATATGTTGCAAGACAAGTAATTTTAAAGTAAGGCTAATTTGGGCTACATATTGTGGGTGCGAAGCTACATTAAATATGTGTTCGCTAGTTAGCCCAGGCAGGAAGCAAGCAGTTTTTAATGTATTAATTCTTTATTTGTGGGTGTCTAGGCGAGCATCCTTGAGCATTGTCTGGCGCTTTTTGGATTCGCGTTTGTCGTGGAGTTTCTTGCCCCGAGCCAGAGCTATTTCGAGTTTGACCCTACTACGAACAATACCAATCGCCGTAGGGACTACGCTGAGGTGCTGGGAGCGGGCGTCCTCTATCAGTCTTTCAATTTCCCGCCTGTGCAATAGTAGCTTCCTATCTGCCGTTGGGTCATAGCTATCCTTATTAGCGGACTGCTTATAGGGGCTAATATGGGCACCTACCAGATAAGCCTCACCAGATTTGAAGCTAATATAGCTTGCTTTTAGGTCAATATGCCCAGCCTTTACACTCTTGACCTCAGATCCTGACAGCACTAAGCCAGCCTCAAATTTATCTTTGAGTTCATAGTCGTGCCTGGCTCTGCGGTTGGTTGCTAGTATCTTCATAGCCCTATTATAGCTTAAACAGGCCTTAAGTAGGATATAATAGCAAGCATTATGGACTCCCCTAGAGATATTTTTGCAAAAGCCCTGGCGAAAGCATTGTCGGCAAGCTTCAAATCACTCAGCGAATCTGAGATAACCCAAAGCATTAGCAACTGTGATTATCAGTTTGGTGATTACAGCACCAATATCGCCTTTAAGCTATCAAAGACGGAAGGAATCAAGCCTTTCGAGGTGGCCGAGAAGGTATTAAAGGAGCTCAAGGGCGATAAAGTGATTGAAAAGTCAGAGTTTTTGGAGCCAGGGTTTATTAACATTACACTTACTAGCCAGGTATGGAAGGAGTACTTGGTAGCTATTGGCCAGCAATTTGGACAATCCAAGCTTGGTAATGGCAAATCCGTCCAGATTGAGTTTATATCTGGCAATCCTACTGGCCCTTTGGTAGTTACAAATGCCTGGCAGGGCTATTATGGAGATATATTGGCTAATGTGTATGCTTCTCAGGGCTATAAAGTAGCTAGGGAATACTATCTTAATGATGGCGGGAATCAAATAGTTGCCCTGGGCCAAGCAGTCCAGCAATCTCTTGGCACAAAATTTAACGACGAGCTATCTCAGAACCTTTATAGAGGTGAGTACATTGACAATATAGCTGTGTTAATTACAACAGAATATGGCAGTGCTAATCTGGTAGCGAGTGCTAAGCCAATGATAATTGGCCAAAAGGCAGCCAAGCTAGTACTAGCCAAATATATCCTGCCAGACCTAGCTAAATTAGGGGTTAAATTTGATTCAATATACTCAGAGTCACAGCCAGATATTCCAAAAACCCTCAAAAGACTTGATGAGGCCGGCTTAAGTAAAACCAAGGAAGGCGCACTATGGCTCGATGGTAGCAAGGTTGGCCTGAAGCAAGATGAAGTACTGGTAAGGTCATACGATAATGAGTACACTTACTTTTTAAAAGACATCGCCTACCAGTTAGAAAGATTAGAAGAGAGGGGCTTTGAGAAGACTATTACTATTGTCGGGCCCGATCATCACGGCCAGGCCATAAGATTAATCAATACACTTCGTACTCTGGGCCACACTAGCTTCAAGGAGCTATCAACTCAAACCATAAGGCTTATCAAGGACGGCCAAGAGTTCAAAATGAGCAAGCGAAAGGGAAATTACATATTACTCGATGACTTCTTGGACTCCGTACCAACCGAGGTAGCAAGGTTTTATTTTGCTATGCGAGACACCAATACTCATATGGACTTTGATATCGATCTAGTTACAGAACATTCCTCAAAAAACCCAGTGTATTACGCGCTCTACGCCTATGCCAGAGCCTGCTCCATCCAAGCCAAAGCCCTGGAGGAAGGATTACCCGTGGCAACGTCATTGGATGGCTATAAGCTAACCAAGCCGGAGCTAAAAATAGCCCTAGAACTATCTAAAATACCTACAATCCTAACTGATATTACACTCAGCCAAAAAGTGCACCATTTGCTTTATCAGGTTACAGAGGTAGCCAGGGCCTTTCATGAGTACTACGAACAAGAAAGGATACTAAGCTCACCCGATAGCTCCCAAAAGCTCGCTGTAATTGCTCAATTCAAGCTAGCATATCAGTCTATATTTGATATTTTAGGCATCACCCTACAATCCAAGATGTAGTAAAAAGAGCAACTATTTTTCTATCTTATAAGTAATAACTTTATAATCAGTATTGATAAATAATTGGGAGTTTTTAGGTTCTAGCGTAAATGAATAAATGGATGCGTTATTATCCAGAGCGTAACTCCTTACATAACTTGCCGAATCGGCCTCAGCAGAGAGTAAGGCAACCCTGTTATTGCCCTTATTGAGCGCCAAAAAGTAGCCAGCACTAGCGTTGTAGTAGAGTGTGCTAATTTCGCCAAAACTCTTGGGTAGGTTTGTTAGCTTATAATTACGCTCTTGACCTCGCTCGAATAGGCGTATGGAATTACCTTGCGCGATAAATATATTGCCTTCTACTATCATTGAGCTACCAGCTTTTAGCTCACCCGGGGAAAGGCTCTTGAGTAGATTGGTCTTGGAGCCTAATGTGGTGCCAGATTTGGAATAGCGGATTATTTGATTATCATCAGGGCTTAGCAGGTAAATGTTATTGATATAGCTGACCACGCTAACGGCACTAGGTAGGGCTGATGCTTTGAGCTGTATTAGCCCATCAGCTGGAGTGAATTGCCAGAGCCCCGTTTTACCTAGCAGGACTAGGCCTATATCATTGATGCTATCAGCCGATTTAGAGCCTATCAGGTCGGCGTTAGTAGCTTTAGTGAAGGGCACACCAAATAGTGGGTTTATTTCTATGATAGACCCGCCTGAAGCGTCTAGACCATAAAGAGTATTGACTGACCATACTAACGAGCTAAGATTGGCTTGAACGATGCTAAACCCAGAGCTAGTAGGTATGCGCTCTACTACCTCTAGCTTATCCTCGAGCTGGCGAATTTTAAGTCCCAGAGCATCATAGCCTTGTTCGCTTGCCTTGGTGCGGGCTAGGTCGTTGAGTTTCTGGCGATCAGTGGTATTTATCTGGGAGAGTATTTGCTTGGCGCTATCAATATGGCCTTGGGCAGAATCTTTGTTTCCACTATTAATAGCTGACTCAGCTGAGGCAACTTGGCTAAGAGCCTTGGCTAGCTGGCTAGATCCGCCGTTATTAGACGATATTGTGGTTACTATAGCCCATATTACTCCTGTTATAATTATAGTAGTTATTATAACAACGATAATTGCCTTTTTAGGTTTGGGGTTAATATATTTAGCCCAGAACCTAGTCCAGCCCCTGCGGGAATTATCGGCAATGGCCGGCATAATCTTGGTCTTGGTGGTGGTGGCAGATTTATAAGCCGTACGCTTGGCAGCCGACTGGCCTTTTTTAAGAGCAGTATGAATAGTAGCTAGTGAGCCACCAAGCATGGCCTTAACCTTTGAGCTAGATTGTATGTCGGTGGTAGCTACTGGCTGGCTGGTGTCGGTGGATTTGCTGGCCTCTATAGCTATTAGGCTGTAGCTTAGTTCTGTATTAAGCTTGAGCTCACCAGCTAGCCTCAACTTTAGGTCTTCTAGATTGAGTTTGCTAGCTACATCGGCAAGCTGTTTGCTGCTATAGCGAGCGATTACACTGCTGGCCATAATGATGCGGTCTTTATGGTGAATTTTACCCTCGCCAATTTGGCTAAAGAGCCTCTCGGGCTTATCAGACGAGATATTTGTTATCAAATGGTTGCGCAAAAAGAGCATCATAACCTTGCCAGTGTTAGCAAACAGGATATCATCACCAACCGTGGCGAGGATGGCGATATTGTAGGCGCCCTTGGACTGAGTAATGAGCTCATTGAGCGCTCTGAGGCATAGCCTAAAGCGTTTTTCTAGGCTAACATCTGGGCCACTCTCATAAAAAGCCCTACCACAACCCTTGATTATTTTATTAATATTAATACGCTTGTCATCTAGATTATACTCAAATGCAAGGTAGAGATTGCCGTATTTACTGCTTGAGTTAGGACCAGGCTCAAAACCCATAGCAAACGATTCGCCTGCTAAATTGTTAGGCTCCTTGCCTTGATGATTGATTTGGATATGCCTAGTAGAAAAATATACAGATTCCATAATGCTTCCTTATGGTCTTATTATAGCATTTAGTAGTGATAAGGTATGATATATACAATGGCAAAACTGACAAATCACCAGGGACAGCTTGGTAGCAACAAATACACACCTGCTCAGCTTGAAGCAATAGGGCATAATGACGGCCCTATGCTAGTTGTGGCCGGGGCTGGCACCGGCAAGACGGCTGTCATAACCCAGCGCATAGCTAGGCTGATATTAGATAGCGTGGCTAAGCCAGCAGAGGTTCTGGCACTTACTTTTACCGAGAAAGCCGCCAATGAAATGCAACAACGAGTCGATGAACTCTTGCCGTATGGGTATGTAGATACCCAAATCATGACCTTCCACGCCTTAGCAGAGCGGATAATGCGCGAATATGCTCTTGATGCTGGCGTCAGCCCTGAGTTCCAGATACTCAATGATGTTCAGCAGACCATTATATTTCAAGAAGTTCTAGCTAGCGTTAATTTTAATTATTTTAGCCCTCAGCATCACCCCTTTGCCTTCATATCTCAAATTAAAGGTGCCATATCGCGTCTTAAAGACGAAGGAATCAACGCCCAAATGTTTGCGAAATTGGCTCGCATACATGCCACTAGTAATGGAATCAATAAAAACGAATCAATGGCTGATTTGGCTAAGATATATAGTAAATACGCAGAGCTTTGTGAAGCTAAAAACAGCTTAGACTTTGGTGATTTATTGATAAAATTACAACATTTATTAAAATCACGTAAATTAGTCAAAAAAGAGCTAGTGGAGCGCTATAAGTACCTACTTGTAGATGAATTTCAGGATACTAACGCTGTCCAAATGGACATAATGGCTGAAATGCTATCTAGACCAAATAATATTATGGTAGTGGGTGATGACGATCAGGCTATTTATAGTTTTAGGGGTGCTTCGGTGCGTAATATCTTAAGTTTCAGAGAAAAGTTTACTAAAAGCAAGCTGGTGGTACTCAATAATAATTTTAGAAGTGGCCAGAAAATTCTTGATGCCGGCTATCGTTTAATCCAAAACAACAATCCTGACCGGCTGGAGGTGGCAGAGAATATTAATAAACAGCTAGTGGCCGAAAAATACCCCAATGCTAAAGTTGGAATAGCTCAGTATGCCAATAAACTTGGTGAGGTAGATGGTGTTGTCCAAAAAGTTGAGGAATTAATTAATGATGGCGTAGAGCAAAAAAATATTGCGATATTATTGCGTAAGAATAACCAAATTAAAGCATATATACTAGCCCTGCAGAAGAAAAAGATTAACTATTATGTCCATCAAGATGTAGAGCTTTTTGATCAGCAAAGCGTAAAAATAATAGTTGTCTTAGCTAATTCTATTTGTGATCCATACAATTCGGCAGCATTTTTCCAGCTTTTGGTTAGTGGGTTTTTTAAGTCTGCTGATAAGCATCAAATAATACATCTCTCATCGCTGGCCAGACGGCAAAACAAGCTTTTGTATGATGTTTTAGGTGAGGCTGAACAAGAGGAGTGGATAGAAGAGGTTTTATCTAGCATAATCGAGTGGCGAGAGCTCATAGCAGAATATAGCGCCGGTGAAGTGTTATTTATGGCCATTAAGTCTAATGGTTACCTTAAGGCCATCTTAGATGACGCCGAAACATCTATAGAATCGGCCACAAATATCCAATATATGACCGACTTTTTTAAGTTAGTGAAACAATTTGAGCTAGTATCTACTAACACTAGCCTAGTTGAGCTTTGTAAGTACCTAGATGAGATTAAGCAGTCCTCAGCCGATGTTATGAGTGATATATCACCTCTAGACACGGACGGGCTCCAAATATTGACTATTCATAAGGCTAAGGGCCTGGAGTTTGATTATGTTTTCTTGCCAGAGCTAACCGAACAAACCTTCCCCACCTATCGCCAGAGTGAGCCTGTGAAGTTTCCGGCAGATGTTATGGAGCCTAAATCTGGCGATCATTATCAGGAAGAAAGAAGGTTGTTCTATGTGGGGCTTACCAGAGCTAGGCAGGGGGTTAATCTTAGCCTAGCACTTGACCATGGAGGTAAAAAACCCAAAAAACCCTCACGCTTTATAGCTGAATGTTTAGGTGATGACTGGCAAAGCAGTGCTATCCAAATTAGCGATCAGCGAGATATGTCCGAGCTTATTGGTTCATTTGAGCCAGTGATACTAAATCCTGCCAAAGAGGGTATATTAAGCAGGCTTTACAGGGGGGAGTGGCTTTATCTTACTACCAATCAAATTGCTGACTATCTGCGCTCACCAAAGGAATTTTGGCTTTTCCATGTATTACAGCTTCCCAAAGGCCCATTTCATAGCCTAATCTATGGCACCAGCGTGCACGCAGCCCTAGAGCATTACTATAAACTTAGGTTAAAGTCCCGACCCATATCTAATAAGGCAGTGCTGGAAGTATATAAATCTGCCTGGAAGAGTGAGGGGTTTGTATCTATCCAGCACGAGCAAACTCTATTTGAGACAGGCAAAAAGGCAATCATAGGCTATATTAAGAGCCACCAAGCCGATGGCCTAACTCCAATTGCTATTGAACAGCCTTTTGAGCTTCAGTTGCCCAAAATAAAGACAGTTATCTCTGGTAGATATGACATAATACTTAAGACCACCGAGGGTTTGGAGATTCGAGACTTTAAGACCTCTAGGGTTAATGACCAAAAAACCGCTAATAAAAAGGCCAAAGACAGCATTCAGCTTGGAATCTATGCCCTATCGTGGGAAAAACTACAACAAAGTCCTTTATCGGCGACCAGTTTAGAGTTTATACAAGACCTGTATGTGGGCAAAAACTCCAAGCTAGACCACGCCAAGACGATTGAGCTGATTAGTAAGGCTGTTGACGGTATCAAGGGTATGAAATTTGACTCTATTGGAGATAGTAAGATGGATTTTGGTAAGCTACTAGTATGAAAATAGAATCGTATCGAACCCAGCAATGGTTAGAAAGCACCCTTAGTTTTATCTGGGATAACCATTTTGATGATGTCACCAGGACTAATGATGTGCGCATCATTTATGGCAGGAAGGCTAAAAGACGACTTGGCTCGATAGGGCTTGATAAGGCCGATTCAAGCATCTCTATAATTAGAATTAACCCCATATTTATGGATTTAGAGGTGCCAGAGCATGTCATTTCGGCCACCATAGTCCACGAGCTGACACATTATGCTCATGGCTTTAACTCACCTCTTGTAAGAAAGCACCAACATCCGCACAGGGGTGGAGTAATCAGGCAAGAATTTGCCGAAAGAGGGTTAGAATATATGTATATCGAGCAAAACAAATGGCTCAAGGAGAACTGGCAGGGCATTATAGATCGCTATTTTGAGCCAAGGAGTCGCACAAGTAGCAAAACCCAGCCGTCTATCAGGTTACCGTGGTGGATGTCTGGCTTATAGCTTCTCATGAGAGTAGAATATAAGCATGAGCACTATCAAAGGCAGAAAAGTTAAGAGGCGGGCAGGACAGCTTAATATAACCAAGGGCAAAGCGCCATTAAGAGTCAAACCTTCCAAACAAATGGTTTTATCGGCCACTCGTAAGATAAAAAAAACTAGAACTAGGCGGTTTATAGCCTATGCTTTGATGTGTATTGTGGTAATGCAGGTAGTGAGGTATGTGCTATACACACATATTTATATTGGGAGCGATACGCCCGACGGAATAGCCTTTATTATTATAATTTATGTCCAGACCGGACTGATGCTAGCTAGCCTAGGGCTTTTATCGGCTGCAGCCATATCATATTTGCGTAATTTGAGTGATTGATTATCAATACAAGGGCTAGGTGCTATAGCACTATAAATATGTACCCAATATTATTTTCAAAGCTGTAAAAGACCCAAAATAGAGCATTTATTAAGTTTAGTAATTATAATTACTAATGAACAAATTATTAAAGGGAAGAGTAATATATTACTTTTCGTATTGTGTTCGCATAACTATACATGATATACTACCAATATAAGCTTCAGGAGGGAATGGTAATTGATAACACTACTAATAATCATGGCTATAATGCTTTTTATTTGTTTAGGGGCTGTTATATACCTGTTAATTAATAAAAATAACTTGGATAACTCTGGCTCTCTGGGTATGTTAAAGCAAGATTTGCAAGGGCTGCAGGCTCTTATCAATCAGTCTCAATCTCATATTAACGAACGAATAGACAAGAATAATACTGCTATGCAGGCCAGTGTACATAAGCAAATGAGTGAATCTTCCAAGCTGATCGTTGATGTAACAGAAAGGCTCACTAAGCTAGACGAAACCAATAAACGAGTAGTAGATGTTGCCGATGAGCTTAAAACCCTCCAAAATGTCCTTCAAAACCCTAAACAGAGAGGCGTGTTAGGGGAATATTACCTTTTTACAGTGCTAGATAATGTCCTACCTGCTGGTAGGTATAAGCTTCAGTATAAATTTAACAATGGCGACATTGTAGATGCGGTGATATTACTTGAAAAAGACAAAATACTCCCAATTGATTCCAAATTTAGTCTGGAAAACTACAATAGGCTGATTGAGGAAAAGGATAAAGATCGGCGCGAAGTGCTTATTAAGCGGTTTAGACGGGATCTTAAGACCAGAATAGACGAAACCAGTAAGTATATCAGACCCAGCGAGAATACTATGGACTTTGCATTTATGTTTATACCCTCTGAGGCTATCTATAATGACCTTTTAACTAATAAGATTGGTACTGCCGATACCGTCTCAAGGGACCTGATAGAGTATGCCTATCAGGAAAAGAAAGTAATTATAGTTAGCCCCACTACATTTATGGCCTACCTACAGACTGTTCTGCAGGGACTACGGAGCCTACAGATAGAAGATCAGGCCAAAGAAATCCAAAAAAGAGTTGGTATGCTAGGCAGGCACATCAAGAGCTATGAGGA
The DNA here is from genome assembly GCA_039738635.1 of Candidatus Saccharimonadia bacterium. Classification (GTDB taxonomy): domain Bacteria; phylum Patescibacteriota; class Saccharimonadia; order CAILAD01; family BJGX01; genus JBCLLP01. Next base: position 21,045 of record JBCLLN010000006.1, on the reverse strand, counting down.
ATTTATGCATAAGCTAGGTAGCTCGCTTGGAACCACCGTAAATCACTATAATCATGCTCACCAAGAGCTAAAAAAGATAGATAAAGATATCGTTAAAATTGCCGGTACAGATGAAGTAGTGGAGCCTGCCACACTTAATAAGCCAAATATAGATGACTAGAATTACCAAGATGCTATAATAAAGCTATGAAAACAGTATTTTCGGGCTTAAAGCCTTCAGGAGAGATGACAATAGGTAATTATTTGGGGGCTATGAAACACTGGCCTAGCTCCCAGGGTAATGTTAGAACCATATTTTTTGTGCCTAATTCCCACGCAATCACCGTTAGGCAGCCCCCAGCAGAGCTTAAAGCTCGCACCCTTGACTTGGTAGCATGGCTTTTGACTGTCGGTATTGACCCTGATAAGTCTATCATTTTAGTGCAGTCCATGGTGTCTGCGCATGCTGAGCTATTCTGGATACTAGACAACTTTGTAACTATCGGTGAGCTGAGTAGAATGACACAGTTTAAGGATAAAAGTAAGAAACAAACCCCTGAAGGACAGCTGGTGGGGATGTTTAATTATCCCGTCTTGATGGCAGCAGATATATTGCTTTATGATACCGACGAGGTACCAGTAGGCGAAGATCAATTGCAGCATGTAGAATTAACCAGAGATATCGCCAATAGGTTTAATAACCTCCACGGCAATACCTTTACTATCCCCAAGGCCACTACCCCCAAACACGGTGGAAGGGTCATGAGTCTAGACGACCCATCAGTCAAAATGAGCAAAAGCGACCATCCAGATAGCTTTGTGGCATTAATTGAGCCTTTGGAGTCGGTAATGAGTAAGTTCAAAAGAGCAGTTACAGATTCAGATAGTCAAATAATCCATAACATCAAGGATAAGCCGGCGATCTCTAACCTGATAGAGATATATGCCGGGTTTTCTGGCATGAATATCGAACAAGTAGTAGCTCAATTCGCCTCTACTGGTTATGGTGACTTCAAGCAACAGCTAGGAGAGTTAGTATCCCAAGAGCTTTCAAAGCTCCAGGCAAAATTTGAGTCATATCGCACAGATGAGCTTAAATTAATGGAAATTATCACTGCTGGAAACGCTAAAGCAGAGCTAATAGCTAATAAAAAACTACTGGAAGTTAAAAATAAGCTTGGACTGTTGTAAAACTTATAACGGATTTTAACAGGGTAAAAGTACTTTAATACAACAAAACAATTGACATCAGCATAAGTACTATGATATACTATAGCTATTGTAGTTCATTAAAAACAAAAAAGTCACATGCCACATATCAAACCACCATAAAAGAGCGAGTTTGTACTCTAAAAACTCACTTACCTCGTTTGACGGTAAGGGAATTCTGGTCTACAAAAAACAACCCCCTTGTTTTTTGTACCAGAACTTCCTTACTGTCGTAGGGATTGTCTGCCTGCAGTCATTATGCTGGGGGGAATCAGATAAATCTGCTGGAACTTGACCGGGACCGTGTTTTTCTACTAAAGGAAGGCAAGGTTCTGGTCAGGTACCGTAACGATGGTTGGGAAGCACCAGTCGCACCCAAGTTAACTCGGATGCAAGTGAAGCGATTGTACCTTTTTGGGTCTTAGCTTCCAGTTAGGATCCACCCCGGGCCGATACATGCCAATTTGTTTCTAAACATTTTAAGGGCATTTGCATCGGCCCGTAACCATGTAAACATATATACCACCCATTTGTAGGGGTGGTATTTTTTATTGGATGTGATTACGCAGCAGCAGTAGTAGTAGTATATTTTGAGCATAAGCTGCGATTAAAATAAATAAGCTCTTTAGAGCCACTATAAGCCATTATATTATCAAAGGGGTGCCAGTATTCATGAAAGAGTAGATAATATACCATAATTGTAGAAAATGACATCATAATTATATGAATATTGTAATAATCATACTTGGTGCTGTTAATAATACAACAAAGACATAAATTTGCCAATAATCACAAATATTACAGTAAAATTTAGTAGGTCAGTCAGCTGACTGTAAATTTAATAGTTATCCACAGCCTTCACGCTAACTAAACACTATAAATAAATAGGGCAGGAGAACAAAAATAACTTATTCATTATAATTACTTAAATAAAGTGTTCAATATGTTACTAGTATTACGGTATATAATAAATGTATTCATTATAATTATAAACTTATTCATTTATTATTTACTTTATCCGCTATATACCAGTAATTACAACTATGAGATAATGAGAACATATTATTAAATAATATATTTCTATGAGCAATCAAACTAAGGTTAGAATATCGTTATTATTTATTGGCATTGCCACAGTCCTAACTTGTGGCTATTTTGTGTATAGTATCGTGGCCACCAACCCCACTAAGTTAGGTCCTGGTGGTGTAACATTTTGGTTTATAAATGTTTTGCTGATGCTGTCATTGGCTTTTACATTGCTAATTTATTTGGTATTCCATAAGAAAAAAAAGTACGCTAATAATAAACTACTATATATCAAAGCTTGCCTTAAGGCTGGATTTTTATTCGGCTTTGCCATAACAATATTACTAGCCTTATCTAGCTTAAGAGGGTTGAGTTGGAAGGATATCCTACTGTTGGGTTTGACTATTGGGTTGGTAGGCCTGTTCTTTAGAACCAGAAGGATTCAACAATAATGGAATATAAGGCACATATTATTGAGCTAAAAAAGGCCTGTGAGTCTGTAACTAACAAGCATCAGCTTCAGCAGTTAAGATCTAAATTTCTGGGAAGCAGTAGCCTGGTTGCTATCCAAATGCGCAAGCTTACCAAGCTAGAGCCCACCAACAGAGCCAAGCTTGGCATTGAAATTAATAAGCTAAAAGTGATAATTGAGAACACCTTAACTCTAAAGAGGGAAGCTTTAATATCATCTGCTACATTTGAGGCTATAGATATCTCTAGGCCTGGATTGGCTTTATATAGGGAACCTAGGGTAGGCCATATGCACCCAGTAAGTCTTGTATTGGCCCAGACCTATCAAATATTTACGGAGATGGGGTTTGCTATTATAGATAGCCCCGAAATAGAGACCGACTGGTATAATTTTGAGGCTCTAAATATGCCCGAAGTACATCCAGCCAGAGAAATGCACGATACATTCTATATTAAAGACACCGACCGTAAGCTATTACCAAGGACACACACTTCTGGTATGCAGGTAAGATTTATGCTAGAAAACAAGCCACCATTTAAGATACTTGTGCCTGGCAAGGTATTCAGAAACGAGAATGAAGACGCCATGCATTCTTGGTCTTTTAATCAAATAGAAGGGTTGGTAGTGGGGGAGTCAGTTAGTATGGCAGACCTCAAAGGAACGCTACTTCAGATTGTTAAGCGTCAGCTAGGCAATGAGGTTAAGATTAGATTTAGACCTAGCTACTTTCCATACACAGAGCCCTCTGTTGAGGTTGATGCCAAGTACCAGGGTCAGTGGCTAGAGCTAGGTGGGGCTGGCATGGTTCACCCCAGTGTGCTTATTGGTTGCGGAATAGATCCTGAAAAGTATACTGGATTCGCCTTCGGGTGGGGAGTGGAGCGTATTGCTGCAATCAAATATAGCCTAACCGACCTGAGGCAATTATGGCGCCCTAATATTGAATATTTGGAGCAGTTTTAATGAAAGTCAGCGTTAATCTTATTAATTCATACCTTAAAAACCATCTTAACTCAGAAGTTATGGCCGAGGTCCTAGAGCGCACAGAGGTAGAGGTTGAGGAAATATTGTATTCAATAAAACTGGACTATAGAATTATCACGGCTCAAATAGTATCAGAGTCCAAACATCCTAATGCTGAAACCCTAAGGCTAGTAAAAGTACAAACTGATGGTGGTGAGGTAGATATTGTTTGTGGGGCTGATAATGTACGGCCCGGCCTGGTAGTAGCACTAGCTCAGATAGGAAGTGTATTGCCAGATGGAAATGTAATTAAGGAAGCTAAGATACGAGGAGAGATTTCCCACGGAATGCTATGCTCGGCATTTGAGCTTGGTATGGGTAATGATCGTAATGGTATTATAGAGCTAGACCCTACCCTACCTATTGGGCGGTCATTGTGCGACATTGCTATAATCAGTGATATCTTGGACATTAAGACGCCTTCAAACCGCTGGGACTATATGTCATATATCGGATTAGCCCGTGAAATAGCCGCTATGGATGCAGATAATGCGTTGGTAGAGCCAAATATAGCCGATAGGGCATACAACAACACAGAATTACTAAATGTCAACTTGCAAGGGGAATGCGATGCTTTGTTGCTGTTAAAAGCCCGCGTGAAAGTAGATGCGCCAAGCCCTAAGTGGCTTGTGGATAACTTATTGTCGTCAGGAATACGAACTATCAACCCTGTTGTAGATATTACCAACTTTGTAATGCTAGAGTATGGGCAGCCCTCTCATGCCTATGATGCCCGTAGTATCTCTGGCAATATAAAAATTAGGTTTGCCAGCAAAGGCGAATCCCTCACCACCCTGGATGGCAAGGCTATCAAGCTGAGTGGTGAAGATTTGGTGGTTGCTGATGATTCGGGGGCTATTGGGCTAGCTGGAATTATGGGAGGACAAAAAACCGAAACAAAACCGAATACTATCGAAATCGTTGTGGAGGTAGCAAATTTTAATAAAACTACTGTGCGCCGGAGCGCTCTTAGGCACGGGCTCCGCACCGAAGCATCTGCTAGGTTTGAAAAAGGCCTGCCTGGCACACTCCCCCACTTAGCGATGCGTAGAATTGCTGGCCTACTAAAGGAAATCTGCCAAGCTGATATTGCCAACTCCCCTGCCCTCCAAGCTAATGATAAAGACGAAGTTACATATTTGGGTTTGCGCATCAGGAAGGCAGAAAAGTTTCTAGGCTATAAGCTAGCAGAGAAGGAAGTAGCATTGTTACTATCAAAGCGAGGCTTTCGGCCAACTCACTTTTCGCTTACCAGAGAGCTAAAGGACTTGCAAGGTAGCAATTACACCAAAGCTACTACTACTCCTAAGATTTATAATGGCCTAAACTCAGCTCAGACTCTCTACCTTAAAGCTGGGCTGGATATCGGTAGCTCCGCAGTTAAAATATATGGCACTAGCATGGAAGTGCCTGATATTGGATTAAAACCAGGAGATTTATTATTCTTAGGGCATCAGCCAAGTGGCAATAAACCTAATAACATTACTGATATCGGTATTTATGCTGGTAAAAATAAGGTCATAAGCTCTAGCCATCTTTCGCTAACCTCCTACGCTAAAGCTACGGACGGTCTTGAAGCCTCGGCGAAATACTCTAAACCATCAATCCAAAGCCAGACTGGTAAGCCACAGCTAGTGCCTGTTACCAAATATACCAAATCAAATAATTATCTAGGCGCTAGGCGGTATCTAGATAATTTTAACCATATCCTTTCGGTGCAAATTCCTTGGTGGAGGGCTGATATTGTGAGTGAGGTAGATTTGTTTGAGGAAGTTGCCAAAGCCATCGGCTATGGACATATGCCCGAAACCCTCCCTCTCATTAGTCCTTCACTGCCCGATTGTCACAATTTATTGACCTCACTAATGTCTTTAAGGTTTAAGCTCAGTGCTTATGGGCTAATAGAAATTATGACATATTCTTTTGTGTCCAAAAAGGAAATTTTAAAAGTCAGCCCTAACACCAATAAGTATTTACAAATTGAAAATCCATTAAGTAGCGAGCAGGATTATTTACGCACTAACTTACTAACAAGCCACCTCAGGGCGATTGCTAAAAATCAATCCTCCAATAGCTCGGCATTATTTGAGATAAGCAGAGTATATGAAAAAATTAATGATGGAGTGGTTGAAAAATGGGTCTTAGGGGTCTCAATATGGGGAGAGGATAGCTTGCTAAGGCTCAAAGGGGTGCTAGATGTGCTACTTGGCTGGTATAGGCTAGAGCTTAATCTCACTAGACTCACCACCAATCCAAGCTATATCACCTCCAGAGCAGGCAGGCTAGAAGAGGGGCTAGGTGAGTATGGCCAGCTCTCCCCTGCTATTCTTGGTCAGTTCGATATTAACAAAGAAGTGTCATATGGTGAATTTGATATCGGCACAATCGTAGAATCTGAGCAAAATATAGTTGCTATTCCAGCCAAAGCTTATCAAATTATTACTAAAGATATCACAGTAGAGCTTCCTAGTAGTGGAATGTATGGTGACCTCCGAACTACTCTAGCCAAGCATGCTCACTCCATTAGGTTTAAAGGGGAATACCAAAATGATCAGCTTCACAATCAAGATCGAAAAAGAATTACCATTACCGTTAACTTTGACTTGGGACCAAACCCAAGTTCTGAGGAAATATCATTAAGACTCAATAAGTGCGTTATGGCATTAGCTAAGTTGCCAAAAGCACAAGTGTTATAGCAAATATTGCTTTTTAAGCTATACTAGTATTAGATGAATAAGCCACCGCACTCTCATTTTTTGAGTTTACCTCCCAAGCTATCTAAATCTGGCGAGCGCCCTAGCTTTCGCGCCAGATTATGGTTTGTTTTTATGGGAATTATGATAGTTTTCGTGACTTCAAATTTGCTCGTATCAACACTGACAGAAGGAGTAATATTCCCAGGAGTGTCGGTATCTGGCCATGACCTTAGCTTCAAGACCCGCAATCAAGCCAGGGAAATTCTAAAAAGCATCAAGACAGAAAGAAGTTTTACGGTTAAGGTTGGCGATAAAACCTTTGAGACTAATAGTAGCGAGCTAGGCGCCAAGTACGATTTAGACAGCACCCTAGAAATGGCTTATAAAGTAGGCCGTAACTCTCCGCTTACAATATTGGGCTTTCTTGATTCACTCCAAAGAGGCCAGCTTGGCTATACTTATCAAGTAGATAGCCGAGAGCTAAAAATTTTTACTTCTAGAGTGGTTAATTCTGTTGGAAGTAATCCTGTCAATGCTGGACTTAGTGTTAAGGATGGCAATGTTGAAATATATCCTGATAAGGACGGACTAAAGATTGACCAAGAAATCCTTAACAGGCTCATAGAGAGTTCACTGGGAGATGGCAAGGATCAGAATCTTTTACTAGAGCCAAAAACAGTTAAAGCTCCATTGCAGGCTAAAGACCTCGGTACGACAAAACAGAAAGCTATAAAAATATTAGATTACGCAGTATCTCTTAATTATGATGGCAAATCCTATTCACCAGATAGAGCCACCAAGGGTCACTGGCTAGTATTTAGTGAAGCCAAGAATCAAGATGGTAGCACAATACTTAATGTAGATTTGTCACGGGAGCAAATTATGGGCTACCTGCAGACCATTGCCAACCAAGTAGATACGGCTCCAATAAATAAAAAACTAAACATCAAAAATGGCGTCTCATCTGTAGAGCGCGAGGGCCAGGTAGGCAGGGCTATTGATCAGGCTAAGGCCGCAGATGAGATATATAATAGTCTCCAAAAAGGCGACTCTTCTATAACGGTTAGTGCGCAAGATATAGCTTTTTCTACTGAGACCAATAGGTCCGTAACACTAGATTATGGGCGCTACATTGAAATCAATATATCTAGTCAAACACTATGGGCCTATCAAGATAATCAAGTAATATTTTCTACCCCAATTACTAGTGGCGCCTCAGGAGCTGGCTTCCCTACAGTTACTGGCTTATTTAGCATTTATGCTAAGGAAACGAGTAGATATCTCAATGGGCGTCCGTATGGCTGGGACTATAATGTATATGTAGATTATTGGATGCCATTCTATAGCGGGTATGGTATGCACGATGCTGATTGGCGTAGTTCTTTTGGTGGCCAAGACTACTATTACAATGGTAGTCATGGGTGTGTAAATATGCCAAAGGCTGCAGCGGCGTTTCTGTTTGGATGGGCAGATATTGGCACGCCGGTATGGGTTCATTATTAGCTTTATGCAATAGATAGCTAGATGATGATAAGCATAACTGCTATAATAGAGCTATGCAGTCAGATTCAAAACAACCAGATAAGGTTAATATTGCCCCAGCTGTTGGCACAGTTGAGCAGAGTAGTATTAGCATTGAAGCTGGTAATAACTCGGAACAGCCAACAAAGTCTTTAATAGAGTCTGTAAAAAGCGATCCTAAAACTAAGCCAAAAACAGCACTCATTGCTACTCCTAAAGTAGCTACTAGCACCAACTCTGTTGCTACCGAGCTGATTAGCGATTCATATGAGCTGTCTTTGAAGTCACTCCCAGCCAAAGATCACGGGGATATTGAAAAAGTTTGGGTAGATAAGGCTGATGAAATTGTTGGAAAAACCCAATACGATCCATACTATGAAGAAGAAGCGCAACATGCGTTAAGCAGAGCGTATTTGAAAACAAGGTTTAATCTAGATGTTAATTAGTAGCATATTATGTATTTATTTTTTATAATTATTATCGCCAGTCTGTTGGCAATCGCTGGGGCGGGTACTTTTTATTATATAGTTAAGACTCGTAGGCACAAGGATGTCGAGAGAAGTCTAAAGTTAGTAACTCTGTTAGTCAAGATACCACCATTGGAGGTGGCCCAAGATTCCACAAGGGATTTTAGGGAGCAGGTCAGAGAAAATGCCTCTAAAGCTGAGGGAATATTTAGAATGCTGACAGGTATAGGTAGAAAAAAGTTTAGCCTTCGTGGCCAACGCTATGTAAGCTTTGAGGTTGTTGCTAATGGTAAGGAAATATTTTTTTATATAGCTGTGCCCGCTAAGTTACTAGTGCCAGTTAAAAAAGCGCTTGGTGCTAGCTATCCAGGTATTCAAATAGAGCAAAAAGACGATGAAAATATTTTCTCAAAGACAGCAATGATATCGGGAGTTGTTGGTGGTGAGTTTATGCTAGCAAAGCCTAGCTATTATCCCCTCAATACCTACCAGATGAGTGAGCAGGATGCGTTTGTAGGAATTATGTCATCACTTTCTAATCTTGATGATGGCGAAGGAGCTGCTATTCAGATATTAATTAGACCAGCCAGCAAAAAGTGGCTTAGGAAAGCCAGGCGTGCTTCTAAACAGCTACTTAATTCTAGTAAAAAATCTGGCTCAGAAAAGATTCTTGGCACAGCTACCGAAATAATAGCAGCCCCACTTGGATCTACTAAGGATTCTGATAGCAATAAAAATCAAAAGCAGCCGGATAGTATTGATCAAAAGAAGAGTGAACTAATTGAAGAGAAATCTAAATTTCCCGTATTTGAGTCTGTCATTAGGGTTATAGCAAGTTCTGAGACCCCTGGTTCAGCAGAGGCTGTTATAGATAGCTTAAAGCTTGGCTATGCCCAGCTCAATCTTAATAATTCCAATAAACTAAAATTTATAGGGGCCAAAAATACAGCAACACTTGCTACGGATTTTATATTTAGATATTTCCCTAGCCATAGCAACTGGAGTCATAGAGATATTTTATACCGAAAGTTAGTGTTTAATACAGTGGAGCTAGCGACAATCTTTCACCTACCTAGTAAGACCATACCAATAGGCACGAATGTAGAGAGAAAGGGTATGCGAGAGGTGGCTGCTCCTTCTGGCCTAAGCGATGATGGTATGATACTGGGTACTAACTTTTATCAAGGCCGAGAAGAGATTATACGCTTATCAGACGATGATAGGCGCAGGCATATTTATGTTATAGGGCAGACCGGTACAGGCAAATCAGTGTTTTTAGAAAATTGCATCATCCAGGATATATACGCCGGCAAGGGAGTTGCTTTTATTGATCCACACGGTGATACTGCCGAGAAGCTGATGTCCAAGATCCCACCAGAGCGAGCCGAGGATGTGGTTTATTTCAACCCTGGCGACGCAAACTTCCCGATGGGCTGGAATCTTATGGAGTTTGACCCCAAGCACCCAGAGCAAAAAGACTTCTTGGTCCAAGAGGCTATATCTATGCTCTATAAAATTTATGATCCACATAGACAAGGCTTTATGGGTCCTAGGTTTGAGGCGTGGTTTAGGAACGCCGCCCTGACCGTAATGGCTGACCCTGAAGGTGGAACTTTTATTGAGATTCCCAAGGTATTTATCGATGATGAATATCTGAAAAAGAAATTTAAGCATGTCACTGACCCCGTTATTCAAGACTTCTGGACTGGCGAGATGGCTCAGACTGACCAGCATTCCAAGTCCGAGATGCTTGGCTGGTTTGTGTCTAAGTTTGGGGCATTCGCGAATAATGAGATTATGCGCAATATAGTAGGCCAAAAGAAATCAGCATTTGACCTAAGAGAGATGATGGATGATGGCAAGATAGTATTTATTAATTTGTCTAAGGGTTTGCTGGGGGATATTAACTCCCAGCTTCTGGGTATTATTTTCATTATCAAGTTCCAAATTGCTGCTATGAGCAGAGCCGATGTAGCTGAGTCGGAGCGCCGTGACTTTAGCCTCTATATAGATGAGTTCCAAAACTACTCCACCGACTCCATCGCTACAATCTTATCCGAGGCCAGGAAATACCATTTAAGTATGATTATGGCTAATCAATTCATATCTCAATTAGATGAGAAGATTAGAGATTCGGTATTTGGTAATGTTGGTTCTATTATAAGTTTTAGGATTGGGCCCGATGATGCCGAGTTCGTAGTTAAGCAGTTTGCGCCGTCATTTAGCGCCCCAGACTTAATAAACACCCAGAATCACTATGCAGCAATTAAAATAATTTCAGAAGGAAAACCCACCGTGCCATTTTCTATGAAAGAAATAATGCCACCATTGGGCATATCAAAGCCCGAGATATTGGCTCAAATGAAAGAGTTGAGTAGGTCTAAATATGCTAAGCCAAAAGCTGAGGTAGCCGAAGAGATTAAAAAGAGCCTAGGTATTTAGCTCTACTCTATTATGTTGGTGCTAGCTCTAATTAGATTGCTTGCAATTAGCTAATCCCCTATAATAGTATTATATATAAGCTAACTAAAGGCTTATTATTTATTTTAAACTAAGACTTAAGGAAACGAAGTAGCGTATGGCCGTAAATAAGCAAAAATATAATGCCGATCAAATCCAGGTACTGGAGGGACTAGAGCCTGTCCGTAAGCGACCTGGGATGTATATTGGTGGCACTGGGATAGAGGGCCTTCATCATTTGGTATGGGAGCTTGTGAATAACTCTATTGATGAGGCTTTGGCAGGTGAGGCTACCATAGTTGAGGTTATATTACACGAAAATGGCTGGGTGAGCGTGAGTGATGATGGGCGTGGGATTCCGGTCGATAAGCACAAGACTACTGGTAAATCGGCCCTAGAAACTGTCCTAACAGTCTTGCATGCTGGCGGAAAATTTGGAGGTGGGGGGTACAAGGTTTCCGGCGGGCTACATGGAGTGGGTATTAGCGTGGTTAATGCCTTGTCTATTGATTTAAAGGCAACTGTCTGGAAGGACGGCTACGAGTACGAGCAAAATTATAAAAGTGGCGTTCCTTTGACTGGTATTAAAAAAATCGGCAAGACCGAAAAACGCGGAACATCCATTAGCTTCAAGGCCGACGACGAAATTTTTGAGAGCACCAAATATAGTTATAAGACAGTGCTAGACTATTTGCGACACCAGGCATATTTAACTAAGGGCGTACATATTAATATTATTGATGAACGGTCCAAGCATAGCTATGGTTTTTATTTTGAAGGTGGCATTAAAAGCTATGTAGAGCATCTCAATAAGGGCAAGGAAGTACTCAATGTCCCCACCTTCTATGTCGAGAAAAAAGTCGATGATGTCGTTGTTGAGATTGCTATCCAATATTGCAATAGTTTCAACGAACAACTCCGAGCCTTTGCTAATAACATCTATAACTCCGATGGTGGAACTCACGTGGTAGGCTTTAGGTCTGCCCTAACCCGAGTTATTAACGAATATGCCCGTAAAAATGGACTCATAAAGGAAAAAGAAGAAAACCTCACCGGCGATGATGTTCGTGAAGGCTTAACTGGAATTGTGTCTATTAAGTTAGTTGATCCGCAGTTTGAAGGTCAGACCAAGGCCAAGCTAGGCAATCCTGAAATCCGCAATATAGTAGAGAAGGTCCTGAATGAGTACTTTAGCTACTACCTTGAAGAAAACCCTGCAGAGTCTAGGAAAATTATTGGAAAGGGTGTGCTTAGTGCTAGGGCCAGGCTAGCAGCTCGGGCGGCCCGTGATAGTGTAATTCGCAAGGGGGCGCTGGAGGGGATGACACTTCCAGGTAAGCTAGCGGACTGTAGTAGCAAGGATATGACCAAAAGTGAAGTGTATATTGTAGAGGGTGACTCTGCTGGAGGCTCAGCAAAGCAAGGTAGGGATAGAAATTTCCAGGCTATTTTGCCGCTGCGTGGTAAGATACTCAATGTTGAGAGAGCCAGGCTAGATAGAATGCTAGCAAACAACGAAGTCAAGAACCTTATCATTGCTCTAGGTACTGGTATTGGTGAAACCTTTGATATAGCCAGACTGCGCTATAATAGAATTATTATAATGACTGATGCTGATGTTGATGGTGCGCACATTAGGACATTGCTTTTGACATTGTTCTTTAGGCACTTCCCAGAGTTAGTTAACGGCGGGCATATATATATTGCCCAGCCACCATTATTTAAGGTGTCTAAGGGCAAAAGCTCTAACTACGCCTATTCCGATAAAGAGCGCGACCGGTTGATAAATGATATTATGGCCTCAATTAAAGAGTCAGCCAACGAAAAGACCAAGAAGCTATCCAAGACCAGTCTAACAAAAACTAAGGTAACAACTGCCCAGGACTTAGCAAGGCTGGCCGAGGATGTAACTGGTGCAGAAAATGAGAACGAGGATGAATCATTTGAAAACCCACTTAAAAAAGCCGGCATTAATATCCAACGCTATAAGGGATTGGGCGAAATGAACGCCGATCAACTCTGGGAGACCACTATGGATCCAGCTAATAGAATATTATTAAAAGTGACCGTAGAAGATGCCGAGAAGGCCGATGCTATATTTAATAAGCTGATGGGCGAGGAAGTAGCACCCCGTAAGAACTTCATTCAGACCCATGCTAAGAGCGTAAGTAACTTGGATATATAATCAACACTATGGAAGACACCAACAACCAACAACCAATTGAAGAGTTTGATAATACCAACTATAAACCTCAGAAAACTGAGTTTGGTCTAGTAGCACCCAAGACCGTTGAGTCGGAAATGGAACAAAGCTATTTGGATTATGCTATGAGTGTAATTGTGTCTCGCGCACTTCCAGATGTCCGCGATGGCCTGAAGCCAGTGCACCGCAGAATACTTTACTCCATGCACACTCTAGGGCTTCGCCCGTCTGGCAAATATCGTAAGTCGGCGACCGTAGTGGGTGAGGTAATTGGTAAGTATCACCCCCATGGTGATGTTGCCATTTATGATTCTATGGTGCGTATGGCCCAGAATTTTAGTATGCGTTATGAGTTGGTAGACGGCCAGGGTAACTTTGGAAGTATGGACGGAGATGGAGCTGCTGCTATGCGATATACTGAGGCCAAGATGACTAAATTCTCCGAGGAAATGCTTGTTGATATAGACAAGAACACCGTTGATTTTATGCCCAATTATGACGGCTCACAGCGCGAACCCAAGGTGCTACCAGCCAAGGTTCCTAACCTTTTACTTAATGGAGTGCAGGGTATTGCCGTTGGTATGGCCACCAATATACCAACTCATAATATTACCGAGGTTATAGATGGAGTAATATGTATTATTGATAATCCCGAAGCTACGATTGCTGACCTAACAAAAATTATTAAGGGACCAGACTTCCCTACTGGTGGAATAATATTTGACGATGGTAGTATTGCTCAGGCCTATGGAACGGGGCGAGGCAGTATCACTATGCGCGCCGTAGCCACTATTGAGGAAGATACCAAAGGACGCGAACGAATAATAATCACAGAAGTTCCTTATCAGACCAATAAAGCTAGCTTAGTAGAGAAGATAGCTGATTTAGTAAAAGCCAAGCGGATAGTTGGTATCTCGGACTTGCGCGACGAGTCTGCCAAGGAAGAAGTTCGAGTAGTGATAGAGCTCAAAAAAGACGCCTACGCCAATAAAATCCTTAATCAGCTCTACAAACTAACGCCTATGCAGACCGCCTTCCATGTCAATATGCTAGCACTAGTAGATGGCATTCAGCCACGCATTTTAAATTTAGAAATGGTTTTGCGCTACTACTTAGACCATCGCAAGGTAACAGTTAGGCGACGCACCGAATTTGAATTGCAAAAGGCGAAGGATCGAGCCCATATTCTAGAGGGCTTAAGAATAGCACTTGATCAAATCGACAAGGTCATAGCTACTATTCGTGAGTCCAACACTCAAGACGAAGCACGCCAAAATCTTATCACCAGTTTTAAGCTGACCGAAATTCAAGCCAATGCCATCCTAGCGATGCAATTACGCACCCTAGCTGGGCTAGAGCGCCAAAAGATAGAAGACGAATACAATGCTCTATTAAAGCTAATTAAAGAGCTAGAAATAATTCTTGGCGATGAGGCTAATATCCTAAAAGTTATTCGCCAAGAGTTAGAAGAGATTAAAGAAAAATACGGGGATAAAAGACGAACCCAAATTATTAAAAAAGCTATTGGAAACTTTAGCGATGAAGACTTAATACCAAATGAAGAAGTCGTTATAACTCTCACGAAGGGTAATTATATTAAGCGTATTATTGCCAATGAATACCGTTCGCAGGGGCGTGGAGGTAAGGGCAAGATGGGTATGGCCACCAAAGAAGAAGATGTGGTGGAGCATGTCGTTCAGGCTCTAACCCACGACACCATCTTATTCTTTACTACTCTAGGCCGAGTCTTTAAGCTTAAGGGTTATGAAATACCCCCAGCCAGTAGAATTGCAAAGGGACAGTCCATAATGAATGTTTTAAGCCTCAGCCCAGAGGAGAGTGTCACCTCGCTGGTGACCATCTCAAACGGTGACCCAGCTAAATATTTGTTTATGACTACCACTAATGGCACAGTCAAGAAGACCGCTATAACAGACTTTAATAATATCCGCCAAAGTGGCATTGTAGCTATTAAGCTTGATAGTGGAGATAAGCTCAGTTGGGTCAAGAAGACCACCGGAGATGACCATATTATTATCTCTACCTCTATGGCACAGGCTATAAGATTTACCGAGCAGGATGCCAGACCAATGGGGCGCGCTACTAGAGGCGTTAGGGGCATTAGATTGCGCAAGGACGATAAGGTGGTAGGTATGGATGTGATTAGTGGCGAAGACATGCTGATGCTGGTAATTATGGAGAATGGCTACGGTAAGATTACCAAGAGTAATTTATTTGCTCCGCATAATCGTGGTGGTGTAGGTATTAAGGCGGGCGTTGTTACTACTAAGACCGGTAAGGCTGTGGATGTTAGGATGATCCAAAGTAAAGAAGGTGATGTACTAATAATATCCAAGCAAGGCCAAGTAATTAGGCTTAAGCTTAGTGGCATTCCAGTCATAGGTAGATCCACACAGGGAGTTAGGATAATGCGAATGGCTAAAGATGACCAGATCGCCTCTATTGCACTTTTACCTAAGGAAATTGAAGAAGAACCAATTGCCAAGTCAAAAGCTGAAGCTCCGCCCAAGCAGGACGCCTAGCATTAGCTTTGCTAGCAAGCCGGCAAGTATAGTATGATGATATTAAATTAAAGAAAGGTACTAAAATGCTTCAGGCATTACCAAGAGGGTTACGATCAAGAACAGCTAGGAAGTTTTTAAATCCCACGAGTGTAGTTGAAGACCTTGATATACGGGAAGGCAATAACATCTTGGAAATAGGCATGCCAATTGGTTTTTTTGCACCAGCAATGCTTGGTAAGGTTGGGGAATCTGGCACGGTTTATGTGGCTGGGCCCAACCATGAGGCTCTTAGCAAGCTGGCCCATTTGGCATCTCGTCATCAAAATCTAGTCTTTGAGCTCTTATCTGATTTATTGAAAGGAGCAACTATTAGTAGCGGTGATATTGATGTCGTAATTCTCACTAATTTGCTTTCTAATACGGTTAAGCCAGATGCTTTTTGTATGGCCATTGGCCAATACCTGAAGGCCGATAGCGAGGTTGTGTTAATTGACTGGGACACTAAGGATGTTAGTGTAGGGCCTAAAATGGAACACAGAGTTACCAAGGAAGATGCGCTCAAGATGATGAATGGCTGTGGAATGAGATTCAAGAGAATTTTACAATTACCGGGCTATCACTATGGCATGGTCTTTAGTTTTGAAGCCTAGCTAATTAAAAAGTGTAGACGGCCAGCTGTAAGCAAGCTAAAATTAATATAAATAAGAGGGGAGTTAAATTATGCTTACACCATATTTGTATGTTCCATTAGTTGCTTGGGCGGTAGCCCAAGCGATTAAGATACTAATAGAAATATTGAAAGGTAATACAGATTGGCGTTACTTATACGCCTCAGGCGGTATGCCATCAGCACATGCGGCGGTAGTTTGTTCGCTAGCTGGCTACGCCTTTTACCACCAGGGGCTTAGTAGCCCAATTTTTGGTGTGACGGCAATACTAGCTGGAATTGTTATGTATGATAGCTTTGGGGTTCGCAGAAGTGCTGGCGAGCAAGCCCGCACCCTAAATAAGCTGATAGCAGAGATGTCACATAACGGAAACTTGCGCAAGCCCGACGACTACAGCCGGCTTAGGGAGATTCTTGGACACCAGCCCCTAGAGGTTATCGTGGGGGCACTATTAGGGGGGCTGGTGGCTACCATATTTAGCCTAGACCAGCTCACGCCTATTACTAGTTGGCTTTCAGCGGTGCCAGACTCCTCGCAGATTATAATAATTTATATTATGGGCCTAGTGATTGCTATTACTCCAATAATTATAAAAATAATCTATTCTAAAAAGATAAAAGCCAATAAAAAGGTGTCCTATATTTTTAAGTACCTAATAATTGGTAGCGTCATACTTGGTATGGTGCTGATGTTTGCTGGCTTTGTGGCTAAGGAATCTGGCTTGCTCTATGGACAGCGCTGGATGGCTATAAGTATTCTGGCGATTTGGGTGATTTTTATATTAATTGTAATTTGGCGCTGGCTGAACATCAAAAGAGCCACTCGTTTTAGCGATGAATCTATCAGTATCTCTAAGCAGGGCTGGCTTAAGAAGGCTGGTAAGAAATAACTCCTTGCGTTAGCTGTTGACACATCCCTAATTACCCTGTAAAATTCTAAATAGTTTTTGCTTTAGCATTTAAAAGCGGGCTACTTAAATAAAAACAGCAGACATACAAATATGTCAGCTGATTTTATTTTGAGCCACACGCATTCTGTACCTAGACGATTACAATCATAAATTAGATAAGTGAGCGAAAGACATTTTATCTGAACAAAGGCTAGCCGTAGCTAATCTGAGTGAAGAAAAATGCCTTGCAGCTACTTAGGTAAGCTATGAAGTAGGCGGATAGGTACAGAATGTGTGTACAAGAGCAAAGTATCTTGAGAAGTAAATAGTGCTAGAAATAACGACTCGTTAATTTCTTTTTGGTTACATTTTAGTAAAAATGTGACAACCCAAGATACAACTCTTTTTAGAGAGTATCATCTGGCTTTTGTCAGTAACTCTTTTATGGAGATTGATTTTATCCCAGGAACAACATTTTGTAGACATATTGCCGGTATTACCGACAGCCTATAGATTGCCTAGGATTGTCAAACTTCATTTTTTGGAGAGTTTGATCCTGGCTCAGGATGAACGCTGGCGGCACGCCTAACACATGCAAGTCGAACGAAAATTTATATTTTATATTTTAGATGTTAGAATTTCGATTTATCGAATCTCTTACATCTATCGTCTAAAAACTTACTTTTTAGTGGCGGACGGGTGAGTAACACGTTGGAACCTACCCCGAAGAGGGGGATAACTATCCGAAAGGGTGGCTAATACCCCATAATATCCGATTTATTCGGATTAAAGCTTTTGCGCTTCGGGAGGGGCCTGCGTAACATTAGCTTGTTGGTGAGGTAAAAGCTCACCAAGGCTATGATGTTTAGCTGGTTTGAGAGGATGATCAGCCACACTGGGACTGAGATACGGCCCAGACTCCTACGGGAGGCAGCAGTGAGGAATATTCCACAATGGGGGAAACCCTGATGGAGCGATGCCGCGTGCAGGAAGACGCTTTTCGGAGTGTAAACTGCTTTTAACAGGGAAGATTATGACGGTACCTGTAGAATAAGGACCGGCTAACTACGTGCCAGCAGCCGCGGTAATACGTAGGGTCCAAGCGTTATTCGGAATTACTGGGCGTAAAGCGTTCGTAGGCGGTTTGGTAAGTTGGATGTGAAATCCTGTGGCTCAACCACATGGACTGTGTCCAAAACTACCTGACTGGAGCATAGTAGAGGCAAGTGGAATTTGCGGTGTAGGAGTGACATCCGTAGATATCGCAAGGAACACCAATGGCGAAGGCAGCTTGCTGGGCTATTGCTGACGCTGAGGAACGAAAGCGTGGGGAGCGAACGGGATTAGATACCCCGGTAGTCCACGCCGTAAACGATGATCACTAGCAGTATGGAGATTCGACCCTCTGTGTTGCACAGCTAACGCGTTAAGTGATCCGCCTGGGGAGTACGGGCGCAAGCTTAAAACTCAAAGGAATTGACGGGGACCCGCACAAGCAGTGGAGGATGTGGTTTAATTCGACGCTAAGCGAAGAACCTTACCGAGGTTTGACATCCCAGGTAGTTTTAGGAAACTAATTCGTGCCTTTATTGGAACCTGGTGACAGGTGCTGCATGGCCGTCGTCAGCTCGTGTCGTGAGATGTTGGGTTAAGTCCCGCAACGAGCGCAACCCTCGTCGTAAGTTAGTATGTCTTACGAGACCGCCTGGGTTAACCAGGAGGAAGGTGGGGATGACGTCTGGTCAGCATGGCCCTTACACCTCGGGCTACACACATCCTACAATGGCCGTTACAACGCGCTTGCCAAGCCGTAAGGCGGAGCGAATCGCATCAAAAGCGGCCTCAGTTCGGATTGAGGGCTGAAACTCGCCCTCATGAAGCTGGAATTGCTAGTAATGGCGGATCAGAATGCCGCCGTGAATACGTTCTCGGGTCTTGTACAAAATAAATGCGCCTGGCAGTGCATTGGACTAGGTGGTGAAAATCCATCTTGTCCAGTCTGGACTAATAGCTGCGAGCAGGGCATCTCTGGTAACAGAATGCCTGAAGGGCTCTATATGCAAAAGATAGTCTTTACATACAAAAGGCGCTTCGACCCTACAATGTGTACATAGGGGAAGAAGACAAGAAAAGCCTGTAAGGAATGTCCGAAATAGCCCAATGCGTGACCCAGGGAGATCCTTGTATTGAAGTAATCATGTCCCAAAAGGGAATAGATACAAGGAAGTCAGCTGAGTTCATAGTACCTCTGTTATAGATGATATAATTAGGGGGAAGGAACGAACTCTATGCTGAATCCAAACTATGTTGTTGGTTTTGTGGACGGTGAAGGATGTTTTTCCATTACCCTAAACAAAAACGGCGATAGGTTACCAGAAGTTCGGCTCATTTTTGAGATAGAACTTCGGGAAGATGACGAACCGATTTTGCGCGAAATTCAGAAAGTTCTAAGTTGCGGTAACATTTACCGCCTTGAGTATGAGCGTTATGCCAAATGGCGACCTCATGTAAAGCTCAAAGTTAGCAACTTCACTGATATATCGCAAAAAATCATTCCATTCTTTCAACGGTATCCACCTCAGGCTAAGAAAAGTGTCCAGTTTGATAAGTTTTGCCAAGTGGCAGAGCTCATAAAAACCAAACACCATCTTACGCCAGAAGGAATAGAGAAGATTCGAGCCTTAAGGCATAGAGACTCGCTAGGTGCGTTAGACGCGCACGCCTAGTGGGGAGCAACAGAGATTAACTGATTGCAATCACCGCCCGTCAAGTCACGGGAGTTGGGAGCACCCGAAGTGATCATTATTGATCCCTAAGGTGAGACTAGCGACTGGGGCTAAGTCGTAACAAGGTATCCGTACCGGAAGGTGCGGATGGATCACCTCCTTTCTAGGGAGTAATCGCCTAGGCAACTAGGTCTGTAGACAAGAGGCTACAGTCATATCGAGCCACGATTTATCGTGGGAGTAGATTGAGTACTTCTAGGTCGAATTCACCTTTTGTGGTGGATTGTTACTAACGAGTCATTTCTAGCACTACTTACCTCTCATAGACAAAATAGCATCTCAGAGATTGAGGTGCTATTTTATTAGCTAGCTTTTTTGATAAAAGTATACAGTTCTAACGCTTAATGAGCCCTAGTAACCACTCACCCATAGGGCCAAATAAGTATCCGGCTGTTCCTGTAAACATCAAAATACCTACTATGACCATAATCACACCTATAATCTTAAAAACTCCCTTAGTACCACCCGGTAGCTTATCTTCGATCACACCTATAGCTCCAGTAAAATGGTAGATTGGCTCAGTAAATATGACTACCATTGTTCCAGCACCTGCTATCAACAAACCCCATATAATAATTTCCATAATTATATCCTACCATATATTACTTAAATGGCCTTAAACTTCTTATATGTCTTGAAAAATATAGGCTAACAGGTTACAATAGGCTGGATATTTTGTATTTTTTGGGCTCGTAGCTCAGCTGGTTAGAGCGCGTCACTGATAATGACGAGGTCGGAGGTTCAAGTCCTTCCGAGCCCACCATCAATATGGGGACTAGAGCTGGTTTCGGCCAGTTAGTCTCCACCATTAGCTTCTTAAAAACCAATTCAACAAACCAAAGAGTGTTGCGATTGTATGTTGAATTGAAAAAAGAAATAATACACAAAGTCTAAAAACGAATTGTATATTTGTTTTGTTAGTTGAAGTATTATTTGGACGAGGGGCATTAGCTCAGTTGGCTAGAGCGCCTGCTTTGCAAGCAGGAAGTCCGGGGTTCGAGTCCCCGATGCTCCACCATTTAAAACGCCTGCGACTGCAGGCTTTTTAAATGGTGTATTATGGCGAGAACCCCGCAAGCCCGCAGGGCGGGGTTCGGTGAAGCGAAGCCACGCACAAAAAT
>JBCLLN010000005.1:0-58224 GCA_039738635.1 Candidatus Saccharimonadia bacterium | reverse complement strand
ATTCGCGAGTTAGGCTATCGTATATTTCGTCAGTTATTGTGGGGTCATCTAAGACATGGTATTTGTAGCGATAGTCGTCTATTACGGCCTTCAGTTCTTGGGCTCTTGCTTGAGCTTGAGGCCTATTCACTAAGCCTCTCATAAAGCTTGGTCTGGAATATAAATATTATAGGCAATATAATTGTTACCACAATAAGGTATATGAGATTGCTGATATTCTTGTTTTCATTGAGATCCTTGTTGGTGGCTAGGATAGTAATTATTACAAACAGGATCAGTAGGGCAATAATAATTAGCGTCATATAACCAATAAATATTTTAATTTTATAGCCTTTTGTTAATTTAGCACTCAGCCTGAGGGCCTGAACTGTGGTATGGTTAGTGGCAAGTACCGCTGTCTGGGCCACACTAAAAGAAGTCAGTAAGTAGGCCCCTATAAAAATGCTCACTAGTCCCAAGGGTACAAAAACATAAATCGGCATTTGGGGAGACATAAATGGCGAAAGTACGCTAAAAATTCCCACTATGGCTGGCGTGGAGCATAGAATAAGCACCACGCACACCGCAAGGTATTGTAGGAGTCTAGCACTAGCTAGAGTAAAAATTGCGCTAAGTTTAAAATTTGTTAGCTGTTTTTTATGGGTTGAGAGGGTTATAATTGCCATCACCACAAAAGACCAAGCCACTAGGCTCGTGATGACATAGTCACCAATACTACCATTAGCCTGAATGATATTGAGTATCGCAACTGGAATAGCAACCACTAGGACTATCTTGGAATAAGCTAAAATATTAGCTAGCCACTCTACTTTTGTGGCATTATATATTTTTAAAAGCTTCAGTGGTTTTTTAGTGCTTGTTTTGATGCTCATAGTAGCTATTATACTTTAACCAAATTTAATAAATAGTATTATTAGGCTTAATTTAATATTTAACTTCCTTATACGACAAGACTAGAACCCATTTTGAGGAAAACTTCCAAAAAACACAAGCTCAGCCCCGACGCTCCGCCTTCGTTGAAACTTCGGCGGACAAGCCGGGGGGCAAAAATTCTTAACTTGCAGGATTGACTACTCTACCTAAAAATAGAATGTTTCCGGTGTCTTTCTCCTGAATTATGAATATAAATGGGCGGTCTGCTCTGAAATCATTTCTCGGCTCGACAGATGTAAGGCCAATAATCACGGCAGTTGCGGCGGCCGCCTCTGTTCCTTTCTCATCAACTTTGACATATGCCTGATGAATGACAGAGCTAATGAACAAATCTTTTTTGCCAGTCATTCCAGAAAAGTCAGTGTTTCCCGAAAAAGCTGTCGGCATGCCTAACGCCTTCAAAGTATCATTCATGAAATATTTGGTATCAAATTCAAATTTAGGAAACGATATTGAATCCAACTGCGTTTCTTTCATTTTAGATCTATACTCAATAAGTTTTTCTGCTGTCAAAGTGGATTCGATTGAAGCAAGGTCTTTGGTTGGCAGTAATACCAGCATTGAGATTTTATCGCCCTTGTATGGTAATTCTAAAATTTGTGCATCTTCTGTGTCAACATAATTCAACCTATCATTTCCAGAATTCATGTTCATCATCGGAGTTTTTACTATGTTGGTGGGAGTTATCTTGAAATCTTCTTCGCGAGTGTCAGATGTATCAAATTCCCACTGCCAAGTTCCCTTAAAATATATTGCATTAGTCAAAACAAGTCGCGTCATCTCGCCAAGAGAGCCAGTAGGAATTAAATCTTTAATTTTATTATTTGTCTGTTCTTCTATAAAACTATTTATTGTTTGTCTTGATTTTTCACTTTCTTTGACGAAATCTAGATTAGTCGCCTTCCCGCCATAATACTTTTCAACCCTGCCCGTATAATCCGCAAGAAGAGGAGAGTCCTGTTGAACCCACAAAGCATTTCCCGTTCTCAATTCATAATCTTTAGCACCTTTATTGATGTCATTATAGATTGCGGCAAAATTTGGTCTTAAAATATTGCTTTCTGGAAAATGAAAAACGGACTTCATTTCGTCTGCTGTTTGTTCTTTTGCACCCTCATATGTCATTGCTAAAGCGGCAGAAATACTATATGGAGAATAAAAAACATTTCCTTTTTCAGATTTATTTAGTTGGGAATATAAATTGAAAGCAAATTTGTTATTTGCATTAGCGACAGCTTGTATGCCCTGTTTCGTTGAACCGGTGTCATCTAACTTTGGTGGTGGTGTCAATTCCGTTTGTGGTAATCTTCCTTTGAAAAAAAATGCTCCTGCCACTACAACCACCCCGACAATCAAAATTCCAGCAAGTACATAAATCCAAAGCTTGGATTTATGAGGTTCAGGCGTAATGGGAGTTATTGGTGGTAGATTGTTATTTTGTTGAGGTTGTATCGGTTGTTGAATATTATCCATAGTTTATTACTCCGAAAATCAGAATAACCATCATCGCTATATCCTCCTTAATAATCTTTATATAATTATACGCTTATTTATGAGTAATATAAATAGCCAGATTGGGGTGGGAGGTTTATATTGATGGGGGGTCGGGATAACGGCTGACGCCTTTTCCGTAAGGTGCTCGTAAAATACTAAAAATACAAGCTTACAACAGCGATAGTACGGCTGTCCTTAGTTCTTAATTGCCTCACTAGTGAAGCCCGAGCCAAAAATTGGTTACGTCAGCATCCGGAGCTTTATTTAATGAAGCCAAGAACTCCTCGGCCTGAACTTCGATATAACGATGGTCGTCATGGCTTTCGTGTTTTTCTCCATTTTCAATAAAGAACCTCGTTCCCTCTGGGGAATGCACAACGATAACGCAATCAATTTTCATACTGCTGTATGCAGGCAATATGCGCTTTAGATAGTCTTTATCATTAATGTATGTGTGCCCTAGAGCCTTGACCCATGCTTTAGTGGTATCGTACTTTGCGATTGTGCTGCTAACATCTTTCCGTTTGAGTATGTCAATTACTGCACGGTATTCAAGTACTGTTTTTGTCCTGCAATATTTTACAAACTCCTCTTGATTAACTGGGCTATAAACAACAACTGTCTCTGGTGTCTCTGGCGAGCCACTTTTATATACGACTTCAATTTTTTTTGAGCAATACCATAGATCGGAACCATCATGAAAACTATCTTTGAGGTATTTTTTGCCCGCCTTGTCAGTAGACCTATAGTATCCTTCCTCATTACTTTGGATCCAAAACACTAAACCAGCAAATGTGGCTATCAGTAAAACTATTGCGATAAAGACTAACTTTTTCTTACCCAACTTTTTTTTAACATTCATACATCTAGTATATCATGAAACTGATTCGCACCATTTCTGCGCGCCTCGCGCGCCGAACCTTCAAAAACAGATAGCACCGAGTTTAGTCCTCAAAAGAGAAGCGGGCAAAAAGATATGAAATAGTGGATTCGGCGCCCTGGTTGAGGTTAATAAATTTTTTTCCAACCCCATCATAGCATCCTCCGGTGGTCCGATCATACACAACCTGTCCGAGAAAATTATCTCCCAGAAACCAATTAAATGCGCTATACGCTAACTGCTTATACTCTTTCTCGTTTGTTAACCGAAACATTGTATTTAAAGCCTCTACAGTGGCAGTGGTGTCCTCGGGCTGCTGGTCAAAATACTGTCTTGCCCCTCCCTTGGGGAACCAGCCGCTTTGGCCAACAGGAATATAGATATTGTCTTTAAAAGTATGGTTGATCAAGAAGTCGAGGGTTTTCCGGGACACTTCAAGATATCTTTTTACTCCGGTTATTTCGTACCCGAGGAGGAGCGCTTCTGGCAGGATGGCGTTTGAATATGTTAAATAATGCTCAAACCATTCCCAGTCCGGAGAGCAACTCTTGTCATACATAATCATGAGTTGTTCCGAACAGGACCTTAAGGCAGCAAGAGTATCGGGCTCTTTGTGTTTAGCCAGCAAGCAATGGAGGGCCTTGATATAAAAAGCGATAGCGCGAGGCGAGGAAAAAGCAATGTTCTTCTGAAAACTTTGCTCAAAGAGAGTATGGGCTTGTTTTCTAAAATGTTTAGGAATTTCTTCGATAGTTGAAACCAAGGCCAAAGCATACAAGGCTCGAGCACTGGGATCTTCTGAACTTTTCCGGATATTTCTTTGCTTATCAATAGTACGGTTGGAATTGACATAATTATCAAAATAACCGTCAGGCTTGACTACCCGATAAAGAAAATCGAGATATATAGAGGCAAGCTTTAGCGCCGAGCGGGTCCCAAATTTTTTATAATGAAGAGCGACCGCAATTAAGGCTCGGGCATTATCATCCAGGGTATAGCCAGAAGAAAGATCCGGTTCGGTCAGCCGGGCAAACTGAATAATGCCAAAATCATCGGTCATTTTAGCCAAATGTTCAAGTTTTATGGGTGGAAGTTTTCTTTGCCCTAGGGCTAGCTCCGGCGCCAACTGTGAGAAATATTTTAAGTAGGAATGAGCAACATTTTCCCAGGTCATATGCCTGGTGCGAAAATAAGCGTTTTTGCCAAGCTGTAAACAGGCTTCTTGATTACTTACTAGTTCAATGATGGCATCGGTAAAAGCCTGCGAGTTTTTGAAGTCAACTAATCTGCCGACCTCGCTCGTAATATCTTGTTTGGCTTGAGCAAAGGCGGTGGAGATGACCGGACGCCCGCTACCCAGGGCATAAGATAAAGTGCCGGAGACGGCCTGGTTTGGGTCCAAGGAAGTGGCAAGATAGATGTCAGTAGCCTCCAAAAATTGAAGCAGTTTATTTATATCAAAATAAGTATTATAAAAAGAAACATAATTGCCCAAACCAAGCTGCTGCACTTTTTTATTAAGTGCATTACGGTAAGTTTCGCCTTGCTGAGCCAGAACGACGGGGTGAGTGACGCCAGCGATAAGGAATTGAATATTGGGAAATTTAGCTACTACCCCTGGTAGAGCCTCAATTACATACTCGACCCCTTTGCCGGGGCTAAGAAACCCAAAGGTTGAGAGAATTAGTTTGTGTGGTAGGCCGAAGGCAGACTTGGCGCGCTCACTGGTTCTATAGGGAACATGATGGATACCATGAGGAATAACTTGAATTCGATCAGGATCCAGCCCATAATCATCAACGAGAATTTCCTTTGAGGAGCGAGTCATGACGATTATTCCTTTCGAATATTTCATGATAGCTTGAACGACACTGCGCATTTTTTCATCCGGAGCAGGAAGAACAGAGTGCATGGTAGTAACAATCGGCTTCTGCAGTTTTTCTAGAAGCAGAAGTAGATGTGAGCCATACTCCCCTCCAAAGAGACCGAATTCATGTTGAATATTGACAAGCTTTACCTCTTTGATATTGTTAAGCTTGCCCGCGACATTAACATAGTCCTCCGCGCGAGGCTGGCTGATCTGTAGAATTACTTTGTCGGGATAGGGCAAATAACTTACTTCGGTAAGATTCATCGCGACAATCTTTGACTTAACCGACGGTCCAAACATTTTATCAATAGCATTGGTAAGGTCAGTGGTAAAGGTAGCTATACCGCACTGTCGCGGTGGAAAGGTGGAAAGGCAAACTATCCAAGATTTATCTTGCCGATCAGTGTTCATAGCTTTAAAGGGTTTTTCTTGAGTTCAACCAAGAGTTCTGCGAGATCAACAGATTTCGCGGCAATTAATTTGTCGGCAGCCCCATAATAAATATGAAGTCTTTTATCTCTTACTACCGCTCCGGTAGGAAAGACGACATTATTTGTAACGCCACTTTTTTCCTCGGGTTCCTTTGGTGAAAACAAAGGTTGCCTTAACCGCCCCAGGACTTTTAGGGGGTTTTTGAGATCAAGAAGGGCAGCAGTGGCATGATAGATATTCCCCGAAGGGGTATTCTCTACCGCATGATAGATCATAAGCCACCCATCTTCTGTTTTAATAGGAGGACAACCGCCACCGATGTTGCGGTTTTCAAACCAAAAGAGTGGATCAAGCACAATAAAATCATTTAAATTCTTGAGATAGTCGCGCCAGTGATCGGCGGTCAAGTCAGAGAAATTGTTAAAGTAAATAATTTGGATTCCGGGCAAAATACGGTGTAGAAGAGCAAACTTCCCTCCGAATTTTTGGGGAAAGAGGGAGGCGTCTTTTTCAAACAGTAAAATGTCCTTGCCCCATCTTTGTTTGTGAAGCCTCTCTGATATGATATATTGCTTGCCAACTTTTGACCCGCGAAAGATGTCCTCCACTTCATCGTAGGAAATTTTTGGTGAGATAATGCCTTGTTTTACAAAATGGACAAGATCTTTACTAGTGGCGTAGGAAATGAGAGCGTTTTTGCCATCATAGGAAGTATAGATAAGGTAGTATGTTCCATCTAAAAAAGTAATTCTTGGATCTTCTACACCCTTTCTTTCATAATCATATTCCGGGAAAAGAACCGGCATTTCAAGTCTTTTTATAACTTTATTATCGACCAGCTGGCAGTAACCTATAGAAGAAATATCATTGTTGCTAATTGCCCGGTAAAACATGTGGGTAATACCATCTGTGTGGATGCAGGCCGGGTTTAAAACACCCTTATTTTCGAATTCCAGATCTGTTTTCTCTAAAATTATTCCCTCGTTTTTGACTGCGACCATAATTTTTAATTCCTTAATTAGTTAAACTTTCCTGCCTGCCTGCAGACAGGTATTGAAATTTTAGCTGAAATTGATAGCCGGTTAATTCATCTAAACCAACCCCAAGGGCTTTCGTTATTTTCTTTAGTGTATCATGCGTTGGATTTATAATCTGCCCTGCCTTAGCAGGACTATTTGTTTGGTGGGCGGGGCGGGACTTGAACCCGCAAGCCGAAAGGCAACGGATTTTAAGTCCGTCGTGTATACCAGTTCCACCACCCGCCCAAAGGTTTTTATGGAGGCGCGTACCGGATTCGCACCGGCGTGGCGGGTTTTGCAGACCCGTGCCTAACTACTCGGCCAACGCGCCCCACTTTAGCTACGAATAACAAGTGGAACAAGATGTATTATACCTGTTTTAGGCCACCCTATAAAGGGGTAGAAATTATGGTGTTTTTTTGGTATGATTATTTGCGTTAGATAACACCTTTAGATGGTCTTAGATTTGGCGAGATAGCTCAGTTGGTAGAGCAGTGGCTTGAAGAGCCTCGTGTCCTCGGTTCGATTCCGAGTCTCGCCACCACGTCAGCTTATTACTACCACCTATCTAAAACAGTAGTAACTATTTTAGATTAGTTTCTGTAAGTAACCTTCCTCTTCGAATAAGAAGTAAGCTTCTTATTCGGTAGAAAAGAATAAAACATGAATTGCGCGGGTGTAGCTCAGTTGTTTAGAGCGCTTCCTTGCCAAGGAAGAGGTCGAGAGTTAGAGTCTCTTCACCCGCACCAAATCTAGAGCCCCACGAAAAGTGGGGTTTTTGATTTGGTATGGATTAGGCACTAACTCTCGGCCGAATAAAATAATAAATAGTCGAGAGTGTAGCCAAAACCCTACCCAGACCGGCTGGGTCAAGGGTTTTTAGAGTCTCTTCACCCGCACCATCCTTCGCGAAAGCTACGGACTAGTAAAGCTAGTATGGTTCGTTACCTTGGCGAAGGTATAGGAAGGTAGTCTGTAACATTAGCGAAAGATACCGCACCAAATGTTATTATTAGAGCCAGCTAGGCTCTTTATTGCTATAATATGAGCTATATGAAAACAATTTTAGGTTTTTGGCGAGCTTGCATATAAGTAAAAATGATGTATGATAACAACAAACCAAAGTCGCTCTTTGACAATCTAACAAGGAGTAGAAAATGAATCTAAAAAGTACAATAGAGCTAATAGAGATGGGTACATCGTTCGAAACGATCGTCATCCCTAATGGTGTACATACCGTTGAGGATGTTGAGCGTGTATGTAATTGTACAAAACCAGAGGTTATCAAGTCTTTGTTAATTGTTGGTCGGAAACCCATTGTGGTGCTTATGACTGGCGATAAAAAGGTTGACTTGGAGAAATTAAAAAAAGTGCGGGGTAATGATTCGCTTCGTATGGCTAACAAAGTAGAGGTGAGTAACATCACCGGTTTCGCTGTTGGCACAGTTTCCCCTTTTGGCCTTAGAAAGGTAGATGTGATCGCTGATCAAGCTGTTCAGGCTCTCAGCTCACTCATCATGGGAAGTGGAAAAGATGACACACTTATTAAGATGCCAGGCTCAGAGTTCGTAAAATCGTTCAGAGGTTCATTTATATCCATCGCTCTTGAAAATACAAAAAAAGGAGTACAACAATGAAGGTTCTTTTTGTGAATGCCGATGATACATCTCGGCATGTTTCTAGTGCAAACACTGGGCAATCACCAACTAAAAAGGCCTGGCCTTTATCAGGTTAGAGAATTACAAATTTACTGACGCACCCCAAAAATCGTAATGTATTTTAATAAAGAGCCTTAGGGGCTCTTTTTTTGTTATAATAAGGGTTATGAAAACAATTTCTGGAAGAAGAAAAGATAAGTTATGAAAAACTCCATTAACATATCAGACATAAATGCTGATTTCAGCGAAGATAATGAGCTAAAGGATGACTACTTTATTGATTTACTTGGGCAGGCAATGCAGGGTAGAATTTTGTGTCAGGGTGTAGTAGTAGATCTGGCAGAAATTCAACCATATTCTGATTATCAACCACAAATATCTGTTGCTTACCGTAAACATTTCATTACAAAGCTAGAAAATAGAAACCCGCCAGCACTGTACATATATGAGAGGAGCGGCAAATTGATTATGAGCGATGATTATAACGCCTACTATATGTATCGAGAATGTGGGATGAGGCAATGTATTTGTATATTAATTGGCTATACTGATAAAAAAGATGATATTGAGTATGTTGGTGACCCATTTGAATTGCCACCACTAACCGTAGAAATGATTTAGCCAAAAAAATGCCTTAACTCAGCATATGGTTTATATTAATTCACCAGACAAACCGAATACTTCAACCAAATGCTTTAGCTTATAGTCATGTATATCAACTATTGCTGCTGTTTGTAATGCGTCTGCTATCCCGCACCCAAAAAATCGTAATGTATTCTACTTTTTGTTATAATAGCCATATGAATGACGACACCATCCAAGACTTAAAACAATTTATCTCCGCAACAGTTTCACAACAAACCACTGAAATTCGTGATGATATCTCTGGTATTCATCACGATATCTCTGGTATGCGTGATGATATCTCTGGTATTCGTGTTGAAATCTCTGATGTTCGTGTTGAAATCTCTGATGTTCGTTCTGACATCAAGAGCTTAGATAATAAGATGAGTACGAAAATAGATGACCTATCAAAATATGTAGCTGGTGCAATGGATACTAGCAACGAGACTAACGATACCCAACTAAAAGACCATGAGCTACGAATTGGTCGGCTAGAGAAAAAACCTGCATAGTTTAACTCCCAACTCTTATCCTGGTTAACAAATGCCTAAAAAGGCCTGGCCTTTACTGGACTTACGCAAAATAACGCTTTTTCTGTGGTAAATCTGAACGAGCGAAAACTTCTCAGATTTCTAGAGGAGTAACCATAGCTACGCCGATAGAAAGATGGATGTTTGCAGCCATTCAGATTTGGTACAGGAAGGTGAGATTTTGCGTAAGTCCAGTTTACTAGGTTAGTAAAATGCAAATTTGCTGATGTACCCAGAAATCGTCATGTGTTTTACCCATAGAGCATGTGATACAATAATTATATGAGTGAAATACTAAATCTAGAAAAACGACTAGGCCAGCGCTTTGAGAACATAGATGAACGCTTTGAGAAAATAGATGAGCAGTTCGATGAGCTGACAGCGCTAATGAGCAATTTTGCTAATGACGTAGACGGTCGTTTTAATAAGATTGAATCGAAATTATCTGAGCATGATGAGGAGTTTAGAAAATTAAATAAGAAATACGACCAACTGTTAAATACGATTTAGCTGATCACGGAGAAATCTACAACAACACATAACCACTTTTTACGGGGTGAGACCCTGATAACCAGGTCTATGCCCATTTTATAAGGCTGTATTATTTCTTCCTAAGAATAGCTAAAATAAGTACTGTAGATACAATAAAACCTAATCCTGATAAGTCGAGGGGACGATAAGCGATGAAAATACTTGGACCGGTGCACATTATCCAAGCTTTCCCTTCATCACGGTTTGGCCACCATTCCCAAAACCAATTTACTTGTTGAATTGTTTCCGATGGTTCTCCACAAGACTGAGAAATTTGCTCTTCGAATTGTACTGTGCTTATAAAAACAGAGAAGAGCAACAATACACCAATAGCGATGAGGGCAATCTTTTTCATAACTCTAATTATAGCAAATTATCTTAAAATCTGTAATATAATTGAACATATGCCAGAAAATCTACCATCCCAAAATACACCCAATAGAGTTGAAGTAATTGAAGCTCTAAATGCAAACTCCTGGCTCATGCAAGGCGAAAGTGGCCCAGAAGTTTCTACTTCTGTTACAAGTGTTGGCCCACCAAGAAATGCCGAAACGGGTGAGCCTACCGATAGGACTGATTTGGCTGGAAACTTAAGCCCCAATTATGGATCTACACATCTTAGCAGCGAGGATAAGGCAGTAGTAGCAAACGAAAATGTTAATAAATTTATAGAATCCTTAGGATATGAGCCTAAAGATGTAGTAATTATGCGACCCGGACAAGATGAAAAAACAGAACAGCTTAAATGCCTTAGCGTAAATGACCCCTCCATTGTTCGCGATAATACCCTAGCAACCTGGATACCAGAGCAATCGGATATGATTTATACGCGCAATCCAAATACCTTGCTAGCAGTTAGGGCTGCTGACTGTATAGTGGTGACCATAGAGGCAGATACCCCTGATGGTAAAATAATGACCCAAGCACATACAACCTGGCGACAGGCTAAGGCGGGATATATGCAGCAAATGCTAGAGCACTGCAAAAGTTTGAACATGAACTTAACAACTGCAAAGTTCTATGTTGCTGCAGGTGTAGCTCCAGAGAACTTTCCATTTACATTTAGAGATGGGATAAATCCTGACCCAGATGGAGAACTGAAAGACCTCTTTACTAGCCTAAAGCAATCCCAAGAGGATGGGAGTCCTGTATACACTGCCAATATAGATATGCCCTTATATTTTAGAAAGGTAATGAAAGATGCTGGGATTGAAGATTGGCAAATTTACCAGGATATGTCTGATGCGGCTGCGTTAGAATCTGGCTATTCCTCGCACTCCAGGGCCGTCTTGCTAGCTGGCACCCCCAGGCCTGAGCTAGAAAGCCGCCATATGATTCTAGCCCATATGAGCAAATGATGGCTGACGCGGAGCTTAAAATCAAGATGAGCATTAGGATAGGGGCATTCAAAAAGCCCTGCATTAGCAGGACTCATTGTTTGGTGGGTGATGAGGGATAGCGGCTGACGCCTTTTCCGTAAGGTGCTCGTAAAATATCCAAACGAGTTTGTTATTTTGGTCTGCGCGCCTTACTGCACCGAACCCTGGGTTCTCACCCCTCAAACCTATCCAAACAAAAAGCCCTGCATTAGCAGGACTCATTGTTTGGTGGGTGATGAGGGATAGCGGCTGACGCCTTTTCCGTAAGGTGCTCGTAAAATATCCAAACGAGTTTGTTATTTTGGTCTGCGCGCCTTACTCCACCGAACCCTGGGTTCTCGCCCCTCAAACCTATCCAAACAAAAAGCCCTGCATTAGCAGGACTCATTGTTTGGTGGGTGATGAGGGACTCGAACCCCCGACATCTTCGGTGTAAACGAAGCGCTCTAGCCAACTGAGCTAATCACCCTTAAAATACTAACCAGTACGGCACAATTATAACCTAAAAATCGAGCATTTACCACCTATACTTGACTTATAAAACGCAATCTATCTTGATAAAAATAAAAGCCGGCGTGATCAATTAAGACCACACCGGTTATAAAAAGAGCTATTCTATATTTAAGTTTTTGATGCTTGTACAAGCATCCTTAATAGCGCTAGCCAAATTGACTACTGCTTGCTCGGCTGGCGTCAAGCTGGCTTGCTTATTAAGCATTTGTGATAAATCTAAAGCTTCTTTTATATCGGGGCATTTGAGCCTTCGGCGAACCGAGGCAAGAGATGTACCGCACGAGTTAACTTTTGCTGAGAGCTTTACTACTTGCTGACTTAAGTCATGATTAATATCTTTGAGCTCTCGGACCTGAGCTCTTGCTACTTCATTGAGTTGACTAGATTCTTGACCGATAACTTCTAGAGCACCATTGACTGCTTTAAGAAGTGGGCTGTTTTCGTCAGACAATAGCTTATGAGCGACTTGGGATATTAGATAATCTATTATCAAATCAAATGATTCCTTGCCAACTATGTCGTAGAGTTCATCGAGTGTAGCTTGGGCTCTATCCGATTCTTCTTTAGAGAGAATATCTATAAGAAATCCATCAGTAAATGTAGTAGTTGATTCTATGGCTGATTTGGTGCTCTTGCTCAACTATTAACCCCCTGTAAGGTTTTTTGGACAAGTCCTAAAGTTATACCACGCCAGAATAATAGTGTCAATGACTCTGACTATTTGGTAGAATTATAATAATGACAAAAATTATTAATGGTAATGCAATAGCCGACAAACTAGCCTACTCCTTGGGCACAGAGATAGCTCAGCTAAATGCACTAGGATTGACCCCCAAGCTCATGATAATTACTATTAACCCTAGTGCTAGTGCGATGACATATGTTAGGCTCAAGCAAAAGCGTGCGAAGCAACTTGGCATTGAAGTAGAGCTAGCTGACTGGAGTAGTAGCAAGCCAGATAGATGCTACAAGATGATGCAAGCACTGGCTAGTGATGCTAGCGTAAATGGGATTATAGTACAGCTCCCAATCGGCAAATGGGATAACCCTCAGCCATTGCTGGACTTAATACCAGTACCAAAGGATGTTGATGGGCTTAGCTCTCAATCATTGGTAATGCTAGGAGAGGGCAACGCGCCAATAATACCTGCTACACCTAAGGCAATTATTACTATTTTGGAGGAATCTAGTATTGAGCTTGATAAAAAAAATATTTTGATTATTGGCCAGGGTAAGCTGGTGGGGCTACCGCTAGCTATCATACTAATAGGCCGGGGATATAATGTACATACCGCCGATAAAGACACCAATGATACTACCAAGCTAATTAAGTCTGCTGACATTATTATTAGCGCTACGGGACAACCTAAGACTATTGTTGGCTCTATGATTAGCCCAGACACGATAGTGCTTGATGCTGGCCTCAGTGAGGCTAATGGCAGGCTGGTGGGAGATGTTGACTACCAAAGCATTGAAGGAATTGCGAGTCTGGTATCTAGGGTACCTGGGGGGATTGGCCCAGTCACAGTCGTAAGCCTGTTACAAAATGTGATAGAGGCAACAAAAAACTCTAATACAAAGTAAGAAAAAAATAATTGCTGGTGCCGCGAAGAAGACTCGAACTTCCACGCCTGATATATTAGGCACTAGCCCCTCAAGCTAGCGTGTCTACCAATTCCACCATCGCGGCATAATATTTAAGTTTATTAGCTCCCCATAATATCTTGAGGGGCTAAACTAGCCAAAATATTATTGCTCGTTGCCACTCGACAGCTAGCGCGATTACCATTCGCTAGCCAGCGAACCACCACCGCAGCCTACTATTAAGTTCATCAGCTCCCCATAAGATCTTGAGGGGCTAGCAACCTGAGTAATTATATCTTAAATTAGTATCCTTTGATAGCCTAATGAAAAGATCCAAGCCCCGGCAAATGATCGCCCAAATGTGGCATTGAGTATTCCTTACGCAAATGAACCATGCCAAATTCCTTGGTGGCGCCCATTTTGGTCTGTGGGTTTAAAAAATTATTAGGATCAAAAAGAGTCTTAACATCTTTGAAAATATTATATACATCCGTGCCAAACATTCCTTTAAGGTAGGGTGCTCTCATGATACCATCGTTGTGTTCGGCACATGTACTGCCATGATATTTATTAATAAGCTTATAGAATTCGTCAGTAATTTGATATACCTTGTGCCTGTCTCTTAAATTAGAGAGGTCTAGTAGGGGCTGAATATGAAAATTGGCATTGCCAGCATGACCCCACATTGCCTCGCCGACATTATGCTTAGCCAAAAGTGCATATACTTCTTTCAAAAAATCAGCCATATGTTCGACAGGAACCGAACCATCCTCAATGATGGGCAGATTTCTTTTGGGTGTATCAGACATCCACATTAGAGCTGCTGCCCGCCTGCGGAGCATCCAGAGCCTATCCTGCTCGTGTTTGCTATGGGCAATGCGAGTTTCAAATGCCAAAGACTCCAAGATTGCCTGGGCCTTTGCTCCTTTTTTGTGTTGTAGTTTTAGTTTTTTATCATCAAACTCTACCAGCATAATTACTTCTGGCATTTTATCTGACAATATCCCCTCTAGCATTGTAGACTTTTTATCTTGGACGAACTCCAGGACATTCCTATCTACTATCTCCATTGCGCTAGGTACCAGGGGTAGTATTTGTTGTGTAGCTTGGGTCATTGACTCAAGGGAATCAAAATATCCAACACCAAGGAAAGTATTAGTATTATACTGCTGATGATAGAGTGTTATTTCTGTTATAATTCCCAGCGTGCCCTGTGACCCACAAAATAACTGTGACAAATCAAATGATCCATCTTTGGCTTTAATATCCCACAAATCATACCCAGCCGAGTTTTTACTAACTCCTGGCCTATTATTAACCAAGAGTTGATGGTTATTTTCAAGTAATTCATCAATGGTGCGATAAATTTCACCTTCAAAGTCTTGTTGTTGTTTCTTTGCTTTAAGTTCTTTTTTATTCAATCGCCGAGTTTCTATTAAGTCACCATTGCTCAATACCACTTTGAGACTTTTAAGATAATTTCTGGTTGAACCATATTTAATGGTTTTTTCTCCAGCTGAATTATTAGCTACTGCGCCACCTATAGAACAGAAATCGATACTGGCTGGGTAGGGTGGCAAAAACCTTCCGTGGCTATGTAAGACTGACTGAAGATGAGAATATATTACGCCGGGCTGAACTGATATGGAATCCTGATTAATACTAATAATCTTTTTCATGTGTGCTGGGAATACCAGTAGGCCTCCTTCACTTAAAGATCCGCCACCTTGGTCTGTACCTTTTCCCCTACTAGTAAGACCAAGTGGCTTTCCCTCGCTAGCTCTAAAGTGGAAAGCCCTGACTGTTTCGATGACATCCATTTCATTGAGTGGGTAGATTACTATCTTAGGATTAAGCATAAACACGCTACCATCAGTAGAAAAATAATCTAGAGTCTTCTTATCTATTTTTATATCACCTTGAATTTTATCTTTTAAGTCTTTTAAAAAATTAGCCATAACAATAGCATAGCAATTTTATGGCATATTAAATACCCCTAAATTGACTTATTAAAAAAGATATATACAATATGTATATATAGTAGTTATGAATAAAAGAAATTTAAAATCATCAGTATCGTCAAATAAACATTTCTCGCTCTCTAAAAACAAGCCTGCCGTAATAGGGTTTTTGGCTTTGTTTGTAATTGCTGGGCTATTTTTAGTTTATAGGAGCTTTGCTTATAGTGCCATACCCGTCTTTAATACCGACCCAGACTATTGGCGAGACCGTATCGGCTTTTGTGAATCTGGCGGGCGCTATGACCGTACAAGTCCAAGTGGGCATACGGGTAAATACCAATACGATGTTAGAACATGGCGCGGAGCAGTGGGGCCTGAACTTGCCGCCCAGTACCCTCAGGCTTACCAGGCGCCAGGCGATATACAGGAAATGGCCTTTAATAATACATTCGCTGCTAGGGGCACTCAACCCTGGAATGGCAGCTACCGTTGCTGGATTAAAAATACTACTTTTGCAGAAGCTGGATCCCAAACTATCGACATTAAGAGCCAGCCAAGGCTCCCTACCGCCGTGCCATTACCAGCTAATCCATTTGGCACCCCCTCAGAATCCTACAATGTACTGGTAAGTGGTCGTGCCTCTTATAACGATCTTCCACTAGCCAACCTTAAAATACAAACATGCGTCTCGGATAGAACTGTTACTACTGACGCCGAAGGGCGTTTTAGTATTGCTATCCCTCTAGATGTTTCATTTTGCCTGAGGCCCATAGAGGGAGTCCCAGAAGGAGCTAAGCTAACTAGGACAAATAATAATATCGAAACAACTAACCAGCCAACTTACGAATACCAAAAAGCTGGCATTGACGCTTATCACAGCATCTGGTACCTACTGCGCCCAGAATTTAATTGGGATCGTAAGAGTGATACCGGGAACAACTTTTATTATTCTAAGTAGCTAAAGATTAGAAAAATACCAATCATAAATATTATAGAATCTATTACTTGGCTCTAGGACTTTTTTAGCATCAAATCCTTTGACTACATCACGCTGGGCATAGTTATAATAAGGGCTATAAATAATTACTGCTGGGACATCCTTAGCCCAAATCTCCACAAAACTTGAATATCTGGTGGCCTTGTAGTCTGGGTCTTTAGCCAGCCGACCAGATTCGAGTAATTTATCGGCTTCTGGGTTTTTATATAACGATATGTTTAACCCTGGGTCGTCAACTTGGCTAGAATGCCAAAAGCTATACACATCAGAATCTAAGCCGAGGTTTTGACCGTAGAGTAATATGTCATAGTTACGGCTTCTAATATAGTTCTGCTGTAGCTCTACGCTATTAGTGGTTATGACTTCAATATTTAATCCTAGCTTCCTCCAGCTATCTGCCAATGCATTAGCTACATTCTCATAGACGGAATTATCCAAGGTTACTAACCTAAGATTAGTTTTACCTACTGCCGACTTATTAAAATACTCCTGCGCCTTAGTCTCGCTGGGCTGATACTTGAGCGCGCTGGGGTTAAATCCAGGATAGCCGGCGGGTATCGGAAAATAGGCCTGCGCTGCCTCTCCATGCAAGATGTTATCAATAATTGCCTGCCTATTAGTGGCATACGCTAATGCTTTTCTAAGGTTTGGGTTGGCAAGTGCTGGACTACGTAAATTAAAAAACGCGCCAACATAGGCTGGCAACCCTAATTTATAGTTATTGACTCCCACAATCCTAGCTATGGTTGCGACGTCTCCTGGAGGTACAGGCGAGATAGCGTCAACTTGTTTGCGCGATAGTGCGTCTTGCATTTCTTGGGATGACTGAAATAGCTCAATGCGAATTTTAGGTATATAAGGCTCGTGGATATAATATTTGTCATTAGCGACTAAGTTAATGACTGTACTATCAACCTCTAGAAGATCAAGCTTGTATGGCCCGCTTCCTACTGGTCGCTGGTTAAACTCATAAGATCTTAAGCTAGCTGGCTTAACACTCTCAAGTATGTGTATAGGTAGTATCCCTAGTGTTGTATTGACTAAAAAATTTCCATAACTACTGGGCAAATTAAACTTTATAGTATTATCATCGATGACTTCATATTTTACGCCATTCCAATTCACTGCGTATGGGCTACGGGTATCGGGATTCTGAACCCTATTAATGGTAAAGGCAATATCTTTGGTAGTTAGCTTGGTGCCGTCTTGCCAGCTAAGATTTGGTTTTAGAGAGAATGTATAGCTTTTACGATCGGCAGATATCTCCCATTTTTGGGCTAAATCAGGGACTAGCTCTCTATTACCATTTATCTTAGTTAGACCACTAAATACTAGGCTAGCAATATCTCCTGAGGCAGAATTATCGGGATATAACGGATTGACACTCTTTACTTGACCAAGAATCGCCTCACGGTAAATTCCACCTCGCTCAGGACCGCTAATACGATTTATTGCTCCTAGGTCTTGAATTTGAGCTACTAGGCCCCACAGCGATATGAGTACGATAAATACCCATGACGCAAACACCCAGCGAAAACTTCCAAGCTTTTGCCAGCTACCAAATACATGACGATTAAGATAATTGACCGACCAAGAACGCCAAAGCTTAGTATCTCGCCTCCATCGACGCAATTTCCTATGAAGTGTAAATCCAGAGTATGAACTCATTACTTAGTAATTAATAACCCTAGAATGCTAGCTACAAAGGCTACTATTAGCACGATTGTTCCATAAAATAAAAACTTTTCAGTTCCCCGTTTGGTTCTATAAATATTAGACTCACCTCCGAATGCAGCACCTAGCCCGGAGCCTTGATTTTGCATTAACACAGACATAGTGATAAGCACTGAGATACTTACTAATAAATACTGTAAAAAACTTTTCATTTATCTTCCTTGTCTATTATAAAGCTCATAGCATAGTTAGCAATCCACACCACAATTACTGTGGCTATAGCAGACCCTATAGAGTTTACCTGAAATGGCCTATAAAGCAAGCTGGTAATGTAGAGTAGGAGGGCATTAATAATCAAACTAAAAAAGCCTAGCGTTATTACTATTGCGGGCAGGCTTAATATTACCAGCACAGGTCTCAAGACAGCATTGACTATCCCAAAAATCAAACTAGCAATAGCGATTACCCAAAACCCGCTGGCATTTATACCGCTGAAAAATATTGAGGCTAGTAGTAACCCAATAAAGTTAGCTAGCCATGTTATTAAAAACCTTCTTACCATGCGCTATATTTTACCATATTGTCTGGTAGGAATATAATTATTTAGCCAAGGTTATAGTATACTTTCTCTGCTAACTTGCTACCTACTACTACAGATATTTCTTGTAGGCTGGCTTTTTGAACTCCAGCATAACTTCCAAATGATTTAATAAGTTTTTTGCGAGCCATGGGGCCGACACCAGTAATATCCTCTAGCCGAGATTTACTAACTCTCTTAGCTCGCACTATGGTGTGGTAGCTAAGGGCAAAACGATGGGCCTCGTCCCTAACCCTTTGGAGCAAATGCAGTACTGCCGAATCATAATCAAAATTTATTTGGTAATAATCTCCTTCTAATCTAAACTCTGGGCTGGCTTTAATATCAACCGCACTAATAACAAGCGTTTCGTGTTTTTTAGCCAGCCCTACCGTGAGGGTTGCTATCCCTAGGTCTGCAAGAACTTTTTTAACGCTAGAAAGCTGGCCTTTGCCGCCATCGATGATAATCAAATCCGGCCTAGGCCAAGCCTTGTTCTTATCACTAAATCGTCTCGTAATCGTTTCTTGCATCATAGCAAAATCATTCGGCCCTTTAGTGCGCATCTTAAAATGTCGATATGCCATACTATCTGGAAGCCCATCGGTGAATACAACCATCGAGCTAACACTATCCCCGCCTGCAAAATTACTTATATCGTAGCATTCAATTCTTCTAGGGGGCTTTTCGAGACTCAACAGCTTAGCTAAGCCAGATAAGGCCTCGTCTATACCAACGGCAATATTTTCTTCTCCTCCAAACACAACTCTGCTATTGAGTGCCTTCAGGGCTAAGTACTGGTTGCGCAACTCTACTGCCTCTTCATACTTGCGAAGCTTGGATAGTTTAACAATATCCTTAGCTAACCGATCAATAAGCTGAGTGCTCTGACCCTCTAGAACTAAAGTTAGCTTTCTAATTTGCTGGCGATATTGAGCTCTACTAATATCGGGCTTTGGCACGACACCAATTTGGTATTCTAGCTTAGAGTGATACTTTTGGTGATCTAGACTAAAATATGGAAACACCTTGCGCAGATACCGTAGGGCCTGCCTGACTCCATTGCTTTGTATGAATGGCCCAAAATACCTGGCCTTATCGTCGGTCGGTCGCCTTACTAAACCTACTGTTGGGAAATCGTCCTGTGTGGTAATTCGTATAAATATAAAATTTTTATCATCTCTCTCACGAACATTATATAGTGGTTTATAGCGCTTGATGTATTCTGCCTCTAAAAACAATGCCTCCACCTCAGAGGCAGTAACTACCCAATCAATATCGGATATGTTGCTTACTAATAATGGTGTCTTATAGTCTTGGTGGTTCCTGCTAAAGTACGAGCTGACTCGCCGTTTTAAGATGGAGGCTTTGCCAATATAAATAATCTCTCCGGCCGTATCTTTAAAAAAGTAGACGCCAGAGCTGGTTGGCAATT
Organism: Candidatus Saccharimonadia bacterium; assembly: GCA_039738635.1. Lineage (GTDB taxonomy): Bacteria > Patescibacteriota > Saccharimonadia > CAILAD01 > BJGX01 > JBCLLP01. The sequence continues at coordinate 38,133 of JBCLLN010000005.1, read as the reverse complement.
TATTTAGTTTCGCTTCGATAGCTTTTTTCATAGCAGTATTATAGCTCATTTGATGTTCAAAAGCTTGCAATTCTATGTAATTTTATGTATAATATGCAGACCAATCGTACCTGCTACTACCCTAAGGGGGTGAAATATGACGACACCATTCACTTTGCGAGACCGTAGTTTTGGTCGGATTGACCAACTCAAGCAAGAGTTGTTTGTCATGGTCGGCGAGGACGGAGTGCCGAATGCGGCCAAAGCGATCGTTCGAACGCAATACTGCCAGAAAGCGGCAGCATGGGCCACACGCCCAGGCGTGAGTTACGGTGAGGCAGCAGATCTGAGTGAGCGCAGCTTTATCGGGGGCCACCGATGAGTTGGCGCAATGCTCTCCCGGGCTGAACTTAGCCCGACTGAATGCCATCATCACGGCTTATCGAACATCGGACTTGCTTGAAGAGCTCATCGACACCTTGGCGGGATTCAGTGTCACAGCCTTAGGTAGTTGCATTAACTCGGCAAAGACCGGCACAGAAAATCGCTAAGGAGACAGTGTGGTCCGTCCAAAATTAAATAACACAGTACGATTGGGATAAGGAGTTAAGTGAGCGGTTGAACCGCATACTTGACTCCTTTCCCTTTTCTTTATAGGACTTTCACACTTTTGTGCAGCAGTTTGGCGAGATATTGACCAGTATATGACTTGGCAACTTTGGCCACTGTCTCAGGATTTCCTTGAGCCACAATCTTCCCACCCTTGCCTCCGCCTTCTGGACCAAGATCAATAATCCAGTCAGCACACTTAATAACATCTAGGTTGTGCTCTATTATGAGCACAGAATTGCCCATAGCTACTAGTGCGTTTAAGACCTCCAAGAGCTTTTTAACATCTTCAAAATGTAACCCCGTGGTAGGTTCATCTAGGATATATAGTGTTCTACCGGTGGCTCGCTTGCTTAATTCTGAGGCAAGCTTAATGCGTTGGGCCTCCCCACCAGAGAGTGTAGTGGCTGGCTGGCCAAGCTTAATATATCCCAGCCCAACGCTTTTTAGTGTCTCTAGCTTTCTACTAATTGCTGGGATATTGGAAAAGAAATCACAGGCAATCTCAACGGTCATCTCGAGAATGTTAGCAATGTTCTTGGTTTTATAAACTATCTCTAGAGCCTCACGATTATAGCGCTTACCATTACAAACATCACAGGTCACATAAACATCTGGTAAAAAATGCATCTCAATTTTATTAATTCCATCGCCTCGGCAGTTTTCGCATCTGCCACCCTTGACATTAAAACTAAATCGCCCCGAGCTATAGCCCCTAATTCTAGCTTCAGATGTCATCGCAAATAAATCACGAATATCATTAAAAGCACCGGTGTAGGTAGCAGTATTACTCCTTGGGGTTCGCCCAATCGGACTTTGGTCAATAGCTATGACTTTATCTAAATTATCTGTTCCTTCTATAGCATCACACTTACCAGCTGGCACTTGGCTTCTATGATACTCCTGGCTTAATTTGCGAGCTAGAATATCATTAATAAGCGAGCTTTTACCAGATCCCGATACTCCTGTGACTACAGTCATAACGGCCAGTGGTATTTCTACGGTGATATTTTGAAGATTATGTTCGGTAGCTCCAATTATTTTGAGTGTTTTGCCGGTAAGCTTCCTTCGCTCAGCTGGTAATTTAATAGATTTTTTGCCAGATAGATATTGGCCTGTCAAAGACTCCTTGACCTTGGCTACCTCGGCGGGTGTACCGGCAGCTACAACCCTACCTCCGTGCTCACCTGCCATTGGCCCAATATCAATCACATAGTCGGCCATCCGAATAGTCTCTTCGTCGTGCTCTACGACTATCACTGTATTGCCAAGATTTTTGAGTTTTATGAGTGTTGCAATAAGCCTGTCGTTATCTCGCTGATGTAGGCCTATTGATGGTTCGTCTAAAATATAAAGTACGCCCATCAGGCTTGAGCCTATTTGTGTGGCTAACCGTATGCGTTGAGCTTCCCCGCCAGCTAGGGTGTTTGCACCCCTACCCAAGCTCAAATAGCTCAGACCAACATCATTTAAAAACTTTAGCCTAGCTAGGATTTCTATAATTATTTGCTTAGCTATAATTTTTTGCTGGGCATTTAGCGTAAGACTCTGGTAGTATTCTAGAGCGTCTTCTACGGTCATCTCAGAAATTTCTGCAATAGATTTGTCATTAATAGTTACGGCTAATACTTCGGGCTTAAGCCTCTTGCCATTGCACGCTCCACAAATTTGGCTGGTCATATACTTTTCTATTTCTCTTTTCACGAAATCGCTATCTGATTCACGGTAGCGTCTTTCTAGGTTTGGAATAATGCCCTCAAACTTAGTTTTGAAGGTTCTTGATCCTGGCCCTGGCACTCCTATCTCTTCATCTCCCGTACCATATAGAATGATGTAAAGCTGATCTGGCGTGAGGTCTTTGACGGCTTTACCTAGACCAAATTTATGAGCCTTAGCAACAGCTTGGAGCAATTTAGTGTACCAAGTGAGCCGTTGGGTAGTTCTGCTCCAGGGCCTAATAGCTCCCTCTAAAATTGAGAGGCTTTTATTGGGCATGATCAGCTCTGGGTCAATCACTAGTAGCGTTCCTAGTCCAGTACATTTTGGGCAGGCACCATGCGGAGAATTAAAGCTAAATAATCGGGGCTCTATTTCGGGTAAGGCAAAGTCTGAATCTGGAGTAGTATAATGCTCCGAATAAAGCTTTTCTTGGTTGGTATCATAATTTAAGACACTAATTACGCCATCGCCCAGATGCAGGGCAGCCTCTACAGACTCTACTAGCCTCTGGGGGCTTAGAGGGTCTACGCTCAGTCTATCGGTGACTACTTCTATGGTGTGCTTTTTTTGCTTGTCTAGGTTTGGTACCTCGTCAATTGCGATAATATTACCATCTAGCCTAACCCTACTATAGCCAGCCTTCTGGATTTCACTGAGCAGATGCTTATGCTCGCCCTTTTTATCTTTAACAATTGGTGCCAAAAGTATCAGTTTGACGTCTTTAGGATATTCTAAAATTAAATCAACGATTTGCTGTGGTGTCTGCTTGGTTAGTACCTCACCAGTCTTGGGATGATGGGGGGTGCCAACTCTAGCAAAGAGCAATCTTAAATAGTCATATATTTCCGTTACTGTTGCCACCGTACTACGAGGATTACGGCTAGCTGACTTTTGATCGATCGATATTGCTGGGCTTAGCCCGTCTATCGAGTCAACATCTGGCTTTTCCATTAGTCCCAAAAACTGCCTAGCATAAGCACTGAGGCTCTCAACATACCTTCGCTGGCCTTCGGCATAAATTGTATCAAAGGCAAGTGAAGATTTACCACTTCCGGAGAGTCCTGTTATCACCACCAATTTATCGCGTGGTATATCGACATTGATGTTTTTGAGGTTATGTTCCCTGGCACCCTTGATGACGATCTTATCGTGCATTAGTTAACTCCTCGACTTTAGCGATTATTAGGACGCAAAATCAGCTATCAATTGTACGCTGTATGTCAAGATTATTCAAGGGTTAAGTGCTGAGGAGTTGTTTTTTAAGGCGATAAGCACACACCAGACTTAGAGCAGTGGACACGCTTTACATTGTAAAAACCTTCAATAGATTGAAGACTTATACTAACCCTCTACTCCACTATTTTTTCGGCAACTGCTTCCTGCGGTGCATCGACTTTTTTCTTAACCCTCAAGCGAGGTTTAGGAAACTCAACTTTCTCAGCGATTATCTCTCGTAGAGACTCGACCACATCCTCAATCTGAAAATAGATACCGGTCTGCTCTTTGAGGTCATTGCGTAATCGTTTAACGATTTCTTCTGAATAAAGTAACTTTGCAAGATTAACGGGGTTTAACGCATTAGTCTTCTTCCAAAATGTTTCCAGCTCGCCTCTTTCTACCGCTCTTTTTGATAGGTACCATAATAGACTCGGGGCTTTTTTAAAGTCCTCATTATCCATAAGGTCTAATTTGTATATCAAGGTTGTAGTTACTGGTTTACCAAAGTTCACTCGATAAAGTTGTATCTGACGGCCATTCAAGAGTAGTATCCAGTCTATTCCCTCATTTGCAGCATAACTAAGGCTTTGTCTTAAGTGCCGGTCATTTAAATCCAGCTCTATCGATTTAACTTCAACTACGAAATGTTTCTTTCGTTTAAGCTGAATAACATAATCTGCATACTCGGACCTGATGCGATACTCTGTCTTGATTTCTTCCAGCTCTTGATAGCCAAGAATTTCGGTAAGGAAATTATTTGTCATTATCCTAGTAGCAGATTCGTCTAAAACAGAAAACTCTTTGCGAAGGTATTTTCTCTTGTAGTCTTTGAGTCGGTCTCTAACCGTTTGCAATTGAGCTTCTGTCGCCATATAATCCCCATTCTTTATGTTTAGATAATTACCTACTATATTAACACCGTTGTCCCTCTAAAACAAAATCAGCTATCAATTCTACGCTAGATGTCAAGATTATTCAAGGGTTAAGTTACATGGAAATACTCGACTCCATTGAGCCATAATACTCTTCGAGCACCGGCTCAAGACTCACCACGTGTGAGCCGCCATACACTACAAACGGTTTTTTACCGGCTTTTGTTGCATCAGCAATAGATTCGAAGATTTGCTGGTCGCGCAAAATAATGTTGGTGCGACCAACTTCTTCCAAAGGAGTAGACTCTTCATCGGGGCTGGCTCCACGGCCTACTTGATTATTACTTACCCCTTCTGCAAAGCGCTCGTCTTCCACAAAACCAATACTGCCATCAGGCCGGACTTCTAGCACAGGCAGGCCAGAAGCTTGCAGGGTTTCGTTCCAGCCAGGAACAAAAGCTGCTACCTTGTCTTTAAGTTGTTTCAATTTGGCGGGATCATCCTGGTATGATTGCTTTTGGTCTTCTGGTATTAGTTCAATTCCATTGACTAATGAATTCGCTAGTTCGGCGTAAAGATCCATGCTAAGATCATCTGGCACCGGCTCGTCATTGTAGGCCGCGGCGAAGTTTCGCAATGTATGGAACAATGCCGATGTCTCTCTGGATATACCTTCTGCTTCCATTCTTTGGGCCTGAATGGTATTATCAACCTCTGCTTGCACAACCTCAACTCCAGCTTCTTTGGCTAAAAACTGAATTAAGCCACTGTCTCCCCTCCCCTCAATAGCATTTTTTCTGGTACTGAGTTGTTCGGCTGTTGCTTTATTGCCTTCAAAGACTATCACTCGCTGCTCGGGGGGAGTTTCAGCAAACCACTTGGCAAATTCTGCCTCTAATTCCTGATGGCTCTGTGCCTCGGGATTATAATCATGCCCATCTATAACTTTACCTTCTTCTATTTGATCTTTAGCCGGCAGGCCGGTGTCAGGATCGAGCTTTTCAGTATTTATCTGTGCAATCATGGTAACGGACCCATCTCCAAAAATATCAACCTTGATTTTCTGGTGAGCTGGCGTGTTGGCGGCATCGACTCTTTCCTGGTTGACTCTTATATAATATTCTGACTGATAGGGGGCATATTTCTGGAAGGCTTGGTCGCGTTTTTCAGCTTCTTCTTTCATACCTATTTCCTCTCTATTGCTAGCGGCAATCTGAGCAAGTTCATCATATAGAGTATTACTACCCTTTTGGTTGGTAGGCTCTGTGGTGGGGGTTGTTTCAATGCTCATTTTTTGGCTATCTTCTTACTTTTTATTATATCTGTTATTTCTTCTATTTGATCTCTTAGCTCGGCGGCTTTTTCAAATTGTAGGTTGGCGGCGGCTAGCTCCATTTGCTCGGTTAATTGTCTTTGCAGATATGCCAACTCGTCTTTGGGCACTTTATAAAAATCAATTGCTTCAATATCGGTTATTTCGGCTTCAGCTTCGGCGCGCATACTCTCGGCAATGGCTTTCTTAATAGAAGTTGGGGTGATATTATTTTTGGCGTTATATTGCTTTTGTAATGCTCGACGGTTTTTGGTAACCTCTATGGCTCGTTGCATACTTCCGGTCATATTGTCGGCATACATTATAACTTTGCCTTCCTGGTGCCGAGAGGCCCGCCCGATGGTCTGAATGAGTGATGTCTCGGAACGCAAAAAGCCTTCCTTATCGGCATCTATAATAGCTACCAAGCTGACCTCTGGCAGGTCCAATCCTTCGCGTAATAAATTGATGCCAATTAAAACATCATAGACCCCAGCCCTCAGGTCTCTCAATATATCTGTGCGCTCCAAAGTATCCACATCGGAGTGTAAATACTGAACCTTAATATCAAGCTCCGCAAGATAGTCGGTAAGATCCTCGGACATTCGTTTGGTGAGCGTAGTTACCAGCACTCGTTGGTGTTTTTTTACTCGTTGGCGGATCTCGGCTATCAGGTCATCTACCTGGTGCTCGCTAGGCCTGACCTCAATAGCTGGATCTAGCAGGCCGGTAGGGCGAATGATTTGCTTAGTGATATTATCGGATCGGCTGAGCTCGTAGGTGCTGGGTGTGGCCGACATATATACAACATTATTAATATGTCGCTCAAATTCAGAGAAGTTCAGAGGCCGATTGTCTATAGCGCTGGGTAATCTAAAACCATGCTCAATAAGATTTTCCTTCCTAGCTCTATCACCACTATACATACCCCCTACCTGCGGGATAGTCATGTGGCTTTCATCTATTATCATTAGAAAGTCGTCCGGAAAGTAGTCCATTAGTGTCGCTGGCTGTTCGCCAGGCTCACGATTAGTAAGGTAGCGGGAATAGTTTTCAATACCTTTGACATAGCCCGTTTGTTCCATTATCTCTATGTCATACTTAATTCTACTCTCTAGCCTTTGGGCTTCAAGGAACTTGGCATTGTCTTTAAACCAAGCGATTCTATCGGTTGCCTCAGCGCGAATTTTTAGGATAGTTTTTTGGAGCTGATCTCTAGGAGTGACATAGTGCTTAGCCGGAAAAATATCTAACTGCTTGAGCTGACCTATGACCTCGCCAGTAAGATAGTCAATTTGTTTAATGGTAGCTATTTCGTCGCCAAAGAATTCTATGCGATAGGCACATTCTTCTGCGACCGGGAAAATATCTAGGTTTTCTCCCCTAACCCTAAATGTACCACGCTCAAAACTAATGTCGTTACGGGAATACTGAATATCATTAAGCTGGCGCAAAAGTTTATCGCGCTGGCGCATTTCACCAAGCTTGAGCTTAATTGTCATCTTGGCATAGTCATCAATGCTACCGATGCCATAAATACAGCTAACTGAGGCGATAATTATTACATCCTTACGGCTCAGCAAGCTAGCGGTGGCGGCGTGTCGCAACCTGTCTATTTCCTCATTAATTGCGCTGTCTTTTTCTATATATGTATCGCTGCGGGCAATATAGGCCTCTGGCTGATAATAATCAAAGTAGCTAACAAAATAATGCACGCCGTTATCAGGGAAAAATTCCTTAAACTCGCCATAGAGCTGTGCAGCAAGAGTCTTATTATGACACAAGACAAGGGTTGGCTTATTATAATTGGCTATGACATTAGCCATAGTAAAAGTTTTGCCAGAACCAGTGATCCCAAGCAATGTTTGTTCAGATTTTTTAGCTCCAATTAATCCGCCAGATAGCTTTTTGATGGCTTCAGGCTGATCTCCACTAGGTAAAAACCTAGAATGTAACTTAAAAGCACCCATACTACTATTGTAGCAATATTATTGGCTAATAAGGATAGAACGAACAACACTTAATAGCGTTGGTCTAGGTATAGCTAAAATCTGAATTTCAGCTTCCGAACTATAATATTTAATTCGTATTTTTTTATTTTTTGTTGTAAGCATCTCTTTTATTTTTTAATTAATACTTATATCTATATTCTAACAGCTTATGGTTATTGTCAAGCATTATTTATTTAAATATTTAGCTTTAGTAACTATCCAGAGATGTCAGCAAGACCTACAAGGCCAGTAAACATTAGAGCAGCTGCAACAACTACAAAAAGAGAGCACATTAATACAACTATAACTTTGTTGTCGGTAGTTAATAGTGTTTTAATACTCTTCGACTTTGTTTTTTTAGCTGATTTTTTTGATGCCATTATATTATTCCTTTTTTTATCTGTTATTATTAATAAGCTTACTAGCATAAGTACTTTATGTCAAATATTAAAATAGATCAAATATAATACTCTCTTACCCTAGTAGAGCGTCTAGCCTACCCTTATCAAAGCCTACGATGATTTCACCACCTATATCAATCACAGGAACGCCCATCTGTCCAGATTTAGCAACCATCTCTTTAATTCTATCTCTATCTACCCCGAGGTCAACCAGCTCATAGTCTATGTTATTTTCAGCAAAATAGTCCTTAACTGACTTACAAAACATACAAGTAGGGGTTGTGTATAGAATTACTTTTTTATCTGTATTGTTGGCCATGTTTATACTCCTTTACTTATTTTAATTATAGCAGTATTTATTGTTTAGCTAAATACTGAGATGCCTGGATGCTGGCTTTTGCGCCCTCACCTGCGGCAGTTATTATTTGCTTCTCTACTATATCTGTAATATCTCCGGCGGCAAAAATACCAGCTACAGAGGTCATATTATATTCATCTATAATTATTTCGCCTTGCTTATTGAGCTTTAGCAAATCTTTAAGGTAGTCGGTAGCTGAAATTGAGCCGACTTCTATAAACACCCCCGAAACCGGTAGGTCCTTCTCTAGCCCGCCATCGCCAGACTTTATCCGCACTGACTCAACCACTCGCTCCCCTTCAATTGCTAATATCTCGGCGTTGTTGATTATTCTTATGTGAGCAAGTGCCATAACCTTATCTATCATTACTGGGTCGCCTGTGAGTTCTTTGGTGACATTGATAATATATATCTGATTCACTAACCTACTTAAATTAAGAGCTGCATCTAGCGCGGAGTTACCTCCCCCGACTACAACAACATCTTTACCTTTAAATATCGGTCCATCACACCAGGCGCAATACGCTACGCCTTTATTTAGGAACTGCTTCTCTCCGGGAATACCAAGCTCTCTGGGTAGTCTGCCTCCAGCTATAATAATTGCTCGGGCATGCTCCTTTTTGCCATCGCCTGAGATAACTATAAATTTATTATCCTTCTTTGATATTTGCTTAATACCAGAGATACTGACTCTTAACTCTACATCGTCCTTGAACTCCTCCAAATGATGCTCAAATTTACTAACTAGGTCTGGGCCTGTAACCATACTAAAGCCAGGATAATTCTCAATATCACTACTCCATCCGGCCTGGCCACCAATATCCTTGCTTATAATTAATGTCTTGAGCTTTTTGCGAGCCGCATAAATCCCTGCAGTCATACCAGCTGGCCCTGCTCCAATAATAATAAGATCATATATTTTATTCATACCTTTGCAATTTCCTGGGGCTGATAATTATGGGGTGCGTGGGCGAGAAGATTGAGAAGTTTAGACTTTGATAATAACCCGGCCTGAGCACCAAGTTGCTGTACGACACTCATTGGATTTATTGGTGCCCAGCGAAGAGCAGTCTCAATATCTTCACCGCACGCCAAGGCTGCTACAAAGGTAGCGGTATAGGCATCACCACAGCCGGTGCGATCATATGGCTTCTTGGGGTCTGGATAATTCCGCATGCTTTGTATTATAGTTCCATCGCTAGCGAAGCTACCATTAGGGCCGTCGGTAATTACAACAATTTTAGGGCCATAGCTATGTAAAATCCTTACAAGAGTTGGGATATCACTGGACTGTGAGCCTGTAATAATCTGCGCTTCCTCCAAATTTACCGCAAATAGCTCTGCCTTTTGGTAGAGCGCCTTGAGCTTTGTTACGCCTTCACGGATTTGGAATGTACCTGGCTGGAAGGCCAGCTTAACATCTGGGTTAGCAGATAAATACTTCACAATGTCATCGTGGATGTGGTGGGCTTTCTCGCCAATTGAGCTAAGATAAATCCACCTAGGTGCGCTGGCTTGAGAGATGTTAGGCCAAATATATGGATAGGGCTCATGTCTAATTAGTATTGTGCGATCAGCTCCATACCACAGCACATAATGATAATTACTAGCCATGCCCTTATTGATACGAACATACTCCGTGGAAACCTTATGTGCCCTAAGGCTTAACAGTATTTCCTCGCCAACCTTATCATCGCCAATATTAGCATAAAGGCTAGAATTAAGCCCCAGCTTAGCAAAACACACGGCTGCATTAGGGCTATTGCCTACTCCATCTACTATTACGGCTTTATTGAAAGGTATTTTAGTACCAAAAGTCATGCACAGTAAAGGATGATGTGTCTTAGAGTCAATATCTACCCTAGCTTCATTAGCAAGCAACTCTATAAATGCATCTGTTACAACATCACCAATACTTAGTATATCCACTCTATGATTCATAATTATTATATTTCTCCTGTAGTTACTTTCATTGTTACTAATGCGGGCTTTCTTAATATACCAGAGCGCGTTCCGTATACTTCCATTACTGAGCAAGCATTGGCGCTGGCTATGGTCAATGCCTCAGCAACACTACGCTTTTGAAACATAGCCGATGTATACCCCGCCGCAAAAACATCTTCTGCTCCGGTCATATCAAGCGGATTAACTGCCTTATAGGTTTCGCAACTATAGACTGTTTTATCCTCAAAAGCATAAGCTTCTTTACCTACATCATACAATAAAATTGATTTAGGTCCAAGTGCATTAAGCTGGCGCATAATTTCAAGATGGTCAGAGACATCATTAAATATCTTACTGGCAGACGCTATTGGCATCATTACTCTATCCAGACTGGATAAGACATAGTTAATTTGCCTTTGCTTATACCCCTTAAAATCACAAATATTAGCTGCAATCTCTATGCCATTGACCTTTGCCCAACTCACGAAAAACTTAAGTAGCTTAAAATCTACTGGTATCTCGGCTAAGTAAAGTAATCTGGTACTAAGCCCTGGGAATTTAATATCTGCCCTTCTAATAGAATTAATTGAGTTACTATATCGCAAATCTATCTCTTTGGCTCTATCAGTAATGATATGGACGGTCATATCTGTATGATGCTCTGGATTATTGATAAGTAGCTCATACACAAGGCCCTCGTGGCGGGCTATTATTTTAATTTGGTTGGCTATATGGTCCTTGCCGGTCCTAGCTATACAGCCAGTCTTAATACCCTGACGAGCAAAGGTAATGGCAGAATTAAGCCCTGCCCCGCCAGCTTCGTAAACGGCGTGCTCTACTGGGTAAGTGCTGCCATTATTTAATACAATAGCGCCATCTTTGGCGACTATACTAGGCTTCAGGCTCTTACTATTAAAGAATATATCAAAGCCCACCGTCCCGACCGATATAATATCTAGGTTCATTTGCTCTGGCCCATATGCATTGATTTAGCCAGCTTAATAATGGCTTTACTATCTAGGCCGTATTCCTTCCACAATTCTTGAATTGTTCCAGACTGACCAAAACGATCTTGGATGCCCAGCCTACTAAGCTTGGCAGTGGAATACTCACTAAGGAGTTCAGCGACTGCTCCCCCTAGACCGCCAACTACCTGGGCCTCCTCGATAGTTATGACTTTATTGGTTTTTTTAGCACTGCTTAGTATTAGCGCGCTGTCTAGGGGTTTGATGGATGGGGAATTAATGACTTCCGTACTAATGTTAAGCTTATCGAGCTCTTTAGCTGCCAATAGCGCCTCATACACTAGTGGGCCACAGGCAATAATACTAATATCCTTCCCCTCCCTCAGAAGCTGGGCCTGGCCTATCTCAAATGGTGTCGCATCGGTTGTAATTACTGCTGTTTTCTCGCGGGCTATTCTCAAATAGCCGGGGCCGGTAGTCTTAGCTAGGGCAATGGTGGCTTTGCGGGCTTCAATACTATCACAAGGCACAATTACTGTCATATTGGGCATAACGCGCATTAAAGCAATGTCTTCCAGCATTTGGTGGGTGGCACCATCTGGGCCAACAGAGACACCAGAATGATGGCCAATAATCTTGACATTCCTGTCATTGAGGCAAATTGTTGTTCTTATTTGTTCCCAATTACGTCCGGGGCTAAAGCTCGCATAGCTAGTGGTAAATGGCTTTTTCCCGACAGCCGCTAGGCCACTGGCGAGTGTAACCATATTTTGTTCAGCTACCCCAACCTCTATAAACCTATCTGGAAATGCTTTTGCAAAGGGCTCTACCTGAGTAGATTCTATCAGATCAGCCGTAAGTGCCACAACTGAGTCATCATTTTTGCCGGCCTCCACCAAGCCTTCACCAAAACCTTTACGAATAGGTACTAGCTCAAGTTTGGCAGTGAATAAATCTGGATTTAATTTAGCACTACTATTCATGCTCACTCCGTATCTTGCCATTAAGCGTTCGTAGCCTCTCTAGTGCGGCCTTGGCCTGCACTGCCCTAGGTGGCTCTCCAGAAAAGTCTTTAGATCCTGGTGGCACACCATGCCATCTAAAATCAAATTCCATAAAATCAACGCCTCTGCCAGGAATTGTGTGGGCTATGATACAAGTCGGCTTTTCAAAAATCGCCTTACTCTGCTCCATAGCCGAAATTATCTCCTGAAAATTATGGCCATCTATCTCTATGACATGCCAATTAAAAGCTTGATACTTCATAGCAAAAGGCTCTAGGGGCATAATATCTTCTGTCATGCCATCGATTTGAATGTTATTCCTATCTACTACTACAGTTAGATTACTGAGGCGATTCTTACCAGCAAACATTATTGCCTCCCAGGTATTACCCTCTTGGTGCTCACCATCACTAGTCAAGCACCAGACTCTTTGTTGCTTTTTAGAATCCATCCGCAAACCATAGGCCATCCCTGATGCCTGGCTAATACCACTGCCAAGTGGCCCACTAGTAGTTTCTAGCCCGGGTAGTCTAGTGCGCTCGGGGTGGCCTTGAAGCCTAGAACCAAACTTGCGAAGTGTCTTAAGCTCCGAGCGAGGGAAATACCCCGCATTAGCCATAGTGGCATAAAGTACAGGATTAATATGCCCATTACTCAATATCATCCTATCGCGCTCTGGCCAATTAGGATTTTTGGGCTGGTGGCGTAGTACTTCAAAATATAGCGCCGTAAAGATATCTGCCATACCTAGCGGGCCGGCAGTGTGTCCACTGCCCGCCTCTACCAGCATATGAATAATATCTTGTCTTATCTGATTAGCTATTAGCTCTAGTTCTTGGGTGGTATGAATCATATCAAGTACCCCAAAAATTCAGAGTATTGGCTTAATGGATCAGGACTATCAAAAATTGCTGTGTTGATGTTGACCACATCAAAGCCAGCCTGAAGGACTTTTTTAGCATTTTTTAGGTTAACTCCTCCATCGAGCCCAACCTCAGCCAGTGGAAACATGGCTCGGACTTCTGGTAGCCTATCAAAAACCATAGGGTCAAGCTTTTGGCCAGCAAACCCAGCTGGGTAGCCCATAATTAAAACATGGCTAACAATTTCTTTGAATGGTTTAATTTTACTGAGCTGGGTTTCTGGGTTAAATGCCACTCCAGCCTTAAAGCCAGCTTTTCTAATCCGTTCCAAATATGGTGTTATGTCTTGCCCACACTCGTATTGGATTATAATTTTATTAACATTTAGGGCTACGGCCTGCTCAATATACGCTTTTGGCTCCTTAACCATCAGATGAACATCCATTTTAATATCGGTTAGCCTGCCGACTTCATTAAGGTTGATGGTTTTATTATCCACATATTCGCCATCTATAATATCTAGCTGAAACCTGTTAGTGAGTTGCCTTATAATTGCTAGGCGAGCTTGGTACTGGTTCTTATCATGTACAAGCACAACAGGTACAATCTTGGTCATAGCCCAGTCTCTTTTTCAATTGCCTCTATTTGCTCTAGCCTTCGCTTGTGGCGTGCCAACTCCGAGAAAGGTGTATCCAGCCAAGCGGTAGCAATGTCTAATTGCTCCCTAGAGGATAGTTCATTAGCCGATAGGCTCAGTACATTAGTATCATTATCTGCCCTAGTTTCTGTGGCATGCGTTTTATTGGTGGCCACTGCTGCTCTGATGCCTTTGATTTTATTTGCCACAATAGCCATACCTTCCCCACTCAAGCAAATTAATATGCCCATCGAATCGGGGTTTTGGGCAACTGCCAGTGCAACCTTCTTGGCATATACTGGGTAGTCATCATTTGGGTCTAGTTTGTATGGCCCCATATCAAATACTTGATAATTTTCCTCTAGTCTTTTGGCTAGTTCATCCTTTTTAATAAACCCAGCATGATCAGCAGCTATAAAGACCTTCATACTATTTTATCTTCTCGCCCGTCAGCTCAACCATTTCTACCAGTCTATTGGAATAACCCCATTCGTTATCATACCAGGCAACAACCTTAACCAGATTACCACCCACAACTTGAGTAAGCTTAGAATCAACAATAGCTGAGTGGGGATTCCCTATAAAATCACTTGATACTAACTCTTCCTGGGTATAAGCCAGAATATGCTTCATCGCGGGTGAATCTGAGGCCTTCTTCAGTGCTGCATTGACTTCCTCGGCTGTTGTATTACGCTTGGTGACAATAGTGAAATCAGCGATTGAAACTACTTGTACTGGAACCCTAATGCTAAGTCCCAGGAAATTACCCTTGAGATTGGGTAGTATCTTGGTAGCTGCCACTGTGGCATTGGTGGTGGTGGGCACAATATTCTCTGCTGCATTGCGACCCTCACGCAAATCCTTACTGGGTGCATCCTGAAGAGCCTGAGAAGCTGTGTAGGCGTGGACAGTGGTCATTAAAGATTTTTCAATTCCAAACTCTTTTTCAATCACGAATGCAATGGGCGTAATGGCGTTGGTGGTGCATGATTGATTAGAGATAATTTCTTGGTCAGACATATCATGCTCATTAACTCCTATCAAGAAATTACCGGCCTTAGCGTTGCCTTCATCATTCTTGATTGCAGATGATACAACTACTCGTTTGGCACCGGCCTTGATGTGCAAATTGGCATCCTCAACACAAGTAAAGAATCCCGTAGATTCAATCACTACATCAATATTTAATTTAGCCCACGGTAATTTAGCGGGGTCTCGCTCGGTTAGAACTTTGATGCTATGACCATCTACTATGATACTATCTGGGGTGTTAGTAATTTGCTTATGGTAAGTTCCATAATTACTATCGTATTTTAGCAAGTGGGCTAATGTAGCGGTGTCAGTTAGGTCATTAATTGCGACTACCTCTAGTTTGGGATTGGCACTAGCAATCTTAAATGCGTTACGGCCTATTCGCCCAAAGCCATTAATTGCAACTCTTATCATTTAATTATTCCTCCCTTAGTTCTTATGCTATTCTCATTATAGCAGTTTTAGCCCCTCGGTGGTGGGGGTGGAGGCTGATTATTTAAATTGTTTCTAGTATTTGGTGGAGCTGGCGATAGGGAAAGCATATCTATATTCCTAGTCTGAGTAGGTCTGATGGCTGGCTCTGCTATTAAAGTAGCCGGTTCTATAGCTGATTGCTGGGCCCTAGCAGATATACCTACTAGCTTTTGCATATACGCTTCATGAGCAACCTTGCGCCCCCTATGGTGGCGAATTACAAAGAATAGAATTATGCCAGCAGCAGACACAACCACTGCTACAATTATTATCATATAATATACTTCTGGTGGAGTGGCTTCTTTACCGTCTTTTTTGGCAGTTTCGGCCCTGGCTATAAAGCTATCAACAAGCCTATGTGGCGGATATTGAGACTTAAGCTTACTAAAGTCCGCTATTGCAGAGCTATAATAGGCATTGGAGAATTTTTCTAGACCTTGCTCCCATAATTTCTGACCACCCTCAGCAGTTGCTGGTAATGTAATGTGGTTCTTTTTTAGTAATGCCTTGAGATCTGCAATATCCCTCATATAATTTACCTTCGCGCCATCTCCAGAGGTATTTTCTGATACGGTATATGTGGCTAAGCCTACAACCTCTCCATCCTGATTCAAGGCGGGGCCGCCTGAATTGCCATAGCCTATTGCAACGTCAGACTGGATAAGTTTATTAGTGGTGCCTTTGGCATCTCTAATGGCACTAACTTGCCCCACCGTAGCAGTGGGGATACTTTGCTTTTCATCTACTACTAAATTATGTTCGGCTACTCCAGGGAAGCCTATAACTGTCAGTGGGCTTCCGGCTCCTAAGCCGTCAATACTACCAAGCTGAACAAATGGGTAGCTTTTTTGATCATTCATTTTAAGGATTGCAACATCAGAGCCCTTAAAACCACCCTCATCAGTCATGTTTGGATCATAATCTTTATCTATTAGTTTGGCTCTTACTATTGTGCTCCCATAATTAAAATTCTGTAAATTTTTCTCATCAAAGATGACAACCTGATTAGACAGCTGGACTGCATAGAAACTTGCTTGTTTTGTCTCAGTTATTGATGTTTCCTCCAATTCCTGCCATTCAAGTGAGTTTAAAATTGGTTGTAATGCCGTATCGTCATTGCTAACTACTCTAGCATAAAATGCATCAGCGCTATCCTGAGTGACAAAAGTAGTCTTTACTAAAAAGCTCAAGTAGCTCTTAATAGTAGCCAGATTTCTAAACTCAATGTTGGCCCTGAGCACATCAACGGCAGAAGAATGCACCACATGGCCGTTCGTTGCCACATACCCATCGGGGCTAATAATAAAGCCCGAGCCAAATGCCCCCGAGCATCCACCGGTAAAACCTTGCTTTGCTGTACCTAATGCTAATTCATAGTCAACGCAGTTAGTCGAAGCAATACGAACTACTGCTGGCATATTCTTAGCCACGACCTGAATGGCTGGGTCTTTAGATAATGGCTTACTGGCAGCGTGAGCTATAAAGCCACTGAGTATTGAGCTAGCTTGCTGGGTGGGCTTGTCTGGTTTGTTATTTAAATTAGTAAGGCTAGCGCTATTTTCTGGTGGATAAAACTTGAGCGATTCTATAATGTCATTAAAGGCTAATAAATCGTCAGGGTCGGCTCCTGCACTATAATAAATTGTAGCTATGTAGGGACGACCATTTTGAGCAGTGATATAGTCAGTCCGATAAGAAATGTATTTTATTGATTGGTTATTAGATACTTGAAAGCTATTTTTGAGAAATTCATTGCCCCCCACAGTTACCTCCTCGGACTTGGTAAGGGTATAAGTTTTGTTTTGATCGCTAACTGGGGCATAATATTTACCTAATAGATTATTATCTTTAATATTAGGGCCGTATTCTTTTCTAAGGTCTTCTATGATGGTCTTCTTGTCATTTGTCTGGATGCTCAAGTAGATGGAGCGAGCGTGGGTGGGGTCAGTTTTGCTAGACGATAGCTGATTTGAGGTATCTTTATAAACATCTACGACCAGGTAGCTATCTGGGCTGAACACAGTATTGCCACTCTTTATCACCTTACTGCCAGCAATAGTGGCCTCAGCGTCTTGGAGCTTATCGTTGATGGTGAGCTCAAAACCAAGGGTGGAGTGGATCTTTTTATAATCCATACTGGCTTCTTCTGTAGGAATAATGCCTGATATTATTCTAGCAGCGTCCTGGGCTTTAAACTGATTAGATACTGCTAGGTAAATCATAATAATGATAGAAAGGACAATAAGCACCCCTAGGCAAACAAACATTGCCTCCATCAGCCAAAGAAACCTAGATGGTGGTTTGGGGGCGCCCAATCTATTATGTTTCATATGTTTAGTAGCTCTGAGCCTATTTGATTTAAGCATAATATATCTTATGCTTATTATTTTACACTACCCTATTTGTTCTTGCTATGCGGCTTGCAAACATTACCCTTACAGTCTGCTCCTTGCATAAGTTCAATAATGTCTTTTTTGTCGTGGGCTCCACATAGCGCCTGCTTGGTAGTTACATTCACAAATGATGGAACTCCCGGGAATCCACCACAGGCCTCGCTAATAATATCACTATAGGACTCCATTTTGCGGGCGTTTTCTTTGTTATTCCAGACCTCTAGCTTTTCAATTTCAGTACCCGTCTTAGATTCTATCTCGGCGACTATTGGCTTCATACTCATACAGTGTGGGCAGTTCTCTCCATAAAACTCAATTACATGGCCATACTTTTTTGCCATACTTCCTCCGTTTATTTTAATTAGAATAATACTTACAATTATATGCTTTTTGAGATAATGATTCAAGTTACTTAAGCTAGGGCTTTATAGAAATGCCAGCGAGCCGGAGTGGCTTCAGACAGAAAAACTACTTGATCAACTATTCCAGCAGAGAAGCTTACCAGGAATTTATCGCTAACTATGAAAAACACAAGAAATAACGGATGAGCTAAGCTATGAAGTCACAAATCTGTAAAACTCCCATCTGGAAAAGGCCAGGCCTTTATCAGATGGCAAATTTACAAAATATATAAACTCTCTTATATATGGGGCTTTTAGGGTTAGTAATGACACTTACTTTAGGATTACTAGCTGTTGGGTTGGGCTCTTAAATTATTTTACTAGCTAACTGTGGGTATTTGTCTCTGAGGGCTTGTTTGTCGACGCTAGTGAGGCTGCCGAGGCCGAGGTCACCACCAATGGTGGTGGGGAGAGTTAGGCCCTCGGCGCTGATGAGGCCGTCGAGGAAGAGGCCACCACCGATGGAGTTAGGTAGGGTTAGGCCCTCGGCGCTGGTGAGGCTACTGAGGACGAGGTAGTCACCGATGGTGGTGGGGAGAGTTAGGCCCTCGGCGTTGGTGAGACTGCTGAGCCAGAGGTAGCCATTGATGGTGGTGGGGGGAGTTAGGCCCTCGGCGCTGGTGAGGTTATTGAGGCTGAGGGAGCCACCAATGGCAGTAGGTAGGGTTAGGCCCTCGGCGCTGGTGAGGCTCCTGAGGTCGAGGCCACCACCGATGGAGTTAGGTAGGGTTAGGCCCTCGGCGCTGGTGAGGCTGGGGAGGGTGAGGTCGCCACCGATAGTGGTGGGGAGAGTTAGGCCCTCGGTGCTAGTGAGGCCGTAGAGTCTGAGGTTGCCATGATGGTAGAGTATGTCACCACTTAAGGCCTCTGCTGCGGTTATACTTATTTTAGCTTCATCTATGCCCAGCACCAGAGATAAATCAGCTTTCTTATTTCTATCAGCAAGGATCTGCTCTATTCTAGGGTCTCGCTGATATCCAAAGCCCTGTATTGTACCGTCTAGTTCGTAGAGGAATCTCAGATCTTGATTGGTAAGTTCTACACTAGTAGTGTGGCGGGTATAGATAGCTGTCAGCTTTTGCATGTCGGCCGACTTCTTCTTGTAAGGCTCGGCACCCTGGGGGTCTACCTCGTTCATCTTGGCCTCAGCAATCGGTACCAGTGGGCCTTCCATGTTTTGGTCAGCTTCAATGCCCCTTACTTCACCAATGCTTCTGCCTTTCATTCGTATCGCCACCCTAGGTACGGTGTACTTCCCATCTTCACTTTTACTATAATAGACATAGAAGTCTCCAGCCGATAACTGACTGGCTGCCATGCCCTCCCCAGCTGTGCACCAGCCGGTTCCATAACCGTGCAGACTATGGGCCAGCTCTTTGGCTTGCTCGGGATCATCAGTTTGGTCGAATTTAACCCACTCTCCGTCTGTCACAGCTAGGTTTTCAGCAGTTTTAGGGGCGGCATAATCTATGGTGCGTTTATAAAGGCTAGCAAAGTTAGAGTCTTTATCCAATAGTTCTTTCATTGCTGGATCTATTTCAGCTTCGGGGTGGTGGGGGTCAAGCTGCTTTAAGCCATAGTGTTTGGCTAGGCTGTCTTCCATATATGCTAGGGCTTCACGATTAATGTCTGGGAATGGTGCCGTGGTGCTTTTGGATCGTTTGGGGAATTCACCTGCTTCTTTGTCGAACTGGGCCAGCTTAGTGATGTTACGAAATAGATAGTACTTAAACCACATAGGATAGCTGGCATCGTCGCTAGTGAGATAATCTATCCACCTATCAAGGCTTTGTTCTTGGTCTTGGCGAATGGTTTGGCGGGTTTGTTCAATAACTTCATGATTAACGCGTTGCATAATATCTTCGGCCAGACCGTGACCTTGATTTTGGGCTATTTGGGCCTCATGGTGGAGTTTGCGCCCCACCGAACCATCATCGGTGCCGGTGATGTAGGTGCGATGGTAACTTTCCTTGATGCGTTCTAGCACTTGGGGCTGAGCCTCTTGGCGTTCGGGGCTGGCTCCAAGGCCGGTGTGGGTACGCTCTAGGTCTTGCAGCCAGGCTTCAATTCTGGGGGATGGCTCGTTGGGTATACTTTCTTTATTGTGTCGTCGCTGTTCGACTGAGCGTTCTACGACAGGAGATTTTTGAAGATCTGAGTATTTAGAATGCAGTAATCTAGCACCAGCCAGCTCCTCTTTGTTAGAACTAGGACTGGAGGGGCCTTGGGGGTTTTGGTCTGGAAACTGCTCTGGCATTTGTTTTAACCTTGGTTAGCTATATTACAGTCTTTAACAATCATTATTATGCTTATATGTATTGTTATTATACTATATGCGCCGTTATTATACCGGACTTACATTAAAGCTCTTTTGCCCCTTATAGCAATGAGCAATTTTAAAGTAAGCCCTAACTGGACTTAGCTAAGTTTAGACTTAACTTCCACAAAGGTTTCAACCTTGCGGGTCTTAGGGTCAAACTTCTTAAATTCTATTTTGTCTGGAGTATTTAAAGTATTCTTGGAAGTAAAATATCTGCTTCCAGTGGCTTTATTTTTGATGATTGTAATTTGTCTCTTGGTATTCTTTGCCATAATGAGTATAAATTATATCTTATAAGTGGTATATTTTCAAGTCTCTTTTTTATATAGCGTAGCTAAACTAAAACTATAATTCATCTATTGTGAGTGCCACAGGGCAGTGGTCGCTACCGAGCTGATCGGCAAAAATGTCGGCCTTTTTTATGCTGGGTTTAAGGGCCTTGCTGGAGAGCCAGTAGTCTATGCGCCACCCTACATTGTTAGCCCTAGCATTACCCCAATGGCTCCACCAGGTATAATGTCCATTGCCTTTATGAAAGATTCTAAATGTATCAATAAAACCAGCATCTAGGAGGGCTTGGAAGCCAGCTCTTTCTTCGTTGGTAAAGCCATGCTTACCGATATTGGCTTTGGGTCTAGCAAGATCGTCCTCGCTATAGGCAACATTAAAGTCACCACAAGCCAACACTGGCTTGTGTTTTTCTAGCTCCTTGCAATGCTCTAGAAAAGCCGGGTCCCAGTGCTGATGGCGTAGCTCTAGGCGACTTAAATCGTCTTTAGAGTTTGGGGTATAAGCCGTGACTACATAGAATTTTTGAAACTCCGCTGATATGACCCTGCCCTCCATGCTACTATCTCTGTCTTGGGTATCAATCAAATTATACTTTTTGGCTAGAATATCGGTGAAGTCATAACTCACACTGAGAGGTTTAACTTTACTAAAGATTGCCGTGCCACTATAGCCTTTTTTATCGGCCGAGTTCCAGTACGCGTGATACCCAGCTAGGTCTATCTCAACCTGTTCTTTATTGGCCTTAATCTCTTGAAGGCACAGTATATCAGGATGATAGGTTTGTATTAATTTGGCAAACTCACCTTTTTTAATGACTGCTCGAATACCATTAACATTCCATGAGATTAAATTAATCATAAACTAATTATAGCAAAAATACTGCCACCAGAATATGTTAGTGCTGATTGTATGCTAGATTTTGCCATAAAAACGACATTTGGACGATTGATTCTTTGGGCTCTAATAATACCCGTGTGAAGAATCACCCAAATGCACACTTCTATATCTAACAAGATTTTATAGCCTTGCTTAGCTTGACTTTTTAGTGGCTCTTGTTGCTAATGTGCTGGCTTGTAGAGCCTCAGCGCGAATAGCCCATGCCGTGGCCATTTCATCTAAGATGTCTTCCACAATTTGACGATCATGCAACAGGTTGCGTTGCATCCTGCGAAACTGCTTCAAAGTTTTGCGTCTCTTCATATCCTTTCACCTCCTTTCAATAAAAGCGGTGTATCTTCATTATACACCCTTTGTAACGAGCCTGCATATATTATTGTGACAAAATTCTTATGTTTTATATGCAATAGCTAAATAATATAATTATTATGTTTAATATCCACTTTTGATGCCAAATGTAATAAAACAATTAAAATTATTTAAAAGTAACACTGAGTTAATTAATTTATTTATTATTATTTAATTACTTTTGACAGCAAAAGTAATATAAAACTGCCCGACTTGGCTCACATCTATAAGCATTCATAGCTGTATTACTTCCTTATTTATGAAGAACTCGCTTTATTGCTATCGCATCAAGCTTTAGACAACTTCATAATAAGGAGCTTAAAGCAGCTACTCATTTTCTGATGTTCGATGTCGGGGGGATATTTTCTAGGGCCCAAGCTGTGATTGAAGCTCTCCGACTATCTAAACAATCTTTAAAGATCAAATAGGTTCTTAACTTCTGGTTATTTTCAGCCAAGTCCAGCTCGGCTGGACCGATTCCTTAAAGTAATAAAATAAAAAAGATATTATTTAACGGATTGTCATGTTATAATAACCTCGTATATATTTTTCAATTCAACGGAGGTTTGTTTTTACACCTAAGCTATAGAAATGAGCAATCGTATATAAATACGAATAAACTAAAAAGGAGATTGTTGTGAGTAAAGACAAAACAGAACGTACATCGGGACTTGCGATAGCGGGCTTCATAATAGCGATACTAGCCATACTAGGATCATGGGTGCCAATTTTGAATAATGTGTCCTTTTTCTTTGCTATCATTTCGTTGATCTTTGGTATTATCGGTTTCATAGCGATAAAAAAAGGCAAAAAAGTCGGTCAGGGTTTGGCTATTGCAACCATAATCCTCTCCATTCTTACTGGCGTCGTAGTCCTAGCAACTCAATCATTTTACGGTAAAGTTGCGGATAAGGTTAGCAACTCAGTAACAGAGACGGTCAATGACTTTGACGGCACCAATACAGATAAGCTGTTAAAGACTAGCGTAGATGTTACGCTTGGTGAGTTCGTATTTAATCCTGGTGCGGAAGCGGGTTTTAATTACGACGACACTACTGAATTACCAGTAACTATCAAGAATAAGTCATCAGAAAAGGCTAGCTACACCGTAAAGATTGAAGCGGTAGGTGCTGATGGTACCCGTATAGCTGATGATACAGTGTATGTCTCAGACTTAAAACCTGGACAAAGCGTGTCAGAAAAAGCTTTTAAATATGTTGAGTCAGGCAAGTTAGAGGCGTTGAAGACTGCTACATTCAAGATTCTTGAAGTTACTAAATAATAGTACTCAAGGTATTTCCAATAAAAACCACCCATAAAAAGGGTGGTTTTTATTTTAGTAATAATTACTCGCCTAGCTCTAAGAGCTTTATAATGTCCGATTTCTTCCACCAGCGTATATTGCGTTCACCTATGCGTATAGCTTTGAGTGAACCGTCCTTGTCCCAGTTACGTAGAGTATTTGAGTATACTTTTAATATGTTTACCACTTCTGGTAAGTCATTATTCATATAACAATAGCTGGAAGAGGACTGGATTGAGGGAATAGGAAGCAAAGAAGCTATCTTAGCTGGCTGATTAGCAATAGTCTAGAAAATGATCACAGCTTATCTATCTTGGCGGCCATGATAAAATCATTCTCACTAAGGCCTTTTACGGCATGCGTGTATAGCTCAATATCAACGATATTATAAAAAATATAAATATCTGGGTGGTGATCTTCATGGTTAGCGATATCGGCAACCTTATTAACAAACACCATCGCCTCCTTAAAGTCCTTAAATCTAAACTTTCTTTTGATACTATAGTCTTTAAGTACTTCCCACTGCTCACTGACCTGGTCGTTATACTTGACAATCTGGGAATGCGTCAATGGTGGTGTTCCCCCTTCGCATACAGAACAAACTCTACTTGCTAAATCCTTCATTGGCCTTACTCCTAACTTTTATTAACAATTCAGCTCTTTAAGCTCATTATAATACAGTCCTACAGCTCACTACAAGACTATGATACTTGCAAATAATACGGTAAGATTAATTATTATGAATTTTAAGTTGCAAAATAATGTTAGCCTTTCCGAGCTAACTACCTTTAAGATTGGGGGTAGAGCTAAATACTTTGTGAAGGTTACTAATAAGAGCCAATTACCAGAAATTTTTATGTGGCTCAAGGATAATGATTTAGAACATATAATACTTAGCGGTGGTAGTAATACCATTTTTGATGATGGGCTATACCTGGGCCTAGTTATTAAAATAAATATTAAGGGCTTCAAGATTGTCTCTAGTAACCAGAATGAAACATGTATTAGTGTTGGTTCTGGCGAGAACTGGGATAGGGTTGTCAGCAGGATGATAGATATGGGGCTGGCAGGAGTAGAGGCATTATCTGGAATAGCCGGTACGACAGGGGCAGCGCCGGTACAAAATATTGGCGCCTACGGACAAGAGCTTAAGGACACCCTGTTATCGGTAGGGGTTTTTGATACTAGCACTCTAGCACTAGCTAGCCTAACCACGAAGGATTGTAAGCTCAAATACAGAGATAGTATTTTTAGATCATCTCAAAAGGGGCGCTATATAATTACCAATGTAATATTTAAGCTATCCAAAAAGCCCCCCACGATCCCTAGCTATAAGGATGTAATAAATTATTTTGAAAAGAGATCCATTACTAATCCAAGCCTTACTCAGATACGCTCGGCTGTATTAGAGATAAGAAGCAAGAAATTCGTAGATCCATCTGTAGCACCCAATGCCGGATCGTTTTTCAAAAACCCAATAGTATCTAGGCAAAAGGCCGAGCAGCTAATGTTGGCATATCCCAATGTCAAGGCTTACCCCGATGATACCAAAATAATACCACTTAATAAAAATAAATATAAAATTGCTGCAGGGTGGTTGATAGAATTATTAAATATTCAGCCCAAAGACTTCGAAAAAGTTAGAATTGACCCTAACCATTCACTAGTATTAGAAAATGTTGGTGGGGCTAGCCAAAAAGACCTCAATAGATTAGTAGGTACAATACAACAACTAGCCCAAAATAAATTTGGGATATTTCTGGAACCAGAAGTAGTAACCGTCAAATTCAAAGACTAAAAAATACTTAACATGCTTGTGGCTATACTGGATTTATGAAAGATTTTTTAATATTGAGCTGGCATCATCAATACTACACATATAACTCTCAAATTTACCAGATCTACTAATAACCTCTACGCTATTTTGCTCTAGGGTTTTTCGGCTAACAATGATTTGTATCGGGCAGCCTATCAAATCAGCGTCGCTGAATTTCTCTCCGGTGCTGGCAGCTGGTCTATCGTCATATAGACAATTATCCTCACCAAGCTCATGGTAAATTTTAACAGCAACCTCCATATTCTTATCGTCTGGTAATGCCACTATATGAAAGCTAA
Organism: Candidatus Saccharimonadia bacterium; assembly: GCA_039738635.1. GTDB lineage: Bacteria > Patescibacteriota > Saccharimonadia > CAILAD01 > BJGX01 > JBCLLP01. The sequence continues at coordinate 12,687 of JBCLLN010000005.1, read as the reverse complement.
ATGGTGCCACAGCTTCTGGCCACATCAAACCCTTATCATCACTAAAGAGCTCGGCCATCACGCCCATTAGCCGTGATACACCAATACCATAACTCCCCATCCATACTAAAGCTTGCTTGTTGTCCTTGCTGGCATATTTATAGTCAAGTAGCTTGGAGAATTTAGTGCCAAGTGGGAATATATTACCTACCTCACTAGCACTAACCTTCTCGAGCTTATCAAAATCCACACCTAGCTTTTTGGCATCGGCTGGAGTTACTACCTCTTTGTTATAGGCTATTTTGTTTTTTCTATCTAAATATATATCATCCTCGCCACTGCTAAGAACTGTTTGGAACTCATGGGAGTAATTGGTGGTAAAATCACCACCAGAGGCAACTGTAATAAAGGTCTTATCTCCTAAGCCCAGCCGCTGATAGATAGCGAAATAGTGTTCTTTAGCTATTTCATAGAATTCGTTCAAGCTAGCCTCTGTGGTATGAAAGCTATAGAGGTCTTTCATAATAAACTCCCGACAGCGCATTAAGCCAGACTTTGCTCTAGGCTCATTACGAAACTTTGTCTGGAATTGATACATAGCGTAAGGAAAGTCCTTATAGCTAGTGCGAAAATGTTTAGCCAGCGGAGTAATAATATCTTCGTGGGTGGGATTAAGAATATACTCTGCGCTATGTTTTACAAGTGCCAATTCATTGGCTGCCTTAGTGCTCATTAAAACATCAAGACTATCGTGACGCTCGGTAGCATGCCAGCGGTCCCTGCTAGAGAGTGATGGTAATAATATTTCCTGTCCAATCTTATCCATCTCGCTCCTGATGATTGCTTCAATTTTTTTAATTACCCTTAGCCCTAATGGAAGATAGGCGTATACACCAGCCATCTCCTGGTAGATATAGCCCGCCCTAGTGAGCAATTTAGCATTAATAGACTCCGTCTGGGCCGAAACGCTTTTAGTGGTCTTAGTAAAAAGCTGTGATGTTTTCATACTTATTAGTATCTAGTAAATCAAAGAATCCTGCAACTTAATTGGACCTAACTGGACTTATGCAAAATCACTCATTCCTAGGGTAAATCCAGTAAATTAGCCTAAAGATATTTTGTTAACTAGATGATATATATATCAGGGTATTTAGCGCAGAGGGCATCTCTTTCGGCGCTGGGGAGGCTACCGAGGTCGAGGTAGCCACCGATGGTGGTGGGTAGGGTGAGGTCCTTGGCGCTGGTGAGGCTGTGGAGGACGAGGCCGCCACCGATGGTGGTGGGGAGGATTAGGTCCTTGGCGCTGGGGAGGCTATCGAGGTTGAGGTCGCCACTGATGGTGGTGGGGAGGATTAGGTCCTTGGCGCTGGGGAGGCTACTGAGGCCGAGGCCGCCACCGATGGTGGTGGGGAGGATTAGGTCCTTGGCGCTGGTGAGGCTATTGAGGTCGAGGTAGCCACCGATGGTGGTGGGGAGGATTAGGTCCTTGGCGCTGGTGAGGCTGCTGAGGTTGAGGTCGCCACCGATGGTGGTGGGGAGGGTTAGGCCATGGGCGCTGGTGAGGTTATTGAGGCTGAGGGAGCCACCGATGGTGGTGGGTAGGGTTATTAGGCCCTCGGCGCTGGTGAGGCTGGGGAGGGTGAGGTCGCCACCGATGGTGGAGAGGGTTGGGCCATGGGCGCTGGTGAGGATGTGGAGGTCGAGGTCACCATAATGGTAGAGTATGTCACCACTTAAGGCCTCTGCTATGGTTATACTTATTTTAGCTTCATCTATGCCCAGCGCCAGAGATAAATCAGCCTTATCATTTCTATCAGCAAGGATCTGCTCTATTCTAGGGTCTCGCTCGTAGCCAAAGCCTTCTATTCTGCCATCTAGTTCGTAGAGGAATCGGAGATCTTGATTAGTAAGTTCTGCGCTAGTAGTGTGGCGGGTATAGATAGCTGTCAGCTTTTGCATGTCGGCCGACTTCTTCTTGTAAGCCTCGGCGCCCTGGGGGTCTACCTCGTTCATCTTGGCCTCCGCAATTGGTAGGAGCGGGCCTTCCATGTTTTGGTCAGCTTCAATGCCCCTTACTTCACCAATACTTCTACCGTTCATTCGTATCGCCACCCTCGGTACACTGTACTGCCCGTCTTCACTTTTAGTGTAATAGACGTAGAAGTCTCCGGCAGCTAGCTGACTGGCGGCCATGCCCTCGCCAGCTGTACACCAGCCGGTGCCATAGCCATGCAGGCTATGGGCGAGCTTCATTGCTTGCTCGGTATCATTGGTTTGGTCGAATTTAACCCATTGTCCGTCGGTGACAGCTAGGTTTTCGGCAGTTTTAGGGGCGGCATAAGCTATAGTGCGCTTGTAGAGGCTAGCAAAGTTAGAGTCTTTATCTAATAGTTCTTTGATTGCTGGATCTATTGCGGCTTCGGGGTGGTTGGGGTCAAGCTGCTGTAAGCCATAGTGTTTGGCTAGGCTGTCTTCCATATATGCCAAGGCTTCACGATTGATGTCCGGGAATGGGGCCGTGGTGCTTTTAGATCGTCTGGGGAATTCGCCTTTTTCTTTATCAAATTCAGCCAGCTTAGTGATATTACGAAATACATAGTATTTAAACCACATGGGATAGCTGGCATCGTCGCTGGAGAGATAATCTAACCATTTGTCGAGGCTGTTGGCTTGGTCTTGGTGTATTGTTTGGCGGGTTTGTTCAATAACTTGGCCATTGACGCGTTGCATAATATCTGCGGCCAGACCGTGACCTTGGTTTTGGGCTATTTGGGCATCGTGGCGGAGTTTGCGCATCACCGAATCGTTATCGGTGCCTGTGATGTAGTTGCGATGGTAACTTTCTTTGATGCGTTCCAGTACTTCGGGCTGAGCAGCTTGGCGTTCAGGGCTGGCTCCACGGCCGGTGTGGATACGATCCAAGTCTTGCAGCCAGGCTTCAATCCTTGGAGCAGGTTCATTGGGTATTCTTTCTTTATTGTGTCGCCGCTGTTCGACGGAGTGTTCTACGACAGGAGATTTTTGAAGATCTGAGTATTTAGTATGCAATAATCTAGCACCAGCCAGCTCCTCTTTGCTAGGGCTAGGGCTAGAACTAGGACTGGAGGGGCCTTGTGGGTTTTGATCTGGAATCTGCTCTGGCATTTGTTCTAACCTTGGTTTGTTAGTATATTACAGTCTTTAATAATAGTTATTATGCTTGATATATCGTTATTATACTATGGCTTACTTTAAAATCGCCCATTCCTAGGGTGAATCTGGCCGAGTGAAAACTGTTTTATCTTTAGGGAGAAATATCCGCAGATACATCAGCTCTTAATCCCCCTCGGTCTAAAGCGGGCCCTAAGGGCGTTTAATATTACTACCACATCTATCGCCTCTTGCATAAACGCCCCAGCAATAGGAGCAATAAAGCCCAGCACAGCAAAGACCATTAGAACAGAGCTTAAACCAATCCCAGCAAAAATACTCTGCTTGGCTATCACTACAGAGCGCTTAGAGATTGCCACTAGCTCGCTGACTCTTCCCAAATCATCATGCATAATGACGGCATCGGCAGCCTCGGAGGCGGCCGTGGAACCCTTGGCTCCAAGAGCGATTCCCACATCTGAAGCGGCCAAAACAGGCGCATCGTTAATACCATCCCCCACCATGGCAATTGGGCTAATACGCTTTTTTTCGTCTAGCAGTAAGCTAACCTTCTGGGCGGGTAGTATTTGAGCATGAATAGCAGTGATATTTAGCTCTTTTGCGATACTCTCCGCAACTTGCTTCCTATCGCCTGTTAGTATTATAAACTTTTTGACACCAAGGCGCCGAAGCTTTTGGACGGTTGTCTGCGCTTCTGTGCGCAGGGGATCTTCAAAGCTTATTGAGCCTAGGTATTTTTTATCTAGGGCAACATATAGCGAGGTATTGTTATGTTCACTATGGCCGACACAAACAGGGCTTGATAAATTAACGCCCTGCTCACCTAAAAACTCAAAGCTTCCAATGATTATTTTTTCTTTGCTGAGGTGAGCCATAATCCCTTTGCCAGGATACTCCCTGGAGCCACTAACTCTAATTAACGCTAGCTTATGCCTTTTTGCTTCACTAACTACTACTTGAGCCAATGAATGATTAGAAAACTGCTCAACGCTAGCAGTAAGCCTTAAAAGCTCGTGCTTAGTAACGCCACAGTTATTGATGCTAGAAACAACTGGCCGGCCCTGTGTTAATGTGCCGGTCTTGTCAAAGGCGACTGCTTTAAGGCGACTAAGCTGTTCTAAGACACCACCACTCTTAATGATTATTCCACGGCTAGCTGCTCGGCTCATGCCTGAGACTATCGCGACTGGGGTAGCTATAAGTAGTGGGCAGGGCGTGGCAACCACTAATACTGCTAGAGCTCGCAAGGGATCCCCACTAATTGCCCAGGCTAGTGTTGCCAGCCCAAAGGTGATAATGGTAAAAGGCAGGCTATAGACATCAGCTAGCCTTACTAATGGGGATTTCTTAGTGGTTGCTTCACTTACGAGTTTAATTATTTGCTCGTATTGACTGTCCTTACTAACAAGTGCGACATGGAGTTCTATCACGCCATCAAGGTTAATTGAGCCAGAAAGTACTGATTCGCCAGGCTTTTTATTTTCTGGCAAGCTTTCGCCCGTTATGGCTGACTCATCGACTGCTGTATTGCCTTTGTATATCTTGCCGTCCATTGGAATCATCTCGCCTGGCTTAACGAGGATTGCATCCCCCACCTTAACTCTATTGACCGCCCTATCTTCAAGCTTGGAGTGGATAATAATATGAGCTATAGTTGGCTTTCGTTTCAGTAGGCTATCAAGCTCTTGCTTGGCTCTGTTTTTGGCAAAATCCTCTAGCGCCTCTCCCCCAGTTAGCATAATGACAATAACCGCAGCTGCGGCGTATTGATTGAGCAGTAGTGATGCCAATATCGCAGCGATAGCAATAACATCAATTCCTACCTGCCCAGACATTAAAGTACGAATCATATCGCGCATAGCTGGAATAATGGCCACAAGCGCAATTGCTATCACTCCGATCTCGGCTAGCCTAGCCTGACCAACAACCACCAAAGCTAAACAGCCAGTCAGTACAGCTAAAACTAGCGCAAAATTATAATATCTAAAATTAGAGCTTATTTTTTTAAGCATCACCATTATCATACATCTTATATGATACTAATAATATCACTAAGCTAGCCTAATTTTACTCTTGACTCAAAGTACAAATTTTGGCATTCTAGTATCTCACCAAAAGCCTAGAAGGAGCAGATTTGCCCAGCAAGTTTCAATTCTAAAAAGAGTTTTGGACGGGAAGCCCTGCTTGATAGGCTTGATGTCGAAAAGATTAGAAAAGCAAAGCAAGTTTGCGCGGTTAGATATCTTAGAGGCAAGCTTGCAAGGGGGAAGTAATAATTACAGACAATTCTTGCATAACGCAAGGTGTTGCTCTGGTACTCACGCCTGTCCCACCCAAATTAGTGTGCTTGTAGCAGAGGTCTGTAATGGCTCAGAACCAACCTCGCTCAATCAGAGTTTACTAAAACTTTCTTCTCAACCACAGGGCTAACCAGCTTATCCCTACTTACCCCGCCTACAGATTGCAGGCGGGCTTTTTTTATGGTAAAATAGTTTTTATGGAAACTTTCAAGCGAAGTGCGAAAAAAATAATAATCACCATAGCTGGCTTCGTCGTACTAATTGGTGGAATCATAATGCTTGTTGCCCCAGGGCCCGGATTGGTATTTATTATAATGGGGCTGGCAATACTAGCCACTGAATATGTTTGGGCTCAAAAAATACATAATAAAGCCAAGGACCACTATCATACCGTAAAACAAAAAACCCTAGATAAGATCAGGGGGGCTAAAACTAACAAACCAAAGGCTAATAATAAATAGTATTGATACCTGTGTTAATTGCATCAAAAACCAATTTGCAGTTGGCCTCCAAGCATCTGAGCAAGCATGATGTCGTGCTTGCAAAAGTTATTGCTAATAGCCCGGCATGTACAATCGTGCCACACCAAAACTATTTCCAAGAGTTGGTAGAAAGCATTATTAGCCAACAGCTCAGCGTAAAATCCGCACGTAGTATTCGTGGTAAATTTTGTGATTTGTTTGGTTCAGATTTTCCCACGCCAAAACAAATTTTAGAAAAATCGGTAGAAGAGCTCAGAACAGCTGGCCTCAGTAATGCCAAAGCCAGATACGTGCGTGATCTTGCCAGCCACATACAGAATGGTAGTCTTAAGCTAGATATACTTAACACGTTAAGTAATGATGAAATTATTGCAGAGTTAACAGCAGTTAAGGGCATAGGCGAATGGACAGCCCACATGTTTTTGATGTTTGCTATGGGGCGGTTAGACGTACTTGCCCATGGTGATTTGGGCATAAAAAACGGCATACAAAAACTTTATGGTCTAAAAGCTCTCCCCTCGCCACAAGACACCCAAAAATTGGCACAAGAAAACAAATGGCATCCCTATGAATCGGTGAGCTGCTGGTACATCTGGCAATCTCTAGATAATAACTAGTATTCCAGGGTGTCTCCCTAGAATAAAATATAATTATTATTTTATTATTTAGCTATTACTTTTGACAGCAAAAGTAATATAAAACTGCCCTCCTAAGGCTCACATCTATAAGCATTCATAGATATTTTACTTCCTTATTTATGAAGAACTCGCTTTATTACTATCGCATCAAGCTCATACAGCTTCTTAAGTAATGAGCTTAAAACATCTACTCATTTTCTGATGTTCGATGTCGGGGTGGGATATTAAGTGTAGCCCTACGACTATCTAAGCAATCAGAAAAATCAAATATACTTTTAGCTTCTGGTTATTTTCAGCCAAGTCCAGCTCGGCTGGACCAATTCCTTAGGGAATTGTTCTGAAAAAACAGATAGAAGAATATTATTTGGTTGTGAAGGTATTGTTTAGCAGTCGGAAACCCTTTAAAGTTACTTTTAGGGTATTTAAAAGTAACATAAATAATAATAAATAAAATAATATAATATTAATAATAAATAGTATTGTAAGTTTTTAGCTCAAGATGATGCTGGGCTTTATTATAATCATAGACAGTTACGCCACAATTTAAGGGGCTTTGATTAGTAGTAAATTTAAGGGCTTGATTGTAGTTCCATTTTTCTAGAATAAACCTAAAGCTTCTTATGGCTCCAGCGTGAGTTACAACTAGCACCGTTTGGCCGGCCCTGTCTCTAAAAATTGTGTCTAGGAATGAATAAACTCTCTGGCAAACTTGGGCAATACTCTCGCCACCAGGGGGAACTGCAAAGAAACCACCAAAAGTCTTCCAGTACTCTTCCATATATGGGAAGTTTTGCCTAGCTTCAGCCTCAGTCATATCGTAGGCATAGCCAGCATCTCGCTCTCTAATAAATGTACTCATCCGAACATTAATTCTGGCTTGCTCGCTTTCGGTGTAGTTTTTAAGCATCTCGTCCACGGTTTGAACGGTCCTTTGATAGCCCGAATGATATATATAGTCAAATTGCCCAAAGCTTTGCTTGAGAACCTGACCAGTAATCCTAGCCTGCGCTTTGCCTGCCTCAGTTAGAGGCACAGCTTCGTCGGCTATACCCTTAACCTTATTACGCGAAAACTCATCTGCAAAGAAGCTTGCATCTTTCTTGGCCTCATTGCGGGTGGATTCGGCGTGGCGTACCAATACTAGCTTTAGGGGTCTATCAATTTTACGATCCATAACAATTATTTTAGCATAAATAATAGATTGCCCCGCATATTCGTCGGGCTACCTAAAAGCTATCTTTTTGCTAATTAAGACGCGGGGCGGGCGGAGTGTTATCTCAACCATCCACTCATAATTCTACTATTCTAAGAATATAAGGAATATAAGATAAGGAATATAAGAAGGAATATAAGGTCTCACCTTTACATCTGATGATTCGTGTCATATGAAATGTTATCTGTTCGCAAGTTCTGGTTGCTTCCATCGTATTCCAGGGTTGGTTCCAGGGTGTCTCCCTGGAATATTGTATAATATGCAAAAAGGATAAAATGATTGTATTACTTTGCGAGTCTAGTAGCAGGCAATAGAAAGCCCCGGAAATTTTCCGAGGCTTTTTTAATAATCTACTTTAGCCCTCCAGGACTCTCTTTTGGCCCTAGGCACTATATGCAGATCATGAACGATGTGGAGCTTTTGAGCGAGGAATAGGACATAATATGTCACATCTATTTCCCACCAATAAAAACCCTGGCGAGCCGATCCTGAAAAATGGTGGTGGTTATTGTGCCACCCTTCTCCCATAGTTAGTAGGGCTATGACTATATTATTACGGCTTGTGTCATTGGTGTCGTAACGGCGACTTCCCCAAACATGGGCCAATGAGTTAACCAAAAAAGTAGAATGCCAAAGCAGTACAGTAGATCCAAAAAACCCGATTAGCAAACCAGGCAAGCCTGCATATAGAAAGCAAGCTATGCCAAGAACCCAGGGGCTAACCCATTGATATTTATTTACAAATCTCAACTCTGGGTATTTAGCATAATCTCGGATTCTATCAAACTTAGTATCGTTATACTTATCGCAAAGAATCCAGCCTAGGTGACTCCACCAAAAACCTTTTAGGGGTGAGTGGATATCTAGTGCTGTATCAGCATAGCGATGGTGATCGCGATGATGTGCCGCCCACCACAACGGGCCTTTTTGGGCTGCTGTGGTGCCACCGACTGCCATAACGAATTGCCAGAATCTATTGAGGCTATAGGCTCGGTGAGCAAAATACCTGTGATACCCGGCAGTAATAAAAAACGATCTGCCCCAAGTGAGGACAAATGCCAGCGCAACTGCCTTCCATGTAATACCGGCAAAGATTGCCAGAAATGGCAATATATGCACTAAAATGAAAGGTATTGAAGCTTTTTTATTAATCTTCTCGTCTGGAGAACGAGGTATTTTATCGGATAGAATGAGACGGCCCTTGGCCGTTTTGCTTAATACGCCCATGGTCCTCTCCTTGTAGCTCGATTGAAAAGGTGCTACTACTAGTATATATTACTTATTGCTTATTATAGCTAGTGTTTAGATAATAACTTCTTTAAGCATGACCTTTGAGCCAAAGAGCTTAATTGCTAAAGAGGCAATAGTGGGAGTGTGCTTAGTAACAAAGTATTGGATTGTGCTATTTTGAGTTAAGCATGATGATATTTCGGGGTGGTGAGATAAATATTTAGATAATTTGCTTGGAATAATATCGTCTTGGCTGATAATATTAATACCTGGCCCTACAATTTGGGCCACTCTGGCTTTTAATAATGGGTAGTGCGTACAGCCTAATACTAGTGTATCAATATTATTTTTGAGTAACTGCTTAAGGTATATTTTGAGATTCGCTTCTGCGATGTCCATTTCATCGGCTTCAATATTAGGCACCAATAGCGGGGTGGCTTTATGGTATATCACTGCGCTAACTAAAAGCTTCTTAATCTCTCTATCAAAGGCCATTGATTTAATGGTAGCAGTGGTAGCAATAATTCCAATTCTACGGCCTTTCTGGACTGCTACCTCTGCCGAAGGTATCAACACACCCAATGCTTTTCTGTCCGGCCAGGTGCTAGGCAGGTAGCTTTGCTGGATTACACGCAGGGCGTCGGCGGAAGCTGTATTGCAAGCTACAATTACTAGCTTGCAGCCCTGCTTAAATAAAAACTCTAGGCCTTGTTGGGTATATTGGTATATGTCAGCCTTGGTTCTATTCCCATATGGAGCTCTAGCGGTGTCCCCTAAATATACAAAGTCATACTGGCTAAGTTTTTTGACCAAAGCGTGGGTTATCACTAGCCCGCCAAGGCCCGAATCAAAGATACCAATTTTCATTTAATAATTATAGCAAATAATTTGCCTTGATAACCGATTACTAGACTCTGGCCTTATAGGATATGGAAGCCTAGAAAATATTGCCTTTTTTTGCTAAAATACACATGTCTTTTGAGATTTATCTGGTGACAAAAAATCCGAAAAAGCGTTGGCGAGTTGTTTATTTTGTCGAGAACAGTAACTAAGCGAAAAATGCCAAAACTAATCAGCCATGATTAGTTTGTAAATTAAAGCTTAGTTTATAACGATGGGACGTAGCCAAGTGGTAAGGCGCCTGCCTCTGGAGCAGGAGATCGAAGGTTCGACCCCTTCCGTCCCAGCCATAGGTTGTTGCTTGACGAAAGTCGAGCAGCGACCTATGGCTATGAATGTGTGTGTCGAACCGTAAAGCGAAGCGAAAGGTTCGGCGCATGCGAAATCAGGCACAGAAGCTAGCTTCGAGCATGAATGAGCGGAGAAGACTTTAATGGGGTATATAAGGTCTCACCTTTATATAAGGTCTCACCTTTACATCTGATGATTCGTGTCATATGAGATGTTATTTGTTCGCAAGTTCTTGTTCGAAGTCGTCTTGAGTTATTGTCGTATCGTCATACTCTTCAATAAACTTCATGTATTCTTTGGGAGATGTAAACAATGATATTATCTTTTGAGGCTTTAGCCAAGCTGGCGATTCTTTTGATACATAATATTGCAAGCTTGAATAGTAATATGCCTTATACCGTCTGGGATTAAGATGAATATACCTGCTGATATGGATTAAATATGCGTCGCTTGATATTTTTGAGGCTTTAAACACACCTTGGAATAATGGACCTACCCTTTTGTACTTTTTATTAAAGTACATTGTGTATGCCGTCAGTGATGACTGGACAAAGTTTTGCAATGAAGTAATGTCATCTCCCATGTAAAACAGCATATGAAAGTGATTACCCATTAGGCAGTAGCTGAGTAGCTCGAGACTGGCATTGTATTTTTTATAGACTACCCCATCATAGCGTTGGTCTGTGTTCGACGGATCAAGATGACGAGCTACTATTTTCAGAAAGTACTTCTTGTCCTCTGAGTCAAGGAAGATTGATTGCTTTGCAACACCCCGATTATATATATGATAATAAGCATTGGAAGAATAGTGTTTAACTGTGTTTCTAGCAGGCATACTGTTAGTGTACTACAGATGACACGATATTACAGGTGTAAAGGTGAGACCTTATTAAGAACTTATTAAGAATACTTACTTAATAGGACTTATTAGGATATTAGGATTATTAGGAGCTTAAATTACTAGTAGATAATTAAGGCAATTAAAAAACCGCGGCGGAGGGGAGCTGTAAAGCTCCCCTCCCAAAACCGCGGTGTGGACCCTAGTTCAAGAGCGTAGATTCCGTGAGACGCTGACGCGTCTTGCAAATGCAGATACCACCGACCAGAAGGGCAAGGGTGCCCAGCATGGCCAGCAGTGCCGACGTTGACCCGGTGTACGCCAGCTCCGGAGGTGCCGAAGGTGGTGTGCTGATCGGGTTGGCAGGAGGAAGACCTTCGCCAGGTACGAACAAGCATTCGCCGTTCATAACTGGAGTAATGTCCCCTCGCAATATGATCGTTTCGCCCTCAGGTGTGACACCAACGAGCTGGTAGCTCGACCGTGACACATTGCCTGGGATGACGAAGCTCTTGCGCTCGGCCGTGCCTGATCGTGCCAACCAGGGAGTTGTGCTCGGGAAATCCGACGATGACTGGACGGTGAAGTCCATCTCGCCGGGGTTCTCGAGTGTCACATCCCCGATGTAGGTGCCGGTGGTTGCGTCGCAACGCTGGGTAGCACTGGTTGCACCCATCGGCTTGGGCGGTGGTGGAGTGCAATCGAGCGCGCCGTAGGGAACGGTGAAAGAATGGATATCCTCTCTTCCGTCAGCCCAATGCTGCTCGACTGTAACTTCCGACCCGGCTGTGGTTAGCAAACCAGTGTTGATCTGCCACGGTGATGTTGTCTGGCCGGCGACCGTCAGTTGGACGGCATTGCCGGTAACGGTGTCACGAATCGTGACATTGATCGCACCAGCTGGGACTGCCGGCTCATCATTGAGAAACGTTCCGAACAGCTGAACTTGGTTGTCCGCGCAGCGGACATCGGCCATAGCCGAGGTCATCCACGCTTCAACCTTCTTGATGTTGGTGACAAGAACGATGCCGACCGCGAGGCCAAGCACCATGATCAGGCTAACAAGCCGTTTCATCGGGTGGTCTCCTTATGTAGGGTGCAACGCGAGTCCGTCGCGCAAACGGGGTATCTGGTGATAACCGTGTAATTATACTACAATTACATAAAATGTCAATAGTTTTATGGAGCACCTGTATACTAAGCCCCATTCTACTTACTTCAATGTGTCACATAATATTGAGGTTTAGTAAGGAATATAAGGTCTCACCTTTACATCTGATGATTCGTGTCATATGAAATGTTATTTGTTCGCAAGTTCTGGTTCGAAGTCGTCATGAGTTATTGTCGTATCGTCATACTTTTCAATAAACTTCATGTATTCTTTGGGAGATGTAAACAATGATATTATCTTTTGAGGCTTTAGCCAAGCTGGCGATTCTTTTGATACATAATATTGCAAGCTTGAATAGTAATATGCCTTATACCGTCTGGGATTAAGATGAATATACCTGCTGATATGGATTAAATATGCGTCGCTTGATATTTTTGAGGCTTTAAACACACCTTGGAATAATGGACCTACCCTTTTGTACTTTTTATTAAAGTACATTGTGTATGCCGTCAGTGATGACTGGACAAAGTTTTGCAATGAAGTAATGTCATCTCC
>JBCLLN010000004.1:0-60262 GCA_039738635.1 Candidatus Saccharimonadia bacterium | reverse complement strand
TATATTACTTTTGCTGTCAAAAGTAATAGCTAATCAAAAAAATTATTATTTATTATTATGTTACTTTTGTAGTAAAGATAAGTTTATTAAATAAAAAATTGCTATTATTGGTAGTCTATAACTTATTTTCCAATACAAAAATTACGAAATATTGAATCTATAATTTGCTGGTTAGCATGCTCGCCTGTAAGTTCGTTAAGCTCAGCCACTGCCGACTCTAGCTCGGAGCTAACAATATCATTGCTAAGCGTGGGTAGGTTACTAGCGATGCCTACCACTATCTGCTCTACCCGAGATAGTATATTGACCTGTCGCTCGGTTAATACCTGCATATCGCCATAAGCCTTATTGCTACTGATATCGGTAATTGTACTAATTAATTTGTCTATCCCTTTACCGGTAGTGGCGCTAATATTTAGCTTCCCTGCCGATGAGGTAGCTGTACTGGGCTTACTTAAATCCAGTATATCAGCCTTAGTATGGACCGTAATTGTTTTAGTATTATCTAGCCACTTTGCAAGCTTATGCTGGGCTATAAATTTATTAGTAGCAGGCTCAGTGTCGGGGGCAATCAAAAGTAAAATAATATCAGCTCCCTTAATGGCCTCAATGGTTTTTTGAATTCCTATCTTTTCTATTACATCGGGGGTGCTATTAAGCCCAGCTGTATCTGTGAAATGATAGTGCATACCAGCTATCTCAACTGATTCAGAAATGGTATCGCGGGTAGTCCCGGCGATATCGGTGACTATTGAGCGCTGGTAGCCTAAGAGCTTGTTTAGGAGTGTACTCTTGCCGGCATTAGGTAGGCCCACCAGGGCAATATGCACGCCCTCGCGAAGCTTTGGTAGGATTTCGGAATTAGCTTTTATTAAATTGAGCTTATTATTAAATTCCGCGAGCTTAGTTGCAATTTGTTCTCTACTAACTACTGGTGTGTCTTCCTCGGAAAAGTCCATATCGGCAGCAATGGCCGAGCTAAGCTTGGTGATATCATCTCTTATCTGGTTGATGTTATTACTAAACTCCCCTGCTAACTGCCTTGTGGCTAGCTTGGCTATTTGGCTGTTTTCGGCTGATACTAGCTCCATTATGGCCTCGGCTTGAGACAAATCTATCTTGCCATTATAGTAAGCGCGCTGACTAAACTCGCCCGGCATAGCTGGCTCAATATTCATATCAAAGAGTGCCCTGAGTATTTGGTCCTGAACTACCCTAGATCCGTGGCAGTGAATCTCTATCATCTCCTCGCCAGTAAATGATTGGGGGGCCTTAAAATACACAATCATTGGCTGGTCTAGCTTGATGCCGTGGTGGTATATCCAGATTGGCTTAATGATATTGGGTGGTGGTAGGGGGGTAGATTTGGTAAGGTTTTTAAAAGCTTTGGCTGATAATGGCCCCGAAACTCTAATTATAGCAATAGCTCCCCTCCCAGGCGCTGTGGCGATAGCTGTGATTGTGGTATTCATTATCTTTTGCGAATAACTATATGCCTACCCATCCCATCACCTTCGCTCTCGGTTATGATGTCTGGCTCATTGGCAAGCAGGGTATGCACCGAGCGTCGCTCAAATGAGTTCATGGGGCTTAGGTGTTGGGGCTCACCAGTCGTGAGCGCCTTGTTGGCTAGCTCCTGGGCGATAGCCTGGACTTTCTCAATCCTTTCTTTTTTGTAGCCAGCGATGTCAATTCCAACATAGCCCATATCCCTGTCTGCCCTGCGATAGGCCGAGTTAATAATGGCTTGCAGGGCGCGCAAGGTTTCTCCGCCCTTCCCAATAAGTAGTGCTGAATCGCTAGAATCTATAGTAAGCTGTATTGGCTCGTCTGACTCAATAGAGACCACAGAGGCTATGCCCATCAGGTCTAATACCTTCTGGGCAATATCCCTAGCATCAATTGCGGACATTATTTTTTGCCCTTATGGGTAATCTTTGTTTTAATTTTAGGCTTGCCTAGTTTTTTGGTGGGTGAAGTATTGGCGCCTTTGCGAATAATCTTAACCACATCCATCTCTTCCATAGTATCTACTTCCTTATTCATCACTAGCCATTGCTGAAGTATTGATACACCATTAGTGGTTATCCAATAGACTGGCAGGGCTGCTGGTAGGGTCCAGGCAATAAAGACTGTAAGGGCAGGGAAGGTGTAATTCATCATAGCCATCATTTGGGCCTGGCTGTCCTTGGTGTCGGTCTTTTGCTTTTTAGGTGATATCATTTTGACCTGTATAAACTGGGTAATACCAGCGATGATGGCTATTAGGTAATTAGGGGTAGCCATATTAACAATTCCTAATAAATTGGTATTATAGGCAATCTGTCCGGTAATTATTTGCTGAATATATGCTAGGTTTTTAACGGGCTCATATAAGAGCTTTTCAACATTTGCAATTGAGCCGATGGCTTGCTGGAACACCACAAACATCGCAATTAGAATTGGAAGTTGTAATATAGTGGGCAGACAGGCCGAGAAAGGATTAACCTCTTTTTGTTTGTATAGCTCCATTAGCATAGCACTTTCTTTTTGCTTATCACCAGCAGCCTTTTGCTTGATCTTGGATATATCGCCCTGTAAGGCTAGCATCTTTTTTTGGCTATGAAGCTGTTTGTTGGCGAGCGGCCAGAGCATTAGGCGTATTAAAATAGTAAGCAATATAATGCTAATACCAAAATCATGGCCTGGCAATACACCATAAATAAAGAATAGGGCATTAACTAGGGGGGCTATCAGGATTGTGTTAAATATATCTATGATTGGTTGCAAGTTATCTCATCTCCTTTTTAATAAATCTAAAGTCCACTTTGGGTTTAGCTAACGGGTTACATTGTACTATACGAAAGGCACTTATTCCAACCCCTTTAATTACACCGTGCTGAATGATAGCAAGCTTGGAATATTCACTACAAGTAGGATAATGCCTACAATAGCCATATGGATAGTTGGCTTTTCTAGGGCCATGATCGGGCGATAATGTCCGCTGGTAGATGTTAATAGTGCCTATTAAGAGCTTTTTCACTTAGCTAGCGTTCCTATTAGTTTAATAATTTCGGCTTTGATTTTGGTTGGCTTAATGGCCGAGAAGTCTCGACGAATAAGTATTACTATTTTGGTGGGCTTAATTAATTTAGGGTAGAGCTCTTCAGTTACCGCGCTAGCCCGGCGTCGCAAGCTGTTGCGCACCACAGCACTTTTGGATACTTTCTTAGATACCACAAACCCTACCTGTGAATAATCCATATGTGATGGCAGGTAGTAAATGGCTAAGTTTGGCGTGGCAAACCGTCGGCCTGTTTTATAAAGTCTTTGAAAATCGCTATTTTTGCGGAGTCTGTGTGTCCGCTTAAGCATTTAGGCTGTTATCCGTGATCGCCCTTTACGCTGGCGTCTTTTAAGGATAGCCCTTCCGGCTGTGGTGGCCATACGCTTCATAAAGCCGTGGACTCGTTTTCGGTGGCGTTTCTTTGGTTGGTATGTTCGCTTCATAACTGAACTATTGTATAACAAAACCAAAAAAAATTCAATTATCCACAGGTTATGAATATATTATAATTATTAGTTATAAAGTTGTGGAAAACACCTACCTATGTAGTGTATAGTGGATTAAAAGAGGGTGATATGGATAATAAACTTCAAACAATTTGGGTGTCTGTATTGGGAGAGCTGGAGATAGTCTTATCGCAGGCTAACTTTCAGACCTGGCTGAAAGGTACAGAGTTGGCCGAACTTAGCGATAGTAAGGCGGTTGTGTATGTTGCTAATATATTTACACGCCAATGGATACAAGACAAGTACCACCAGCAAATTATTGAGGCTATTGTTAAGATTGAGCCTAATGTTAAATTAGTAGAATACACCACCAAAAAGCAATCATCACAAGCTAGTGACATTGCCGACTCTACCATTAGCGACAACTCCAGAGCCGTTAAGATGCCCATTATTAAAGACTTAAGTAGTTACCAAAGCTCAATATCATCACAATCTTCCCTAGACTCCTATGGTGATTTTAGACCCAACCAAAAGTATAAGTTTGATAATTTTATTACTGGTTCTGGCAATATGTTGGCTTTCTCGGCTGCCAAGCAGGTTAGTGAAAAGCCCGGGGAGATATATAATCCCCTGTTCTTGTATGGTCCTGCTGGAGTTGGCAAAACTCACCTGCTGTGGGCTATAAGCAACGAAATATATGAACGCCAGCCAGAGTGTAAGATACTTTATTGTACTAGTGAGGAATTTATAAATACCTTCCTCTCGGCTATCCGAAAAGGTAAAAACTTCACCGATAAATACCGCCGTGTAGATGTATTACTAATTGACGATATGCAGTTTATTGCTGGCAAAGAAAAAACCCAAGAGGAGTTTTTCCATACCTTTAATATTCTCCACCAATTAAATAAGCAAATTGTGCTTTGTAGCGATAGACCGCCTAAGGAGATACCAACACTAGCCGAACGGCTTAGGAGTAGGCTAGAGTGGGGTATGGTGGCAGATATTCAACCCCCAGATTACGAAACTAGAGTGGCAATCCTAATGAATAAGGCCAGTTCACTACAGATTGAATTAGGTATGGATGTGGCTGAGTTTATAGCTACCCACATAGATAATAATATTCGCGAGTTAGAGGGGGCGCTAACCAAGGTTATAGCCCACTCCAGGCTTCATGGCCAACCAATAAACTTGGCTAGTACCCAAGAAATACTAGGAATGTACCTATCTAAAACACAAGTCAAGGTTAATGCCAAGGCTGTTTTGCAAAAAACAGCCGACTACTACGAAATTAGTTATAACGACATAGTGGGGACTAAGCGATCCCGGGAGATTGTGGTACCCCGCCAGATAGCGATGTTTATTATGCGTGAGGAGCTAGGCATGAGCTACCCACGAATAGCAAAAAGTCTTGGTGGTAAGGATCACACCACCATAATGCACGGGGTTAAAAAAATTACCACCCAGCTTGATAGAGATATTGTTATGAGCCAAGAGATACAATCCATTAAAAAAGTATTGGTGAGCTAAAGTATGTGGATAAGTGTGTGTATAAGAAGTGGGTATCTTGTGAAAAACCTTTTGTTTATACACAATAAATCCACTATTGACGAATTTGATTTATTAAAAGTTGTTGGTAAGTGGGGGTTTATACCTACTTTGTTAAATTTTTTTCATAGACTTATACCTAATGCTTTTGGCTTATATAAAGGCTTAAAGAATAGTTTTACACACTATCCACAGGGCCTATTACTATTACTACTATCTATTAAATTTAATATAATAAATAAGACAGTTAAGAAACGGAGTTTTATATGAAGGTAGCAGTTAAAGTTAAGAATTTATTAAAGGCAGTTAATATTTGCTCTAGGCTAGTGGGTAGCCGAAACAGCATTGAGGTACTGGGCAATATCTTGTTAGAAACAGATAAAAATACCCTCAAGCTCAGCTCTACAAACCTAGATTTAGCTATTACCACCAGGCTAGGAGCTAAGGTTGAGAAGGAAGGCAAGATATCTATCCCAGCCAGACTACTTGGAGAGTTAGTTAATTCAATATCTGAAGATACCCTGCAACTAATAGCCGACGATACCACCCTAACCATCAAGGGCAGTAGTATCCATAGCAGGCTCAATGGTGTATCAGCCAGCGAGTTCCCTACCCTACCCAAACTCACCAACACTAAATCTATTATTTTTAATACCGACTCGTTTAAAACTAGTCTAGAAAAAGTTTTAGTTAGTGTTGGTATTGACGAATCCCGCCCCGTCCTGGCTGGCTTATACCTTTTTATTGTTGGCAAGCAAATGGTTATAGTTGGCACCGATAGCTACCGTTTATCTGAGGTCAAGAGCAGTCTTAACCAGAACGATAATGTGAGCTGTATTATCCCTGCCCGCACCGCCCAAGAAGTACTTAGGTTAATATCCTCCGAACAACCAGGAGAGTTAGAAATAAAAATAGGAGAATCTGAGATTTGTTTTATTATAGGAGAGAGCCAGCTTATATCGCAACTGACAGAAGGAAAATATCCCGATTACCAGAAAATCATACCAGTAAGCACTGCCACCACCATTGAGTGCGATAAAGACAAGTTGGTAGAAGCGGTTAAAATAAGCTCGGTATTTGCCCGTGAGAGCTCCCATGGAATTGCCCTCAAGATCGTTAAGAATCAACTAACTATTGATGCCCAAACCAGCGATGTAGGAGAAAATACCATTACAGTAGATATCAAAAAAACCGGCCCTGACACCACAATTAATATTAACGCCAAATACATCACCGACATTCTAAATGTTATTAGCGATAAGGTAGTAACAATAGGCTTTAACGACAAGCTTGACCCCTTACTAATAAGCCCTAAAAGCAAAACCACCACAGAGACCCACATTATTATGCCCCTTAGAAGCTAATGATTAATTCCATTAAGCTCGCCAATTTTAGATCCCATAAACTAACAGAGCTAAATTTCAAAGCCCACACAACTGCCATAATAGGCCTTAACGCATCAGGCAAGACCAGTATTCTAGAAGCCCTCTATTATGGTTTTATAACCAAGTCATTTAAGTCGGGGCAAGCCCAACTTATTAATAGAGATAAAGATTATAGCAAAATAAATATTGGCTACACCACAGACAAGCCCTATAATCTGGAATATCGTATAAAAAATAATAATAACTATATATCCCGAACCATTAGCCTTAATGGTGCTACCAAAAAACCATCAGAGATTGTAGGTATTCAACCAATAGTTTTATTTATGCCAGACGATGTCAAAATCATTACAGATGGGCCACAATATAGACGCAGATTACTTAACAATATAATTATTCAGGTATCTAAGGACTATTTAAGGGCTCTTAATGTATTTCATAAGCTCCTTACCCAGCGCAATAAGCTTTTATATAGTCTTAAGCACAATTATTCAAACAATAAAGACCAACTATTTATATATAATTTACAGCTATCTGAGCCTATTGAGACAATTTATCGCCACCGCGACGAGCTGGTGGAGTTTATAAATACCCAAATGAGCAACAAATACTCTGCCATTAGTGCTAACAAAGATACGGTACATATAGACCACCTTAATTCCCTACCCAAATCTAAAGAAGATATTCTTAGATCACTAGAACTTCATACCGATGAAGATATTAATATAGGCTATACAGCCAAAGGCCCCCATAAAGACGAGCTAGGCATTAGCCTTAACGGGTACCCTACCCGTGAAACATTATCTAGGGGCGAGAACCGCACGCTATCACTAGCCATTAAGCTAGCCGAAATAGAATATATCAACACCAAGACCAACACCCCACCACTATTACTACTAGACGATGTTCTAAGCGAATTAGACGCCAGAAGGCAGTCTCACCTACTTGAGCTATCAAAAAGCCAGCAGACGATACTTACGGCCACCAGCGTAGCTAAAAACATCAATGCCTATGAAATAATCAAAATATAATGGAACATATTAGCGAAAACCTTAAATCCAGCAAATACTCTAGCCTTAAAAAACAATCAGATAATTTAGTAATCATTAAGAATCAAATAGCTACCGAAACTGGCATTACCCCAGAGGCTGTGATGATTAAAAATGACACACTTATTATAAGAGCCAAGAACAATTATGAAGCAGTAGAGTTAAGAATGAGCAAGAACTCCATAGAATCTATAACTAACATAAAAAAAATACAAATAATTTAATCTCCACTTTTGTCATCACGAGTAACACTGAGTTAATTTATTTATTATTATTTTACTGATGCCAGTAAGGCATTTGTTACTTTTAAATACCCCAAAAGTAACTTTAAAGAGTTTCCGACTGCTAAACAATACCTTCACAATCAAATAATATTCTTCTTTCTGTTTTTTCTTAAACGAACCTAAAGGTATCGGTCCAGCCGAGCTGGACTTGGCTGAAAATAACCAGATGTTAAGAATATATTTGATTTTTCTGATTGCTTAGATAGTCGGAGGGCTTCAAACACAGCCTGGGCTCTAGGAACATTATCCCCGACATCGAACATCAGCAAGCTAATTAACTACTTAAATGCTCTATATTTAAAATGTGTCTGAACCCTATTACGATAGTAATAGAGTGAGTTTATTTTAAATAAGAAAGAGAAGTAGTAATTAGTGCTTCCAGATGTGAGCTACAGCCAAAGCAGTTTTATATTACTTTTGCTGTCAAAAGTAATAGCTAATTATTCTCCGTTAATTGTTATCTTGTATTTATCTCTTATATTTAAGGCGTCAATCTTTTTATTAATAGTACCTATGGTGGCATCTTGGGCTGCTTTATCATACCCAAAGCCATTAGTGGCATCAATATATTTGACTTCTCCTAGCTCTGGAATTATAAATATCCTGTCTTTATAGATAGAAACTGATTTTATCTCTGGAATAGCCCTAAGCTTTAATAGCGTATCGGGCGCTGTTGAGTTATTATTAGCACCCGTTAGGGCTAGAGCGCTAATTTTACCTTCATTACCAACAGCAATTAATGTAACATCCTTTTGTTGCGTCATATTAGATATTTGAAAGTCGTTATTGGCAAAAACATCAAAGCCTCTTTGGGTGTCAAAGTTAAAATCAACCATTGATGCTTTAATTTGGAGGTATAGCTTGCTACCCTGCTGAACCATAGAGCTAACATTGTTAATTTTATAGAGTAGCTTAGCGTTAGGGCTGGTGGTATAGACCAGCAACTCACTCTTATATGTATCCAGTAAGCACATTTTATCGGTGCCACAGAGTGCTATTGTATTAAAGTGCCTATTAAAGCTAAATTTCTTAGTATTGCCATTGCTATATAAATATATAACCACATCAGCCTCGCCTGATCCATTGACATCACTAGCTGGGGCTACATTAGCCTTAGATGAATATTCAAGCAGTATGTTTTTACCCTGCACACTTATAGCTTGGGGTTTTTGCTTATCATTACTAGGGCGGTCAATATTGATTGTCTCGGGGGCCGAGGTAATGGAGCTATAGTATTTTATATCTGTATAGGCTTTATTATAAGCCACAAAACCTTCGCTGTAGGCCTGAATAGAATAGCTATCGCCGGTGTTGAGGTCCTTTAGGCTAGCCTCGGCCCTGATAGACAGGTCGGGCCCTAGTAAGTAGGCGGTATGGTAGTCAGGCTTATCGGCCATACTACTACCCTCATGGACGTTGTACTGGGGGTGTTGAGCCAGAGCCAGGTACCCAGCATTAGTATTTGCAATACTCTTACCATCTCCTATCTTTAGTTTAACCGGGGTGTTATAGGTTGGCTGCCAGGTTGTGGAGGGAACATGCTTAGTAAAGTTGCTCTCCAAGCACCCATATGAATACAGCGTGTCATACATATAGTACATACATGGCCCGGGATTATTACCCACAAATTCACTACCTAGCTGGGGTTTTAGCTCAACCTGAACAGTTGTTTTACCAAAAAACCCAGGGCTATTTACAACTGCCATACCAGAAAGGTTGTTTTGTTTTACGAGTATTTGGTAGCCATCCCTACTAACAAATTTTGTGATACTAGTAGGCCCTTTTTGGACTTCCTCGGCTTTATTACTAGTTTGGTTTAATATCTGGTAAGTAAATTCCCCCTGTGAGTCTCCGCCATTGACACTAATTGCTACAAAACCATAATTATATAAAGCAGATATTATTAGTATAATTATCACCACTCCAGCTATTAGCTTCCATTTGGTGAGTATTTTTTTGATGATAGTTATTGCTTGCATAGCTTTATTATTTTAATCTAATCCTTGTCCACTCTTTATCGTTTAGCCTATCTTGTGTCATATTACCTAGTGCTGGCATAGAACCACCCTGGGATGCTTGGGCTATATTGCCCCCACTGGGCTGCTGGTCGCCGACAAATATAAGAGTGTGGCCACTTACCGCAAAACCCACCATGAGCCATAGGGTTTTGCTAATTATTTTACAGGCTTCTATAATCATCATCTAGCTCTTTCGTCAAAGCCTGTCATTTGGATGTGTTGGTGTGTGCAACCATCCTCCCAATAATGATAACCCCGCTCGCCTACTATTATACCCCTAATATCAATTCGGCCAGGACAAAACCCTTGTCCAAAGCCTCCCAACCTAGGATCTATATATGTTGGGTTGGCAATATAGAGTACAAAATCTTTCTGTAACCCGTAGGTAGAAGATTGGCCAAAGGTGAAAGATTCATTAGTATTTTTAAGTGTTGCACCTCCCAAATCTGTGGCTTCTCCCAACGGGTGGTAAAATCTATCACAGCCATGGCCGGTTGCAATGCTCCAGATAGTGAGCTTATACTTTTCTACAATATGAATAAGCAGGTTTAGTAGGTCAAGGTTTAAAGAAAATGGTGCGGGAGTTCTTGGGTCGTTAGGGCAAGGCCAAATAGGGTTACCCTCACTCATTTTTGTGAGGTCATGTATGACTCCGTTATTTGCTGTGATATCTCCTTTAGCGACAGATGCCAAAAGTGATAATGCCGCAGTCTTGACATCCGTGGCAATACCCCCGCATCCGCCCCCAGGAGGCGCTACGGGTCTTATGGCGCCTTCATAGGCACTAAGTATGGCATTAGCATTTACTATTCTACCATCTAATGAATCGGGGGGCCCAACTTCATAGTAATTAAGGAATCTCGACGTAATATAACGTATGTCACTTGAGGCAACAATAGGGTCATAAGCACGCTCTTTGTAGGAGGGCCCTATAAACTCACCCCAAAAATAATTAAGCTGCATGGCGAGATTGCTTCCCAGCACACCTCCTAATGTTGCGACATGAGTTTTTAAGTTGTCTCTTCTACCTCCAGTCCACTGAACAATGCCATATCCTGGCTGCCCTCTCCTACTACGGGGGTCAGTATTTGGCACATTGTCATCCAGGCTTGAAGGTTGATCCTGTACAGATATCTCACCCCGTGAATTTAAGTAGCCGTATTCCACCAACCTTGGTTCAAAATGGGCCTCTGATTGCATATTACCCATAATACCGGCCACCTGTACTGGTGTAAGGCCCTTGTCAATAAGGAACCACCAGACCTTATCCCTGTTGGTGTCGCCAATTAAATCTCCGCCTGGGCATGGTGGAGGGGGCTCACAGCCATCGCTAGATACCGGGGGGGTAGTTGAGGCAGATATTGCATCTGCGACCATATTGGCATAGGCTGGTATGCCAGTTGGTGAAAGATGCACTCCTAGCCCATCATTGTTGTGAATATAATCTGAATGAAGTTTTACCAGCGCATTCCAATCAATAACCGTATACCCCAGTGAGGCATTGGCTTGAATTCTCTGGCTCAGTGCGTCGGCATCTACACGAGAACTAGCTAGTGCTCCAACATTTACCCAGTAAATCTGGGCAGTAGGGTTAGCTGTCTTTATTATATTGATGGCTCTGCGAATATTATCAACATCCAAACCACTACTATTAGTTCCAAGCGCTATTACAACAACTTTTGAAGCTGTTATTGTGCTTGTGGCGGAAGCCAGCACCCCCAACCCTTGAGTCAGTGTGCGGCCAGACACAGCATCGATTGTTGGGTTAAAGTCCTTAGCTCTTAAGGCTGGGTCTAGGGCTGTCTGAGCGCCAACTGTTATGGAGTCCCCTATCATATATAGGTTCCCGCCAGCAACCGGAATGTCTGTAGGCCCCCCAGGGCCCATGGGGCCGGTAGGTCCGGCTGGACCGATAGGGCAGGCGGTAGGGTCTAGCCAGGGGGTTTTTTCTATAATACTACGCTGGCTTTTGCCGGTGGGGTCACTTCCTGGCTTAAGACTTAAGGCCTGAGCTGTTGAGGTTTGGATAATGAGCATTAATAAGGTAATAACTACCAAGAATACTTTATTAAATACCCTTCTATTGGTTGTTGACTTCATAGTGCTCCATTCATTATACAATATTCCATAGCTACGGCCTGCACCTACTATCGGTATCTATCAAATCCCAATGCCAAGACTCAAAGCTGTACTGCCTAATACCCCACCTCCTAGCGTTATCCCTCATCCAAGTCCACTGAGGGCTAGTATGTGTCATTCTATTAGAACAGTCGGCAGAGCTACCACGACCCTCAAAACCGCCCATGTCACTAAAATCAATAGCTATACCCAGCTGATGTGGAGATTTGCCAGGCCTGGCACAACCAGTACCACCACCACCACCACCACAACTGTGTTCCCAACGATATGAGCTACTGGATCTTAGGCCTATATTGGCGGCATTGGCCGCTTGACCTAGAGCGAGCCAAGCGCCTGCGACCCTAGAGTTTACAACAGCACCACTATTCGTGCCAGATTTGTTGGAATGCTGACCAGTGCCAGGTATAGCACCTATTTGGCAAAGCTGAATATATAAGGGGTCGGCTAAGCCAGGGAAAAGGGCTCTATCATCATATTGGCTTTCCGAGACCCCCATATCGTCTGTTCCGGGTGGGCATGGCACAGGGGAGGGTATACCAGAGCCTGGAGCACTACCAGAGCTCTCCGCAATATTACCAACCACCCCACTACCACCACTCGGGGGTGTCGGTGTGACTGTAGCCACATCGCTCTTGGCATAAATACTGTCGTCTTGCTCGGTATTGCTAAGCTGGACCATCAAATCCACCATAGCATTAGCGTAGAGGTACAGGCGGTACCGCTTGGCTAGCTCTTGAATATCAAAACCAAACAAAGGTATTTGTACTTCCTCGACCATGTCTCTACCTTTGTAATCTACATAATCACGATAAGTGCCCATGGCGTGCTCCCTCTTGGGCAGTAGGTACAGCTCACAGGCAATTAACTCCCTAATATTGGCAAATTTTAACACACCTGGGACACTGTCAATGGCTGGATACTGGGGGAGATTTAAGTTAGTGCCCTCGTAATCATTCTTAAACTGCATATTGTCTCTACTCCTATCTATTACTGCCTCCCCAGATTCAATCTCTACATCATATAGCCTAGCAAAGACATCCTTGGTGGGGATGTTGGATTTGGAGCATTTTTCAAAATACCCCAGAACTCTTTTTTGGTCAGGTGTGCCACTCCCAGGTGTGCCACTCTTGAGTAATTCCTGGATATAGTCGGAGTTTTCAATCATCTTAATTGGCCTACCTTCCGAATCAATAGCGTCTTCGGCAGGTAGGCCAACGGTGTTGAGGCGCATATAAGCATCCCCAGTGGCGCCTGCAGCAAAGGCTTGGTTGTGTTGCCCTAGTGCGATATAGCTAAAGCTAGAGTGCAAATCGGCGAGAAGTTTAATGGGGTTAGATATGCTAGCTATAAATTGCTTAGTCTTACGCTCAAATTCACCCAGTGTTCGGGGAGTTTCGTATTGCATTACATTAGCCAGCGAGCGAATATTGTCTTCCCCAAAAAGCCGGTAGGCAATGCCATTTTTATTTTCTACTTCACGGCGGGTGTTCTCGGCTAGCAAATCGGCTTTATTGGCTTCTTCCTTGGTGAGGAACCTCCCCCCAATACTCATCATATATTGGTTAGATAGAGCCCGATAGCCCTGTGATTGGTTATTAAAGTTTTGTTGGCCAGTGGCTTCCAGCCCTGATATAGCCGATCCAGCACCCATACGAATTACACCTTGCATTAGCTGTTCAATCCCAAAGCTATCTCTATTTATAAATTTACCATTAGACTGAGTTACTATTAGGTTCTGGAGAGCTTCGTAGTCGGCGTCTAATATCTCTTGCTCATCATCAATAACACCGCCCTCACATATTTCTCTTATATCGTAAAGCAAGGCCAGCACTTCGGTATAGTTACCGCCATAGGAAGTATTTCCGAGCCTTTCGGGGTCTATAGCCTCACCACTCTGGGAACCATAGAGATTTTGAGAGTAGGCACGGCTACTGGCCCAGCCGTCGAGCTGTTTAAATGTTGGGCTTAGCTCTTCATTGGTAAGTAATCCCAGCTCCCTCGTGGACGACAGAGTATTGGTTTTAATTCCAGAGCGTTGCCCAGAATTTATTCTAGATAAGATGCCTTTCTTTAGATTCGACTTTTTTAAGTAGCCCTTAGAGAAAGCACAGAGGGTCTTTTTGGTATTGGACTGTTCATCTATACCCGTAAATGTATAGGATAGACTGTCAGGGTCTAGATTGTCCCTTAGTGCCGCGCGAACATCTTTGATGAAGTTATCTACATCTGGTATCTCTGTTTTGGGTATCTCATCATCGTCTGGTGGCGTAATACGCTTGTAGGTTTTAGTATAGACATAATCTTTGATTTCTTTGGGCGACTTGCCTTTAATATTTGGCGAGTCTTTAGGCTCGGCGTAGATGAGGTTGGTATTGCTAAATTTATTTACCTTGCGGGTGTTGGATGTGCGGACCATCATATTATATAAAGGCATTGATTTGCCAATACAATAATCAACCAAAAAATCACCCCTTTTGGCTTTATTTTCGGTGTTATTTGCACCAAAGCTGGTATCCAAATATATCTCATCTATGGCGTTAACGATTTGCCCCTCAGGTCCCATCAATGCCTTCGTTGTATATCTATAAGGACAATCCGGCGCCCTAATTGTCTGCCACTGGGCTTTTTTATAGTCCACTAAAAGCATTTTATATGCTAAGGATCCGACGAGGGGGTGTTCTGCGAGTGCGGGTGGGGGTACATGTGATGCTAGGGCAGTGCCGGGCTTATACTCAACAAAACCATACTTTTTATATAGTTCATCATTACTAATTAGTTCTCTTGCTGCAAGCTTTACTGCTTGAATTGCAAAAGACCTCATCTTGTCGTCAGTAAGAACCTTTTCAACCAATTTCCATGGGTTAGCAATGAAATATAGAGCTATACCAATTAGCAGTAGGGGTATAGTTAATACTGCTATAATACCAATTGCGATTTTTTTGAGATTTTCTTTTTTGAGGGCCTTTTCTACTATTTTTCCAATTGGCTTGGCAATTGGCTTGGCAGCTCCTCCTGTGACTGCTGTGACGCCTGCCTCCACCCCCTTACCCACAGCTTTGCGGCCTACTTCCCCAGCTGCGCCCTTGGCGCCCTTTTCCTGGAAAGCTTGTTTTACCTCCTTGATATCTCCCTTAGTATTTGAGCCTGGCTTAAAGGCCTTGGCTACTTCTTTGGCATCGTGGATGTTTTCTTTGAGTTGTTCGTGCCCCTTCCCTGCAGTATCACCAGCCTTTTTTTGGGCGTCGTCGCTTACGGGAGAACTCTTAGTGGGCCCACCACCAGAGTTGGACTGGTCTGGTGGTGGTGTGGAGCCACCACCATCGGTGGGGCTTACTCTACCCGAAGACTGAGGCTTGCCACCGCCTCCACTAGGTTTGCTTGGTTTTGATGCACCACCAGCCATATATTATTCACCCAATCTATAATATTGATTGTATCAAACTAGCTATGCTTTTGATAGTGCTAATGCTATTTAGTATTATTTACTTTGCTAGTGGCTGCTGCCTGATCTGCCATTTGGCGCTCTAACAATGCTTTAGGGTCGGTTGTTATAAGCTGTTCCTCGGCTGGGGATCCCATAATATGTAGTATCACATGGCTTAGTCCGGCAAAGAACAAACCCTCCCCTATGGGAAATTGTGATAGGGACATACTTTCTGCTTCGGTTAGCTTAAAAGTTTCGGTGATGATATTGACCGCCGATGGGCTCTGCTTGAGTAGTAGCTGTAAGCTTGAGTTATTTACAATTGCCCTACCAAGCCGTGTTTGTAAGAAATCCTCAACATCTTGGGAGATAGTGGTCAGACCTAGGTAGTATTTACGAGCCCGCTTGGCAATACTAAACATAAACTGCGCCGAGTCCTCGTACTGTAATAATTGCCAAGCCTCATCAACCACTAGGATTCTTTTGCGCCTATCGGTTTTAACTTTATTCCAGATGTAATTTAGGGTAATATACATTCCTATTGGTCTTAGCTCGTCTTCAAGGTCGCGGGTATTAAAAACCACAAAGCTACTATTTAGATCTACATTACTTTGTTCGGAGAATATACCAGCAAATGTGCCCTCGGTATAGCGCCTTAATCTGGCTGCCAATGCTGGGCCATTTCCGGCCATAGCATTAAGGGTATTATATAAATCGGTCATTATTGGAGGCACGGATTTGTGGGTTAGTGGATCGTTAGTAATTCCCTTTTCGGCGTAAGTGTTGATGAGTGCTAAATCCATATCAGCCTGCTCGGCAGGATTCATTTGCCCGGTCATTAGCCTTAATAGTCCATGCAACATAATGATATTAGCCCGCAGGGCATTATCGGCTTCTTCTGGGTCTATGGTTTCTGGAATATCAAAGGGGTTAATGCGCGTATCACTGGCAAGGCTTAAGTGCAAAAAGCTCCCACCCACTGCGTTACAGAGTGATTGATATTCGTTTTCAGGATCAATGACTAGTATCTCGGTGCCCATCATAAGCGAGCGTAAGCACTCTAGCTTAACGGCGAAGCTCTTGCCAGCCCCAGACTTAGCGAACACCACCATATTGGCGTTTTCTAGGCTAAATCTATCAAAAAGCACCAGGCCATTATTGTGGCGGTTAATGCCATACAGTATTCCGTTGTCTTGGCTAAGATTGGCGGTAGTAAAGGGGAAGCTGGTGGAAATGGCACCGGTATCCATATTGCGCTTAATTTGTAGTTGGTCGGTGCACATAGGTAGGGTCGTGTTAAAGCCTTGGACCATTTGTAGGCTGGCTATCTTGCTATAAATAAGAGTTGAGCCCAATATACTTTCTATTTTGCTGCCAATCTCGGTGAGTTGTTTTTCGTCATTGCCATAGACAGTTATAGACAACCCAAACCTAAAGAACCTGTCCTCCCCTATTTGTAGTTTATCGCGCAACTCCTCGGCATCAACTATCTGAGCTTCAAGCATTGGGTCTCGGACTTGGCCCTTCTCTTCGTTGATGGTGTTGCTTGCCTCTAGTTGCGTCACCTTCTTTTTAAGGTTTTTGAGCACAATTTCGCTTTCTACGGGCTCAATATTTAGACTAATATCAATGACCTCGTCTAGATTAATAATGGGTGATAGCCAGCCAGTAAAAAGCATCCGGGGATAAGCATATACAAATAAGGTGCGAGCATAGCGCCCACCTATTTTGATGTAGTTGTTTTGTATCTCAAAGCTACTTGGCGCTATGATGTCTCTAAGCGTGGCGACTCCTTGCTGGAATTTGATAGTTGCCTGCTGTTCCTGTGCGCTTTGAGCAGACACAATAGGGGGTGGTTTTTTCTTACCAAAGGCCACTATACTTTTCCTCCATTACCATTCGCACCACTAGCAACATCGTTATTAACATCAGCACGAGCCGAATCATATAAATCGGGTGGATCTACTTCTTTAGGCTCGGCCGTGTATGGCTGGGGCAGACCCCCCTCCCTTTGTACGATAGGAGTTGTCATATCCTGGGTGTTTACTAGGGATTCGGCTAGCGCCTCTTCTAGATTATACGAATCATAAAACAGCTCTATTATTTCTTGGGTTTTTAATACGGCTGCCCTGACTCCAATTGCCGCCAGCCCTTGGGCAACAGCATTAGTACGCCCCACCAGCTCTCGTTTGCGTTGGTCAAATTGCTTTGTGCTTTGCTTGACATCATGAGCCGGCACAAACGAGGCAGCTAGCTGTTTGAAAAAACTACCCTTAGCTGCCTCTGCCACAAAGAAAGGAACTACCACAAAAAATTTTTTGTCCATAATATTGACCGTGTTGAGCAGATCTCTAATATTGTATATATAGTCCTCCATCAGCCCTGCTAGCATTGGGTTGGATTGCTCTCCAAGCTTTTTATCTAGCATATCTAGATACGATTTGAGGTCTATCTTGCGAGACTGAATAGATATCTGGATAGGAAAGTGCAGGCCGTTTAAGAAGCCCTGATAGGCAAACTCTATAGCATCTTTCTCGTTGGGGCTTTTGAGGTCGTAGTTGGTGGGTGAGCACATTATAATTGCCCGTAAGCTACCATCGCGCATAATTACTACGCCATCATGGATTTCAGCAAAATTAAGATTACCCTGAGTGCTTTGAGTGGATATCACTTTTTTCTTAGGGGGGGTTGTACTATCTATATACGCTTGGTTGGGAGTATTGATTGCCATATTTAGCTAGCTAGTAGCGGTAATGTTTATTGATTGCCCAGCTGGAATGATATTCTCCCCAGCTTCTTTGGCTATCTGTGCTACCGATAGGTTATTGCTTTGTAGCATAACCTTATTAATTATAGCATTATCTATGGTAGGCTGGGAACTAGTAGCTGGGTTAGTGGGGGTTGAATTATTATCGTTAAGCTGGGCTGTGATGTCGTGCAGGGCCTGGCGATGGATATCTACTGTAACATTTTCTAGAAGTTCATTAACTTCCTGGCTACGCTCACTAGTGGTATCAAGGACATCATCTTGGAGTGTTGCATCGTGAGTGATTGTAGGCTTGGTGTCGTTGGGTGCCAGCTGGGTTGGACTAATGATTCTTTGGCTGAGGTTTGCTGTCTGGCCAGATTCATCTGGTAGTTGGATGGTAGGGTCTTTTTGTGCGCCGTGAGTATCAAGAGCTAGTGCTAATTGCTCCAAGCTACCATGCGTTATGTTTTTATGGCTGACTATTACCGGAGCTATCTTGTCTGAAGTTACTAGCTCCTCTTGCTGTAAGTCCTTATCCCATATTCTCATTCTGGGTATTGTAAAATACTGCACCACAGCCACAAAATAATGTTCAAAGCTTTGCTCCTGGCGCCTACCAAAGCCCAGCAGTAAAAAAAAGCCGGTGACAGGTAGAATGGATATGGCCATTGGGATATAATTATCAGTAAATATCCTCCACATTAGCGCTCCCCAGGCCAGGCCTATAATGACATATATTGCTTGACGCAAGGATAAGGGGCCTAGGATTTTATCTTCGGCCTCGACATCTGTAGGTACTTTGTATTCACCCATTAGGGACTTGTTCCTGGTAGTGGTGGTGTGGTGGAGGGTATTTCATAGTTCTTAGTGGTGTGGTGAGGGTTATATCTTAGCATATATTTCCTCTAAGGCTTTTCTTCCTCCAGTATCCTCAAACCCCGTCCCCCCTCTACTAGATAGTGCGCGAGCTATGGTAGCTTTGTCAAATTTGAAATTAGTTACTACAGCACCAGTAGCACTCATAGAAGTCACAATATCCTTTAGCACTGTTGGATCCATTGACTTTAGTCTTTCTTCGCCTAGGTCGCTATAGTCGCCCTGGGTAGTGTGGTGATAGTCTTCACCGGCTCCGTGTCCGCCGGTAACAGCAACCAGATTTGTTGCCCTACTCCCTAAATTCTCTAGATGACCACTTAGCATAGGATTCTTTTTAGCCATGGCTGGGATGTTTTTACCTAGATCTCTTTGCCAATTAGCATTTATAGTATCATCTGTCATACCCTCAGCCCTACCGGCGTCCCTATATTGTCTCGCTGCGGCTTCTAGACCTTTTGTATTGCTAGTCTCAGCTAGCCTGTCTAGGTGAGCCCTATGTACACCCAGATTATAGCTAGTAGGATTGCGTGCAGCTGCCACAGCTGCCCTTTCTGCACTTGTCGTTAGGTCTTCTTTATTCAGATCAGCAATCTCATCTCTACTCTTAGCTCTAGAAGCCTCGGAAGCTTTGTTTTTCTGTCGATTATTCCAGCTCTTTGTGCCAAATCCTTTCTCTGCCAATTTTGTTTTGCCAAATTCAGCGGTTTTCTCCTGGCCATATTTGACGCCCTTTTGGCCTTGTTTTTTAGCCTGCTTGCCCATGCCCCTGCCAGCAGCGCCCATCTTGCCACCTATAGCCCCCAATGCCCCGCCAGCAAGTGCGCTCATACCCTTAGTAGTCCATTTAAGCGCCTTGGGGACGGCCAAAAGCGCTACGATGGGGAGCATGATCGCCATCAATTGTAGTATCATATTGCTCATTTATTAGCATTCTCCAGTTGTTATTATTAGAACCTGAGATAGCACAACTGACAAGGAAAGCATTGCTGTTATTACAATAATCATTGCATTAAGCTTTATAAAATTAGTCCACCAAGCACTCCATAGCTTATTGGTGCCAGGTAGTACCCAGCAGGCAAATGCCAGTGGTGCAGCAATAATAAGAATATAGATTATAAGGTATCGCATAGCCATATATACAAAAGCCACTAGCATAGCAAAGAACAAAACAACTGCGAGTACGATAACTAAAAAGAACGCCGCAATAGCAATTAAGCCACCAGTCAATAGTTCTAGAGTGCTATTAAGCCCACCGATGTTTGACATATTACCACTACAGGCGCCCCCTACGGCAACACTACCCAAACCAAAGATCATATTAGGGACCACCCGGCCCATTAGGTTAAAGAAATCAACTATTGCGACAGTAATTACAAAGGAAAATTGCGTTAGTATCACGGCCCCTATGAATTTGGGGAGAGTTTTTTTGATGGTGTAGTTGTCTAGTCCAAACGGTAGAGCACTAGAGAATATTAAAAGCAAAAATACAACTATATAGAATAAATTAGCCACCACCACCACCCCCCCCCACCATGCTAGGAATGATCTTATTATCATCATCAAGCTGAATAGTCAGCATATCTATCAACGGCCCTTCTAGAAGCCACTCAATACCATCGATAGCAGTATTATATATAGGGCACAGAATGAAATCTAGTTCGACACTATTCTCACAGGAGTTCTCATTGTCGGCGAAGGCTACGAGCGCCTGAATCCGGGTTCTCAGAGGGGACTCATTATCCCTTATTTTTTCACCACCGTAGTCAGGGCCGTTCGAGTGTGCTCGGTGACAGTCATGGGTATCTAGGATAGAACAATCTTCGTTATCGGCTTTTTTAAGCGCATTCTCCACCTTACCAATTACCCAATAATTAGGGGTGGAGCGTGGATTCGTAGTAACAGCAGGCACAGGATACAGACCTCCTCCATACTGCATGCCTGGATTGCCGTCATGGTAAGCAAGCAGAGGATTATTGTTTATAAGATGTAGACAGCCATATACAAGTCCATTAGGTTCAGTACCATTTTGTGGGGTACCCGCGGGACCTCCAGATGGTCCTTCTCCATCCTCACGATTTACTCTGCAAAAGGTTGGGTAGCCATAGGCTGCGCTTTTATCAGGCTGATACCACCAATCACCAGTATTATGCGGATAATCTCCATCATCATAATCTTCACCGATCTTATTTATGTAGCTGTTTAACTCCTCCGTCGGTGTGCCAGCTACCACCGCCATGATAAACGCTGGATCATTAACAAAGGGAGCATTCTTCCAGTCCCACAATATTGCACATTGAATCTTAGCGGAATTCCGCCAAACGCACCTCCAGGGTTCTGCTATGGCTTGGGCTTGGTTAGAGCTATTGGTAATAAAAAAGCCACCAAATATGGCAATTGCAAAGACTATCGAGAATAAAATCTTTTTATACATAAGGACTATCTATAATATAATCCTTAACTGCAAAATTTACAACTTAATGTCGTGGTTCACTATATTGAAGTAATAAAATAATAATCATTATTTATTTTATTTAGTTATTACTTTTGACAGCAAAAGTAATATAAAACTGCCCGACGGTAGCTTACATCTAGAAGCATTCATAAATGTATTACTTCCTTACTTAAGAAGAACTCGCTTTATTGCTATCGCATAATGCTTTAGACAGCTTCTTAAGTAAGGAGCTTAAAACATCTACTCATTTTCTGATGTTCGATGTCGGGGGGATATTTTCTAGGGCCCAGGCTGCGATTGAAGCCCTCGACTATCTGGATAATCAGAAAGATTAAATAAATTATTAGCATCTGGTTATTTTCAGCCAAGTCCAGCTCGGCTGGACCGATACCTTTAGGTTCGTTTAAGAAAAAACAGAAAGAAGAATATTATTTGATTGTGAAGGTATTGTTTAGCAGTCGGAAACTCTTTTGGTTACTTTTAGGGGTTATCAAAAGTGACAAATGCCTTGCTTGCAAAAGTAATGAAATAATTAATATTATTGTTATTTATAATATCCACTTTTGGTGGCAAAAGTGCTGTTAGAGGACAGTTCTTATATCTTATGGAATAACAGTATCACATAAACTCTATCTGGAAGAGGACTGTCCTCTAACAGGTTATGAGAATGTGATTTACTGATTTGCCAGTTCGGATTCCAAAGAGAACTTAGAAAAAAGATAATAAAAAATAAATATGGTAGTATAACTATTATGTATATAAAAGCTAAATTAGTATTTGCTAGCCTGATGCTGGTGGTTGTAATAGGTGCTGGAGTGGTGGCATTAATACCCATCAAGGCTAATGCTGGAAGTCATGCAGGCTTTGATTGCATAGTCATACCCCAGAGAATTTGTAACGAGATTCTAGGTGATCCCGTCAGTTCGACATATGATCCCGCCAGTACAGCTCAGCCCCTAGTAAATTTTGTAGTCGCAATATTAACAAGTATTTTTGGGGCTGTGTTAGTGCTAATCGTTATTGTATCGGCTGTTCAGATAACTATGTCTGGTGGCAAAGAAGAGCAAGTAAAAAAGGGCAAAGAAAATATCTTTAAGGCAGTGACAGGCCTGGTGTTGCTAATATCATTTAGGGCTATAATGCTCTTGGTTAATCTGGCATTTGAAGATGTTAACACTAAGCAGCTATTTACCCGAAACGTATCAGTCAACGAGGCCTCATTTGGAATCGCTGGCATACCAACATTAATAAACAATGTTATAGGCATTGCGTTGTTCTTGGGTGGCGCACTAGCAGTTATATTTGTAATAGTAGGTGGCATTCAGTACATCACTTCTGGCGGGGGCGAAGGCATTAAAAAAGCCAAGAAGACTATTATCTACGCGCTAGCTGGGCTAGTTATTTCTATCTCGGCTTATGGTATACTATTTTTTATACAAACTCAATTACAAAAATGAAGAAACTATACACACTACTTACAGCAATAGCATTAAGCGCACTTCCACAAAAGGCGTTAGCTGTTGTGGTTATTAATAATGCCACTCTCCCGCCTGCTGTTAGTACTGGCCCAACTGCAGCTGAGCTAATAGCCAATACAGTTAGTACTTTGTTATTTGTAGCGGGTGCGCTAAGCGTGGTTGCCTTAGTGGCGGGTGGAATAATGTATATAACATCCGGGGGTAACGAGCAGAGGATCACGACAGCCAAGAACACTATTCTATATGCCATAGTAGGGATTATAGTTGCACTAAGCGCTTTCGCCATTGCTAGCTTTGTAAATGTGTCCATTACCGCCTAGTAATTTGAACAGCCCAACTAAAATAAAAAAAACTATTGCATAAGTACTATTAAGTGAATATAATTGGTATCAAATAATATTTAATAATCACAAAGGAAAATAATGATCACAACTAACACTATCAAGAAATCAATTTACGCTTCAGCAGGAGCACTAACATTAGTAGCATCTCAGGTCTTTGCGCAAGGTAACCGAATGCAAACTGGCTTTAATTCTGTTGTTCCCGCCGGCACCAATTTTAACTTAACCGCCCAAATCACAACGGTCTTTAACCTAATTATCTTTACTATTGGCTTTCTTGCGGTGGCAATGCTTGTATTGGGTGGGTTTAGGTATGTCTTTAGTGCTGGTAACGAAAAGACAGTAGAGTCGGCCAAGAACACCATTCTATATGCCATCATAGGAATCATTATTGCTATCATGGCCTGGTCGATTGTCACCTTTGTTATTATGGGTTCTGGAGTAACTTCAAGATAAACTATTACTAAGGCATATAACCAAGTGATGCTTGATATAATTCGCCAGAGAGTTTTACTAATAACAATAGCCCTATTCACGGGGCTATTGTTATTAGTTCTAGCTACTCCCCTCAACCCCGCCTTAGCGGGGGGAGCCTGTACAGATAATAATACCGTTGCTGGTGGTATAAATTGTGCTGGCGGGCAAGGAAATCCCAACCTTACTGGGCCTGGCGGAATAATTACTAATTTAATTAACGCTCTTCTATTTATAGCCGGCGCAATTGGAGTGCTGATGCTTATTCTCGGTGGGCTTAAGTTTGTCACAAGCCAGGGTAATGAAAAGAGCATTACCTCCGCTAAGAATACTATCCTTTATGCGATTATTGGCTTAGTGGTAGTTATATTGTCCTATGGAATTGCTAGCTTTACAATTAAGGGGGTTGGATTCGGTATTTTAGGCTAGTAGTTATAATAGGTAGTACGCACTCAATATCCCAGCAGTAATCCTAATCAAAACAAGGAGCCTCCTTATAAGGAGGCTCCTTTCTGAAACTTGTGAAGTCTAGTTTTATAAAAGCTAAAAAAGGTAATAAAATATAAACTATTGTTATTTGATTGCTTATCTGGCTATAGGTAGCTATTAAATACTAGAGGCTGGCTTTGACTTTAATCTTTTTAATTTTGTCTTCTTGGACTACCTTGGGGATTTGGATTGTTAGTACACCATCCTTGAGGCTAGCCTCAGCCTTATCGGCTACCGTAGAGGTAGGAAGAATTACCGACCGGCTAAATGAACCCCAGAAACACTCCTGGACATAATAGTTGTCTTTCTCTACCGCAAATTCGTCCTTGCGATCCCCACGGATAGTCACTACATCTTCTGATATGGCAACATCAATATCTTCGGGCTTAACTCCAGCTATTGGGGCCTTAACTATAATCTTGTCTGTGGTTTGATAGACATCGACCGCTAGCTGACCTTCAAACTCCTCTTCGCTCATCCATTCTTCGGCTTGTGGCTGTTCTTCATCCAGGAATTCGTCTTCTAGGATTTCTTCATCAACTTCATTTTTTCGTCCCATATTTTTAAACTCCTTATCCTTGCTTAATTATCATATTTGTATCTATTATAATCAGAGATGGAGTCTAATGCAAGTAATAATTGAAAAACTTATAGAATTTATTACGCCTGATGTGTGCATTGGCTGTGGGCACGAGGGAAGCTGTTTGTGCCAGGAGTGTTCATTGGCTTGCCTAGTACTTAAGAAGCCCGCCTGCGTGCTCTGTAATGCTCTCAGTGATAATGGTGCGGTGTGCTCTAACTGTCGGCGCAAGACCAAGCTAGCCGGTAGCACTATCGCCTACCGTTACGACGGAGTTATCAAAGAGCTCATATATGCAATGAAATACGAAGGAAGGCGCAGTGTGATTCGGTATTTTTCGGCCCTGCTTCCTAGTAGTGTTTGGCCACCAGGTGCGATAGTTTGTTTTGTGCCGAGTGATGGCGCGTCTCGGCGCCAGCGGGGCTATGATCAAGCCGAGTTGCTTGCCAAACACTACGCCAGGCTTAATGGTATGGAGTGTGTGGGATTGCTAATGAGAAGTAAGCACAGCAGGCAGGTGGGGCGATCCCGCCAAGATAGATTTACCAATGTCACTAATAACTTTTTAGCCAAAGGGCCAATTGCTAATGTAGCTGTGATACTAGTAGATGATGTAGTAACCACGGGCGCTACCATCAGCGAGTGCGCTAAGGTCTTAAAAAATGCTGGCGCTAACTCTGTCTGGGCTCTAGCAATTGCTAAAAAATAGCTAAAATTTATATAGGTACAGCTTGTGCGCGAGCTTTTGGGGATGTTTTAGTGGGATTACCTTGATGGGCTTGGTGTTGCTAAACTTAAATTCAGCGCTTACTACTTGGCAGTTTTGGGGTATCACTGGCTTAATTATATTAAGTGCTTGGGGCAATAAGTACAAATACATCTTGGTGGCACTGGCTGGGTTGATTCTCCTGAGGCTAGCAAACATTATCTGGATATTCTTTTGGCTTCGGGTTTTCCACTTAGCCTGCAAAAATGGCAGTATGCCGGTTTCTATACCAATAAAGCTGGCTTTAGTATGCGCCTTAGCACAGTACGATAGGACTCTAGCATCCCCACAGCCAAGGTCCCAGACGGTATCGCTGTCCTGGATGTCTAGGGCCCGCAATATCTGGGGTAGCGCAGAGTCTGGGGTAGAGATGTATGGCGCCAAACCACTGCTTGCTACATCCACTAGCTTAATAACATAAAATACCAGCAATATGATCATTATCAGCAGTAGTAATATAATCATTTTGGGCTATCCGGCTTAAAATACATTGAGGACCCTTGCCCACTCGCTTCGGGTATATATTGCCATCCCTCTTTGCTAAGCTGGGCCCCAAGGGTGTTATACCTGCTCTTGACTCCTATCTCATCAGCCTTGGTTATAATGACACAATTAATATTGTATTTAGCAAACTCTAGCTTACGAAAGTCATCATCAACAGTTGTTTTAATCCAGTCGCCCATATAGTCGGCGTCTTTGAGCTTCCAGATGGCCATTCGGCCGTCAATATAATATTTATAGTCGGGGAGATTATTGATAAGGTAACCACCAAAATTATATGAATTATATATATTCTTATTACACGGGTGGGATTTAATATAATTAACGGCGTTATGAGGATAATCATTGGTACTTACCATACTTGACTGAATGCTAGTAATGGTAAAATAGCTAGTAGCTACTATAAATATGCTACTTAACCCCAAAAAAACTAGCTGGCCCTGCGTGACTTTTTTGCCAATAGCTAACTTTTTAATGAGCTGAACATGGTACTGCTCAAAATATCGCATACTAGCTATTACAAAAATAGGCAGATGCCTAATACTAGATAGTGCCATTACGAGAGTCAGGCCTGGTATAGAAAATAGTTTTTTCCACGGGGTTTTATTAAATAGCTTGTGCCAGGTAATAAATATTAATAAATAAATAGCGGCACTCGTTGGTAAAACTATTACTCTCCACTCACTTATGTAGAATTTAATTCTGCTATCGGTCAGGGTAGCAAATATTTCTGTAAATATCCTCCAGCCGTAGGGGTTGATAAAAACCACCATAAATGATGCTATAAATATTAACCAAGGCAACCTTCTGGTATAAAAAACCTGCCAGATAGCCAGAAGTAGCAGACCGAATATAAAGCCTCCGTGTAAGTTAGCCCACAACAAGAATATAGCTGGGATTAGGAAATATAATTTAGGGTTGGCTTTTTCGTAGATTTTTTCAAGGATAGCCACAAAAAGTAATGTCCATACCATTGGCCTAATACCGACATAGCCCATTATGGCAAAGGCCGAAAGCAACAGAATAAAAATTACTCTTAGCCTAGAGGCAGTAAGTAAGGCTAGTGTCCATAGCAAGCTAAATACCACAGCAAGTGTTATATATCCACCAGCAGAGTATATAATAGATATCATTATGTCATTCAGCCACTCATGATTAATCCACCCAAAAGCAGTACCAGTAAAAGAAAAGATATCTTTGGCTGGAATCCCGAAACGCAAAAAATAATTACCTGACATTAGGTGCCACCCAAAGTCAGGGTCAATAGTATAGTACGAGATTATAAAAAAACACAAAAAAACTAAAGCTAGCGCTAGTGTGTATCTGAATTTGGGGCTATCTATATTTACCCAAGTCTTGAGCTTAGCGTATAGATTTATAACCGCCCTCAACACCGTTTTTAGACAGCACTACCTGCCACAGCTGATTACTGCGCGCTCTGAAAGCACCGGCGGAGGAGAGCAGGTAGTATTCCCACATTAGGTAGAATTTTTTGTCGTATTTGCTATGGTCAAGAGAGGGGTAGGATTTTTTGAAATTCGCATACCAGGCCAGCAGGGTTTTGTCGTAGTTAATGCCCATACTATGCCAGTCCTCAAGTGTGAATATTCCCTCAAAAGCTGCTCCTATTTGTTTGACGCTAGGCAATACTGCGCCCGGGAAAATATAGCGATCAAACCACGGGTCACCATGAAGGATGGATTGATTACCACCTATGGTGTGTAAAAGCATTAGGCCATCTTCTTTAAGTAGAGACTGCATCTTAGCTAGGTATCCACGATAATTCTTGGGTCCAACATGCTCCATCATACCAATAGATGCGATGCGATCAAATTTGGTGGTAGTGGCGTAGTCCTGCCAGGTAGTAGTGAGGGCTTTAATTTTGAGCTTACCAGTGTGGCTCTTGATGTAGCTTATTTGCTCAACGGCAGGAGTAAAACAAACCACCTCACAGCCATAGTGTTTGGCCATATGCACAGCTAGCCCACCCCACCCACAGCCTGGGTCCATAACTTTCATACCCGGCTTGAGGCCAAGCTTTTTGCATACCAAGTCAAATTTATCGGTCTGGGCTTGGTCAAGGTCTTTGGCTCCCCAGGCCCAATAAGCACAGGTATAGGCCATAGTCTTACCAAGCATTGGCCCGTAAAGGTCATTACCAATATCATAGTGGGCCTGGGCATTTTTATAGGCGCGCTTACCCATTTGGGCGTTAAGTAGTCTAGCTGATAATCCCTTAATAATGATTTGAGCCTTAAGGTTACCCTGAACCTTTTGATCAAGCCCAGCCCGCAAGACATTGTAAAAAAACGCATCAAGCTTATTGGCTTTCCAGTCCCCGTTCATGTAGGCCTCTCCTATTCCTATTGAACCTTTGGTGATAGCGATATTGAGGAACTCTTCATTGTTAATAGTAATATCCTGGGGTCTGCTGCCTCCTACTTTGATATCCGCTAGTGCTAGTAGTTTGATGGCTAGCTCTTTAGTGTCTGGGATTTGGCTCATAATCTTATCCTCTCTAATTATTATCCTTTTAATACTGTTTTCTGATATAAATCCTTAAAGCGCGCGCTGGGATCGTATTTTGCCTTTAATATATCATAGCCTACTTGGTTATAAATAGTCCAGAAAGCATCCTCGTTATAAAATGAGTCCGAATATAACGACTTTCGGCCTTTGAGCTTAATGATCTTTGATTCTATCTGACGGTTGTGGTAGCCATCGGGCTGGTGAGGATTAGCATCGGCGCTATCCCAGAAACCAAAATTAAGATAGAGTTGTTTTGGCTTCATCTCAAAGAGAGTCCAGACCTTGGAGCCATCTAGCTGACGCACTGGGCAATTCCAGATGGGCTCAATACCAATATTGCTATTAAAGAATTTCAAAAACGCTTCGGCTGATTGTATTGGCACCGTAACATCTTGAACAATGGGTTCTTGTAAGGGCTTGCGTAATAGCTTATCGAGCTTGGCTCTAGGGTGGTACTTGGTTTCTAGCCCAAATAATTTCATATAAAACCCCGAATGTAAGCGCTTGGCTCCATAGATTCGACGAATTATGGGGTTTTGAGCCCCTAGGCTTTTACTGCACCAGAACCAGTCGGTATCCCAACGCCAAAGATAGTCCTTGATGGTCAGGTAATCCTCGCTACGCGTTTGGATAGAACGATAGAATATGTTTTTATAGGTGTAATCGCTGGTGTATGGAGCATTCGCTACCATGGTAGCTAGTACCAGATACATTTCTTCTGGCCCAAATATCACTCCATCTATAAAGTCTAGCCTCTCCCCTTCCCAGCTAGATTTATCGCAGGCTAGCTTGAGGGCCTTAAAGTACTCGCGGGGGGTAGTGAATTTGATGTATTTTAGCTTTACAAAGCTTTTAGTAGGCACGAGCTTAATGGTTAGTGATAGAGCATAGCCTAGCGTTCCATAGCTGTTGGGGAAGCCATAGAATAAGTCCTGATGCTCATTAGTGGGAGTGGCCTGTATGACTTTGCCGAGTCCTGTTAGGATTTCTAATTGGGTAACTGTCTCGTGGGGGAAGCCGTACTTAAATGAGCTCGATTCAATACCAATACCCGTTACCGCACCACCTAGGGTGATGGTTTTAAGCTGGGGCACTACGGCGGGCATTAGCCCCAGCGCTAGGGTCTGCTGTAGCAGCCGTTCATAGCTACACATCCCCTCTACTACCGCTGTCTTGGACTTGGCATCGATACTCACGACATCATTGAGCTCGCGCATACTAAGCCGTTGGGTAGTGCCTTGCTTTCTACCGCGGAACAGATTAGTGGTTGTTTTATTGGTAGATATTTTGAGCTTAGAATTTTTAATTGATTTGAATTCAGCCAGTATCTGGGAGATCTTGCTAGCGTGCTGGGATTTATTTGTCATGGTAAGATTGTAACAGGTAGTAGGTAAATTAACATAGGCCTGGCTATTTGCTAGTAAAGATAATAGTGGCCATTAGTGTTTACTTAATTGCCTTAACCAATAATTAATCTAATTAAGCCCTAGGCGAGATGATTGATGATTGAGAGGAGAAGCATCAGCGCTTACTGCAATTAAAATATTCTTATTTTATGAAAGTTTAAGCTAAAGCTTCGACGAGGAGAGGTGGCCGAGTGGTTGAAGGCGCTACTCTCGAAAAGTAGTATGGGGGCAACTCCATCGAGGGTTCGAATCCCTCCCTCTCCGCCATCCTTCGACAGGCTCAGGATTGCTATGTATAACATATATATTTTAGAATGTGATAATGCCTTTTTCTACGTTGGTTTGACCACCAACTTAGAAACTAGGCTTTTGCAGCATCAAAAACATCAATCGTCTTATACTAAACGCTATGGAGAAGTTCAGATAGTGTATTCTGAAAAGTTTACTAAACGAGTTGATGCTGCAAAGCGGGAAAAACAGCTTAAAGGCTGGTCAAAAGCTAAGAAAAAGGCATTAATTGTTGGTGATGTTGAGCTCCTCAAAAAGTTAAGCCGATCAAAATCCTGAGCGTGCTGAAGGATGTTGTTGTGTGAAAATTATGGTGAGCCTGTCGAACCATCCCTCCCTCTCCGCCATGGATTCGACAGGCTCACCATTGGCGTGAGGCTGGAGAGTCCAATGAAGAGACGGGTGCGGGATAAATAGTGAGCTTGTCGAACTATCCCTCCCTCTCCGCCATTCGACTCACTTCGTTCGCTCATGGCCATAGCCCTGAGTATATCGTAGGGCTTTCAGCCATAGAGTAGAAGGGAGGCTAATGCCCTGAGCGAAGGTTCTGAGCGTAGTCGAAGAAGCGTAGTCGAAGGGCTGTTTATATAGTGAGCCTGTCGAACTATCCCTCACTCTCCACTAGGCGCGGGTATTTTTATTTAAAGAATGCTATAATTTCGGCATGAAAATCCTTTTCCTCCAATTCAGACAAAATTTAGAAATCGCCGACAATGAGTTTGATCAACTAGTAAAATACTCTAAGCTTTCAGTCTCTAATTTTATTCGCCTAAATACAACTCGTGCCTCACTAACCACAGAAGCACTTAGCGGTATTGAGGCTTTAGTACTTGGTGGATCTGGTGAGTATTTACTTTCTCGTGGTGACATTCCAGAAATCGCTCAATCTGTATTTATAGTGCTCAAGAAAGCAAGAGAAAGAAAAATTCCAACGTTGGGAATTTGTTTTGGCGGGCAATTAATGACGTTAGCTTTTAATGGAACCCTAGTAAATGATGAAAACCGTGCCGAAGTTGGAACCTTTTTAATTACAAAAACAGAAGCTGGAATTACGGATCCATTGTTTTCTACTTTACCAATGCAATTCGACGCTCAACTCGGACACAAAGACCACTTTACAGATCTTCCCCTTGGTGCCGTGCGTTTAGCATCATCTGAACGAAGTGTTAATCAAGCCTGGACCTTTCCCGGCGAACCTATTTACGCTCTTACCTTCCATCCGGAACTCGATCCAGCCGGCACCATGTTCCGTATCCGTCATTACGCCGAAGAGTATCATATCTCAAACAATGACATTGAGCGTGCCGAGCGTGAACTACGC
This sequence comes from Candidatus Saccharimonadia bacterium, assembly GCA_039738635.1. Taxonomy (GTDB): domain Bacteria; phylum Patescibacteriota; class Saccharimonadia; order CAILAD01; family BJGX01; genus JBCLLP01. The sequence continues at coordinate 28,676 of JBCLLN010000004.1, read as the reverse complement.
GAATCTCCCGAGGCCAATAAACTCGTTGAAACTTTTTTTCAACTTTTTGTTAAATAGCCATTATTTAAAAGATTTCAAAGGCCTGGCCTTTTCCAGATGGCGGTTTTACAGATTTGCTAGTTTATACTTTAGCTCATCCATTATTTCTGGTTTGTTGAGTCAGTAGCTGCTTCACGCTAACGGATTATTCTCTAGAGCTACTCCTCTTAAAAAAGTGTGAAGTATGTACGTTGGAACGAGGAGAAAATGGTAGTCCGAAGTTCTATAAACGCAGGATACCTCTCCGCCAATTGATGATTTTTAGACCCGTCCACCTTTCCACTATACCAAGAAGAGGAAGGGAGAGGGTTGACAAATATTATAATATGCTTATAATGTATTATATGATTGAAACTACCCAAAAACTTATTCAAATTGGTTCTAGTGAAGGAGTAACATTGTCCAAAAAAGACCTTACTCGACTAGGCGCTAAGCGTGGAGACACACTAAAAATAAGAGTTGAACTTGTGAATGAACCCGAAAGCCACACAAAACTTTTACGAGAATACGATAAATTTGTAGAGAAATACGGCCAAACTCTTAAAAATTTAGCTAGTAGATGACTGTCAGGTTCTTGGATATAGAAGAGGTATTACGGTTGCACTTCCAGGTTGTTGAGGATTTTGGTGGCTCACATGGTGTTCGCGACGAAGGCCGCCTAAAATCAGTTGTTGAAGCACCAAAACAAGAGGTCTTAGGAAAGCAACAATACGTAACAGTATATGAAAAAGCAGCGGTGTATTTAAGGAATTTGATTGGGGATCACCCGTTTATTGATGGTAACAAACGGACCGCCTTAACTATTTGTAGTATTTTTTTATCTAGGAACGGTATCAATATAATTGCTAACCCCAAGGAGTTAGAGAATTTCACCGTTAAGGTTTCAACAGACCACCTAGATATTTCTGAAATCGCGTCATGGCTTGAAGCACATAGCAATTAACTGAAGTTTAAAAGGCCTGGCCTTTTCCAGATGGATGCCCTCATCCTTGAAGTTTTATTTAGCTTGTCTTTATAGTATTATACAAATATGCAATATCAAACAAAGGATTCATTTCAAGACCCAATTATCAAATTTGATGGTGGCGTTGCTGCCATCGATATTATCACGCTTGTGGCTGCTGGTAACGCGATTGAGCCCTACACAGCGAGTAGAAACGTGCTGTTGCCTCAAGCTGCTCATTACAATGGAAAAGCCACATTTGATGACTTGATGCAGATCAATGTCGACCAAGAAGAACCGAGTGTATCGGCAATTATTGATACAAAAAAGATGACGTGGGAGGAAGCGAATAATCCACAGAAGGTTACATTCACAGATTATACTGGTGTATCACGCCAAGGTGTTTCGTTTTCGGGCGCGCAAGTGCTTAAAACTGATAATGGCCAACTAACTCAATTACCCCTGAAGCTATACGATGGTCGGTCCGCATTGATGTGGTTTGCAGAGTTGCCACTTAGCGAACTACAACAGACGGGCTATTACGGTCTGTTTAATCTGGCGAGGTCTTGGACGGCACAGTTTAACGATGGTACTCCTACACAGTATGATAAAGTTCAAGTTCCTGCCCAGCAGATAGACTATGGGCGAGCAATGGTTGAAATAGTACAGCTTAACAAAGGACAACTCATAGATGTAACGCAGAAATTTAAAATTGCCCTTGATGATAGTGGCGCCCGTGTCTACGTGGAGACTATGATGAGCGCTGGCATGCCGTCAGGCATATCGCCAGAGCCGAAGATTGCTATTTTTGGTCAACGAGGTGCAGTAATATTCTGGCTGACTGAACTTCGTAGCGATAAGGAGCTGACACCTTTTTCTGTTGTGGCTACTATTAGCGAAGCCTGGCTTGACCCGAACGATGCGGTTAACTTTGATTTTGAGGCAAAGTAAGAAGCCGAATCAAGACTTAGATTTAAAAGGTCTGGCCTTTTCCAGATGGCGGTTTTACAGATTTGCTAGTTTATACTTTAGCTCATTAATGATTGCTTTGTGTTTCTAGTCAACCTCCTTCGTCAAGACTTCGGACTGGCAAGCCTAGTAGGGTATAATTATATGAATATGAAACTCAATAAAATAATTATCATAAAAATGCTATTGGCTGCTCTGGTGGTGGTCATATTTGTTATAGTATTGCGTGGCTATCTGGAATCTAGTAAAAATTACCCTATAGGCAGTGCTATTATGGCCAAAATAGCTGCCCAGCTGGAGTTTTCCCCCAAGTATGTTGGCACTTTTAGGGCAGCAAGATGATGATTTATGGCTTGCGAATGCAGTACTTACTAAGGCGTAGGTTTAATGCAATTTTTGCATTGGTTACTGCGGTAACTATCTGTTTTTGTCTTTTTTGGGTAATAGCATATTCGGGATGGCCAGAGAATACTGACGATGGGCTAGTGGTGACTTACAAAATCCAAGCTTACGCTGACCATATTAGGTACGGTGATTTAATTCCTGTTTGGTCATCTGGCGACGCTTTTGGCTACGGAACCCCAATGTTGCTTTTTTATCACAGAGCTTTCTACTATGTTACTTCAATTATTTTCATACTTTTTGGCAGCATGAAGCTAGCTTTATTCGTAGGATTAGCAAGTTTTATGGCTGTGGGGGTATATGGCATGCGTTTTTGTTTGCAAAAGCTTACCGACAAAAAGAGTATTATTTTAGCTAGCTCGCAGCTACTACTGTTGGCTAACTATAGCTTTATAAATTGGTTATGGCGTGGTGCATTTTCTGAATTTGTGGCAATGATGATGATTCCTTGGGTGATTTGGTGGTGTCTTAAGCTGTTGATTGATAAAAAGTTTTCTTATAGTATAGTTGTGATTTTGCTGGTTACTGTTTACTGCCACAATGTAATTGGGCTAATGTCTCTGGTGCCGTTGTTAGGCGCATACCTAATATATTCTATAGGTGATTACCAGTCGTGGCGACGAACAATTAAGCCAGTAATCTTGTCGGGCGTATCTTTACTGTTGTTGCTTGCTCCACTATTGCTTGCTGAGTATTTATTTTTAGCTGATTATGATCCTAGCAAGATTCTAGAGGGAAGCTTTTTAGCTAGTAATAATTTTGTACCTTTGGTCAGGAATATTTTACCCAAATTTTCTTTACATGACGCTACTCCAGCAGCAAACATTCAGCTTGACATTGGTATTTGGTTGTCGGCGATAGCCTGTTTGCTTCTCTACTTTGTATTTAAGAAAAAGAAGCATATGTTTATGAGTAGGGCGCAATTCTTTAGTAAAAAGGTAGTAATATTCCTGGCATCTATGTTAATTGTATTCTTTGTACTGCAGTTAAAAATATCACTACCCATTTATCACTTAATAAAGCCACTGGAATATCTTCAGTTTCCTTTTCGGCTAATGACATTTATGGTGCCCTTTTCAATTATCTCGTTAGCGTATTTACTATCTAGAGTAAAAAGCCGATCAACTTTGTATATTTTTCTTGTTATTTGGGTTACTACATTCGTTGCAGCGGCACCAGTCTGGCATAAGCCTAGTATTGCTTTTGTGTCAGATATACAGCTGAGCAGTGCACCAGATACTGATAGATATAGAGGATTTGGTAGCGCGATACTTTATCATGGTGAGTTTTTGCCTAGAGTGTATGAAAATGGTAAGCAAGTTAACGCCAGAACGACATGGTTCCAGTATGAGAATTTGTATTTGGACTACGAAAAGTCTAATGGCTGGCAAGGTAAATGTCAGATAATAGACAATGCTAGGTCGTCTACTGATACGCTATTGCTAAGACTCAATATTAGCTGTAAAGAACCTAGCGCTGTAAAGTTGCCAATTAGCTATAATCAATATTCAGAAGTCATAAATGTAAGCCAGAATACAGAAGTAAACTACTATAGGCTACCAAATGACCCAAGAATGATAATAGATTTACCAGTAACCGATAATCAGGTGTTCGAGATTAGGCTACCTACTTTAATGCGAATTCTAAGCAGTAATAGGTGGTTTTAAGCTGTAAAGACCTTTGCCTTTCTCATTCATATAGCAATAGAGATTTAAAAGATTTAAAAGGCCTGGCCTTTTCCAGATGGCGGTTTTACAGATTTGCTAGTTTATACTTTAGTTCATCCATTATCATGCCAGGGAGACACCCTGGAAAACCATAGAAAACAGGAAAAACAATTCACTCAGGAACTGACAAAACAAGCATAAGAATGGTATTATATAAATCTAGAATATAATGACCATGACTAACATTCCCACAAACAAGTCTTTCGAACAAGAACCTCACGAAAATCCTGATGACTTTACGGTGAGTCCGTACGATGCTAGAGCTAAACTCCTTTCGCTCGGTTATACGCCCGATAAATGGGATGCGATGATGCGAGATACGGTAGGTAGCCACTTCACGCGTGCATTAGTAACAATAGCTTATGGCGACCAACCCCGTGACATAAACGAAGTATTTCATGAATTATATCCCACGACAGAAAAAGCCCATATGACTGAAGGCGATAGACTGGCCGACAGACATGCAAATATAGCTGATGCGGAAGGTGGGTGGGAAGGATTTGTTGGCCCACAGCCTTAAACAAAAAGTTAAAGCATAAGCTGATAAGTGATTGATCCAGAGGAAGTTTAAAAGGCCTGGCCTTTTCCAGATAGACTTTTTACATATTTGCGAGTTCATATTTTAGCTCATCCATTATTTCTTTGTGTTTCTAGTCAAGGCTTCGGACTGACAAGCCATCTGGCCCGCTGTTTTTGGGGAAATTTCAAGCCGTTTTGGATTCAGTAAGGCCAAAAGCGGGCTTTTCTTTAAGAGATTGAAATAAATCATAATTTTTGATAGTCTAATTAATGAAAGTATGTCAACAGGAAATAACATTGTAGAAAACACCAAAAGACACCGGAATAAGCTAGGGCTTTCGCAAGAAGATTTTGCCCAGAAGTCCGGTGTGAAATACACTACCCTTGCAAAAATTGAGAGTGGTGTTGTTACAAAACCGCCTGTACACATAATTGCTAAAATAGCCAAAGCATTAAATACCTCTATTTAGGAATTATCGAAATAAAACTATGCTCGTAAAATTTTTACAAAAGAATAAATTTTTTCGGGACATTATATACAAACTTGGAAGAGCAAGAGCTAATGATCTTATTAGTAAAATTAAACCATTTTTAAATAAAGAGGATCACATTTTAGATATCGGCGCGGGTACTTGTAATGTTTCTGAAATTTTACTAGGAGAGGGCTATAATATTGTCCCTCTTGATATTCAAGATTTAAGCTTTGTTGATGATATTAAACCTATTTTATACGATGGCAATAAAATTCCTTTCAACGATAATAAATTTGATCTCGCCTTAATAGTGACGGTTCTACACCATACACCACATCCTGAGAAAATAATTAGAGAAGCAAGAAGGGTATCAAAAAGAATCATCATCATCGAAGATATCTATACAAACATATTTCACAAATATTTAACCTATTTTTTTGATAGTTTGGTAAATCTAGAATTTATTGGTCATCCTCATACCAATAAAAATGATAAACAATGGAGAGCAGTATTTAATAAATTCGGATTGAAGCTTGTTGAAGCAAGATATAGCCGCTTTTTAATAGTATTTTTTAACGCAACATATCATCTTAAAAAATAACTATTTGTACAGTTTTTTTTAGGTTTCTGAATTTGCCGCCCCTCCTCCTCATGAAGCTACTGAGTACAAAGCAAAGAAAAACTTGTGGTTCGATTACGCTCATCATCTCTTCGAGCCTGAGCCTCAGAGCCGAAGGCCTGAACGAAGTTGAAGGAAAATCGTCCAATCCAAAAGGATCACTTCTGTTGGCGGGTGCAATGGCTTCAGCCGTGAGCTCAGCCGAATGGGGGTCTGGGGGCATTCTGCTCGCCGAGTCAGTTTTGGGCGAAATCAGTTCGGATTTTTTCGAATGTATACTGCCAAGTGTTTGGATTGCAAAGAGATTGTAGGCTATCATCAAAATATTGAGCCAGGGTTGAGCCAGGGTGTTTCCAAGGAATCAATGTCCTCATAAATTTAGGACATTATATAGGAAAATGCGACCGGATTTAGCGGGAATAGACAAATCAAGCGATGTAATGCAAGCGCCACCGTCTAGGAGCTGTCCGCTATAGAGGTTTTTCACTGTTCGGCAGCTTTGTGTGCCAAGCCAGATATTTTTAGTCGACTTATTTTGGTTAGTGTTATTAACAATAACCAATCCGCCCGAGTAACGTCTGGCCCATAAGCATTGGCCTGTAGCAGTGTCATCACAACTAATCGTAAAAGGTCCGGCCACAAACGGGCCATTGAGTGTGGCGCTAGTAAGTTCTGGGTAAAGTCTGGAATTTAGCGAATTAACGGCTATTGGAGAACTAAATAATCGAGCCCGGCTAGAGCGAAAATAAACGTCGTCTTTATTTGTAATTGGCTTGCCATTGGCATCTTTTATGTCTTCTTTAATTAGCTGAATGGTTTTGCCTTGACCATCAAGCTCGGCGTATCTGTTGCTGTCGTATATTTCTTGCCAGGGGATATTGCTGTTATTAACGCTTTCGTCAAGTGTCCAGTCTAAATAATTATACCAATTAGCAGGTAATTTTTTGCCTGGAACATGAGCCCGGTCATAGTTAAGAATTGTTTTTAATCCCAAAGCTTTGGCCTGGGTAATTGTTTCTATATAGCTATCGGCAAAACTACGGTTAGCAACGATTGGATCTTTAGTGCAGGTTGAGGGTTCGCCGGGTATAAGTTGGTCTGCCAATGGATAGTCGGTTCTGCCACTTCTGGCCCCGCGTCCGATATCAACAAATACGCCGTCGTAACCCCAATCTTTAATTTTTTTATAGAAAGCAATCATATTATCACGGGCAGCTCGTTCGTTTAAGTCAAGAAAGTACGACTTGACTCCTTCAAATCTGACGCCAAACAATGGAGTGTTGCCTTGCCTGCAATATATCCAGTCGGGGTTTTGTGAGATGTTGAGGCCAGTATCCGGATCGGCTTTGTTGTCCGGGAACCAGAAATATTGCAAATAGCGGTAAGCCAGACCGCCGGTCTCATGAATTTTTTTTATGGCAAATCGCTCTGCATCCTCTGTACCCTGCGCGCGTGTTATTACTAATCGTGGTTTACCTATAAGGGGAAGGCTGTTTTTCTCCCATTCGGGGGTGTCTTTTATTAAGTGAAAATATAATGCGGCGTTGGCTGACGAAAGCTGCAACTTATTGTTATTAAGGGCTTGCGCCAGCAATATTACGGAACCACCAACGACCGCAAATATTGCTACAAATAGTAAACCTCTACTAAGCTTAGACAGGTTTTTAAGCTTAGTTATCAAAAGGGTTGATTGATTCTTCTTAGAGTTACGCTGTATTTTTTTTGATTTAGGCATGTTTATTCCTTTTATGCATATTACACCTAACATTATACATGGTGTGTACCACTTATTCTAGACAGACAGTGTTGTCTACAATAGCCTGTAGCATTATATGAGTAACTACTAAGCCTAGGAGATTATTAGTTTCAGTTTATGATTTGTTTATGCCAGCACTGTTGGCGGTACAGCCCCCAAGACTTTTGTAATCATGTGATCTCGCCGAGCTTTAAGCGTAGCCTTTAGAGTATCGCGAGCTTGTTGGGGCCGTCTTATGGAATCAAAAACCTTATCAATAACATCATCAGTTAATCTTTCCTGAATATGCCCTACCTGTGTTCTAAGCTGTTCGTCTGTTAAATCAGGATATTCCTGCCTCATGCCTTCCCATAGTTTTGTCCTATCACTGCTCACGTTAAGTTCTCCAACCTCATCTACCCATGTTCCTTCTAATTTAGGAACGCCCGTTGCCCAAATATCAAGCGCACTACCCGAATCAGGTCGTAGTACTTTCCCATTGACCGTCATTGTGTTAGCAGAATTAAAGACTACATCCCAGTTGGCTAGTAACATATCCATCGCTGCACCATCTTCTAATGTTGATGATTCGGCGGGCGGAAGCTCAGACCCCTCCTCAACCCACCTGGAAGCTCTGCCCAAACGGCCTTCCACCATAACGACTTTTGTGTCAGGAACTGCCACACCAGCCGTCCTGTAAAGTTCATCGGCAGCGTATTCAGTCCATGTATGGTCAGGATTTTGGGCAAATTTAACATAATACCGAACTGGGCCAGATTCTGTTGGGAATAAGTAAAGACCACCCTCACTAATACCTCTTTGGTCTTCAGCCTTGATGCTACTGTCAACAATGTTTTCTGGTGGTATTTGTACACCCATATTAAGATCGTCTCTCATGTGGTTATATTCGTCAGGACTAAACAGGATATTACCTTGGCGGTCATATAAAGGTATATAAAAGCCATTTTCAACTACCGTTCTGCTCACAGCTGACAGGGTAGCTGAAGGATCAGTCAGCACCATACCACTTATTTCAGTCGATGGTATACCACCAAAAATTAGGGCGTGTTGCTCGCCCGGTTGGGTTTCCTGGCCTGCCATCCAGCTATCGGGATTGCGCTTATACACCAGCATAATCTGTCCAGCCTCACCCTTAGGGCCACCTTTACCATAACCTCGGAAGCTAATGGTGCTTTCAATTTTCTCCTGAATGGTCTCGGCTCCGTTGATTACGCCGAAGTCAACATTGTAGGGATAAGAGTCGGCTCTTGAAGCAGCCCGACGTGCTTCACCAGCCACATTGCCATCTTGGAGTATTGATGTTAGAGAATCGAATGATGTACCGTGTAGAAAATCGCCTGCCTGAATAACTGCTACTTGCTGTTTAGCTAGTTGTTGATTACGGGAATCGGCTTGTTCTTTCTGGGTGCTATCACGACTTTGTTCGACTGTCTGTTGAAGCTGAAAAGCGAATAAGGCTCGCTTGACTTGGTCGGTAAGTCTGTCGAATGTTAGTGCTTCTAACCCAGTCACTTCTTCATCTGATAAGCCAACAAGCCGATCTGTAGTCATCAGACGTTTTTGTTCTACTGTAAGTTGAGAAAATGAATGGGGCTCGAAGCCTTCAATTTGGTCCAGGCCAGCATTATCAGGTGAAACTCCTAATCTGAGCCTCATAAATGGCAGAACCTTAACTAAATGCTGCTGTTTTTCACCAAGCGCCTCAACCTTTTCGCCAACCAGGAGTTCTGTAAATCGAGATAGACTTTTCCATAAAGGTTGTGGTCTAGTGAAGGAGTTGTAGACGCTTTCGCAAAAAGCAACTTTGTTTTCGTTGGCTAAAATGCCATTAAGAATTGCAGGAGCCATATTGTGAAGCATCCCGCCAGGACGCAAGATGTCCATTAGCGGATGTTCTGCCACAGCCTTCAATTGCTCGCTCAGTCCTTGCCATTCTTGGGTTAAGGTAGCTATATCTGAAGACCCAGCGATTTCCGCCACTAACCCACTAACAGCTTCGGACGGAGCTACTTCATAGAGAGCTCTTAATGACCTCGTAAGATCAGTATCAAAAACCATTTCAACATTTTTAATCCCTTCAGCTGGATTACTGGCGGTGGTTACTGAGTTCAGAACTAAATTGTTGAAAGGATTATATAGTTCGCCTTCATCCGGATGCTTTAGCTTCTCATAGTGTGGATGAGCCATCATTGACTCAAGTGATTGTAAATAACCTCTTTGTTCTTCTAGGAATTGGTCTGTGTCTTCTGCGTCTACAGCGCCAGTCAGCAGTTTCAACATAACATCCTTTGCCCCCGTAAAGGTCTCTGACTGCAATCCACTGACGGCTGGAGTTTCCAATAGGCGCTTAATATTATCAACAAACTGCGGGTCGCTATTTTCGAATACCCTTTCGAAGAATTTTATTTTTTGTGGCATGAAGTAGCTGTCAAATAGGTCTAAAGGAAATTCGTCATGAAGCATTGTCACCCTTGCGCGTAAGTCTGCTCCCTCTTCGCTATTATCTAGCAGTGCAGAATCCCGTATGGTAGTTTCTGGAAAATGGTGGCGTAGAGAAAGGTCAGTTGTGGCCTCCATAACTTTACTAACTTCATCTAAGTCTATTAGAGGATTTTCTTTGCCTGTGAGTATAAGCATCAGATTAAGCCCAGAACCTTCATTAGGGTCGTCATCCATTAGGCGCAGTGTGGACAGTATCTTTTCGGCGTTATTATCCTTTGCCCATGCAAGCACAATCTCAGTGGCTCTTTCGGGGTCTTGTGTTCCAATAACTTTATGGATAATGGATTCACCATCGGAACGCTCATGAGAATAGCCTGAGGATTGACCTGCATCCTCTTTGGGAGGAATTAAAACGGCTGCTAGTTTTTGCCGGCACTCTTGCTGACGACGTTGAACTTCTGCCTGTATCTCTTGCATTAGCTCTGGCTTGGAGCCCACCATATGCCCGATAGCACCGCCAGGATAGCCATCTCGTTCTTCTATCTCGTTACCAGCAGTTAGTATCCTCCCAGCTAAGTCTTTAAAGCCCCTCTCCCATAATCCAACCAGAGCCTGATCTACATGATCTATTTCTTGCTGGTTGCCCCTGTAATGAGAGTTGACAATTCTCATAGCACGAATTGCCCGAAATTCTCTTTGATATTTTGAAGGGTCACTTAACGACGGATTTGCTTCACTTAATCGTACCAGTTGTTCTGCCATATCGAGACGCACCGATGACTGTTCGGAGAACTCAGCAAGAGCTCGTTTTGTGAGATTGTCTATTGTGTCAGGCTTACGCTCTGCATCATATTGTTCGGCAGTAGCTACACCTTTTGCTGTAGCTACTGCACCTTCTAGCGAAAGCTGTTCGATGCGCTCCTGGACAGCTTCAGCTACAAGCGTTTCACCCAATGCAGGGTCGTCAGGATCTACCGAAACTGTTCTATTGGTAATGATTTCTAATTGTGGTTTTACCGTTTCAATAGTGTGAGCAATGCTTGTTACCTCTACTTTTGGAGGTGACTTAATCATAGAAAGATCAAATTCGTAATCCTGAGACCTACTTGCTTCAACATGTACCAGGCCGTAGCTTTGATGGGCAGCTTCCACTAACTCTAGAGCTAAGTCACGAGCTATTATTTCGTCCAAAACTCTAGAAACTTTTTCTTTTTGAGCCTCAGAAGAATTTTCATAGCCATAACTTTCGCCTCGAGACGATGAGATTATTCCAGTAATGATTAAGTAATCAACGAGCGAACTCGTTGCGGCTTCACTATCTCCTCGTTGCTTGGCTTCAGTGGCAGAAGTGAGCTGACGCTCAAGTACGCGACTCCAAATATCAGAGGTGCTTACCTCTGCGTCTTGACCCGATGACAATTCAGCGTGAGCTGCAGATGCCTGCTCAGCTATAGAACTCATATGATGTTTTACGCGTTCACTATCGCCCGCAAAAGCCGGAGCAAACTCAACTTCTTGTGCAGTTTCATCTGTTCGCGGCTGTTCCTGTAAGTTTTTTATAAGATGCAGCTTTTGGATATGCTCTGCTATATGTTCACGAGTTGGATCGTGCTGGATTTGCTCCAGATGGTGCTGAGCCTCTTTAGGTATTGGATGGTATTGTTCGCTCATTTTGTGTTTACTAATGTTCAGGCTAAGTATACATCAGTAATCTATCATATGGGAAGATGAAAAGCGTCTGGCGTAAATTATTCCTTCAATCTTTCATCTTTTCTTTCAATTCTTTCAAGGTTTCTTTCAATCTTTTTCTTTCCTTTTTCTTTCATCTTTCAATCTTTTCTTTCAAGGTTCGACCTTGATAGGTGATATTTTGTGTAATATAATTTCGCAATGCCTTCTCGGAATATTATCAAACACTTTGAACACGACAGTTATTATTATATTTACAATCGAGGAGTTGCAAAACAACCCGTTGATCCAAGGTGTCCCCTTGGAATAATCGCCGCCCCTGATAGCTAGTAGAAAATGGCACACGGCCTGTATAGGTTGCAGGTGTTTCATTTGTCTCACTTTACCCCCGAAAGGTGCTAAAATATGAGACGGTTGTCTAGTTGATTCAGTGATACAGGGTGTCTCCCTGGAATGAATCTCGTCAACCTCCTACGTCAAGACTTCGGACGGTCAAGAGACTTCGGACGGTCAAGCCATCCTACGCTAAAGCTTCGGACTGGCAAGCCAAATAGGCATAATTATATGAATATTAAACTCAATAAAATAACTATCATCAAACTATTATTGGCCATGCTGGCGGTGGTCATATTTGCAATAGTATTGCGTGGCTATCTGGAATCTAGTAAAAACTACCCCATAGGCGATGCTATTATGGCCAAAATAGCTGACCAGCTGGAGTTTGGCCCCAGGTATGTTGGCGCAGATGGGCATAGCAAGGTAGTGGCATACATTAGCCAGACCCTCACAGATAGCCAGATACAAGTCGTTAATCAGGTATGGGTGGATTCTAGTGGCAAAACTCTTAATAATATTATTGGTCGTATTAATCCAGACAGCCCAAGGCGGTTTTTGCTCGGCACCCACTACGATAGTAAGGATAGGGCTGATAACGACAAGCAAGATACTAGCTTGCCTGTGCCTGGTGCTAATGACTCTGCCTCTGGCACGGCATTGCTTTTAGAGTTAGCTAAAGATATTAAAAACGACTTCAGATTTAATGAGCTAGGCATAGATGTGGTGTTTTTTGATGCAGAGGAGTTTGAGCCAGGCCCATATGATAATTGGCAGGCCAAGGGCTCTACCTACTTTGCCCAAAATATAGACAGCCTCTACCCTAGCGGAAAGCCCGAGCTAGCGATAGTGCCTGATTTAGTCTGTGATAAGGACTTACGGTTCTATAAAGAAGGTTTGTCACAAAAAAACGCTCAAGGTGATGTAGATATGATGTGGAGAATAGGCCAGATGGCAGATGGCAAGGCCTTTAGCAATAAAATTAATAGTGAAATCAAGGACGACCACACCGCGCTAGTTAAAGTGGGCGTGCCTAGTATTTTATTAATCGATTTAGAGTATCCGTACTTCCATACCAGTCAAGATACGCTCGATAAGTGCAGTAGCAAAAGCCTAGAAACTGCCTATAGCACCATTAAGAGCTTCTTGCTTGCTAAAACTAGTGCTAAATAGCCCACAGCCTATGGTGTAGCGTCATGACTGAAGTTAGAACCAGCCAGGTGTAATTCCTCGCTGGATGTTAGACCGACATTCCTCACGCGCCCCTTGTTCGGAAATACTTATTTTTTCATCGCGTGGCCCATAATAATACGAATTTCCATGAATTTCATTACACAAGTCTGGATTTTTGGTTTCAGCAGCTTTTATTTCAATCGCTCTATTTTGCTCAGGCGTATTATCAGGTGTATTATCGCGCGACAAATATAAAAGTATGCAAACCACTGTGACTATAATTGCTACGCTAGATATTACAGCTTTCTTTTTCATGGATGCAGTATAGCACAAAAACCTCGTAACGATGTTTTTAAGTATAAGCGATCTGGTGCGCCCGGCGGGGTTCGAACCTGCGACCTTCGGCTCCGCAAGCCGACGCTCTATCCAGCTGAGCTACGGGCGCTCGCATTGATCCAGGGTGTCTCCTTGGAATGATAACTAGACTATTAACTTTTGGTTAGGACTGCCAGAGTATTATACCTGATAAGAATGTATTTATAAAGCTAGAACCGTAGTGATCCAGGGTGTCTCCCTGGAATGAATACTTATGCCTAGAACAGCTAGTGTCTGCATTAACCTGCAAGGGGCGTCAGTTCTTGCTTGATAGACGATTATATATGTAGAAATCTGAAAATGTTGTGACGCTAGGATTGGTTTCGTCCCAGCTGAAGGGATTTGCTTGTTTCAACATCTGTTCGTAATTGGGGCGATTGTCGCGAATCCAGTTAGTAAATATACGATGCTTCACATGCGTTGCCTTGTCAGTCAGACGGCTACTATTACTTGAATAAATAATTACAAACTTCGTTGAGCTATCGAATAAATCCACCATATAGTTTTGATAAACATTATCTTCAATGAGATGAAAGATAACATCAAGCGATAGAGCAAGCTCTGCTTTAGCGGTGATATTTGAAGTATAGAACTCACCAGTAGCGAGGAAGCTCTTGCTTTGGTCTTGGCCGAATAGCTTCTTACACTGTTCTATAGCATTTGAAGAAGTATCAATACCGCAATATTGGTGGTACTTCGCCAGACTCAACTGGTTACCATCACCACACCCCCACTCAATAACAGAATTGATTTTGTGCTTTTGAACAAAATCATTAATGAACTGTGCTTTGAATTCTGCTAGACGCCCATAAGAACCAGCACCAGAATTTCCACCGAGCTTGTATCTCAAATCCCAATAGCCTGTAGATGTGCCAAAGGGTAGGTTAGTTACATTTTTCTTCATTAAACTAGATACCCTTTGCTGGGGTTGAGGGATTAATCCAGGGTGTCTCCCTGGAATATAGAATAATTAACCATACTATTACGTCCGACATGCTTTATGTCTAGTTCTGGCATTAGGACACTTTTGTCTGGACAGGCGTTTCATTATTATTCCCACCTATGCCAAAGACGGATTTAGCAAAATTTTGCCGAACTTCGTTTATGATAGTTGATAGGTCAGTTCCAGCAGGTAGCGTCTTTGCTAAAGCACGACCACTTTTAAGTAATTTCCAGCCAAATATTATACTGACCAAACGAATAACAAAAGTTACCAGGCTAGTGATTACTATTATTGCCCCTACAACGGGAAATATTTGCAGGACTGTCTTAAGCGCATTAAGATCGTACGCCCACGCCCCAGGGCTGTTTGGGTCATAGTTAATGCTAATTGTTTGACCTGATGTTAATGAGCAGGCACTACTGGAACCCATTGAAGATGTCTGTGTATATTCGTTGCCGTTTACCGTGTACTTTGCCTGAGGGGTACAGGAGACATCAGAGCTACTGTTATCACTGCTTGTAGTGCTAGTTGGTTGGCTAACACTAACCACAGTAGCAGTTGTGGTTGCAGTTAATTTGTTGATACCAAATAAGTTGCCAATAAAGCCAATTCCAAAAACAAGAACTAAGCCAATAATTACGGCAATCAGTGAGCCAAAAATGCCACTTCGCTTTTTGCCACCAATAGGGTTGTCAATACCAATAAAGCCGTCCAAGATTAGTAGTCCACCAATTGCTTGCTGGGCAGCCGCAAACGTGGCTGGGTTATCTTGTTTATAACCACCTAAAAATTGTTGAGCTTGATTTTTTATTCTTGTATAAGGCATTTATTGTCTCCTTGTTAGATTATTCATTCCAGGGCGTCTCCCTGGGATGAAAGTTAGAATCGTAGTCTACGAAAGAGCTTATCTACAATATCTTCATTATGCTCAACTTTTGGCACCATTTGGGCGATGGTGTCTTTTACCACATCTGCGTCTGGGGTAGCTAGGGGCAGAGTTACAAGGGTACCAAATCGCTTGGCTGGTATTAGGTCAATACTTGGCTGGTTATAGTCCATATATTCATAAAAAGATCGGAAATCATCATAAAGGTAGGCTTTGCTGTCAATAGTTATGCCATAGTTTGTAATTTGGTAGGCTAGAGTCTTGGGCTTACGATTAGCCCACACAGCCGTAGCTACACCAACTAAGACCAGCAGTAGCATAGTAGAATATTTTTGAAAAGGAGAGCTTATAAGCCAAAACGCTAGACCAATAAGTACGACAGAAACCCCAGCAGTGCCAGCATACCAGAGCGTTGGCTTTTCGGTATAGGCAAACTCAGGCCCCTCCCAGCTATATAGAATCTCCTCGGGAGCTTTTGGCTCTTCTTTAGGGGTGTGATCTTGCTTAGTATCAGCCTTATTGCCAACCAGCGTATGGGCACTGTTAGCTGTTGGACTATCCGTAGCCAATGCTGAACTACCCGGGGTATTGAGTTGAGTTGATTCCTGATTTTCCATAGTACTTATGTGTATTATGAGCCAGATAAATATATATGTCTAGTGCTAAGAAGCAAATGGCTATTATTTGCTGGGTTTTTTACAAATAATAACTTGTGTACAGGGGAGTAGACTTACAATAAATCTAGGCATACAACTTAGCAGCATATAGTAGATAGTTGTTTTACTGTTCCATCTGTACGTAATATTTCGGTAGTTATGATGTTTAAAGCTAAAGCCTGCGCTAGTCGTAAGCTGGCGGTATTTTGCTACAGAATAGTGTTTTTCATCTACTTCGTCGCGGTGGGCGTGCCTGTGATATCGCTTATCTAGCAAGCGGGGCGTTGATGGCTCAAATAATAGCAACAGCTGGCCACCCGGCTTTAAGACCCTAAAGCACTCCTGAATAGCTTGTTGGGGGTCTAGGACATGATGAAAGGACGAGAAAAATAGTACGGTACCAAAAGATTTATTGGTAAAGGGCAATGCCTCAGCAGCTATCTGCCACTTCTCATCTAGCTTGATATCAAATAATTTTTCGTATTGGGCACTTTTTTTGATGGCGTCTTTTGATACATCTGAATAAACTATATACTTGTTGGGCTGCTGACTCTTAATATACGAGCTCAGATAGCCATACCCCCCACCCACTTCAAGCAAGGGGCTACTGATTTTGATAGCAAACTGGGTGACGATATCTTTATAGACCAATATTGACCGCGCCTTGAAGATTATAGATCTATGGACTTTAGCCCTAGAGCTTTCATCGGTAGAGTTAAAGAAAGCAGCATCCTCGTTAGAGTATGAAATGCTTTTATGGGGCATATATTTATAATATCCAGCCTTTAGTTCAATAGGTATGATGGTTTTGATTCTAGTTCTAGCCATTACTTCAATACTAGTTGGCAGAGCCGCCCAAGGCAAGCGTAACTGGACTGGACAGATTTCTGCTATGTGCTTTGCTCTTTAAAGCTTCGGACTACCAATTCTCCTCGTTCCCACGTTCACGTTCCTCTCTGATTTAGGCTAGTTCGTAGCCTCTTGACCCATCAAGTAATATCAAATAATTCCTCATATCAAACTTTCAATATAGCTAATTGCTGGATAATTTTTTCGTGTAACTCTTGATTTGCAGAAGCAACAAAACTACGGGTAAGGTTTACCGAACCATCTTTATAATCAATGACTTTTCCGTCTAAGTCCGTAACTACACCACCAGCTTCTTCGAGAATAATTTGCGGTGCAGAAATATCCCATTTGCCTGCTCTTGTATTAGTGTTTATATGCGCCTCTGCATTTCCCGCCGCTATTATACAAAGTTTTGCTCCACTACCTTCCGCTATTCGTTCCACAAATGGAAGTGTATTGAGCTTCTCTTCGATTGGACGAATATCTCCACTGGGCTCGCGAGTAATGAGTCGGGCTTTTTTTATTTCTTGTACTCTAGTAGTGTGCATTCTTTCATATCCTTCGCCTGTTTTTTGAAAAGAACCTCTTCCTTTTTCTGCGTAAAATTGTTTATTCTGAGCGGGAACGGTAACACAACCAAAAATAGGCACACCATCCTCAACCAAGCCAATGACTATCGCAAAAGTATCAACACCTTTTATAAAAGATTTTGTCCCGTTAAGCGGATCAACCATCCAAACTCTTCCCGTATATTTATCGGGAATATTATCATTCTCTTCTGATAAAATTAGATCATCAGAAAATGTTTTTTGTAATTCACTTCGTATCAAGGCATCTGATTCTCTATCGGCAATCGTGACTGGATCAAACTCATCTTTTTTGTAATCAACTTTTATTACTTGTTGCTGATACTTTAATAGAATTACACTTGCTAAATCCGATATTGCAAAAACACGCAAAGCTAATTCTGATGGAACAGCCTCTCTTCTAAGCTCTGGATTATTTTTAGCAGTATTTTTCATAGGTTCATAAAAATTCTTTACCAGACAGACATTATCTCAATAGCTTAATTTGCTTTTGTTGCATGGCGGAGAGGGAGAGATTCGAACTCTCGAGACGCTTGCACGCCTGACGGTTTTCAAGACCGTTCCCTTCAACCACTCGGGCACCTCTCCGTACTGTTTCTATGTTATAACCTACCCATTAAATCACTTTATCCTGCACCAGTCTTACAATTGATTCACCAGCCTCACACCAATGGTGAGCCTGTCGAATCCATGGCGGAGAGGGAGGGATTCGAACCCTCGCGGGAGCATACGCCCCCCTACCGGTTTAGCAAACCAGCCCCTTCAGCCACTTGGGTACCTCTCCATAAATAAAATAGTATTTGTAAGTTGCGCTAATAACGCTGTAATTATAGAGTAAAATCACAAATTATTCTAGTGCTAGCAGAATAAGATACCCATAACTTATGTATAATAATATTTATAGTAATTTGTCAAATACCCTTGTCTGTTACCCCTCGGCCAGCTAGCTAATAAATACGAATCTAAAACAAACAAAAATGCTTATACATAAGCCAAAAGCTTTCGCTGTGAAAAGAGCAACACCCTAAAAGTTAGTAAGACCTAGGCTATTGAGGCGAGTCTGGTAGGTAGCTATATCCCCTGTTTGCTCCGACTTATTAAGAATATTAATGAGCAATATTAATGTGGTCTTAGAGCTAGGGTTTTGATTTAGTGCTGATTTGAGTGAATCGATAGCCCTACCAGGCTTCCCTTGGCCGGCCTGGATATTAGCCATAAGCTCCCAATCCCCTACACTTTTTGTAGATAGCTGGTCGAGCTTTTCTAGCGCGCTATGATATATACCAGCGTTAGCCAAGGTGTAGGCTTGCTCCCTAGCTCCCAGCTTACTTCCACCTGTGAATATAGCACAAATAGCATTGGCTTGCTCGGACTTTGGACTGCTCAAATTAAGCTTTGTGGCTTTCTGGGCGTGCATACAACCCTGGCTGTTATTGCCACCAATGAATTCAACAATTGCCAGCCCCGATTGAGATTGAGCCGACTCCTCTTGCTTGTTGGCCTTAGTGTAAAATTGCCTAGCTAGAGCTGGGTTGGAGGCTTTAATGGCCAGCCCACCCAAAAAGTTATTATTAACAGCTACCCAGCCAGATTGGTAGGTACTTATTGCCTTATCATACTCCCCTGCCCGCCAGTAATTATTAGCTAGCTCTTGGAGTGCCCTAGGGTAGTCTGGGCCTAGCAGAGCTGCCTGGGATAGCAATGCCCTTTCCGTGCTAGGGTCGCTAGTATTGTGGGCTTGCGCTATGAGCTTATCTGCTTGAGCAAGTCGCCAGCTGTTAATACCAGGCAGGGCTATGCCAAATGCTAGCCCGGCTGTAGCGATAACAGTTACTGCTATTAGGGCAAAGCTAAATGAATTATTGCGATTCAAGCTTTTTAATTTCATCTGTGATATCCCCTATCGCCTGCTCGGCCTGCTGGACCCTAGCCTGCTCTGATGCTACAACTTCACTGGGAGCATTAGCTATAAAAGCAACATTGTTTAATTTAGCTTGAGCTAACTCGATAAGATTTTGCTTAGCCAAAAGCTCCTTAATAAGCTTGTCCAGCTCAACGCTATGGGCAGATTGCTGTTGACTACTAATAATCTTGATGATTTCTATTTCAAATTGCTTGGATTTGGCTGTGGATGGGCTGTGGATAACTTTCGCCCAGTGTTCGGTTATAAGATTAGATTTTGTCCACATAGCTTTTTGCCAAATAGCTTCTGATATATATGGCGCAAAGGGGTGAATCAGCCTTAGGGTGGTGTCAAGGAAGTAGGCCAGTAGCTCGGCGTTCAGTGACTGCTTGGAGTATTCGATGTATTTGTCGGCCAAGTCTTCCCAGAGTAGGGAATAGACTGCCTGCCCAGCCTCCGAGAACTTGTAGTTTTCAATACCACTAGTGATATTAACGATGGCAGTATTGAGCTGGCTGGCCATCCAATGGTCGGCAGGGGAGAGTAGCTTGGCTCGGCTAGGATCGACATCTTGGGGTACTTTGGCCAGTACAAAGCGCGCTACATTCCAGAGCTTATTACAGAAATTACGGTAGCCTTGGACCTTTTCTATATATAAGGCACCATTATTACCAGATGTAATACCAATAGTTAGCGCCATCCTTAAGGCATCGGTACCATATTCGGCAGTGATATCCATCGGTTCATCATAGTTGCCCTTGGATTTAGATAGCTTTTGGCCCTTTTCGTCCGTTACAGTGCCCCACAGATAGACATCCTTAAATGGTATTTGCTTGGTTGAATACAGGCTAAACATAATCATACGGGTCACCCACTTATGAAGTATCTCGGCAGCAGTGCCCATCATACTGGTCGGGTAGAAGTCCTTAAAGTCATTTTTGCCAGTAGTCATAAGTGTGGCATAGGGCCACTGACTACTAGAAAACCAAGTATCAAATGTATCTGTTTCGGCTCGGTAATTATCACTACCATAGTAGGCGATGGCTTCAGCCTCGTCTTTGGTAATTAGGTAGGCAGTTTTATCTGGATCGGAGCTGGTCTTGTAGTAGACAGGTATGCGAATACCCCACCAACCCGGCCTAGATATACACCAGTCGTGCTCCTGGGAGAGCCAATTCAGAGCAACCCGCTTGTATCTGGAGGGGTAGATAGTAATGGTGTTGTCGGTGAGAGCCTTAACAACTGGCTTATTAAGCTCAGCAACGCGCAAAAACCACTGCTCGGATATCAGGGGCTCAATGGTGGTACCACAGCGGTCATGGACGGCAATTGAATGAGATAGTGGCTCAGCCTTGGTGAGCTTTCCGGCAGTCTCTAAGGCTTTTACTACAGCATGGCGCGCTTCCATGACTGTTAGCCCAGCGAACTGTTCTGGTACATTGATGAGCTTGCCCTCAGAGTCCACTATGGTTATTTCGGCTAAATTGTGCCGTTGGCCTATTTCGTAGTCATTTTTATCATGACCTGGAGTGACTTTAAGTGCGCCCGTGCCTGCGGTGGGCACAACATACGTATCGGCGATAATAGCTATCGGCCTATCTACTAGAGGTATGGTAGCAGTCTGGCCAATGAGCTTGAGGTAGCGCTTATCTTTAGGGTTTACTGCTATGGCAGTATCGGCAAATAGAGTCTCGGGCCTGGTGGTGGCTATCTTAATGGAGCCATAATCTAGGGTGTAGATGGCATCGTCGCGGTTGATGTGATCGGTCTCTAGATCAGGGAAGGCTGCCTGACAGCGTGGGCACCAATTAACTATTCGGTTGCCTCTATAGATATGTCCATCACGATGCAAGCTAATAAAAGTATCGTAGACTATCTGGATAATATCTTCATCTAGTGTGAATTTGAGCCTACTCCAGTCAGCCGAAAATCCCATAGACTTAAAGCCATCAAGCGCTCCTTGCTGGTGCTTGAGGGTAAAATCCATAACCTCTGAGTAGAATTTGTCTGGACCTAGATCAAATCTAGTAAGGCCTTTCTTGGCCAGCTCTTTCTCATAAACATATTGGGTTTCAATGCCGGCGTGGTCGGTGCCTGGTAGCCAGAGAGTAGGGCGCCCTTGCATGCGCGCAAACCTGATAGCAACATCTTCTAGCGTGTACATCAGGTGCCCAGCATGAAGCGAGCCATTGGCATTGGGTGGGGGCATAATAATACTAAACGGTGGTAAAGATTTGTCCCCATTGGGCTTGAATGCACCAGAATCCTCCCACATTTTATAGATACCAGCTTCATTTTCAGAAGGGTTATAGGCTTTACTGAGCTCGGATGTAGGGGAAGCATTCATTAGTATTATTGTAACATTAGCAGATTACTCTGGCGAGAATAAGAAGTTTGACAGCATAACTATTTACAGACTATAATAACTATAACTTCTTTAATATTAAGATTCTAACAGAGAGGAATTATCAAATGAGAGATATATACAGCCCACTAGAGATTGACGAAGAATGGGATGATCGTGCCCCTGCAGTAGAAGGAGCACCAGCAGTAATGGATAAAGTAGGCATACCGGTTAAAGCTGAGGTTCAAGGCCCGGCATTATCCAAGGAGCCACCTAAACCTAGTGGAGAATTAGTAGATCCAGCTTTTAGGGAAGCTGAAGGTTTTATTGAAGGCTCAACTTCTAATGTAGATGATAGCACATTAGCGGTGCATCCTGGTGATGAAATTTTCCCAGTAGTTAAGCCTGAAAAAATAATCAACAATGCTGACATACCAGTGCCAGTTATAATGACGGATGAATTCCCCCCAAAAAAGCCAGAATTACCCAAACTGCCAAAAATTGTAGTAGAGCCAGATGATATAGTGCTGATTACCCCTCCACACCAAGAAAAGCCAAAAAACCCAAAAACTCCAGAAAAGCCAAAAACTTCAGAAAAACCAAATGACGAGCTTGCCGGCATTCTAGACAGGTTCAGTGAGAATATGAATGATATTAAGATTGAACTTGCAGAACTTAGGGATAGGCTCACTGGTGAACTGGGAGACTTAGAGGGAAAAGCTAGGAAGACTGCTGGGGATATAGCAGATGTGCAAGCTGGAATAGCAAGAATTGATGAAGAGATAGGGAAGATTCCTAATACTAAACAATAATATTTAAATTGTCTCTAGGCTAGAGTCAGCCATGAGCTCACTCGGCTTACTATATAGGCCTCTCTGGCTCATTTGAAAGGCCATAGCGCCAATCATAGCGGCATTATCGCTACATAGTAGCGGTGGTACAAATATCGCTTTAGGCATAAGCTCTATTAGCTTAGTACGCAAATAGCTATTACACGCCACCCCGCCACCTATCACCAATGATTTGGGGTGGTATTGTAAGTAGGCCCTGTGGGTTTGCTTGGTGAGCGCACCAACAGCAGCTTTTTGAAATGAAGCAGATATATCCGTTACGGTGCTATCATCTAGTAAGTATGTTTTGGGGTTATTCGGTTCGCTAGGGTTAGTGGAATTAATTATTTGAACCTGTCTTAGTACAGCAGTCTTAAGCCCCGAAAAGCTAAAATTAAAGCTAGCCTTGTTCAGATTAGCGATTGGGAACTTGTAGGCATTTTCGTTGCCATCTTCGGCGGCCAGTGAGATCTCTGGACCACCAGGGTAGCCTAGACCAATCAGCTTGGCTACTTTATCAAACGCCTCACCAGCAGCATCATCAAGCGTTTCGCCAATAATTTGACGGGATAAATCTTGATTATAAATTGATAGGGCGGTGTGGCCACCTGATACGGTGAGAGCCATAAAGGGGAAGGCTGGTTTATTATCGGTCAAAAAGCTAGCAAAGGCGTGGGCCCAGATATGGTTGACGCCGATTAGTGGTTTGTTCTTGCTGATAGCTAAAGCCTTGGCAGTCATTACCCCCACCAGCAATGAACCAATTAAGCCTGGCCCCTTGGTTACAGCTATGGCATCAATATCATCCCAGCTCGCCTTAGATTCGGCGAGAGCCTGCTCAATCACAGCTATGATAACCTCAATATGCGAGCGGGCAGCTACTTCTGGCACGACACCACCGTAGCGGGCATGGATTTGGGCCTGTGAAGCAATAACATTGCTAAGAATTATTGAGCCATCACGAATAACGGCAGCGGCTGTTTCGTCACAGCTTGATTCAATGGCTAGAATATTCATCTAGCCAATTGTACATCACAGTTGGGTATAGGGGTAGACTGCTATTACTTTTGACAGCAAAAGTAATATAAAACTGCTTTTCCTTTGGCTTACATCTGGAAGCATTCATAGATATTTTACTTCCTTACTTAAGAAGAACTCGCTTTATTGCTATCGCATCAAGCTTTAAACAGCTTCATAAATAAGGAGCTTAAAGCATCTACTCATTTTCTGATGTTCGATGTCGGGATGAGATATTAAGTGAAGCCCCCGACTATCCGAGCAAATGGTCGAGTGGAAACTATTTTATCTTTAAAGAGATATATCCGTAGATATATTAACTCGACTTACTTTAAAATCGCCAAACTCAAACCTGTAAGCCAGATTCCTCTAAAGCTGTTTAAAGTATAACCGTAAGTAATATGGTTGACTTATTCCAACCTTTCTGTTATTATACCGCAGTGCCTTCATTAGAAGCACCTTAACAACCTAGACATTTTCATGCACACCTCGGTGGCCATGGGTCTGCGCATATCCATGCTCAGACACATAGCCACACTGAGGGTAGAAACGTGCGTCAATCAGTATTTAGTTTAATGCCCGAGCTTGACCGACAAATGCCCCGCGACGACCAGTCGCATCCCATTCGCCCAGTGTCCAGCGACTACCTGTCGTTGGACGTCTATAACTACCGTGGAACACCAATCGCAGTAGGAAAGACGGCGTTTATCTTGCCGTGTCACAACGAAGCAGCAGACTTGTCTGTTGCACTTGAGTCTATCAAGAATCAAGTCGGCGTGACTGTTGATACGATCCTTGTCGTCTCTGATAACTCTACAGACGACACGGTGGCGATCGCATGCAAGGCCGGAGTTTCAGTTATTGAAACTGCCAATAATCGGTTCAAAAAAGCAGGCGCCCTCAATCGGGGTATCCGCTATTTAATGGAGTCGGGCTCATTGCCCGAGTTTATTATTACCGGTGATGGTGACACCGAGTACGATCAACATTTTGTTGGTCGTGCACTCAACATCATGCGATTGACTCCACGGCTAGGCGTACTGAGTGCTGTCTGCTACGGCAAGACAGGACTCGTTTCCTTTCCGCGTTGGCCGTCGCTATATAAGGCGTCGAAGCACCTTGCAGGACAGACGCACGATATACAGAGCATACTTTTCGGTTTACTGTGCTTCTTCATCCTTTTTGGACGATGGACTAAAGCTTTCACAGATTACACGCTTGTGTGGATGCAACGCGCCGAATATACGCGAGCAACAATGCTCCGACTTCGGAAGAACATTCACACAATGTCAGGGGCAGGCTCTGTGATTCGATCCAAGGCAGCCATCGATGTTCTCTACAGCAATGTACCTCCAGGCGTCACAATCGACTGGAAGTGTGCACGGCTGTATCGTGAACATGGTGCCAACCTTGTCGAGGATTTTGCGCTGACCCTTGATATCAAGGTGGCAAGATGGCAGTGCACTAACAACTTTTATGTTGTTGCACGCACTGACCTAATGAGAGACTTTCGCTCACTGTTTCGGCAACGAACACGGTGGGTAAGGGGGACCATTGATGAACTCCGACGGCGGAAATTTAACCGAGAGAGTCGCGTCAGTGCGCTAACGATTATCTACGGGCTTACGCTTATGGCATCGTTTTATGTGCTGAATGCGTTGGCCTTGATGGTCATCATTAGAGGTGGTATCAACATAATGGACTTCTGGATGCTTCCTTTAATGGGAGTCTACCAGGCTATTATGGTGAGATCCATGGGGTGGAAGTCGATGTTTATCGCTTTCATTCTGATACCAGAGACGCTGTACGCATTAATGAGACATACCTGGATCATTACTGCGCTCGGCAAATCACTTTCATCCACTACACAGAAATGGGAGTAAACACATGGGATACACAACTGCAGGTAGCTCGGCCGTCATGGTAGGTGGAGCAGGCGGAACCCTCGCAGCTACAGGGGGACTGTCGTTCTTCTGGCTCGTGATGGCAATCGTGCTGGTTCTGTCTGGCTTCGCGATGATCATCATCGCGCGTCGGCGCAACCACCACGACCGTGCCCTCAGCGGCGCGAACTAACACACTCTGTGGTGGGCGAGAGTAGTACACAGTACCGCTCTCGTCCACCATGGAATCCCAACTATATGTCTAGGTTGTTATACCACCGCACCGCATTATATGCGGTGCTTTTCTTATTTAAGCGCTTTTTTAGCGACAGCAATTGAAGCTACCATAGCAACCGACCGACTCCCAACAGCATAATAGCTATGCAACATAGAGGTCGTGGAGCACTGGTGTTAGACAAGATAACTGTCCCTAAACCACCAACACTTAGGACTTTCTCGAATTTGTCTAGACTATAGCCCTCTCCTCATTTAGATAAACTATGAGGGCTCCCACGATGCTGTAAAAAGCCCTCACTAAAGTAGGGATTATATAGTAAGTGATATTATGTAAAGTATCTTTTACACCTAGTAAGTGTAAGCGTTACCTCGCGTTACCACAATATGTATTTGACAACAGATAGAATAAATGGTATCCTCTTGTTCATGATGAAACATTGGATGAAGCGACTCACAACTAGTTTAATAGTTCTCGGCATAGCAGCGGCATCTGTTATGATTGTGCACCAAACATTTGCGGCTGTTGGTCCAAATCTGGTTAGCAACCCTTCTGTAGAAATCGTGGATCCCGTGACTACCACTTCGCCACAAGCTTGGCTCAATGGCTCACGGGGAACCAACACACACTCGTTTAGTTACCCAACTACTGGGCGCACTGGCACTCGCAGTGTCCGAGCAGACATCACGGCTTATACCAATGGTGATGCCAAGTGGTATTTTGCGCCAGTTGCAGTCACCCCAGGCAAATCTTATACCTACAGTGAGTATTTCAAATCAAATGTCACTAGTGAAGTCTTGGTAGAGATTGAAAGCACCACCGGGACCTTTAGTTACCAAAGGCTTGACAGGCTAACAGCCAGTACAACAAGGTGGAAATCCTACAGTAAAGCTTTTACCATGCCTGCTACTGCAAAGAAAGCTACAGTCATGCACGTTATTAATAAAGTCGGTTGGGTGCAAATTGACGACATTTACTTTGGGCTAACCACCTATGTAGCACCACCACCAGTCGCACCGACTGTTAGCTTGACGGCTCCAGCTGCAGGTGAAGTGGTCAGTGCCACTCAAAATGTAACCGCTACCGCAGACAGTACTGATGCAGCTGTCGCCGGTGTGCAGTTCAAACTCAACGGGGCCAACCTAGGCACTGAAGATCTCACTGTACCATATGAGACAAGCTGGAACACGACAACCACAACTGATGGTAGTTATGACCTGACAGCTGTAGCTCGCAGTACGAACGGCCTGGTTGCGACATCAGCCACCGTCAATGTTACCGTCCAAAACACCATCACACCCCCAATTGGCCCCAACTTGCTCCCAAATCCATCGATGGACAGTGTTGGCGCAGATCAGTTACCGGTCAGCTGGCTGTCTAGCAAGTGGGGAACTAACACAACCAGCTTTATGTATGAGACAACCGGCCGCACCGACCGTAGTCTAAAGACGACTATCAGCGCCTTCACGGATGGTGATGCCAAATGGCACGCTGCGCCACTGGATGTAAAATCAGGCCAAGCCTACAGCTACAGTCATTATTTCAGGAGCAATGTAGCCACTGAGATCGTCGCTGCGTTTATCGATGCTAGCGGTACTTATACCTATCAATCGCTTGGTATAATCCCAGCCAGTGCAACTAATTGGCAGCAAGCGACGGTTAGCTTTACCACGCCAGCAACCGCCCAAAAAGCAACCGTCTCGCATGTACTCAACAAAGTTGGCTGGTTGCAGATCGACGACGCTAGTTTAATCGAAATTACAGCTCCACCAGACGCGACAAGCGTCGTGCCAAACAGTTCGCTGGAAACAGCTTCGGGCGCCAACCCTGCAAGCTGGACAGGCAGCGCATGGGGCACAAACACACCAACCCTTCAGTACATGAATGAGGGTCGCACCGGCACCAAGAGCGTCAAGGTAACAATTGCCAACTATACAAGCGGAGACGCCAAGTGGGTATTTAATCCAATCACTACACTTGAAAAAGGCAAACAGTATAGATTCACATCTTGGTACAAAACCAACACGACGCCTAAGGTTGTGGCTATGTATGAACGTCCTGGTGGCACGCAGTATCTTGCTATGCAAAGCCCATTCCCACCCTCCGGCTCAGACACCACCTGGCAGCAGTATTCAGACAGCTTTACGGTACCATTTGACGCCACATCGGTATCAGTCTTTATGCTCATCGACAAAAATGGTTGGCTCCAGACTGACGATTATGACATTACAGGTTATCAGCCAACTGGCTTCAATCGTGGTTTGGTGAGCCTGACCTTTGACGATGCCCATGAAGATAACGTCAATACTGCACTGCCGATTTTGACTCAATACGGTTTTAAGTCTACGCAGTGTTACGCAACTAATTTCATCGAGGGTAACTCCCAAGCAATCGCCAATGTTAGAACTTTCTTTAATGCCGGTCACGAGATCTGCTCGCACACAGTGTCGCACCCATTCCTGACGCAGCTCACAACCAGGCAACTAACCTATGAACTCCAGTATTCACAGCAATACCTAGAAAGCATAATTGGTCAACCCGTACGCAACTTCGCCTCACCCTATGGTGATTACAACGCGAGCGTAAACAACATTATAGATAACTACTACCAAGCCCATCGTAGCGTCGACGAAGGCTATAACTCCAAAGATAACTTCAATGCCTATCGTCTGCGAGTTCAGAACATTCTAAACACTACAACTGTTGCTGAAATCCAAGGCTGGGTCAATCACGCCAAAGCCACCAACACCTGGCTTATTTTGGTTTATCACCGCGTAGCGGCTAACGCTGGTCCGTTTGATACGTTTACCAATGACTTTGCTCCACAAATGCAAGCTATCCAAGACAGCGGTATAACTGTCAAAACCTATCAAGACGCTCTGACCGAAGTCAAAGCCCAATTATAATTCGTGCCAGACGGTGATTTTGGCGCCGAGATCGCCAAGTCGTCGGCTAGAATATTCATCTAGCCAATTGTACATCACAGTTGGGTATAGGGGTATACTATGGCTTACTTTAAAATTGCTCATTGCCATTATGCTAATTTAGGACATAAGGACTGTTCTTTAACAGCGCTTTTGACAG
>JBCLLN010000003.1:0-64359 GCA_039738635.1 Candidatus Saccharimonadia bacterium | reverse complement strand
AAGTAATAGCTAATCGATAACCGGAGGACTATCCAAAGGAGCCTCCTTTGGATAGCTGGATTGATGGAATAGGAAGCCAGGAAACTAACAACCTTTTTAATCTTTTAAGAATTTACCCTGGGAATGAGCGATTTTAAAGTAAGCCCAGTATATTATTTGTACACGGGGTTACCCAAAAAGCCAATATCGCTTATGGGCAGTAATCTAAAGAAAGCTACGCCAGAAATATTTTTTTCTGATAGCTGACCCCAGTCCCGGGAGTCCGAGCTGGCGTTCGGTGCTCTATTATCCCCTACCACGAACAGATTGCCAGACGCTACTACTTGGTCAACCTCAAGCTGAGTTTTGTATTGTGGGTCAATATATGTTTCATTGAGCACAAAGCCGGCAGGGTACTCATTATTATAGACAGTAAAAACACCGCCTTTGAGGGTTATTCTCTCACCAGGTAGGGCTAAGACTCTTTTAATATAGAACAGCTCTTTATTTAGTGGCGACTTAAATATTAGGACATCACCACGATTAATTTTTACCTCTGATTTATCACCAAAAAGGCTAGTCAGGCTGTGCAGTGACATAGGTATTTTATTAGCTAGCAGGTAGTCACCATCATGGAAATCTGGCTTCATACTATCGCCAGCCACATAGTAGGCTTGGAATACAAAGGTATTAATAAAGATTATCATGCCCACCGCGATAAGCAGAGTTTTAGCTAGCTCCCAAATGATGTGTAGGGCTGAATGTTTGGGTTTGGCCTCAAAACTATCGGCTTGCTCCTGCTGAGCTTGGGCAAATTTATTATATTCTACGACATCCTTTTCAATCTCGCCATGTGAGGGCTTGGGTGATACTTCATCGCCACCGCCACTAGCTTTGGTCGCGTGATTGGGCGCTACAGCGGTGCCTGGCTTAAGCAAATCTGACTCATCTAGGCGGGCAGTAAAATCTGGCTCCTCTGGCTTGTTTGTATTTTTATCCATTAGTAACTAGTATAGCAAGCACGAGAGCATTTATAAATAGCCATAAAAAACAAAAATAGTATTTATTAGATGGCAGATATAACCTATAATTATAAAATATGAAATTATTTAGGTCTTTTAAGGGCAAACATCCTAGCGTGCAGGGAAAAAGCATTACCTCTAGGCATAAACTAAAATCAAAATATCGCTGGGTATTGCGAGTGGCTGGGGGTGTTGTGGTGCTAGTCATATTGGCTGGTGGGGTTTTGGCTGCTATGGCAGTGCTATCGCTTAGTAAAGTAATCCAAAAGCATGACGGTGTTATAGCCAAAGGGCTAAGCGGTGAGCTGGAGCTTAGTAAACTTAAGGGCGAGGGTGAGGGCAGGGTTAATATCCTTTTGCTTGGCACGGGCGATGAAGGCCATGCTGGGCAAGACCTCTCGGATACTATGATAGTAGCCAGCATCGATCCCAAGTCATATGATGTGGCGATGCTAGGCATACCACGCGATTTGTATGTCAAGATACCTGGCTATGGCTTCAATAAAATTAACGAAGCACACGCCTTTGGTGAAGCTCAAAAGCTCGGTGGTGGCCCAGCATTAGCAGTAAAAACAGTCAGCGAGCTTATTAATCAGCCAATCCATTATTTTATTAAGGTAGATTTTAGTGGTTTGCGATTGGCAGTAGATGCCATGGGCGGGGTAGCTATATATAATACCTACGATCTTTATGACTCAGAATACCCCTGCGATCGTAACGAGGGCTTGTCCTGTGGGTTTAAGCTTAAGAGTGGGTATTATCATATGGATGGACCACTGGCGTTAAAATATGCCCGTTGTCGCAGAGGTAATTGTGGTGATGATTATGGGCGTGCTAAACGCCAGCAGTCGGTAGTGGTGGCCTTGCGCGATCAAGCTCTTCGGCTAGGCAATATACTTAACCCAGCTAAGGCCAGCGAGCTAATTAATATCGCTGGCGACCATCTGCGAACCGATATTGGTCTAGAGGAGATGAAGCGCTTAATTGAGCTGGGGGGCAAAATTAACTCCAACGAGATTGCCAGCAGGGTGCTTGATGCCAAGGATGAGGGGCTAGTCAAAAACAGCAATATCGGCGAGGCGAGTGTAGTCATACCAACAGCCGGCATTGGAAATTATAAAGCCATTCGTTCCTTTGTGAGTAGCTTATTTATAGACGGCTATGTCAAGAGCGAAGCTGCTAGAGTCGAGATAAGAACTGGCAGTGCCAGGCCTAGTACCAGCTATGCGTTAGCTGTAATTTTAAAATCATTAGGGTATAATGTCGTTAAGGTTAACTCTATTGGGGAGGGTGGGGATAGTGCCACTAAGCTCATAGATAATGTTAGCAAGAGCAAGCCCTATACGCTTAAATACCTCGAAAATCGTTTAAAGACCTCCAGCCAGAAGGCCGGCAACACGACTGTCAGCCAGGCCGACATAACGATAATATTAGGAGATGATTATGAGCCTCAAAACAGCAATTAAAAGAATAAATCTCTTTTCTCAGGGGCAGCGCTTGATAGTAGTTATTAGTGGGCTGATGGCAGTGTTGGCGATGGGAATTTTTTATTCCACGCCATATCCCTTATTGGTAATCCCAATGCTAATGGCTATTAATTACTTTCTGTTTCGGCGAATTTTAGTGACCACTAAAGCCAGAGCTATTATTACTAAGTCGCTTAGGCCATTACTGTGGGTTATTATCAGTATGTTTTATTTTTTTACCATCTATGACATCACCAATACACCTCCAGCGGTATTGTTAATATGTATGGCGTTTTGTGCGCTAGTATATGGCCTATTGTGTCATCTAGAAATTCAGGCCGAGCCTAATATCATACTTGATAATGCTCTGGCAATATTATCTATTCTGGTTAGTACTTCTTTTGCTAGCTTACTAACGGCGTATTGGAGCTGGCCAGTAGTGCTAGTAATGCTACTCTTGTGGGCAGTTAATTCATTAATTGCACTTTGGTGGTTGCTAGATTTTACCAGTAAGCCACAAATTCTTGCGGCCTTATGGGGATTGCTGGTAGTAGAGCTGGCCTGGCTGGCATCAAGATGGACTGTGCTATATCAAATACCTCATATTCCTATTATTATTTCACAGTTTTCAGCCATCACCACATCGCTAGCCTATGGCTGGGGCGGAATATATTATCACTATAAAAAGCGTACTCTCAAAAAAAGCATTGTGTTTGAGTATCTGACAGTTACAATAGTTGTTTTTGTGGCAGTACTAATATTGAATCGCTGGACAAGTACAGGCTAGAGCTAGCGCTGGCTACTGAAGCCGAGAATCAAATACTGTTCAAATACTAGTCTCAGCCCCGCTAGTTTGGCAAGCTCAATTAGCTGTTGATGTTGCCAGGGATCTGACTCGTGATAGACCAACGCCGGGCTTGCTAGATGGCTGGTAAGGCCCTGGTAGAATCGGCGATATAACTGCAAGCCATCACCCTTACCTCCATATAGCGCTATAGCAGGCTCCTTGGTTACCTCTGGCATCATCTGGGGTAGATAATCCTTTGAAACATAGGGGAGGTTAGTAACTACCGTGGCGTAGCGTTGATTTAGCCCAGCCCATATATCAGATATCACAAAGCTAATATTGTGGTTCGGTCCAAGGATACTTTTGGCATTAAGTATGGCAACATCTAGGGCGCCATTTGATATTTCGGTAGCAACAATGCTAAGGTCTGGGCGGTGCTTGGCAATAGCAATTGCTATTGCCCCACTTCCTGTGCCGATATCTATCAGGGTGGAATTACGAGGGGCATTTTTAATAGCTTGCTCGGCTAGGGGCTCAGTTTCAATACGGGGAGACAAGACTCTGTTATCAATATATAATTCAATGCCATAAAACTCTAATTTGTTGGTAATATAAGAGACAGGCTCACGGGCAACGCGGCGGGCAATACGCCCATCATAGCTTTTTTGCTGAGCGATGGTTAGGGCGTAATCGTCGCTAGTTATCAGCCACTCTCTGGTGCGAGCTAGGCTATCGGCTAAGAGTATTTCTGAGTCTAGCCGAGGGTTGCTGACCTTGGCAGCCACAAGCCTTTCCTGGGCTTTTAGTAGAGCCTCTCTAATGTTCATATATTCTCGGATAGAGATTTTTGGTTGGCTGCATTGCTCAGGGCGTTAAGTAACTCACC
This sequence comes from Candidatus Saccharimonadia bacterium, assembly GCA_039738635.1. GTDB lineage: Bacteria > Patescibacteriota > Saccharimonadia > CAILAD01 > BJGX01 > JBCLLP01. The sequence goes on along the minus strand of JBCLLN010000003.1, from coordinate 60,219 downwards.
GATACCCCCATCCATAATTTTATTTAGATTATGAGTAGTATAGCCAATACGGTGGTCGCTTACTCGGTCCTGGGGAAAATTGTAGGTACGAATCTTTTCGCTCCTATCACCTGTACCAATTTGGCCGCGGCGCTGATCGCCGAGTTTTTTAGCTTCTTCCTGTTCACGCCTATCTAAAAGCCTAGATCGCAAGACACTCATAGCCTTGAGCTTGTTCTTAAGCTGGGATTTTTCGTCCTGACAAGTTACAACAATTCCAGAGGGAAGGTGCGTGATACGCACAGCGCTATCGGTGGTATTGACACTTTGCCCGCCATTACCACTACTGCGATAGACATCTACGCGGAGTTCATTTTGGTTGATTTCTATATCGTGCTCTTGGGCCTCAGGCAAGACCGCCACCGTAGCTGTGCTGGTGTGAATTCGCCCAGCACTTTCAGTCACAGGTACCCGCTGGACGCGGTGCACGCCTGACTCGTATTTGAGCACGCCATAAGGAGCCGCACCGCTGATTTGGGCGATAACTTCCTTGTATCCACCCACTGGATTAGGACTTTCGCTCAGTAATTGGAGTTTGAGGCCATTATCCTCGCAATAGCGGGCATACATTCGCAGTAGATCGCCTGCAAATATACTGCTTTCATCACCTCCAGCGCCAGCTCGGATTTCAATTATGGCGTTCTTGCTATCATTAGGATCAACTGGAATTAGGGCTAACTTAACCTTATCTTCAAGACGCCCTATCTCGCTTCTTAAGCGAACGGCTTCTTCGGTGGCAAAGTCTTTCATTTCGGGGTCGGCTTGCATTTCAATAGCAGTCGCTAAATCACCTTGAGCTTTTTTGACTTGCTCAAATAAGGCCAGCTTGTCAGTCAGCTCTCGCTGCCTATTGACTAGCTTACTAGAGTCGGGGCTAGTATATAATTTAGGGTCAGCTAACTGAGCTGACAAGGATTCCAGCTCGGCTCGGGTGTCATCTATGATGGTGTTATCGATAGTGCTCATGATAAAAAAATAATACCCTAATTATAGGGTATTATTGGCTAAAATTATTATTTATTGCTCAGAAATTTTATTCAGAGGTTTTATCTTGGGGGGATTTTGAGATTTAGGACTTGATTTAGGGGCAGGCTTATTCTCTGATTTAACTGGCTCAGCCTTGAGCACTTTAGCTTTCTTGCGGAGGGCTGTTTTAATGGCTTTCTTGCCCAAGTCATCTCGGCGAGATTTTGCTGTAGCACTACGAGCTCGGAAGCGATCGACTCTACCGGCCGTATCTATTAGCTTTTGCTTGCCAGTGTAGAATGGATGGCATTGGCTACAGACATCAACAGTTATCGCATCGACTGTAGATGTTGATTCAAAGCTATTGCCACATCCGAGGCAGTTAACTTTTGTAGTCATAATTGGGGGGTGTAAGTTAGCTTTCATAATCAAGCTATAGTAGCAGAATTTAGCCCATAGGTCAAACCTATTAGCTAGCCGTAGCCTTGCCTAGCTTGGCAGACAAGAGTAGCTGGCGGGTTTCGCCGGAGCTGTCGGTTATTTCGGTTTTTTTGGTATCGTCATAGTAGCTTACAAGGTAGTGGCTTAATATTTCTTGGAGGTCTTTTTGTTTGAGCTTTTCATCATCCAGATCAGCATTAATTTTCTGGAACTCCCTGTCGGCCAGTAGCAGTTGCTTGGCCTCAAGACGCTTAATGGAGAGCTCTTTAATTTCTTCTTCTAGCTTACGGTACTCATCGCTGCGTTCCATAATATCCTTAAGTTGCTCGCGAATGGTGCGAAGCTTTTCCTTGGACTCAGTTATTTCTGGCAAAAGTCTATGTATTGCCTCTAGTGGTGTTTTATCTTCCATTTTTCCTCCTAATATCTTCCATTTTTACCATAGTTGAATAATTATTATAGCAATTAAGCTAGTAAATTTTAAGAGCTTTTTAAAAGATTATCATTATTGGCGGGACTGGGCGTGGCGGGCTATCTGCATAATGGTATCCTCATCATCGGTAATGGTGTAGAGGCTCATATCAATATCGTCGATAGTCCCAGCAGGTAGCATTAGGCCGTGGTGAAGGTGGGTATTAAGTGTTTCCCAGAAGTAAGCCCCCACGCAGACAATTGGGACTTTGTTGATTTTGGCGGTTTGCACTAGAGTTAGAATTTCATAGAATTCATCTAGGGTGCCAAATCCGCCCGGAAAGTAAATATACATCCTGGAGGCAAAACTCAAAACTACCTTTCTGGTAAAAAAGTACCTAAAGGGGATAGCTTGGGTTATATAGGGGTTGGTGACCTGCTCCTGGGGAAGCTGAATATTAGCCCCGATAGAGTTGCCCCCAGCCTCCTTTGCGCCCCTATTGGCGGCCTCCATAATTCCCCCGCCACCACCAGTAACTACCGTATAATCTAGCTCCTTGGAGAGCCGATGGGCAAGCTGGCGGGCTTTTTGGTACTCAGGGTGGTTTTCGCCAAACCTAGCGGAGCCAAAGAAGGTTACTTTTTTGGGGTATTTATTGATAAGTTCTAAGCCTTGAGATATCTCCTCGCTAATACGGCATACTCGCTCGCTATTTTCGTTGCCATAGAGCTCGTTGCACGACTCAAGAATTTCGGCTGATGTTAGTGGTGGTAGCTTAGTTTTATCCATACTGTTATTATTATAGCTCTTATGTTAAACAATTGCCAAAACTAGTCTAGCTGGCTAAATCTAGACTTCAATATGTGGTTCTGTACGGGCTATATTCGTAAGTAACCATATAATACTACCCGTATTAGTGTTTGCAAGGTATCCTGGCACGCTATATATGGTGTAATAAAAAACTTTCCAAACACTATTTACAAACCATTTATGCTCTAGTATGATAGATACAAGCTTTAAGAAAAATAAACAAAAGGAGGAAAGTAGATTATGCCAGAAACGGCCAAAACTTCAGGATCAATTAGTAATGACGATTGGGATAAGATAATGACTTGCCCGATAGACCCTAGCGAGCTTGACGAGTGTGAGGTTTGCCAGTAGGTAGCTATTCGCTAGACATACAATAGACATACAATAACCCCCGCTAAAATGAGCGGGGGTTATTGCTTTAGATCTGTACTCTTGTAAGCCTAGGTTATAAAAGACCTAGACGGCGAGCACATGATGGCCATGGAGACCATCCACGGGCAGCCTGGGTTTCACGAGCCTTGGCGTCCTGAACTTCAGGAGGAGCAAGGTCGGGGCGGGCAAAACCGCCATAGTTACCCCAGGTAGAGAGGTTGTACTGGTAAGCACCAAAGTAGCCGTTACCGGTGTTAGTGGTGTAGTTACCACCAGCCTCACAGTAGCGCAATTGAGCCCAAACATCATCACCACCTATCACCAATGGTGCTCTAGGGGTCGATACTGGTCTAGAGGCCACAATAAGGGCCTTAGCAGCAGCTTCATCTTGGGCCTTTTTGGCTTCTTGGGCCACGCGCAATGGCTTAAGAATGGCATCATCGAAGCTAGGACGCTCATCCTTTAGCTCAATAGCGAGAGTATTGGTATTAAGGTTTAGATTGTAGTTTTGTTTTGCTGTACTGGCAGGCTGGCTTGAAGCCAGGGCTGTCGCGGCAATAGGGATTTGTACAGGGTTAATTGCCTGTTGCAGAACTACGAAAGTAGTAAAAACTGCGATGTAAATGTTACGCATAGGTTGGTAGGTAGGCCTTATTACTAGGGCTGTCCCCGATTAACCTTCTCCGTTTAATGTACTGCTATCAAAAGAGTGCGTTCGACCTCACAAATGAGTACACTCTTATGCTTGGTGCTCAACTGAAAAGAGCCCTGAATTAGGGTCTCTCAATTGAACAGCGCATATTATACCAAGCATAAGCATGTTTGTCAAGTATATTGGCCTATTAGTTGGTAGTTTAACAGGTTAGAAGTTATTATTCCGCTATGCTTGACAGCATTTCAAATGGGGGTTTTTAGGCTCCTCTACCTGTTCAAAGTCATATATATTAATAGTGTCTTTGCCCGTAAATATTATAAACGAAGGAGCTTTTTTGTTTTGGTGTATTACCGCTTGTTCTGAGCTTTTTTGCGTTCGTGTGAGGTGAGGTGTTTTTTACGGATTCTAATACTAGCCGGAGTAACCTCTAGGAGTTCATCGCTTTCAATAAAATCAATTGCTTGCTCTAGACTAAGATTAGTAAAGGGTACGAGTTTTATGGCGTCATCGGAGCCTGAGGCTCGGACATTGGTGAGCTTTTTTTCCTTGGCGACATTTATCTCCATATCTTCCTTGCGAGTATTAAGCCCAATAACCATACCGGCATAGACTTTGGTGCCAGGGGCAATATAGGCAGTCCCACGGGACTCCACAGTACTCAGGCTGTAAGGGGTGGCGGTACCTGCCTCAGATGCTATCAGCGCCCCTTTACGGAGCTGCTGAAGAGCCCGAGAGGCGGGAGCATAGCCAATAGATAAGCTGTTCATAATAACAGTTCCCTTAGTACTGGTGAGTAGGACATTGCGCAGACCTAGCAATGTTCTGGTGGGGAGCTCATAAATAAGCTCGGTGGTGTTCTTGGCAGTGGGGCGCTGGTCTTTAATGATTGCTCGGCGCTGACCTAGCTCGGCCTGGACGGCACCAACATATTCGTTCGCTACTTCAATTGTTAGCTCCTCAATAGGCTCCAAGGTTTGCCCATCTTCTGATTTGGTAATAACTTGGGGCCGTCCTACTTCTAGCTCAAAGCCTTCTCTACGCAGGGTTTCAATAAGTACAGAAAGGTGTAATTCACCTCTTCCAGATACCAGGAATTGAGTGCCTCGCTCATCCACTAGTAGCCCGACATTGGTCTCGAGTTCTTTACGAAGCCTAGCTGCTATTTGCCTGGAGGTTGTTTGGGTGCCTTCCCTGCCAGCAAAAGGCGAGGTGTTAGGGCCGATACCAATCTGTAGGGTGGGAGGTGCAATATCCATCATCGGTAAGACTTCAGGGTTGCTGGGGTCGGCTAGGGTAGCACCAATAGTAACTTCATCAATTCCAGTCAGAGCTACAATATCACCGGCCTGGGCCTCGGCTACTTCTTTGCGATTCAAGCCTTTATTAACAAAGACCTTAGCTACTTTGGAGTTTTTGACCACTCCTTTAGTATCTATCACTACAACAGCCTGTCCGGGCTTAATGGTGCCTCGACGGACTCGACCAATACAATACTTGCCTTGGTAATTGTCCCAGTCTAGGGCGGTCACTAGCATTTGGTAGGGAGCAATAATGTCGGCATCTGGTGCTGGGATGTGATTAAGGATAGCTTCAAAAATTGGCGTCAAATCAGCAGCTAGGGTCATATCTTGGGGTATCTCACTCCAGGCTACACCGTCTCGGCCAATAGCATAATAAACAGGGAACTCTAGCTGGTCCTCGGTGGTAGCTAAATCTAGGAATAAGTTACTGATCTCGTTCTCAACATCCTGGATGCGAGCATCTTTTTTGTCGATTTTATTGATTACTACTACTGGCTTGAGGCCAAGTGCGAGGGCTTTTTGTAGTACAAACTTGGTTTGGGGCATAGGACCTTCCTGAGCATCTACAATTAACAGCACTCCATCGGCCATATTAAGAGTCCGCTCTACTTCACCAGAAAAGTCAGCGTGGCCGGGCGTATCGATAATATTTATCTTGGTGTCGCCATAGTGTACGGCAGCCTGTTTGGCAGAGATGGTTATGCCTCGCTCGCGCTCTAGATCGCCAGTATCAAGGATGGTGGTTTGGCTCATTTCGGCCTGATTCTCTCTAAAGGAGTTAGATTGCTTTAAGAGGCCATCGACCAAGGTAGTCTTACCATGATCAACGTGAGCTATAATAGCGATATTGCGAATGTTGCTGGGATTAGTCATATATTTATAGTTAAAATAAAAGCCCTAGAGCAGAGCTTTGCTAGTAATATCAAAGACTATAGCATAAAAGCTATCTGTTGTCTAGATATACTGGACATACTTTAAAATCGCTAATTCCTTGGGGCTTTTGCTATAACCATCATAACTACAGTATAATAAATACATAAGTATTACTACAAATGTCAGAAATCTACACCCCCCGCGAATTTATAGATGCCATCAATAAATCTAACCCTAAGGGAGTTAGATTTGATCCATATAATACTGACCCTCTAAGAGCTCAACTCCAAGCTAAACAAGCCGAGAGGGGAGATATTTTTGCCCAAGCTAAGAGTGAAGTAGATGAAAGAGCTAGAGAGCGTCAAGCCAACAGCCCTGAAGCCAAAATCCTAGAGGCCCAGGCCCAAATTGAAGCTATGAAGCAATGGTTGATTCAAGATGGCACTTATACTCCACAGGAAGTACAAGAAAAAGTAGGTAGGCTAGAAGTAGAATATGACGAAGCAAGCCAAGAAGCCGTAGTTAATGGCTACCTCGACCTCCACGGCCTGACCAGTGCCGAAGGCCTAACCCTCCCCACCACCATTGGTGGCGGCCTCAGCCTCTACAACCTCACTAGCGCCAAGGACCTAACTCTCCCTATCACCACCATTGGTGGCAAGCTCTACCTCAATGGCCTCACTAGCACCGAGGGTCTAACCCTCCCCACCACCATTGGTGGCGGCCTCGACCTCAGCAACCTCACCAGCGCTGAGGGCCTAACCCTACCCACCACCATTGGTGGTGACCTCTACCTTGATAGCCTCCCCAGGTCCGACAAACAAGCCCTCAGAGACAAGTACCCTCATTTAAAAGATAAAATATGATAAGAGCCCAACCCAACAGCTAGTAATCCTAAGGTAAGTCCAGTCAAGGGGCTTTTCAATTTTTTTGAAAGGCCCCTATTTTATTAGCTAACAACAATAACTGCTATAATTATTATGATGCGTGAGATTATCCGAATCATTAAATACTCCTCTAGCCTGTGGCCATATTATTTGGCTATGTCTTTATTTGTAATTGTGCTAGCTTTTTTGAGTTTAGCCACACCCTTTATAACCAAAGGCCTGATAGACGGGCTAACTACTAAAAATAATGGCGGTAGTGTGGAGTTTAGTTATTTTTTGTTATTACTGGTTCTAATGCTCGTGGTAAACCTAGCAATTACTTGGCTATCTAATATCAATGGGTATATTGGAGATAACATGGCTGCTAAGCTTAATAGCCTACTCTCTAGGAGATATTTTAGCCATCTTATGGACTTGCCCATTAGCTACTATGATAATGAGCTAACAGGCAAAATAACTGCTCGCCTAGATAGGTCCATTGCCACTATTAGCACGCTGATGCAGACTCTTGGCAATAATTTTATTCAGTTTTTCTTAACTACAGCTATGACGCTGGTGGTTATTGCGCTTTACTCCTGGTCCGTGGCATTATTACTACTAATTATTTTCCCGACTTATATTTGGATTACACACCTGTCCAGCAAGTCCTGGCAGAAGGCCCAGGAGGGCATTAACAAAGACCTGGATAAGGCCAATGGCAGGTTTGTAGAGAGTATTGCTCAGGTGAGGGTAGTAAAATCCTTTGTTAGGGAAGCTAGCGAAGTGAGTTATTTTAATGCCAGGAGGGGATCTATAGAGCACCAGACTCGTGCTCAGTCCAAGCAGTGGCACAAATATGATGTTCTGCGCAGGGTGATATTAAACCTGGTATTTATAGGGATTTATGTGGTAATTATTTGGCAGGGATACCAGGGCGTATATGGGCTTGGTACTGTGGTACTGCTCATTACTCTTGTGTTGCAAGCCGAATTCCCACTCTTTGGCAGTAGCTTTATTATTGATGCCCTGCAACGAGCGTCGGCTGGGAGTAAGGATTATTTTTCTGTCATGAACACCAAAGCCGAGATAAATGATGTTGATAGCGCCAAACCACTTAAAATAAAGCGTGGCAAGGTGGAGTATGGAGCGGTTGATTTTTCCTATGACAAGGGCAGTAAAGTACTCCATGACATTAGCTTCACCGTTGAGCCTGGCAGTAAGCTGGCGCTGGTGGGTGAGTCTGGTGAGGGCAAGAGTACCCTAGCTAATTTATTACTGAGGTTTTATGAAGTAGGGGCTGGCCAAATAACTATTGATGGCCAAAATATCAATAGTGTTACTCAGCGGAGCTTGAGAGAGTCTGTGGGTGTTGTGTTCCAGGAGTCTATGCTATTTTCTGGTACGGTAAAAGAGAATATCGCTTATTCTAAGACTAACGCCAGCTTAGAGGATGTGGTATTGGCAGCCAAGGCCGCTAATGCCTATGGATTTATTCAGAAGCTACCCCAGGGGATTGATACCCAAATAGGAGAGCGGGGAGTTAAGCTTAGTGGAGGTCAAAAACAGCGCATCTCAATTGCCCGAGCGATACTCAAGGACCCTTCCATACTAATTTTTGACGAGGCCACCAGTAGCCTTGATAGCAAGGCCGAGCACGAAGTCCAGCAAGCCCTAGAAAGACTAATGAAAAACCGCACCACTCTTATAATTGCCCATCGCCTATCTACTATCGCAGGAGTTGACTGTATTGTGGGGTTGCGGGGAGGCAGGGTAATTGAAGTTGGCGCGCCAGCCGAGCTCGCCAAGAGTGATGGTATATATTCCGAGCTCTTGAGATTACAGTCCGTTAGTCAAACCGAGGCGGGTAAGGCCAAGCTTAAAAGATACGATATATCGTAATGAAGACTTGTATAATAAATCGTCAAGGAGGCTAGGACAATGAAAGTTATCACCAGGCCATATAATATTTTTAACTTAATCCCAAAAGATAATCTGGCTTGCCACGAACAATTTAGGTATGGGTTTGGCAAGAAGCTTATTATGTTGCATGGGCTGGGATCATCGGGCCGATATTGGGCCGAGCCATCACAATTTTTAGGCAAAAACTTCTTGGTTATTAGCTACGATTTATTAGGCTTTGGCGAGTCGCCTCGCCCAGACGAGCTAGAGTACTATTTGTGGCAGCAGGCCGACGCTTTGCGCCAGGCGCTCTGGAACGATCGTGTGTACGGTAAAATATATTTGGCCGGGCACTCACTAGGCGCATTGGTGGCGTTAGAATTTGCCAAACGCTATCCCCGCAAAGTCGGCAAGCTAGTGCTGACTAACATACCTATCATCCTTGATAAATCTCAATCCAAAATTATTCAGAGCCGTTACAGAAATGTCTCTGATAATATCAAAAACGAGCTCCGCCACAGAGTCCTAACTACCGTTCATAAATCCAAGCTTGTTCGTAATAAAATTTTGCCGAGGTATGTCAAGCAAAAGATTAGCCAGAATGGATTAGATAGCTACGACCTAGACCATATTGATCACCATGCATTATTTAGTAGTATTAAAAATTCAATCCAAAACCAACGCTGTCTGGAAGGGCTGGAAGTAATTAAAATACCAGTTTTTATTATTAATACCGATAAGGATAGGGCAGTCATCAAAACGAATATCACTAGGCTTGCTAGCTTAATAAAAAATTCTAATCTGATTGAGCTTAAAGGCACGCATCAGTTTCCGGTGCTGGAGCCAAAAGAATTTTCCGAAGTTGTAACTAAGTGTATCCGATAGTACATATCCATTGACATTACAAAGGCGCGAAAGGTTCGATCTTGAAATGAAAAAATTGAACCTTGAAATGTAAATATTACACAAAATAACACCTATCAAGGTCGAACCTTGAAATTTGAAATAACTTGAAATAAAATGCTTGAAATGGAAATGCGAAAATATTGACATAAGTTATTTGTAGGTGCAAAATCAAAGCAACTGTTCAACCAGGGTTCCTACCAACACAGAGGTGATTGTTTTGACCATGACAGCACTATTCAGAACTCCAACGCGACGGATGAGACAGACTGTGCCCCAACCTGCGCCTGAAATTCGTGACAAGCCGACCAAAGGCAGAGTGGTTGCGGCCTATATGGTGGAGACGGGCTGTACCAAGCCCGAAGCCAAGCAACTATTTGCCATCCTGAGCAGCGCAGTCGAGCAGATGCGTAACAACGGGTACTACATGTACCACTTCAACGACGACGAGCTCAAGCTGCATGGTGTGCTCGAGATTGTCATGCCCGACGACATCACGGCTCGTCCTGGCAGCGCACACGCACTGACCGAAGCACATCTGCTCGAGGGCGACGAGCTCGGTCTGATGCACACTCGTGACCACAGTCGCGAGGTCGAGTACTGCGCCGTCGAGCTCAGGATGCACAAGGGCGCCTGAGCCCAAGATCTGTGCGTGGAGCCCCCGGCTTCCCCGCCGGTACCCCAAACCGCGCACAGGGTGCCCCCGGAGTTCAAGCGAATGCTACTCCAAAGTGTCCGCCCCGCTCCGGGGGCAACTTTCGCAGACAATGCAAAAAAATGTGTGCTAGCGGGCACACTGACGGTCGGTTCTCGGGGTATCCACCAATGTGGTTCCACGGGTGGCGCCACACGAGTGGTGCCCCGAAGCCGACCTCCACGCCAGTTCACTCAAAAATCGCATCTACTTTAGATGCGACGGTCCTCGGGGAAATATTGGCCTAGCACGACCTCTAGATCCCCGGGGATCGTACATCTTCACACCCTACTCATTGTAGGGTGTTTTTACTTGTACGAAAGCACGAAAGGCTCGACCTTGAGAGGCTTGAGTGGTGTATTTTATTGTAATTTATTTTGCATTGGCTAATTCGTGTTCAAAGTGTTTGATAATATTGCGAGAAGGAATTACGAAATTATATTACACAAAATAACACCTATCAAGGTCGAACCTTGAAATCTTCGTAATTATCTCATTGACATTACAGTAGTAGTATTGTAGAATTACACGCACCATCAAGCCCTAAGGAGGTGAAGAGGTGGTAATTGACAAAACAGATAGCTGGGCGAGTATTGTCCAGATGCTCAAAGAAATGCTCTATGGAGACTTCATAGATGCATTCATTGTGGAGTTTATAGAGCCCCACAGTGGGTCGCCAAAGATAAGCTTTTATAGCTTGTCGTGCATGAAGGAGCTAGAGTTGGTGGCAGAAGTTCTGCCCAGTATATTGCCACCCGCCAAGGGATTCGAATTACAATCTAATGAGGTTGTAAAAATCGGACCTCGGACCTTCCGAGTGGCTAAAATTATTCTCATCCCAATCCCGCACTGACTTTGTCAGAGCGGGATTTTTACATTCAAGATTGCGTTCCCTTGGAGTCGTAATTGAGGCGTGCGAGCCATTACAAATTAAACCAAACAATGTAAACTTAAAGTACCTCAAGACTAAAAAAGAACAACTTAACCACACGATTAAATTATGAAGATTGGTATTGGTTCAAAAAGCGAAGACAAGTTGAGTATCGCCTCAAGGGTTATAAAAAAGAGGATGCCAGACGCGGTAATTCTGCCGTTTGAAGTTCAGTCAAATATTGTCGATCAGCCAATGTCCAAAGAAGTTACTATTTCAGGGGCTGTCAACCGAGCCAAAAACTGCTACCTGCAAGATTCCACTTTAGATTTAAGCATTGGCTTAGAGGGTGGCCTAGAGCATATCAAAGGACTACTCCACCTCATTTGTATCGTTGCAATTTATGATGGAACTGAGACATACATTGGAGAAAGTGAGGTTGTCATGCTACCTTTCAGGGTATCTGAAGAGGTTAAAAATGGGGCAGAATTCGGCCAGAGCATTCGTGAGCATGCCAAACGTAACGATAATGAAGAGGTCCGCCAATTAATTTATCGAGAAAAGGCCTTTACCCAAGCGCTAGATAGCGCGTTTGCACAGATGAGGAACCCTTTAAAATAACACTTATCAAGGTTGAACCTTGAAATGCGCTTGAAATGCTTGAAATGCTGATATTACACAAAATAACACCTATCAAGGTCGAACCTTGAAATTACTTGAAACGCAGGTTCTGAACCTTCTTTTTTTATTGTATTATTTCTGACGGCTTCTTCTTTTAGCTACTACTATAAAACCGAGTCCGATTAGCGGCAAGATTAGCCACGGTAATTTACTGTTACTACCCACTGCTTCAGCGACAATGGCTGGCTTGGCTAGTTGCTTGAATGTCATGTCTACATATTTGCCGTTGACGCCAAGAACCGATACTTCAACATCGTTAGAACCGTCATCGTTGACATCATAACGGCCAGTCTCGCCAACCTTCAGGCGCTCGGTGCGGGGAGTAGATGCCAGCACAAACGTCGCGTAGCCATCATCCGAAATATCCTTGATCGTGACGGAGTGTTCGCCGCCGTCAACACTAAAATATATGACCTGATTAACAGTTAGATTCAGAGTTTTGCCCTTGCTCTGAGAGTCTGTGTATTCGGTGAAGTCGTTGAGGATAATCTTTGTTGGTTCCGGCTCGGCTTCTGGTTCAAGTTCTGGCTCTGATACGACTACATTGGACGCAGGAGCAGAAGTAACTTTGACAACCGCTGTTACTGGCTTCTTATCTTCCACGATAACCGCAGGCGCGGCAACTTTAAACGCCGTGATTGCTAGGGTGTTTGAAGCGTTAGAAGCTAGGTCACTCAAAGTTATTGTGCAGTCGCTATAGGTTGAATAGGCAAGTGTGTTAAAAGTAATCGTATTATTCCCCACCGTCGCACTGGTAGTAACGGAGTTACACGAGCCGCCGTAGACAAGTGTGCCGTCCTCGTCGGTTGTGAAGGTATAGTTCGGTGTGGAATCTTCAGTTGGGGTAGTGACTGGCGTAACCTCGACAATAATCGGTGCAGTCGTATCTATGGTAAATGAAGTGACGGAAAGAGTATTTGAAGGATTCGAAGAAGCATCAGTAACAGTAATAGTACAGTTTGTATAAGTGCCATCGGCCAGAGTATTGAAAGTAATAGTAATGGAACCTAGAGAGGCTGATGTAGTAGCAGACCCACATGAACCCCCATATGATATAGTGCCAGCTTCATTAGTGATAAATGTATAGTTTGGGGTTGAATCAGTTCCTGGGGTTGCCACAGAAGTAACTTCTGAGATAATTGGGCCAGTAGTATCAGCAACAATAAAGCTCCATGCAGTAGTACTGGATATTCCGGCATAGATATTGGTTGCAGCATCAATGAACGCTCCGGAGTCGATGAATACATAGTATTCTGTTACGTCATCTAAGATGGTGCTGGGATTAATGGTAATGGTATTACTTCCGCTTCCGCTCACAAGACCTCCTGTTACAGAGATTGTTTCTATCGTAGAACCGTCTGATGTTTTCTTGATTGTGAGGTTCTTTGCAGCAACGGCTGTTACTGTTTCATTGAAGGTAATAACTAGGTTAGAGGTAGGAGATACACCTGTTGCGTCGTCTAACGGAGAAAGGGTGGAGGCGGTAGGTGCGGTGGTGTCGATAACGAGAGCTTTGTTTGTGGCAAGGTTGGTAGCAGGGGCGAAGTTAGTCATAGCGTTGCTTGAAGCATCTGCAATAGTTCCGGATATGGTGTTTACGGTAAGGTCTGATGTTGTGTCTCCTGCTTGGACAGTGTAGTTACAAGTACCGGTAGAAGCGCTTGTTACGGTGAAGGTACATGTTCTGTCCGTTGCTCCTGTTTCTAAGGTGACAGTAACATTCCCCGTAGATGTAACTACTTCTGAGAAAGTTACGTCAATGTCTATAACCTCTCCTATGGTGTATGTTCCGTTTGCTTTGTCAGAAGAAACATTGGTGATGGTTGGGGCGGTGGTGTCGGCAGTAGTAAAGCTCCATGCAGTAGTACTGGATATTCCGGCATAGATATTGGTTGCAGCATCAATGAACGCTCCAGAATCAATGAATACATAGTATTCTGTTACATCATCTAAGATGGTGCTGGGATTAATGGTGATGGTATTACTTCCACTTCCGCTCACAAGCCCTCCTGTTACAGAAATTGTCTCTATCGTAGAACCGTCTGATGTTTTTTTGATTGTGAGGTTCTTTGCAGCAACGGCTGTTACTGTTTCATTGAAGGTAATAACTAGGTTAGAGGTAGGAGATACACCTGTTGCGTCGTCTAACGGAGAAAGGGTGGAGGCGGTAGGTGCGGTGGTGTCGATAACGAGAGCTTTGTTTGTGGCAAGGTTGGTAGCAGGGGCGAAGTTAGTCATAGCGTTGCTTGAAGCATCTGCAATAGTTCCGGATATGGTGTTTACGGTAAGGTCTGATGTTGTGTCTCCTGCTTGGACAGTGTAGTTACATGTACCGGTAGAAGCGCTTGTTATGGTAAAGGTACATGTTCTGTCAGTGGCACCTGTTTCTAGGGTGACGGTGACGTTACCTGTTGATGTGACTGCTTCTGAGAATGTTACATCAATGTCTATGACCTCTCCTGTGGTGTATGTTCCGTTAGGTTTGTCGGAAGAAACACTGGTAATCGTCGGAGCAGTTGTGTCAGAATTTATTGTCTGCACTACGACATTATCAATACCCACGCCCGTACCGCTATCATCTGTTGAAACATTAATATAACCGAGGCCAACGCCGGCTTTACCGATACCCGTAATACTGCTATCGGTAACCGTTATTTTAGTTACGCCGTCAACTTTAGCTACAAGTGTAGTGCCAGTAGCACTAAAACTGACACTTTCAGCGGAATAAGGTGATGTGCTCGTGTTACCCAACAAACTTACAGAAGCACTGCCAATCTGCGTCCATGTTCCAGAAACTCGCTTGTACATTATCATGCTATACATATCATATCTAAGCAAGTACATATTATTTGCGTCTTGAACCCTCAAAGCCATTGATCGGGTATAATCCGAGCCGGTAGCATACGATATATTTGAAGAGATTTCATAATTAGCGTGTGGGTACGTACCCTCAGCTGTGTAGAGCGTGCCCGAATTTGATGCATTTGCTGTTATTGTTAAATAATTATTATAAGATTGCACAAAAATAGTTACAGCACCGTTATTGATTAGCTGTGTCCATCCTGTGCCAACCGTCGAAGGAACATGACTCGCAAGCGTGACGTAGCTACTGTTAAAATTATCAGAAAATATAACCTTCGGAGCAGTGGTATCAATAACAATCGCTTTATTAGCCGCCAAATTTGTAGCTGGTGCAAAACTTACCATTGCATTACTCGCAGCATCTGCAATCGTTCCCGAAATAGTGTTTACTGTCAAATCAGAAGTAGCATCACCTTCTTGAACTGTATAATTACAAGTTCCTGTTGTCGAACTGGTTATAGTAAATGTACAAGTTCTATCTGTGGCTCCTGTTTCAAGGGTTATAGTGACGTTGCCTGACGATGTTACCACTTCTGAAAATGTTACATCAATATCGATAACTTCACCCGTGGTATATGTTCCGTTAGCTACATCAGAAGAAACACTAGTAATTGTTGGAGCAGTGGTATCAATAACAATCGCTTTATTAGCAGCTAAATTTGTAGTTGGTACAAAATCTACCATCGCATCACTCTGAGCATCTACAATCGTTCCCGAAATAGTGTTTACTGTCAAATCGGCAGTAGCATCACTTGCTTGGACTGTATAGTTGCAAGTGCCTGTTGTGCTTGATGATATAGAAAATGTACAGGTTCTGTCTGTTGCTCCTGTTTCTAGAGTTATGGTGACATTCCCTGTTGATGTAACAGCTTCAGAAAATGTAACATCAATGTCGATGACTTCTCCTGTGGTATATGAACCATTAGCTTTGTCAGAAGAAACACTAGTGATAGTAGGTGGAGGATTTATTATAATATCAAAATTTGTTAAAACTAATATATTACTAATATTTGAAACACTGTCAGTTACAGTAATATTACAGTCGTTATATGAACCAATAGAAAGAGTATCGAATGTAATAGTATTATCCCCAATAACCGCACTAGCGGTTACTGATGAGCATGATCCACCATATGTTATAGTTCCGGCTTCATTTGAATTAAAAACATAATCCGGAGTTGTGTCATAGTCTGATGCAGCCACAGCTGTAACTTCTAATAGCGCAGGACCGGCAGTATCATAAATTCTAGATAAAGTATCTGAAATAATATTGTTGTTACTGGCTTCATCAATAGAAATATTTGCAGGAACAAATACAGACACGGTGCCCTGAGAACTTGGAATAAGATCGAATGTATAAGTAGTGCCAGATCCGGCAAAGTTTGTGACGGTAGTGTTAGTTAAAGATAAATCTCCTACTACAAAGCCGGTGATTATTTCGGAAAAAGTAGCTGTGACACTAATGACTGAGCTACTTGTAGTATCAGAAACGCTACTAGTTAGAGCTACTGTTGGAGCAGTACTATCGTACAAACGTGAAAGAGTGTTTGAAATAAGATTTAGATTTGAGGCCGAGTCTTGTGATACACCAGCTGATACAAATACCGATGCTACACCTTGTCCACTTGGAATAAGCTTGAATGTATAAATAGTGCTAGACGATACGGCAAAGTTTGTGACGGTAGCGTTAGTTAAAGATAAATCTCCTACTGTAAAGCCTGTAACTCCTTCGGAGAAAGAAACAGTAACGTCAATGGTTCCGCTATTAGTCGGCTCTGCAACGGCTGAAGTTAGAGATACTGTGGGGTTATGGTTATCAAATGCGATAGCTGCAGGCACGCCAGAATCAGAAGCCGAGTTATTATTTCCAGCTGCATCAATAGCACTGCTAGATGGGACAGAGACCGTCACATTTACATTATGAACAGGCAACATATGACCAATCGGTGATACATCAAATGTATAGACAGTACTACTGACTGCATTTAAATTTCCCAAAACTGCATTTGTAACACTAATATCAGCCAATGCAAATCCAGTTACTGCTTCGGAAAATGTTGCAGTATATGCAATGAGTGCTGATGATGTTGGGCTAGCAACTAAAGTGGTAATTGCTACAGTCGGTACAATATTATCAAATGTCTTGGTAATGGTATTTGAGACAGTATTTTCACTACCTGCTGTATTAGTAGCAACAGATACTGGTATATTAATTGAAACACTACCATTGGCGGTCGGAGTTACAGAAAAAGTATATGTGGCTCCTGATCCGGCAAAACTACCTGCGGTTCCATTAGATACAGAAATATCGCCCACAACAAAGTTTGTGACTGATGCAGAAAAAGTGACGCTGACAGGAATTGCGGTATTGGTTAACGGTGGTGCGGTTGAAGTAATTGCTACAGTTAGAGATTTGTTATTAATAACGATTGCCTTATTAGCACCAAGAGACCCGGCGGCGCCAGGAGATGCCAGTGTCAATATTGCATTGTTAGTTGCCGTGTCTCTTATAGTCCCATTGTTTAAAGACAGTGATGATGTAGAGCCATAGTCCAAATCGGCTGAATAGTTGTGATGACCAACGGTGTAGTTAAAAACAAGAGTTGCTGTTCCACTACCTGAAGCATAGCTCAAATTCGTTACAGTAGGCGAACCAGTAACCAATACCAATCGTGGGGTTCCAGAAACAGTTACGCTCTCAGAGAACACAACCTCTATTGGAACAACTTGACCTGATTTATATGACCCATTAGCCAAAGATGATGTTACTCCTGTTACTGTTGGAGCTGTGGTGTCAATCACCAACGCCTTGTTGGCAGCAAGGTTGGTAGCAGGAACGAAGTTGGTCATAGTGTTGAGGGCGGGGTCCTTTATGGTTCCGGATATAGTCTTTACTGTCAGGTCGGCTGATGTATCCCCCGCTTGGACCGTGTAATTACAGGTGCCGAAGTTGGTATTACTAACCGTGAATGTACAAGCTTGGTCGGTGGCGCCGGTTTCTAGAGTCACCGTCACATTGCCGGTCGATGTAACGTTCTCGGAGAAAGTAACATCGATGTCTATGATTTCGCCGGCTTTGTAGCTACCGTTTGTTTTATTAGAAGACACGCTAGTGATGGTCGGAGCCGTGACGTCGGCACCACAACGAGAATTAGACCCCATATGCAAATCAAAATATGACTGGCCACTATAAAAGACTGCTTCGTAGACGATTGTCGGTGAGCCTACTGTACCACTGGTTGAATTATGACCTTCATAACGTACCCGCATAACTCCAGCGCTGTCGAGCTTATAAAAAACTTTCTGGTATGAGTTGTCGTCAGCACACATATGTACTCCACGAATGGCGGGGTTACTGGCCGATAGGCTCGAATAGTTGCTTGATCCGGTGCCAAAGGTAAGGTAAGTATTAGAGCTTATGAAAACACCGTCGAAACTTGTGCCATTAAAAGACGTATTAAAGCCAAAGGTGATTTTATGATTGGCGTCATCGAAGTTGCTAGATACCGTTTGGGTCCAGCCAGTAGACGGACTTAGGGTAGCCGAACTCGGGCCGACGAAGTTGGCAGAGATACTAGTCACCGAAGTCGAGTTAGTGGTTGAGGTATCGATACGAAACGAATTATTCGGCAGGCTGGCCGGGAAGGAGCCGATTTGGGTGCTACCATTGGTTACAAATATCGTTTCAGCGGCTTGTACCATCCCGCTGTACAGTACTGCTGATACGGCCAGCACAACGACAGCCATAAGTAGCGTGCGACTCCTCGAAATAAAAATTTTCAACCAAAACAGATGAATAAATCGGTCTACAATCCGCTTTACTCCTGAAATATAGTTTCTAACTTTTGTTAGGCGCCTCACGCTTGCCCCTTAAACACAACCATTAACTATATTGTACTGTACCCGTAAGAAATTTTCTAGCCTTTGTGGAGGCTCACATGATGAGCGCCACTTCAGTAGATTGTGTTCTGGCTTGGCGTAGACGGTAGCTGTTGCATTTAGTAAGCCACGCTGGTTAATAATCGGGTTCTGATTTTCATGCATAATATACTTATGTTACTCGGGTTCTGAAAGATATTCAATTAATTTGCTACACTAACCCAGTTAACCTGCCTCGGTGGGTCAGTAATAGAGCATCGCCATGGTATGGGAGAAAGAGAGCATTATTGCTCGCAGTAGATTTCAATAATTAAAAGTGCATAAACTTCTATCTGTTAAGGGGTTGAACCCTATTTCCTCTTGAAAGGGAAAACTTCTGGATTACTCTACGCTGCGTTGACTATAAAAAGTATAGACGCTGTTTATATTACAAACAAAAGCGATTTATTCATAATAAAAATAAAATATTCATATACTATGAGTTAGCACTGGTATTTTCGCACAAATTTGCTATAATCACCCCTGTATTGGGGATTAGCCAAGTGGTACACCAAAGGTGACCGGAGTGCCTTTGATCCAGTATTTGGGATGTAAGTAGTATAATATAATCATGAAAACTCAGAAAAATAGTAAGAATGATAAGAAACCAGAGATTACCATCTTAGATGACTTTTTTAGACGCTCTGATTTAACTGGTAGTGAAAAAATTTACGATTTTGATGGAGCTGACGGGTTATGGGGAATGCTCTATGCACGTCATTTTGACGTTAGTGAATCGACAACAAATAGCGAAACACCCTATAGCGTTGAGGGCTCACAAATTGTGAAAACGGCAAATGCTAATAGTATTGTGCCTCCAGAATTTGTGCCAAGTACTGAGGCTGGAGCTGATTTTGACATTGTATTTATGGCACACGATTGGGGCGAGAACTATCCCCTACTTATTGCCAAGCTCGATAAGGGCTTGCAAATCGTAAACGAGGATGGCAAAATCATTCTTGTTAGCCATAAGAAAAAAGGTATCGATTCAACCGTTGAAAAGTTGATTGCAGCCGGTATAGTCGCCAGCGTTGTCGGTAAAGGGGCTGGAGGAGTAAGGATTATTGAAATTTTAAAACAGAACAGCCGGATTAACCCCGAAATGATCGATACTAAAAAAGAAATACAGTTTACTTTCAATGGCACAGAGCATAGCGCTGTTACGGAATCAGGGATTTTCTCAAAAGAAGACCTAGATACCGGCACACGGCATTTGCTTGAATATGTTATTGATAATTTTCAGCTGGATGAGATGAATGTGCTCGATATTGGCTCTGGCTGGGGAGCTATTGAAATCGTTTTAGCAGATTACTTCAAATTGGCCAATATGGAGGGTTTGGAAATTAACGAGCGAGCCGTTGAGCTGAGCAGGCTAAATAATCCTGATTTGGCAATATATAAGTTCGACGAAGCCGATATTACCAAACGGCAAGTAGAACTAGTAGAAAACCAGGCCGAAAGCTTTGATTTTATTATCTCTAACCCGCCTTTCCACATCACCGAAGAACAGCGTTTAATTTTGTTTGAAAATGCCAGAAAGCTGCTTAGAAAAGGTGGTTACATGGCCTTCGTAGTAGAAGACGGTTTTCATGAAGCTTTCCTAAATACGGCTTCGAGAAAAATGAACGTTGTCAAAGACGAAAAGAAAGGCCAATATAATATTGTTGTACTAAGAAAATAATTTTTTATAGTAAATTTAACTTTAGAGCTAGGTATTATGCCTAGCTCTTTTTTATTTCTGGCTGGTGGTAAAGTTTCTTGAGGAAGTGCCTGACTAGGCTCAGATAGTTAGGCGTCAGCTCTAGAATAATATCTAGGAGGTAAATCTGTATTCTAAATGAATCTACAAGAATCCAAAGGAGCCTCCTTGTAAGGAGGCTCCTTGTAGATTTTAAAGTAAATCGAGTATACTTATGTTATCAATAGTTGCAGATTCAGCCACTAGTAGAGTACGATAATAATTAGAAATACTTAAGATAAATAACTATTAGTAAATAATGCCAGAGCAAATCAACAGGATACCTGATATAGATCCCGCTCAAATGGTGCCCCAATCGGTCCAGGCGGTTGACCAGAGCTACCTTGTGGAAGCCGATAAATTAACTCTAACTAGGGGTGCTATTTCTCCCTGGGTCAGGGGTTATGGTTTGTATCAACGCATGCTAGAGCTAGGAGCTCCGGCAGTCGTGGTAGACGCATACAAGGCTCCATTGGCCAAGGATAAATTAACACCTATCGTTAAAGAGTATTTTGATAAGCCCGGAGTCGCGCGTGTATTCGACCGTTTAATATCTTATTATGCTTATGGCACTGGTAAATCAGAGGAGCTCCAAAAACGATTCAAGCCAGAAATTTATAATGATTCAAGCGAGGAAAAATTATTAAATAGCATCTTTCCGTATTCCCGCGTGTATAAATTCTCGGACATGCTTAGTGGTAAAAAAGGCACTATAAACGACAAAGGCGTACTTAGCTTAGTGGCACTACACGCGGAAGCGCTTGCTAAAGCCCAAGAACGCCTTGATGCCCAATTGCCTGGCCTGAAAGAACGCTTTTATGAGGGTGTAGAGCAAATGAAGTCCAAGGGGCTACTCCCCGCGGATGTTATGAATTTTACGCCAGAGAAGGAGTCGAGCGGTAGTGAAGAGGAAAGAATCGCTAGATTAGAAGTTATAGCTAGTGACCCGGTTGTGAATAAACTAGATGACATAGCTGGGCATTACAGTGCTGTTAATAACGCCATATATATAGATGCCGACCGATTTTTTGATGTTAACTCTTCTTATAGAAGTGCAGAAGAGACTTTTGTGCATGAGATGTTCCATGCCCATTCTGGCCTAACGGTAGTGCTTGACGGTACTGCATTATATGATTCGTTTGATGAAGATGAAAAAGAGGGGCCAGACGAAACAGCCGGCCTTTGGAAGGAGATCGGTGGCAAAGCAGATATAACTACTGTTTTTGATAAATTGGCTGGTGGTTTTTGGGGTGATGGTGCTGCTAGAAATACCATTAAAGTTAGCAGAGTGGGGTTGCATAGAAATAGCCATGTCTTAAACGAAGCCTACACCGAATGGGCGGCCATGACTGTGACCGGCTTAGGGTATGACCACACAGCCCTGTGGGCTGATTATAATAAAGAATTAGATGGTGCTACCTTGCTAGGCAAAGAACCAGAGACGGCCAAACTCTATAAAAAGTATGGAAATGTATATTTATTTGAGAGAATAATAATGGCTGGGCTAATTGCGCATGGATTAGACCCACTATTATTAGGGGCAGCCTACTTTGAATCATACGAGCCTAAACGCAATAATCCAGATCGCAAGCCAGGGCAAACCCTACCCGCTAACCGCGCGTTAGATACGGCAATTGCCCAAATCACTCCCTATAAATCACTTGAGCAATTACAGAGAGGGCTTGGGGTGGAGGCTCATAAACGCTGGCCAAAGCTAAGGGGCAGAGAGGATATTGCTTGGGGCATGGCCCAGATTTTAGAGGAAACGCTACGAAGCGGAAGTGAGCCGAGCGAGCTTGAGACAAAAACCTAGCGGGATTTTTACTTTCCGCCTTGAATAAAAGCTTCTAATCTGATATTATAAACAAGCTAAAATAATTTAACGAAACATATTGGTCATTAACTCCTCCCGCTCGGGAAAGATCAGTAGGTGAATAAGGAGAAAATATGCCAGAAACAGTTAAGTCCCAAGCCAAAGAAACAGTTGGCCAAGCCAAAATTAAAAAATCAACATCTAAGCCCAAGCCTAGTGCTAAGGCTGTTAGCTCCAAGGCTGTGAGCCCCAACGCCAAGTCAACTGATCAGCTACTAAAGCAGTTGCTAGAATCGGGAGCTCACTTTGGGCACAACAAATCACGCTGGAACCCTAAAATGAAGCCTTACATCTATGGATCGCGCGCGGGTATTCATATTATTGACCTTACAAAAACTCATCAGCAATTACTAGCTGCCATAAAGTTCACCGAAGCAACAACTAAAATGGGCGGCCAAGTACTATTTGTAGGCACCAAGAGGCAGGCTAGATTAATTATTGAAAAAGCCGCCAAGGATACCGGTATGCCCTATGTAATTAATCGCTGGCTAGGTGGGATGCTGACTAATCTTGAAACTATCCAGACCCGAGTTACTAGGCTTAAAAAGCTTCAAAATGATACGGCCGAGGGTAGCCTAGAAGGGACCAAGAAGGAACGGGCAGACCAAGAGCATGAAATGGCCAAACTCAGTCGCATGTTTGAAGGAATTGCCAATATGCCCACCCGTCCGGCCTTAGTGTTTGTAGTAGATATTATGCGAGATAACATTGCCGTTAGCGAAGCCAATAAGCTTAAGATTCCAGTTGTTGCTATCTGTGATACCAATACCAACCCCGAGCTTATCACCTATCCAATTGCCGCCAATGATGATGCTGTTAAGACAATTCAAATGGTGACTACATTAATTGCCGAGGCTACTATGCGGGGCCATGAATTCTACCGCGCTAAAACTGCCGAGTCAGCTCAAAAAGAAGCCGCTAAAAATAATCAGGAGGACAAATAATTGAGTATTGAAGATATTAAAAAATTACGCCAAGCAACAGGTGCGGGCATGATGGATGCCAAGACCGCGCTTGATGAGGCAGGCGGGGATTATGATAGCGCAATAGTTGTATTGCGCAAAAAAGGCCTAGCTAAGGCCGCCAAAAAGTCCGATAGAAACGCCACCGAAGGTGTGATTGAGAGCTATCTGCATGGTAGTAAAATTGGAGTATTAGTAGAGATTAACTGCGAAACGGATTTTGTAGCCAGGACCGACGACTTCAAGCAATTCACCAAAGACATTGCCATTCATATCGCTGGCCTTAACCCCATCTACCTTAATGCCGAGCAAATTCCGTCAGCTGATAGTAAGCGAGAGGAAGAAATTGCCAAAGCTGAGGTGCTAGCCAGCGGTAAGTCCGCCGAGCACGCCCCAAAAATCATTGCCGGAAAAATGAATAAGTGGCACCAAGAGGTCTGTCTAAGTAGCCAGCCATTCGTTAAGGATCCCACCCAGACTATCGAGCAAGTCAGGCAGGCGCTAGTAGCAAAGCTCGGAGAAAATATTGTAATCCGAAGGTTTTCGCGGATGGAAATGGGTGGCACACAATAACGCTATCAGTTATAATAAGAATATATGGATATAAAACTTTTTAAGCAAGCCGAAGATAAATTCAAGGACGCGTTAGAGCATTTAGGTAGTGAGCTGGTAGGCCTGCGATCAGGACGAGCAAGTACTGGTTTGGTGGATAGTATTAAGGTGGAAGTGTATGGGCAGAGCATGCCCTTAAAGGCTATCGCCACCATTACCACGCCTGATGCTAAATCAATTCAAATCCAACCCTGGGACCAAGGTAACCTAGGCTTCATTGAAAAAGCTATCTCGGAAGCTAAAAACCTCGGGCTCAACCCCAGCAATGACGGCCGAGTAATTAGAATAGCCCTGCCAGCCATCTCTGAGGAAACTAGAACGCAACTAGCCAAGGTCGTAAAAGAAAAGGCTGAAGCTGCTAATGTTAGCATTAGGAATGCTCGCCACGAAGCACTTAACACAGCTAAAATTAATCAAAAAGCTAAGGAACTAACTCAAGATCAAGCCATTAAGCTCCAGAAAGACCTCGATGCGCTTGTGGATAACTATCATAAAAAGATTCAAGCAGTAGTTAGCGCTAAAGAGCAGGAATTAATGACAGTCTAGCGGACTGCTTTTGCTATGGAAACTACTAGCCTACCTAAACACATAGCATTTATTTGTGACGGCAATCGACGCTGGGCTACCAGCAAAGGCCTTCCTAAGCTAGTAGGCCACAAAAAAGGCTATGAGAATATTAAGACTATTGCCCAGAGCTGTTTTGATAGGGGCATAGAGGTTGTCTCGGCCTATATATTCTCTACTGAGAATTGGAATCGAGACGCCAAGGAGGTTAGCTATCTGATGGACCTCGCACTGAAAATATTTACCAGCGAGCTGGAGGAGCTTAACAAAAAAGGCGTGCGAGTTGTGGTGTCTGGTTCAAGGGAGAGGCTAGATGCTAAGATACTCAACGCCATTGACGAGACTAAAGAGCAAACTTCTAAAAATCGCAAAGGCACTATTAACCTTTGCTTTAATTATGGTGGCCAGCAAGAGATAGCCGACGCCTTTAAGAAGCTCGTAAAAGATAATGTTAGCGCCCAGGATATTACCCCAGAGCTTATTAGAAGCCATCTGTACCAACCTGAGTTGCCAGCGGTAGATTATATTATCCGTACCTCTGGCGAGCAACGGCTGAGTAACTTTTTATTATGGGATAGTGCTTATGCCGAGTTAGAGTTTGTACCAGTACACTGGCCAGCCTTTGGCATAAAAGAGTTAAATAAGGTTTTGGGTGAATATAATAAACGGCAGAGAAGGTTTGGCTCGTAGTGTTTAGCATTCTACTAGTAATAATAATATTTTCGCTACTTATTATTGCCCATGAGCTAGGGCATTTTATTACGGCTCGTCGTAATGGCGTTAAGGTAGATGAATTTGGGATTGGCTTCCCTCCTAGGCTATATGGTCGTAAGAGTAAGGCCGGCACACTTTATAGCATTAACTTATTACCGCTTGGTGGGTTTGTAAGATTACACGGCGAAGATAGTGAAGATAGTGGAAAAGGAAGTTTTTCAACCAAGTCCTACAAAGTTAAGGCCAAAATTGTCTTAGCTGGGGTGACTGTAAATTTAATAATAGCCTATTTTATCATTTATATTCTAATGGTTACTGGCCTGCCCGCACTATTTCCTAATGGCACTGTAGCGGTTGGCCCAATAAAACCAACGAAAGTGGTAGTATCTCCCCTGCTAGTAATGAATGTATCCAAAGATTCAGCTGCCCAGAGAGCAGGTATTACGCCAGGAACTGAAGTGCTAGCAATTAATAATACTGTCCTTGTAAGTTATCAGCAGCTCCAAGATTTTACAAAATCTAATGCCGGTAAAACTATTGAGTTAACTATTCGTAAAGACGGAAATACGTCTGTAGTGGCTACCCAGCTCGGCACTGATAGTGCTAAAGGCTATCTGGGGCTGGCAGGGCAAGCAGTTGATATGGCTTACTATAACCCAATAGTGGCTTTCTTTGCGGCTGGCATCGCACTATTCCAGTTAGCACTGGCCACCATCTCTGCTTTTGGTGGCTTTATAGTAGGACTATTTACGAAAGCTCAAGTGATCGTAGGAGTAGCTGGCCCAGTAGGAATTGTTAGTATTTTTGGTTCGGTGATGCAGTTTGGGTGGAAATATGTACTAATTTTTGTGGCATCAATATCCTTAAGCCTGGCTGTAATCAATGTCTTGCCACTGCCAGCCCTAGACGGAGGGCGATTTGCCATGATGACACTTGCCAGGCTGGGGGTTAAAATCTCTCCTAAGCGGGAGGCCTTAATACACTGGCTGGGCTTTGGATTTTTGATTATTTTAGCGGTGATTGTGACGATTTCTGATATCTCACGACTTTAACTCTGGTCATCAATAGGTTGAGTTGTTAAACTAATAGCTATGATAGACGCAATCCTAGGTAGATTCTCACACGATATTGGTATTGATTTAGGTACAGCCAACACACTTATTTATGTTCGGGGCAAGGGCATAGTTATTAGTGAGCCCTCGGTAGTAGCCATTAATACCAAGAATCGCCAAATCTTGGCTATTGGCGATGAGGCCAAAAGAATGGTCGGTAAGACACCAGCCAATATTGTTGCTACCCGACCGCTGGTAGATGGCGTAGTTAGTGACTTTGAGATTACCGAACAAATGCTAAGGTACTTTATAGAAAAGGTCCACCGGGAGAGCTTCGTATTATTCCCTAGACCCAGGGTTGTAATTGGCATACCCTCTGGAGTCACTGAAGTTGAAAGGAGGGCAGTAGAGGATGCTGCCACTAACGCTGGAGCAAGGCAGACTTTTTTGATTGAAGAGCCGATGGCCGCCGCCGTTGGTGGTGGCTTGGCCGTCCACGATGCCGAGGGCAGTATGATTGTAGATATCGGTGGCGGTACCAGCGAGGTGGCTGTAATTAGCCTTGGTGGCATTGTGGCCAGCCGGTCTATTCGCGTCGCAGGTGATGAGCTGACTGAGGATATTATAAATTATTGTAAGGACGAGTTTAGCCTGCATATCGGCGAGCGAACAGCCGAAACCATCAAAATCAACATAGGCTCGGCTATTAAGCTCAAAAAAACCTTAGAAGCTCCAGTAAGAGGTAGAGATATGATAACTGGTTTGCCCAAGGAAATGATTGTAAACTCTAATCAAATTAGAGCAGCTCTAGCAAAAAGCATCCGGGCCATTGTTGATGCAGTTAAATACACCATTGAAGAGACCCCACCTGAGTTACTAGCCGACATTATGGATAAAGGCATGCATTTGGCTGGTGGGGGTGCCCTGTTAAGGGGGCTTGACGTGTTATTATCTCAGCAAACTAATATGCCCGTTCATATTGCTGAGGACCCATTAACATCGGTAGCAAGGGGCACGGGCATGGTTTTAGAGGATCTTGATAGTCTTAAGGACGTGCTAGTCTCAACTCAGTACGAGAAGGCACCATACTAAGGGGGCAACAATGAAACGCCAATATTCAATTACTGTAATAATTATCTCCACGCTAGCTCTGCTGGTAGTAGGGCTTCGCTATGCTGGTGGCTTTTGGCCGTTGAGGGCCATTAACGATCAGCTTATTAACCCGCTTGGAGCTGGGATTAGTCAGCTTGGCAGGGGGATACGGAGTAATATCGAGATAGCCACCAAGGCTCGCGAGCTGGCTGGCCAGAACAAGGCATTATCGGCCGAGCTACTGGCATCAAAAACCCAACTCTCCAGCCTTAAAGAAATTGCTAATGAAAATGTTGAATTACGAAACCAGCTTAATTTTAATCAGCGCCTCTCGCTAGATTTGGTGGCCAGCCGTGTAGTATCAAGCGAAGGAACTAGTTTGCGTAAGTTTATTACAATTGATAGGGGCAAGAACAGTGGCATCAAGGCTGGGATGGCGGTAGTGTCTTCCGGCGTCCTAGTAGGTACAGTAGATCAGGTTGATAATTACAGCGCAAAGGTTTTTTTGATATCTGACCCAGAGTTTAGGATAAGAGCAATCGGACAGGACGGTCGAGCCCAAGGGATTGTTCGGGGGCAGTTAGGGCAGGGTTATTTGTTTGAAAAAATCACCCAGGCCGAGTCATTAGTGAGTGGGGAATTAGTGATTACTGCCGGTTCTGGGCTAGTTCCGAGGGGTATATTGGTAGGCCAGATAGAATCAGTCCAAAAAAGTGATAATGCAGTTTTTCAGTCAGCTCAGCTGAGGCCTTTAGTCAAAATAGAAACCCTAGAAATAGTTTTTATTACGATTGGGCTAAAGCAGTGAAAGCAACATTATTAGCCACTGCCCTGTTAGTTAGTATTGTGTTGCAGTTTTTCTTATTGCAGAGCTGGCAGATAGATGGCCTAACGGCTAATATTGTCCTGAGTTTTATTGTGATAGTGAGCTTGCACGCTAAGACCGAACAGCTGATGTGGCTATCTTTACTGGCTGGCTTAAGCAGTGATTTGTATGCTGCTGGTGACTTTGGCTTTTATTTGGGCTTTTATTTGTTAGTTGGCATTATTAGTAAGTACTGGCTGAAATTTGGAGAGAGAGATTACTCTTGGTGGCGCCCGATATTGTATTTGGCTTTTGTAGCTACTATCCAAGCTTTAGTAGTATCACTACCACTTTTAAACTCTAGCCCAGTATGGCAGTTAGCCCAGCAGGTAGCTAGCTATGTTTTATTGACCACTGTGGCCGGACTGATATGGTATGTATTATTAAGCCAGATATCCCAATGGGCCAGTGGTGACAATCGCTCTAGGGTGGCGAGGTAGCCGATATGAGTATATTCGGTGAATTCTACCAAAAGCCAATCAAATTTCAGCGTAATAAAAAAGAGCTAATGGTATCCCAGAGTGAGGACTGGAGCGCCGCTATCTTGTCTGGCTCTAGCGAACTTACAGCTAGCGAAGGCAAGGTTAGTAAATATGTATATCTGGCATTGCTTATTGGAATATTTACAGTAGCTATCTTACTGGGTTGGAGGCTCTATGTGTTGCAGATAGTGCATGGGCAGTATAATTCACTTCTTGCCAATGGCAACCGTATTAGAACCACCATCATTCCAGCACCGAGGGGTGCAATATATGACCGCAACGGAGTACTATTGGCGCGCAATATTGCTAAGTTTGATTTAATTGCCACACCTTCCCAGCTACCCAAGGCTTCGGACGATTTAGCACAAATGAGCCAGCAATTAGCACCAATATTAGGCATGCCGGCCGCCGAAATTTTCGCTAATTTATTAAAAATTCAAAAAAATGACCAGCCACAATTTGTAATGTCTAGTAACATAGAACGCGAAAAATCACTCCAGATAGAAGAAAAGCTGCGCTACCTCCCGGGTTTATCATTGGAGACAACTCCCCAGCGGGAGTATTTGGATGAGGGCAAGCTGGCACATTTCCTGGGCTACATTGGGCAAATATCTGCCGAAGAATGGAAGGATAATCCAGAGTATCGACCTGTTGATGTGATAGGTAAGAGTGGTGTAGAGAAGAGTTATGAATCCGAGCTTAAGGGTGTGGCCGGAAGAGAGCAAGTAGAGGTAGACTCGTCTGGACGGCCAGTTCGCTTCTTGGCTCGTATTGAGCCCAAGGCTGGTAAAAGTATCAATTTAAGCATTGATTGGGCCTTGCAACAGCAGGTCTATAACGCCGTCAAGACAGAAGTAGATAACTCAGGCTCTAAGGCCGGTTCGGCAGTATCTATTGATCCACAGACTGGCGAGATATTGGCTGCTGTTAATTACCCCAGTTATGACGGAAATCTATTTGCCAAAGGCATTAGCCAGGCTAACTATGATGTACTTTTAAATAATGACGCCAAGCCTTTACTAAATAGGGTTACATCTGGGAATTACCCTGTGGGGTCTGTCATAAAGCCTTTTATATCTGTAGCTGGGTTGCAAGAAAATGTCATAAATTCAACCACTACCGTTGAAGACAAGGGCAAAATAGAGATTCGCAATGCTTATGATCCTTCGGTAGTGTATTCTTTTAAGGGCTGGAAGTTAGATGGGCTGGGAGTGGTTAATGTGGTGCGTGCCATTCAGTGGAGCTCGGATATATTCTTCTACCAGGTTGGTGGAGGTTTTGAGGGTTTCCGGGGTTTGGGCGAAAAAAGGCTTCTAGACTGGTATGCAAAGTTTGGCTTTGGGGCTAAGACTGGTATTGACATTGACGAAGAGAGTCCAGGATTCTTACCTTCCCCTGAGCATAAAAAGAAGCTTACTAACGAGTCCTGGTATGTTGGGGATACCTATAATATCTCTATTGGTCAGGGTGATTTACGGGCTACACCGCTCCAGATGGCCGTGGCTAACGCCAGCATTGCTAATGGTGGAAAAATTATCAAGCCCCGTCTACTTAAATCTGTTAGTGAAGATGGGGCAATAGTCAGGGTTGCCCCAGTTAGTATCTTAAAGTCCGATTTTATATCGCTAGCTAATATTCGTATAGTTCAGCAGGGCATGGAGGAGGCAGTTCTTAGTGGTACCGCGTGCTGTGAGATTAAGTCCCAAGTACCAGTCCATGTAGCCGGCAAGACCGGTACAGCAGAGACTTCCTCGGAAGGATTTGACGGCAAGAACCTCCGTAGCAAGCCTCATGCTTGGTTTAGCTCCTATGCTCCAGCCAGTGAGGCTCGTATTGCCACGATAGTGATGATTGAAAACTCTGGTGAAGGGTCAATATTTGCCATGCCAGCAACTCGAGAAATATTGAAGTGGTATTTTGCTAATAGGTAGCAATAATTATTATTTTTAGCTTGACAACATGCTAAATATTTGCGAGAATAAAAGAAACGAATTTAAGTTTTTTACAAATTTAATTGAATATAATTTCGCTGTAAGAAAGCGTTTTTTTATTTTTTAGATGGTATATGAAAGGTATTAGTATAAAAAATGACAACTCAAAATAATTTTTACTTAACCAAGGATGGTCTTGCAGAACTTCAAGCCGAGCTTATTGACCTTAAGGGCAATAAACGAAAACAAGTGGCCGAAGCTCTTAAGACCGCTAAGGAATTTGGAGATTTAAGCGAGAATACCGACTGGGATGATGCCAAGGCCAGGCAACTCTTTATTGAGGGACGCATCTCTGAGCTTAATCATATCCTAAAACACTCCAAGGTTATAGAGAAGACAACTGGTGGAGTAGTTGGAGTTGGCTCTACAGTAGAGGTTCAGCTAGAGGACGCAAATCACACCTTCCAGATTGTCGGCTCGACCGAAGCCAATCCTGATAAGGGCAAGATATCTGATAAATCGCCGATAGGCATGGCCTTAATGGGTAAGAAAGTTGGCGAACAGGCCGAGGTAGAAATACCTGCCGGATCTATTACTTATAGAATTCTTGATATTAAATAGCCTTTGAAATTTTTAAGGTGATTCGCTTAGTTAGAAGCTACGCATCTCGCTCTACGATAGGATAGCTATAGACATCTGGATATGCTAGAATACGGGTTAAGGGAATGTAAAAAATAAATGGCAAACCTAAAAGAAGTACGCAACGAGAGACTACGCAAACTAGCTGAGCTTAAGAAGGCCGGGATTGATCCGTACCCACAAGCCGGTGAGCGCACTGTAATGAACGCTGTTTTAGAAACAGAATTCAATCAACGCGAAAAATCCAATGTTTCTGCAGTTGGACGCATTACCAGTATTCGTCTAATGGGCGGAGTATGCTTTATTGATGTAACTGACGAATCGGGCAAGATACAGGCTGTAATCAACAAAAAAGACTTTAGCGCTGATAGCAAAGAAAATCAGCTAGACTTTAAGCAGTTGCGCTTGCTTGATAGTGGTGATTTTGTTCAAGTTAATGGCGAGCTAGGCAAGACCCAGCGCGGTGAGACCAGTATATTTACCAAATCTCTTAGCTTACTAACGAAGAGCCTGCGTGATTTGCCAGATATTCATCAAGGCTTTAGCGATATTGAGACGCGGTATCGACAGCGCTATATTGATCTGCATCTCAACCCAGAAGTTAAGCAACACATTGAGTTGCGCAGTAAAGTGACCGAGACCATTCGCCAATTTTTAATTCGAGACGGTTTTATAGAGCTAGAGACACCAGTGCTACAGCCTCTCTATGGTGGGGCGAGTGCTCGGCCCTTTACTACTTATCACCACAAACTAGAGAGTGATTTGTATTTGCGAATCTCCAATGAGCTGTATTTAAAGCGAGCTGTAGTGGCTGGCTTTGAAAAAGTTTTTGAATTTTCGAGAGATTTTCGCAACGAAGGCATTGATAGAAGCCACAACCCAGAATTTACTATGCTCGAATTCTACTGGGCCTATGCCAACTACGAAGATTTGATGACGCTAACAGAAGCTATGTTTACAGAAGCACTAATGGCCACACACGGGCAACTAAAAATTAACTATCAAGGAGAAGAGGTTGATTTTAATACTCCTTACGAACGTATTACATTTCGCGATATTATTAAGCAGGAAACTGGCGTGGATATTGATAGTGTAACCAAAGATGAACTGATTACTGAAATTAAGAATAGAAAACTCAAAATTGATCTTAAGAGCAACCCGCCACTCAAGGATTTGCTGGATGAATTCTATAAGGAGACTGTTCGAGGTAGCATAAAAAAACCAATCTTCTTACTCGATTATCCGGCCGAGATGATTCCGCTGGCCAAGCGCAAAGCCGACAATCCTAAATATATTGCTAGTATGCAACTAGTTTGTATGGGTTTTGAGCTTATTAAAGCCTATAATGAGCTAAATGACCCGATAGACCAGCTCCAGAGGATGCAAGATGAGCAGGCGGTTTTGGACAAAGGCGAGTCGGCCGAGGCACACCCAGTGGACTATGATTACATTCGCGCGCTCGAGATCGGCATGCCACCTACAGCCGGCTGGGGAATGGGTATTGATCGTTTCGTGTCATTTTTGTGCGACCAGCCAGCCATTAAAGACGTTATTATGTTTCCAACTCTGCGACCAGAGGTAATCGACGGCAAAGAGTTTGAAGTGGACAAATCTGTCAAATGATAGATATAAAATTACTTCGTGAAAACCCAGATGTTGTCCGTGACAGCATTAAAAGACGTGGGCTAGTTATTGATGTAGATAAAGTACTTGGGCTTGATCAAAAACGCGTCGCACTAATACAACAAACTGAAAGCTTGCGTTCAACGCTGAAAATTGACGGCAAACCGACAGCAGATGAGCTGACAAATCTTCAAGAAACAAAAAAACGTTTTGAGCAGGCTCATAGTGAGTTAGAAAAGCTTACTAGTGAGTATAATGAATTATTTACTCAAATCCCCAACATTATCTCTGTCGGTACTCCAGATGGTGGCGAAGAAAATAACCAAGAAATAGAGCGGTGGGGCGACACCCAGCTGGACTTTAACCCTAAGGATCATCTTGAGCTAAGTGAGCTTTATGATTTATATGATTTTAAGGCTGGCTCAAAAGTGTCTGGCAATAAATTTTACTTTACCAAGCATAAGGCCGTTAAGCTTTGGCAGGCTATTCAAATGGCCACACAAGAAATAGTGGAGGAGGCTGGGTTCCAATTAATTGGGGTGCCACATTTGGTGTCATCCAAGGTTGCAGAGGGGACAGGATTCTTTCCAAAAGGGGAGGAAAACCAAAATTACATTGATTCCAGCCAAGACCTAGTAATGATTGCTACCTCAGAGATACCACTTACGGGGCTTCATATGGACGAAGTGCTCACACTTGATGCGCCTATTAAATACGCTGGCATAAGCCCTTCGTACCGGCTCGAGGCCGGTGCCTATGGAAAGTTTAGTAAGGGGCTCTATCGCACCCATCAATTTGATAAGCTGGAGATGTATGTCTATTGTAAGGCCGAGCAAAGTGATGATGTTTTGCAGGAAATCTTAAATATCCAAAAAAGCATCTGCCAAGCGTTCGTGGTGCCCTATCGGGTAGTTCGGATTGCCAGTGGTGACCTAAGCGCCCCCGCCTACCAGAAATACGATGTGGAGTATTACTCTCCTATTGATAAATGCTACCGAGAGCTTACTAGCTGTAGTAACTGCAGCGACTACCAATCTCGGAACTTAAATATTAAATACCAGCCCAAGGCTGGCAGGGCCCAATACGCCCACACCCTCAATGGCACGGCAGTAGTATCGAGCCGTATGCCAATAGCGATTTTAGAGAATCACCAGAGCGCGGATGGCATAGTACATTTGCCTGACGCCATAGCCAAATACTATGGCAAAAGTGAGCTTTAAAATATATTACAATAACCTAAGGAGATTAGCATGATACAAATTCAATTTACCGGTCGTAATTTTGAGATTGACCAAGAAATGCACAAATATGTTGAAAGGAAACTTGGTAACCTTGATAAGTATCTGCCTCGTGCTAATCGCATGAAAACAATGAGTGTAGAAATATTCAAAGACCCATCTGGCAAGGAAGGTAATAACTATAAGATAATAGCAATCCTAAAAGTGCAGGGACCCGATTTAGTAGCTGAGACAGCCACCATCAATCCTCATTCGGCAGTAGATATAGTAGAGCAAAAGCTCAAAATTCAAATTAGAAAATATAAGGAAAAGCGCATGCCTAGGCGAGTTAGTATTAAAAATCTATTTGATAAAATCAAATCGCACTAATCCCAGCACTCCTGTATAATAGCTAGCATGTCTATACTCACTAAAATATTTGGCGATTCAAATGAGCGTGAAATCAAAAAAGACCGCATTATCGTGGAGAGT
This sequence comes from Candidatus Saccharimonadia bacterium, assembly GCA_039738635.1. GTDB lineage: Bacteria > Patescibacteriota > Saccharimonadia > CAILAD01 > BJGX01 > JBCLLP01. Next base: position 25,800 of record JBCLLN010000003.1, on the reverse strand, counting down.
ATTAATGCCTTTGAGCCAGAGCTTAAAAAGCTCTCCGATAGTCAGCTAGCTAAAAAGACCCAAGAGTTTAAGGGCAAGCTAGAAAAGGGCGCTAGTTTGGACTCAATCCTAGTAGAAGCCTTTGCGGTGGTTCGGGAAGTATCAAAACGAACGCTTGGCTTGAGGCATTTTGACGAGCAACTGATAGGCGGGATTATACTTCAAGAGGGCAAAATAGCCGAAATGCGCACCGGTGAGGGCAAAACATTAGTAGCTACCCTACCTCTTTATTTGTATGCCCTAGAGGGCAAGGGTGCGCATCTTGTAACGGTTAATGATTATTTGGCCCGTATTGGGCTAGGCTGGATGGGCCCCATATATCACTATTTGGGGGTATCTGCAGGTGTAATTTTACCTCAGGGATCATTTATGTTTGACCCAGAGTTTATAGATGAATCTCACCACGACGAGAGGCTCAAGCACCTTCGTCCAGTCACCAAGCAAGAGGCCTACCGAGCCGATATCACCTATGGTACTAATAACGAGTATGGCTTTGATTATTTGCGCGATAATATGGTCTCGGACCTTTCGGAATGTTCTCAACGCAGCCTGCATTATGCCATCGTAGATGAGGTAGATTCAATTCTCATTGACGAAGCACGAACGCCACTTATTATTTCTCAGCCAGCTGGTAAGAGCACCGATCGCTACCAATTGTTTGCAGTTCTGGCTCGCAAGCTCAAACGAGATGAGCATTATAGTGTCGACGAGAAGCAAAAAGCAGTTAGCCTGAACCCAAAAGGTATCGCTAGTATTGAAGCAGAGCTAGGCGTAGAGAATGTCTATGCTTCAGAGCAGATAGAAGATGTCCATCATATTGAGCAAAGCCTGAAGGCTGAGGCGTTATTTGTTCGCGATAAGGACTATGTCGTAAGTGATGACGAGATAATAATTGTCGATGAATTTACCGGTAGGCTCTTGGCTGGCCGTCGTTACTCCGAAGGCCTGCATCAAGCAATTGAGGCTAAGGAGGGGCTAACTGTTCAGCAGGAGTCTCAGACTCTAGCGACTATTACCTTCCAGAATTATTTTAGGCTATACGGCAGGTTATCGGGTATGACTGGCACAGCCCAAACCGAAGCTGAGGAATTCTCTAAAATCTACAAGCTTGAGGTAACTCGTATTCCAACTCACATGCCGATGATTAGGAAAGACCTAAAAGACAGAATATATAAGTCCGAAATTGCTAAGTTTAATGCCGTTGTAGAGGAAGTAAGGGATAGAACAAGCAAGGGCCAGCCAGTGTTACTAGGCACTTCCAGTATTGAAAAGAATGAGGCGATGAGTAGCCTACTTGATAAGGCCGGCATCACTCACGAGCTATTAAATGCCAAAAACAACGAACGCGAGGCAGAGATAGTAGCACTCGCTGGGCAAAAAGGGGCTGTAACTCTAGCCACTAATATCGCTGGGCGTGGTACCGACATCGTACTCGGAGATGGCGTTACAGAGCAGGGAGGGTTGCATGTACTAGGCACTGAGAGGCACGAATCTAGGCGAATTGATAACCAGTTTAGAGGCCGAGCGGGGCGTCAAGGCGACCCTGGAACTAGCCAGTTTTTTGTAAGCGTTGAAGATGATTTAATGCGTATTTTTGGGGGAGATAAAATTGGCACGCTAATGAACTCACTTAAATTGCCCGACGATATGCCTATCGAGAATAAAGTCATATCACGCTCGCTGGAGGCCGCCCAAAAGCGGGTAGAGGGGCATAACTTTGATATGCGCAAGCATTTGGTAGAGTATGACGATGTTATGAACTCCCAGCGTGAAATTATATATGCTAGCCGCCGAAAGTATTTAGAGGGCAAGGGCTTAAGGGAAGAAGTTATGGGTATGTATAAGCAAGAATTTGGGGGAATTGTTGGAGCCCACACAGACGCCAAGACTGGCGTGGTCAACCTAGAGGAGCTTCAAAAAGTAGTAGCTAATATGGTATTTTTGCCAGCCAACTGGGCGAGCGATATTAGCACCAAAGTGCCAGAGCTAATCGTTGCCGAGCTAGTAGACCGCACCAATCAGGCCCTAGATGCTCGCCAAAAGACCATCGGCGAGGATGTGCTTAATGTCATTTTTAGGCTAGTATGCCTTAAAACAATTGATAGCGCCTGGTTAGCACACTTAGAGACTATGGATCATTTGCGCGAAGGTATTGGATTGCGAGGTTATGGCCAACGCGATCCATTGGTGGAGTATAAGGCTGAGGCGTACGGCCTATTTAATAGGCTTCAATCCTCTATTAGGGCGGAAGTAGTAACAACAATTCCTAGGATAGATATTGCTCAGCAACCTAGTGAAGTCCAGCCCACTCAGACAGCCATAACGGCAGGTGCCCAATTAGCAAATGCTAGTATGGAGCGGGCTACTAAAAAGCAAGCTAGCTCCAGTGATGTCAAAATAAGACCCAAACGCCTTGTATCCACGCCAGAGCTTAAGCCGATCCGTAGGAAATCTAAGAAAAAAAAGAAAAAGCGCCGTTAGAATTTGTACTGGTTTTGACAATCTGGCTGTTAGTAATGTAACATAAGCTTTAATAGAGAGAATATATGAATATAAACGGCAAGCCACCAGCTGGCATTGATAGCGATATTGTACCAGGAAGACCTATAGTGAGTACTGGTCCAGGTCGGCCAAAAAAACCAGCACCAAGAACTTTTGATATTAAGCGTAACTCAGGACTACCATTCTACGATGGACATCCCGAGCCTCCGCCACTGCCGTCACACACACATCCATTACCCAGTAGCCCATTAGGACACGAGTCTGGACCACCTGTCACTAATTCTGATACTGACCCTGGTCCAGATGAATTTGGAATAGGCATTAGGCCGGTTGGGCAGAACGATGGTGGCTCTATTATGGTTAACGTGCCCAATATTCTAGCTGAGGGTGAAGCTGAAGTGTCAGCTGATAAGCTTAATAGCGCTCAGTCGCTGCTAGAGAGCTCAATAATGATATATGCCAGTGCTCGGGCAGAAATAGAGCATAGCCAGGCAGGTAGCAGTAACCAACAATATGACCAAGCCCAAAGCCAGCTACAAGAAGCCTTTCATGGATACACTACGGTCCTAGCCGAGCATATCCTATTACTTAATACAAATAATACCATAGACCAAGGCGCTATAAACCTCAAAATATGCCAGGCTTTGGTAGAGATTAAGGAACTTCTTGATACGGCCGTGCTTACTAAACGTATAATTAAGCACCCTCATTTAGCAGAGCTCAGCGACTGGTTTAATACTTCCTCTGGGAATGAAATCTTAGCCAGTAGCGAGGCACTAGAGAGCACCAGAACTATAACTAGGCTTTCAACACCAGAACCAAGCCCACCCAACGATTCATCTTTAACCCTTAGCAGGCTCAGCATTAGTGAATCGCCAGTAGAGGCTCAGGATAAGATGCTTCAGGATTTGGCAAATACCGTAAGAATTAAAACAATCATAGAAATTTCAGAGCAGCTAGATAGTAAGGATTTGCATGGCTTAACCGTTCTAATTGATGCCAATAGGATTGACTCAGCAAAGGCCTATATGGTTTCTAAAATCCCTAATTTTAATGAGCTTAAGGCTAATATTAAAAATAATACAATTGATGAGATTGCCAAGAATAGATTGGTAATTAATAATCTCATAAAAACAATGAAGGCCACTACTATAGACACCCTATGATTTGAGGTGGGACGTCGGCGGTAAATATAGAAAAGACTGGTCTAAATCGTAATTTTTTTGGGCTTGCTTTAGATTATCTTGATATATAAGGATATAATGGAAGTTATGAAACAGTTACTAGAACAGCTAAATACACTCCAATCTCAAATTAATGACGCCATAGCTAGGCTCGGGCTTGATGACGATAGACTCAAGCTGTCTAAGTTTGACAAGGAGCTGACAAACACTAGCCTGTGGGATGATCCAGCGCATGCCGAGGCTATCTCAAAAGAGTCTGCTAGCTTGCGAGCCTATTTAGAGAGCTGGGATACATTACTTGATGATATTAATACCACCATTGAGGTAGTAGCAGTTATTAGCCCTCAGGAGCATACGGAGTATCAGCGGGTAGTAGAGGCGCTAGCACTAAGAGCCCATAAGCTCTTACTCACCGTCAAGCTTACCGGCGAACACGATAAGTTCCCGGCCATTATGCAGTTATCGGCTGGGGTGGGCGGGACAGACGCTGCCGACTGGACAGCGATGCTGGAGCGAATGTATTTAAGATACGCCGAGATAAGTGGCTTGTCGGCCGAAATATACGATCAAAGCCCAGCTGATGAGGCCGGTATTAAAAGTGCTACCATCCGCTTTAGTGGGCCGTTTGCCTATGGAAAGTTACGAGCTGAGAAGGGCGTGCATAGGCTAGTGCGTTTGAGTCCATTTAACTCCGATAATTTACGCCAAACTTCCTTTGCTTTAGTAGATGTCATACCCGAGCTAGAATTATCAGCGGTAGCCATTAACGATAAGGACCTTAAGATAGATACTTACCGTAGTAGTGGCCATGGCGGGCAGAGTGTTAATACCACCGATAGTGCTGTGCGCATTACCCACATCCCCACGGGTATAGTAGTAGCCATACAAAACGAGCGTAGCCAGCTTAAAAACAAGCAACGAGCTATGAGTATTTTAGTTAGTCGCCTGGCCGAGCTGGCCCGAGTCCAACACCTCAGTAGCGTTAATGAGCTGAAGGGCTCCACTAAGTCGGCCGATTGGGGTAGCCAGATTCGTTCGTATGTATTACACCCCTATCAAAAGGTCAAAGACCATCGCAGTGGCTACGAGACTAGCGATACCCAAGGAGTTCTAGATGGGCAGATAGAGCCATTTATAGAAGCTTATTTAGCTAGCCAAGTTGGCAATGGTTAGCTTTATTTATGATGCTTTGTTTGCTAGAATAGTAATCATATGATTTTACTAGACCGAGTTACCGTCATCTATCCAAATAAGACGGTGGCGCTTTCAGGAGCTTCACTGCATATTCAGCCTAAAGAATTCGTCACTATCGTTGGACCATCAGGTGCTGGTAAAAGCACCTTAATCCGCCTTCTTATCAAGGAGGAAGTGCCTACTTCTGGCAAAATAATTGTTGGTAGTATCGATTATGATACTATCGATAAGTCCAATATCCCGCATTTACGCCGTCGGATAGGCGTGGTTTTTCAGGATTTTAAATTACTTCCAAATTTAACAGTTTATGAAAATGTCGCCTTCGCGCTAGAGGTATCGGATGTCCGTACAAGCGAAATCAAACGAGCTGTACCCAAGATTCTCCAGCTGGTTGGGCTAAGCGAGAAGGCCCATCATTATCCTGGCGAAATTTCTGGTGGCGAAAAACAGCGCACAGCAATCGCTAGGGCGCTGGTGCGTAACCCCAAGATTTTAATTGCCGATGAACCAACTGGCAATCTTGACCCTAAAAATTCCTGGGATATTATAGAGCTACTATTAAAAATTAATAAATTTGGTACTACAGTCGTGCTAACCACTCATAACAAAGCAATAGTTGATGCCCTAAAAAAGCGTGTCATTACCATTAATCGTGGCCGAGTAGTTAAGGACGAGAAGATAGGAAAGTACACTCTATGATAACGCTTTGGAGGATTTTTAAGGCTGGGTTTAGGAATACCTTTAGGAACGCCTGGCTGAGTAGTGCCGCCACAGCTATTATGGCGGTTACCTTGCTTATTATAGTATTCTTTGCTTTTTCTATTTATTTTGTTCAGACCCAGCTCAAGGAAGTTCAGCAAAAGATTGATTTGACCATATTTATAGCAGACGAAGCAAGTGCCGATCAAATAAAAGCCCTCCAAGACAAGGTTATCCAGCTTTCGGGGGTAACCTCTGTGGTGTATGTCTCAAAGGCCGATGCCCTAAAAAAGCTTGAAAACAGCAGTGAAGAGGGCAGAAAGCTAGCTAAATCTGCCGAGGAGATAGGCAATCCACTGCCATCTTCGCTAGAAGTTAAGTTAGCTAAGCTGGACGATATTGGCGCAATCAATTCTCAGATACGAGCCCTATCCGAGTCGGAAATAATTAGCGAGACAAGCTATGATAGCAGGGACGACAACCGCAAGGGTGTAATAGAGAATATTATAAGGATTAGCAATGGCATCACTAGAGCTGGCGCCGTATTGAGTGTGGTGTTTTTACTAATTGCTTTAATGATAATATTTAACACCATTCGGATGGCTATCTTTACTCGCCGAGAGGAGATTGAAATTATGAAGCTGGTGGGAGCTACAAGATGGTTTATTAGGGGCCCGTTTATTATTGAGGGCTCAATGTATGGAGTTTTTGGTGCTACCGTGGCAGTCGCTGCCCTGATACCAATCAGTCGAGTTGCCGCTCAGTTTTTAACAGAGAAGCTCAATGCCGTCACGGCCGTGAACTATTTTGGGGATAATTTTTGGTTAATTATTCTAGCTCTTTATGGCCTGGGAATCTTAATCGGGGCAATATCTAGCTGGCTGGCGATATCTAGGCATTTAAAATTATAAATTTATAGCTCAAAACTATCGTAATCGTTGGACTGATGTGTTATAATAGTTATGTTTTAAGGAGGGTGATGATCTTAAATAAAAAAAGAATAAAATTAATATCTAGTGCGCTTATTATCACAGCAACAGTTGTTGCGGTTGCTTTGTTGAGCCCTACCGTTAAGGCCGATCAATTTGATGCTCAAATAGCAGCCTTGAAAGATAAGGTTAAGATCGCCACAGACTCTGCTAGCGTTAAGTCGGCCGAGGCATCGACGCTGAAAGGCAAAATTACTGCTATAGATGCCGAAATAGCAGCTGCCCAGCAATTACTTGACCTTACCAATCTTGAAGTTAAGCGGACCCAGGCTAATATTGACCAAGCCACACGGGAGATGGAAGTCCAGAAAGATATCTTGCGCAATAATTTGCGAATGATATATAAAACAGGGGATATTACCCCATTAGAAGTGATAGCATCGAGTAAGAATCTTAGTGATTTTGTGGCGCAGCAACAGTATCTTACTGCCATCAAGCGTAAGGTTGATGGCAACCTAGTAAAGATTGATGAGCTTAAAAACCTCCTAGATACCAAGAAAGCCCAGCTTGGGGCCCAATCCACTCAGCAAAAATCAACTGTTGATCAAATAGCCGCCAAGCGAGCCGAGCAACAGAGCCTACTAGCCCGAACGCAGGGCGAGGAATCTAATTATAACAGGGTGATAGGTGAAGATAATAACAAGATAGCCAGCCTTAAGCGCCAGCAAGCAGCTATTATTAGTTCTTTCTCGCGTAATGTGCGGACTGGTGGTAGTGGTGGCTACCCCTGGGCTAATGCACCATATGGAACATACGATGCAGATGATTGGGGGTTCTATCTGCGACAATGCACTAGCTACACCGCCTGGAAGGTAGCAGCCTCCGGCCGTCGTATGCCCAAATGGGGTGAAATGTATATTCCAGCGAACGCCAAACAGTGGCCAGGCATCGCCAGAGCTAATAGCATACCTGTCGATGGCAACCCACGAGTAGGCGATGTTGCAATTTCTAGTGTTGGTGAGTGGGGCCACACCATGTATGTGGAGAGTATAGACTGGGTAAACAATACAGTGCATGTCAGCCAGTACAATTTCAACTTCACTGGAAACTATTCGACTAGTGATGTAGATATTGCTGGGCTAGAGTTTATTCATTTTTAATAAATAAATTATGAACGCGCCAATTCCACCCAAACCCACTAAAGGTATTAAAAAACAGCTGACCATTGGCATTATTAGCTTTGGGCTAGGCCTATTGTCATTTTGGGTAGCTAGCATGGCCATTACAATCCTAACCCATACTAAGGGCCTAGACACCAGCCTGCTCTATAATGTCAAGTCAGTATTAAGCCAAAAATATGATGGAAATATTGACTACTCTAAGATGAGTGAAGGTGCGGCAGCCGGAGCAGTTGCTTCTCTTGGCGATCCATATACTGTGTACCTGGATGAAAAATCCAATAAAGAGCTGGCCGATGACCTTAAAGGTGAGATATCTGGTATCGGTATTGAAGTAGGCCAGAAGGCTGGTAAATTGACTGTGATTGCACCCGTTGATGGTACGCCAGCGTCTAAGGCCGGAATTAAATCTGGTGATTATATCATCTCAATAGATGGAGTAGATACGGCTGGGCTTACTATTGACGAGGCCGTAGCTCGCATTAGAGGAGATAAGGGCACGGATGTTAAGCTAGGTATTATTAGAGGTAGCGAACCACCTAAGGAGATAACAATTACAAGGGACATTATAACTTTCCCGAGTGTTACCCATGAGCTTAAGCCAGATAAAATTGGCTACATTAAAATTAGAAGATTTGGAGATGATACCACAGAGCTAGTGCGTAGTGCCGGCAAGTCACTCATAAGAGATGGCGCTAAGGCAATTATAGTTGATGTGCGTGATAATCCTGGAGGGTATTTGGAATCCTCCGTGGGGGTGGCATCGGAGTTTATGAGTAGTGGCTTGGTGGTGCAGGAACGCTCCAGCAAATCTAAGCCCAAAAGCCATAATGCCACAGAAGGTGGGACTATGACTAATCTGCCAATTATTGTGCTAATTAACCGCGGGAGTGCATCAGCCTCCGAAATCCTGGCCGGTGCACTAAATGATAACAAGCGGGCAACACTGGTTGGCGAAAAAACATATGGCAAGGGAAGTGTTCAGGAAGTTGTGTGCATCGAGAGTACTCTTTTTAGTTCAAACTGCAAGGGCGCTTCAGTCAAGGTTACTGTGGCGCATTGGTACACGCCTAATGGAGTTGATATTAGCAAGGAGGGCATTAAGCCCACGGTTGAGGTGGGGCTAACTACTAAAGACTCCGATGCCGGTATTGATCCTCAGCTTGATCGTGCTATTGAGCTTGCCAAGCAGAGCAGATAAATAGACTGGAACGGATACATCTGCTTATAGATAAAACAATTTTTCACTCGGTCATATTGACCTAGGTAATGGCTTTTTGCTATAGCCATAATAGCCATAGTATAATAACTACATATAAAGCATAATAACTATTATTAAAGACTATAATATACTAACAAACAAGGTTATAACAAATGCCAGAGCAGTTTCCAGACCAAAACCCCCAAGGTCCTTCCACTCCTAGCCCTAGCAAAGAAGAGCTGGCTGGTGCTGGGTTATTGCATGCTAAATACTCAGATCTTCAAAAATCTCCTGTCGTAGAACACTCAGTCGAACAGCGACGACACAAAACAGAAAGAATACCCAATGAACCGGCACTAAGGATTGAAGCCTGGCTGCAAGACTTGGAGCGTATCCACACTAGCCGTGGAGCCAGCCCCGAACGCCAAGAGGCTCAGCCCAAAGTGTTGGAACGCATTAAAGAAAGTTACCATCGCGCCTACATCACAGGTACCGATGACAAGTCGGTGGGGCGCAAACTCCACCACGAGGCCCAAATAGCCCAAAACCAAGGCCACGGTCTGACCGAAGATATTATGAGACGCGTTAATCATGAAGTTATTGAACAAACCCGCCAAACTATCCGCCAAGACCAAGAACAAAGCCTTGATAGGTGGGTAGATTATCTCACCAGCGACGATGCCACCTATCCCATGTGGTTTAAGTACTATCTATTTCGTAACATCACTAAGCTGGCTCAATTCGACAAAGAAGCAGGCGAATTCCCCAAACGATCCAAAAGCACTACGGCACCATTCCCAGACATTAATCGTGAAGCCTTAGCATATATGGAAGACAGCCTAGCCAAACACTATGGCTTGAGGCAGCTTGACCCCAACCACCCCGAAGCTGAAATAGATCCAGCAATGAAAGCCCTATTGGATAAAGACTCTAACTTTGCTAGCCTCTATCAACGCACCATAGATTATGCCGCCCCTAAAACTGCCGAAAATCTAGCTGTGACAGACGGAGAGTGGGTTAAATTCGACCAAACTGATGATCCCGAGCAAGCCAAAGAGCTGGCCCATAGTCTGCACGGTTATGGAACCGGCTGGTGCACAGCTGGTGAGGGTATGGCAGCTAGTCAGTTATCGGCTGGAGACTTCTATGTCTATTACAGCAAAAGCGAAGATGGGCAGTACACCGTACCGAGGGTGGCGATACGAATGGATGGTGGAGGCATTGGTGAAATAAGGGGCATTGAAGCTGACCAAAACATGGAAGGCCCACTCCTACCGATTGCGGAGGCCAAGATGAATGAGGTAGACCCCCAGGGCGCCGAGCCTTACAAGAAGAAGTCGGCCGACATGCAAAAGCTGACAGATATCTATATCCGCCATACTGCCAGTGCCGAACTTACCAATCAAGATCTCAGATTCCTCTACGAACTAGATGGCAGAATAGAGGGCTTTGGCTATGAACGAGACCCCAGAATAGAGCAGATAGTTGCTGATAGAGATAATAAGGCTGATTTGTCTCTTGTGCTGGGCGTAGCTGAAGCTAAAATAAGCATCACCGAAGAAGAGGCCTTAAGTGGTGGCATACTCTACCATCATGGCGGCCTCGACCTCCACAGCCTCACCAGCGCCGAAGGCCTAACCCTCCCCACCACCATTGGTGGCGGCCTCAACCTCGACAGACTCACCAGCGCCGAGGGCCTCACCCTACCTAATTCCATCGGTGGCGACCTCGACCTCCACGGCCTCACCAGCGCCGAGGGCCTAACCCTACCCACCACCATCGGTGGCGACCTCGACCTCCACGGCCTCACCAGCGCCGAGGGCCTCACCCTCCCCACCACCATCGGTGGTGACCTCTGGCTCAACAGCCTCACCAGCGCCAAGGACCTAACCCTCCCCACCACCATCGGTGGTGGCCTCAGCCTCAACAGCCTCACCACCGCCGAGGGCCTAACCCTCCCCACCACCATCGGTGGTGACCTCTGGCTCGAGAGCCTCACCACCGCCGAGGGCCTAACCCTTCCCACCACCATCGGTGGTGACCTCTGGTTCATCAGCCTCGAAAGCGCCGAGGACCTATAACCCCCACCCCCACTACCATCGGTGGCTACCTCCGGCTCGAGAGCCTCAGCGAAGCCGAAAAAACTGCTCTCCGCGCTAAATACCCTAATTTAAATATTTATTAGATAGAAAATCCTCTAGAACCCTACTACTTCCAGCTAGTAATCCTAAGGTAAGTCCAGTAGAGTAATTCAATATTATTCTTGACCAGCACCAATCATAGGAGTTATGATTAGTAGAATAGTTAAGTGGGGGTAGAGTTTTATGAAAACAAAACCATCAACCAAGTATATCTTTGTCACTGGCGGAGTAATTTCTGGTCTAGGCAAGGGTATTACAGCCGCCTCGTTTGGCAAGCTACTCTCGGCTCGAGGGCTAAAGGTGACTATGCAAAAGTGCGACCCTTATCTTAATATGGATGCTGGCACACTTAATCCATCAGAGCATGGTGAGGTATTTGTGACTTGTGATGGTGGTGAAACCGACCTAGACCTCGGCCACTATGAGAGGTTTATTGATCGCGAGCTTACTAAAAAGTCATCAACCATGAGTGGTAAGATATACTCTAAAATTCTCAGCGACGAACGCAAAGGAGCGTATCTTGGGAAAACAGTCCAGATAATCCCACACATCACCAATGAGATTATGAACCAAATTATCATTTCTGGTGATGGCAGTGATGTGCATATCGCCGAGGTCGGAGGAACAGTTGGAGATTACGAGGCAATGGCTTGGGTTGAGTCTATTAGGCAAATGAAACGCAAGGTCGGCGAGCAGAATGTACTATATGCTCATGTAGTCTATGTGCCTTATTTGGTGGTAAGTAAGGAATTTAAGACCAAACCAGCTCAAAATAGCGTCAGGGCCTTACGAGAGGCTGGCGTTCAGCCCGACATTCTCTGTGTTCGCTCAGATGAGCCAATAAATGCCGAGGCATTTGATAAATTGAGCCTGTACTGCGATGTTGATAAGGACGCAATCGTGGCCCTGCCTAATTCTAAAACAGTCTATGAAGTGCCCTTAAGGATGGAAGAGGCCGGCATAGGGGATTATATCTGTGGCAGGCTAGCTATGGTTTGTCGTAAACCTCAACTTAAGGATTGGGAGGACATGGTGGTCAAGATAAAGTCCATAAAACCTTCTGTCAGAGTTGGGGTAATTGCAAAGTATATGAGCAATGAGGATACATACTTGAGCGTTTTTGAAGCCCTTAAGTCGGCTGGCTGGCACCATAATTTAAATATCGAAATTGCCTGGATTGATGCCGAAAAGCTTGATTCAAATACCTGCCAGAGTATGCTTGGACTGCTAGATGGAATAGTAGTCCCCGGTGGTTTTGGTGCTAGAGGGGTGGAGGGGATGATTGTAGCCGCTAAATATGCCCGAGAGAACAAATTACCCTACTTTGGACTGTGTCTAGGCATGCAAGTAGCAGTCATTGAGTTTGCTAGGCATGTGCTTGGTGACCCAAAGGCTAATAGCAGCGAAATTGACCCGATGGCTAAAAACCAAGTAATTCATATTATGCCCAATCAACTTGGGGTTGATCTTGGTGGGAGTATGAGGCTGGGTAATTACAAGGCCATACTTAATAAAAATTCACGCTCATTTTTGGCCTATAAAACTCCTATGGTAGTTGAACGGCACAGGCATCGTTACGAGTTTAATAATAATTACCGCGAAACTCTTGAGCAAGCTGGCCTGGTGATTGCTGGACTCTCCCCAGACGACAAGCTGGTGGAGATAGTAGAACATAGCGAGCATCCGTTTTTTGTTGCATCCCAGTTCCACCCAGAGTACAAATCTAGACCCAATAAGCCCCATCCTTTATTTAAGGATTTTATAATTGCCGTCAAGCGTACTAACACAGTCAGGGCCAGCCAATATGCTAAAGAGCAGTCCTAAGATAGCCCTAATAGATGGGCATAAAGAGCTATCTATGACCTATCAGCAAAGGCTAATAATTGAGGGCTATGAAGTCATTGTCTTTGAGGACGGCGAGGCTAGTATGGCGTATTTATTAGATGTCCCGGTTGATCTTATAATGATGGAAATTATATTGCCAAAGATTTCGGGGCTAGAATTAATTGAGTTATTTAAATCCGATAGTCGAACCTCACATGTGCCGATTATCGTTTTGACCACTAAAGCCAGCTTAGACTATAGCCAAGAGGCTTTTGCCCTGGGAGCCGATAGTTATCTAATCAAAACCAACACCTCAGCCAATGACGCACTATATAATATCAATAAATTACTAATGGACCGTAATATTATTAGGAGCTAACCACACTTACCAGTGATTTTTTTTGCTTATTTCCAGTAAAAGCTAGTTTATTGATAGTCTTAAACTTAACCGATCCAGACTGTAGGGCGAATAATGTGTGGTCTTTGCCGATTCCAACATGAGAGCCCGCGATAAATTTAGTACCTCTTTGACGAATAATAATATCTCCTGTTTGTACTGCCTGACCACCCGAGCGTTTAACGCCGAGTCGCTTGGACTGTGAATCTCTGCCGTTTCTTGTTGAGCCCCCGGCTTTTGTGTGTGCCATATTTTCTCTCTCCTAATTATTTCTAAAAACAAGAATCTGTCGGCCTGTAAATTGCCCTTCCCTATGATAGAGAAGGTCGCTATGCCTGACAGATTCAAACTCGGACTTAGTATAGCCCAATTTAATTATCTCGTCAATGATATTAAGTTCCACTAGCTGATCGTCAAAAACCCAGAATGGGGCGGAGACCACTACGGCGCCTGGACTTAGCGTTTGATTTTTGAGATTTTTGAATAGATTAAGGTAGAGATTTCGTAGCTCTGCAATTTGTTCATCTACTAGCTGTTTGGTGGGCTTGGAGAGGAAATTACGGCCTAAGTAGCCTTCTGAGACAACATTATAACTTGTCTTGGGGTATGTTCTAGTTGTAGCATCTTGAGTGGTCAGGATTGCTGGTGGGTGTTTGATGGTAAAGTTTTTGGTTAGCCAGTCAATATTCGTTTTAGCGCACTCTATCATAGCCTCCGCGACATCACTGCCTTGGCTAGTGAGGCCCATTAGGCTAGCCTCCAAAAGTAGGCCACCCGATCCGCAGAAAGGATCTACAATAATGGTTTTTGGTGTTGGCTGGGAAAGGTTAATCATTATCTGAGATAATTTAGGGGGAAGCATTCCTACTTTTCTATCTCTACAGGGCTTTTCGTAGTCCCTGAGAGAATATGAATCAATATCTTGAACGCCAGAGGTAACTGCTAGGGCCACCGAAGGGCCAGTTTGGATTATTAGTATCTCGTAGCCCTTACCAATCAGCTTATTATGCTTTACCGATGCGGCATTTAGGATATTATCGGATTTGGCCTGGACATAACGCGGTTTTAGGCCAGCTTGCTGGAGGTCTCGCTTGAGTTTTATACCTATCGGGCTAGTAGCCATTTTGTATTTACCGTAGTAGCTCAATCCAAAACTAAATTTAGCGCTCGGTTTTTGCGATATGATATAGCTTGATATCTGGGCCCCAATAGCAGTAGGGTTACTTATGATGTTTTCTTTAATGAGGTTGGCTACCTTTATGGCACCACCAAGTAAATTAATATCAATTACGCTAGGATGATTTATTTTAAGGATATCGTCATTAAGGGGCTTAACATCCTTAAATAGCGCCATAGCCTCAGCAGTGCAGAGGGCTTTTTCGCGCCCTAGTATTAGTATTTGCATATCTTTATTATAAACCCCGTAGCTATATAATAGCGAGCTAGGGTACAATACTAATATGCGCCTAAGAAATTTTTTCTTTTTTTTAGCCTTTATTACTATCACCTTACTGGCTATCATTCAGTTTGGAGAGTTTCAGCCTTTCCTGGCGGTTATTGCTAAGGTTAATATATTATTGTTACTTGGCGTTGTAGGACTTAGGGTATTGTATTATTGGGCCAACACCAAGTACTTTGACTCATATTTGAAAAAGTTTAATCATAGCGTGCCATTTACCAGTCTATATAGGAGCGTGGTAACTATGAATTTCGCCAATACGGTCTTCCCGACAGGTGGGATTAGTGGCATCGTAGTGTTTCGAGATAGATTACGAAAACACAAGGTAGATAACCATACAACTACCGTTGCTCAGGCGTTTTGGATGGGTTTTACGGCTATCTCTAGTATTATCTTGTTATTAGCTAGTCTACTACTACTAATGCTCTCGCAGCGAATTGAGCTAGTAAGCTTTAGGCTTATCTTAATGGCTTTACTGATAATGCTTGTGGGCTCGCTAGTAGTTATAGGGATACTGATAAATCCCAAAAGCGCTGAGCGGTTAATGTTCTTTATGACAGGCCCAATTAATTGGGTATTAAAAAAGTTCAAGCGCCATGCTCTCGGCCGCCCTCAATTGCACGACCTAAACACAAAATTCTATCAGACTCTAGCAGAGTTTAGGAAGGATTGGCGAAAGTTATTAGGGCCTTTTGGGTGGTGTTTTGCTACCCTCGTAATTGATATCGCATCACTCTATATGGTGATTATGGCATTCGGAGTCTTTATAAATCCCGGGGTAGTTATAGCGGCCTTCTTGGTGGCCCTAATGGCCTCGGTGCTATCTGTATTTTCGTCTGGAATTGGTATTTTTGAGATAGGCTTGGTAGCTGTTCTCTCGGGGCTAGGGATGGGCTTTGATGTTAGCTTCTCCTCGGCGGTTGTATATAGAATGATTGCGTTTTGGATGTTTTTGCCAGTCGGGCTATATTTTTATAAACGGACCATGCTAGATGGGAAATGAAGCAATTACGGTTAGTGAGTTTAATGCTCTCATAAACCAAACAATGTCATTCGCTTACCCTGAAGTTGTTGTTGAGGGTGAGGTATCGAGCTATAAGGTTAGCCATGATAAGTGGGTGTTCTTTGATCTTAAGGATAAGGATAGCGTGGTGGGGTGTTTTATGACCATTTATAATCTGAAATCAGAAATTCAGGACGGAATGCTAATAAGAGTTAAGGCCGTACCTCAGCTGACTAAGTGGGGAAAATTTAGCTTAACTATCCGTGAGATTGAATTGGCTGGCGAAGGCTCTGTCAAGAAGTCTTTTGAGATACTCAAGGCTAAACTGGCCAAGGAAGGCTTGTTTGCTAGTAGCCGTAAGAGGCCATTGCCGGAATTCCCAGCAAATGTTTTACTTATTACCTCCAAGCAAGCAGCCGCCTATAATGACTTTTTGTCTATCATTAACGACCGCTGGAGTGGCCTCACTATAGATCATATTCAGGTGCAGGTTCAGGGTTCAGTGGCGCTATCACAAATAGCTGATGCTATCGCTTATGCTAACAATCTGGAGAGTAGCTATGACGCTGTAGTGCTAATAAGGGGCGGAGGCAGTGCTGAGGATTTGCAGGTTTTTAATACCGAGGAGGTGGTTAGGGCGGTCTATGGCAGCGTGGTGCCAATACTTGTAGCCATCGGCCACGAGGACGATGTCTGCTTGGCTGAGTTGGCAGCTGATTTAAGGGCAGCCACTCCCTCAGATGCCGCTCGTCGGTTGGTACCCGATAGGCTGGATATATTGAATCAGGTTGCAATGCTTAGGGTTGGCATTACCTTGGCCGTAGAATCAGAGGTGATTAGTAGTAGAGCTAGTGTAGAAAAATTCTATCACAGTATAGAAGCTAGGATTAGCAACATACGCTATGAGCTTGGGCTGAGGTTTGCGCAGTCTTCCTCGGCAGTTGAGCAACTACTAAAAACCTCAAATTATCAGCTAGACTCCTATAGAAAATTACTAGGGAGCCTTGACCCAAGGGCAATTTTAGCCAGGGGTTATAGTATCGCCAGAGTTAATGGTAGGGTTATTCGCTCGGCTCGGGATTATAAGATGGGGGATAATATTGTGCTACAATTACACCAAGGACAAATTATTATGTCAGGTAATAAGATAGGCAATAACAATGACCAAAAATAATAAACCACCATCCGATTTTAAATATTCACTAGCCCTCAGAGAGCTTGAAGAGATTACCCAGTACCTAGAGGGTAGCGAAATAGATCTAGATCAAGCCATCAAACGCTTTGATAGGGGCAGTGAGCTAGCCTCCCAGATAGAAAAACACCTAAAACTGGCCGAGAATAAGATTAGAACCATTAGAACAAAAGGCTAGACACCAACACTAAATTGTAGTATGGTATAGCAATAATATTGTATTATGCCAGATTATTTTACAGCACTAGTTAGCCAATATACCGGAGCATTAAATACTGCTCAGTCCGAGAGGTATGCCAAGGCAGTCATCGACGCCTGGTATTTTAGCTTGCCCATAAATCACCAAAAAGTCCTGCTAAAGCTATTGCCAGATTATTTAAGGCCAAAGCATAATTTGTTTTTTGCTAGATTACGCCAAAAATCATATCAAGCTAATACCCTTCAAAGCGAGGTGTTCTATACTCGTCTCGTAAGTGAATTGTCTAGAGCTAGTATTGACGAGGTAGTCCCAATAGCCAGCGGTGTATTAAAATCTCTTAAAATTCTTTCCTCGCACCAGAAAAAATTTGAATATTCAAAACTATTTAGCAATAAGCTAGTAAAGCTCTATATAGATGCCTAAAAGTAGCGATAGCTCGGAATATAGTGCAATATTCTATAATAGGCCAGTCAATAAATTAAACAAATCTAGTATTGGAATTATTGCTGGCAAGCATGTCCAGCTCAATAGTATTAGCGCTATCTATTCTATTGTTATGGCTATGGGCCATAGCCCAGTTCTGATGGTAGATTCACACCACCAGCCTTCGGCGGTTCCCGCAGAATTATTCTTAAAATCTAGTAATAAACTTAGCTATCAAAATACCGATGAGGCCATTGAGCTATTGGGTAATTGCGAAATTGTCTTTTTGATAGTGGGCAGTGAGCTTAGTTCGGCTATGGAGATTTTTGTTGGTAGGCTATTAGAAAGTTATCAGGGCTTAATTGTTACCGATTATCCCAAGCTGTTATTAGGAGATGACATTGATACTCCCTTACGGCTTTGCTTTGCCAATACCAAGAGCCTCTTGGCTGTTAGTAAGCAATCATACCCAAAGGCCCTATCAGGCCTAAATCTTAAAACTCAGTTGCTAACCAACAGCTCACAATTATTAGGCTCGGGGGTCGTTTGTGTTGAGGATAATCAGGCTATAGTAATTGATAGTAGAGGTAGCCATAGGGCCTGCGTAATTAATTCGAGTAGGCATATAAATCGCTTTGAGTTAGTGGCGATCATTGTTGGCTTAATGGCCGATAAAAAACCAATTATGGCTAGTAATTGGCTAGAGTATGCCCAGGCCGGTGGATTTTTATACCGAGAGGTATACTCCAGTGATGGTGGTGGCCCAGAAGCCCTCAAGAAGTATTTAGATAGTAAGTTTTAAACTAAAATAATATGGTGCCAAAGGTGGGACTCGAACCCACACGCTTATTTAAGAGCACACGATTTTGAGTCGTGCGTGTCTACCAATTCCACCACTCTGGCCTAAAAATTAAGCATACTTTCTACTTATCACGATAGCCTAGTATATATAATAGTATCAAACTAGGCAAAATTACAAATCTTAACCATCAGGCTTAGTGGCTACTCTGTATTTATTTCATAGTTTACGACAGATCCCAGTGGAGCCTTACAGTCTACCTATTAAAATTAATTATGCTGTTGTCTGGTGCGAGAGTATAGCTATGAAGCTTACCATCATGCAAATAATAAATACTCTTAGTGCTACTACGCAGAGCCGAGATATAGCTATCACGACTGGCGGTATTTGGAGGAAGTTTTATTTCGTTAAAACCATTAAAGTCGATGATATGCAAGCCGTCTGGCCGGCTAATGATTATTTGGTATTCACCAAGCCAGGCTATTGTTCCGCTACCTGGCGCGCTGTAGCGGTCGGTATAGTCAATGTCGATAGTCCTGAGTTTATCAGATTGAGAGAAACTAATAAATCTGCCATTCGGGCTAAATATTGGGCTAGTAATGCCCTCACCAACAAAAGAGATAAGGTTTTTGCCATCCAGCTCACGAAACACATACAACCCACCCGAGGCTGGGTTTAAAATGCTAAGCATTATTTGGTTGTTAAGCCTTGTAGCAGTTAAGGCCCAGGCAGTAGTGGCTGGGCCAAAGCTAGAAAGCACATATCGATTGTTACCATTATGATCATAGCGAACCAAGAATTGTCCGTTTTCGGCAGGGGTAAGATTCTCTAAGGTAAAGATATAATTTGAATCAATGCTGTAGCTAGAGATATTAGAGATTGCCAGAGTCTTACTCTCCCTACTGGATAGGTTTAGTTTTTTGATTTGTCCCAATTTTAGACCAAAGAGCTCGCTAGTGTTGTTAGGGTTTATCTTGATTGACTTAACGCCATTACCCCAGAGCTCGTCGATATTACGCGTTTCGCCATTACCGGTTTTAGTCCAGAATGTGACTGGCACGCTATCGTCATATGAGGCAGATGAAATAATTACCGAACCATCGATGCTAATTATAGGTTTTTCTAGCTTGTTTGGAGGTTTTAATGAAGGGTTGATGGGAAGTGTGGTAATACTTCGAAGCTCAGAATTAGGCATGACCTCAAAGATGCTACCCGGGGAATTAGTAAAACCAAATACTTTTTGGCTGTCCGGGCTAGACATGATATTAGTTAAGGCAATCTTCGATTCGCTTTTGTTAACTGTGATATCATTGGCAATTAGTAGGGCGTAGTTGGCAAAAACTACTTGCCCAGCCTTTATAAAAAAATTAGCATGCCAGCTGTGATAATTGGGTTTAAAATAATCAACACTGATGGTACCGGTGGTGGCATTCTCTAGTCGGTAGGGAGTCTTTTGGGTTATTTGTTTGGAGTTGATTTTAATTGAGGATCCTGACGGATTAGTGTTAAGTAGGACTAGCCCTGTGGTATATACTTCTCCTTTAAAAATATCAATATTATATCCAGAGGCAAAGGCCACCAGTAAAATAGTACCTACTGTGACAATAATAGTACCGATGGCGATAGTCAGTGGGGCGCGTGTTTTGTGTGATATCATAGCTATTATAACTGCTGTAATTATAGACTAGTTATGGGTTGAAATGAACACTTAAATTAAAGGAACTAAAAGCAAATTGCAAAAACTAATTATTGAAGGCCCTACCAAGCTAGAGGGTAGTATAAAAACCGCAGGTAGCAAAAACCATGTGCTACCAATGCTAGCGGCAATGCTTCTAACCACTCAAGATACTATGCTTCATAACATCCCCGATATAGCTGATGTTGAAGCTATGATTAAAATTCTTGAAATTTTTGGGGTAAGAATTGAGCGTAGTAGAAGTGGATTGATATGTAATGGAGAGAATGCTAGGCCAATGCCCATCCCGTCCGAGCTAACAAGCCAGCTAAGGGCTTCAATACTTATATTAGGGCCGGCACTGGCTAGATTTGGGGAGGTCAATTTAGGTCATCCGGGGGGTGATTTTATTGGTTCTAGGCCAGTTGATTCGCATATTAATGCGCTGGAGGCTATGGGGGCTAAGTTAGTTGCCAGTGGGGATTGCTTAATTCTTAAGGGCCAGCTCAAGAGTGAGCGATTGGTGCTAGGTGAAGTCAGTGTAACGGCAACAGAGAATATCATTTTGGCGGCAGTACTAACAAAGGGTACAACAGAGATAAGGATGGCCGCAACTGAGCCTCATGTGGTTGGACTGTGCCAGTTTTTAAATAGTCTGGGGGCTAAAATATCAGGCATCGGTAGCCATGAGCTAGTTGTTGAGGGAGTTAGGGCACTCAACGGCGGGCAGGGTGATATTTGGCCTGACTATCTTGAGTCTGGTACTTTTGCGATAGCAGCAGCGGCTTCGGGGGGAAACCTAATTATTGACGATTTTATAGTTAACCATCACGATGCATTACTAAGTTCGTTTTCCCGTATGGGAGTGAATTACAAAATATTATCAAAGCGCAAAATACATATTTTAGCTTCCAAAAATCTCCGCGCCACCAACATTAGGACCGATATTTATCCAGGCTTTCCTAGTGATTTACAGGCACCAATGTCCGTACTTTGTACTCAAGCAACAGGCGTATCAGAGATATTTGAAACTCTCTACGAGGGGCGCTTGCAGCATTTATTTGAGCTGCAACGAATGGGTGCTCATGTTAATGTTCGGGATAGTCACACTGGTCTAGTCGAGGGCCCTACCACTCTGCGAGGTACAGACTTAGTGTCCTTTGATATTAGAGCTGGCGCCACCATCTTAATAGCCGCTATTATCGCTCATGGCACAACAACCATCGATAGGATTGATCATATCGATCGTGGGCACGAATATCTTGATGGCAGGCTAAGATCGGTGGGGGCAAAAATATCTCGCATTACCTCCTAAAACTGTTAAAATAGAGCTATGTTTAATAAACGCATCGCTATTGACCTAGGCACGGCCAATACCAGAGTATATATACCCAAGAAAGGCTTAGTCGCAAATGAGCCCTCGGTGGTGGCTATTAGCGTTGATGATAATAGGATTGTGGCAATCGGGAATGAAGCCAAGGAAATGCTGGGGCGAACCCCAGATATTATAATTGCCTCCAAGCCGTTACGAAATGGAGTAATCGCCAATTATCGCATTACTGAATCTTTAATAAAGTATTTTATCAATAAGATTACTGGGCATGTGCGTCTCCGTAGACCAGAGCTTATGATAAGCGTTCCTACTGGTGTTACATCTACCGAGCGAAGGGCAGTGATAGACGCCGCCATTGCAGCTGGGGCAAAGAAGGTATATATCATACGCTCACCAGTTGCCGCCGCTATCGGTGCAAATGTGCCAATTTCAGCGCCAGCTGGTAATTTGGTGGTAGATATTGGCGAGGGAACAACCGAGGTGGCAATTATATCTTTAGGAGGTATTGTTGCCCAGAACTCCGTTCGTGTGGGGGGAGGCCGGATCAGCTCGGCAATTGCCGAACATATCCGTAAAAGGCACGGTCTAGTGGTAGGCGTTCAGACTGCCGAGAATATTAAGGTTACTATCGGCTCCGCTACGGCCCTCGATAAGCCCAAAACAATGCAAGTCAGAGGTAGAGATGTGGTGGGGGGCCTTCCTAAGACCATCGAGGTCACTAGCACCGAGATTACTGGGGCGATTAAGGAACGACTCGACGAAATCATTCTGGCTGTTAAGGTTGTTCTAGAGCAGACGCCACCAGAATTATCGAGTGATATCATTGACCGAGGGATGATTATTACTGGTGGCGGGGCATTACTTAGAAACATTGATAAGCTTATGACCAAGGTCACAGGGGTGCCAGCTTATATTGCCGAGGAGCCATTGCTGTGCGTTATTAAGGGTACAGGTACGGCGTTAGAGCATCTAGATGAGTATATGAGGAGTGTTATAAGTAGCAAATGATTATTACTCGCCAAAACCTCCAAGCAATTTCGCAAAGACTCGTTGGGCTAGGAATGGCTGTTGTTTTAATACTAATGCCTTTTCATGCTTTTTTTAGTATTTATCTTGGCTCAATGGGCGCTAGCCAAACCATTATTCAGTCATGGAAAGAAGTATTTATAATAGTTCTTGGGGTATTTTGGACTATATTCATGCTATCTAAACGCCGGCTTACTATTAAGCCAGACACCGCCAATGTATTCTTTATGCTAATTGTCTTTATAAGCATACTAGTAACTATTTTTGTTAGGCCAGAATCAGAGGCGGTTTTATTTGGTATTAAAACCAATCTTGTAGCCATTGCCCTGTACTTTATTGCCCAAACTCCCTTACCTAGCAAGGCCTATGTAAAAAGAAAGCTAATGTGGATTGTCATTATTCCCGGTGTTATCGTGTCGGTTTTGGCTATACTCCAAGGCTTAATTTTGCCCCCAGAGTTCTTGGAACAGCTAGGCTATAGTGTTGCCACTATTGATCCTCGTCAGATAGTAGATGGTTCATTAAAGTTTTATCGGGCTTTTTCAACGCTTGGTGGTCCTAACCAGCTTGGCGCCTATCTTGTTATCCCACTGGTATTTTGCCTATCATATGCTATTATGCAAAAAAAGTGGAAGCTACTTTTGCTTGCTCTGCCAGTTCTTATGGCGATATTTTTAAGCTACTCTAGGAGTGCTTGGCTGGGTGCAATAGTAGCTATTTTTGCCGTAATGGTAATCGCACTTAATAAGAAGGCGCGAGTATATTTTGTAGTAGCCTCAATAGCACTGATTTTTTCAGCAGGCGTGCTAGTATCATCGCAGATTGGTAAAAATACAACTATCGAAGGCGTCCTATTGCACGGAAGATATTTTGAAAACCGTATTGAAGGCTCTGACCAAAATAGGCTAGAGGCGATATCCGCTACCACCAATAGTATCGTGGCTCGACCGTTTGGGCACGGACTAGGCTCAGCTGGCCCAGCCAGCTTTAAGGGCACGCACCCTGTAATTATAGAGAACTGGTACCTGCAAATTGCCTACGAGATTGGCCTAGTTGGGTTACTACTCTATATCATTGCATTTGCTGGGTTACTAGCTGGGATGCTTCGAGATCGTAATAATCCCTTAGCAGTCAGCTTGTTTGGCGCCACAGTTGGAATACTAGTCATGTCATTATTTTTGCATACTTGGGCTGACTCCACTCTTGTTCTAATTATGTTTGCGCTATATGGGCTTTATAAAGGCCGGTCAGCGTGAAGGTAGCCATTGCCCATGATTGGCTGAATCAAAAGGTTGGTGGCGGAGAAAATGTATTATTTGAACTAGCCAAATTATACCCCCAGGCTGATATATACACCCTAATCTATAACCCCAATAAATTTGATAAGTTTTTAAAAGGTAGAAGTATTTATACTTCACGATTACAAAAGTTTCCCGGATTTATTAAAGCTCGCCCTAGCTTGCTACTGCCTTTTATCAAAAAATCAATCCAAAAGTGGGATTTTAACAGCTACGATTTGGTTATCAGTAGTTCTAGCGCTTGGGTCAAGAATATTACCCCACCAGCCAACGGCAAGCACTATTGCTATTGTTTTAGCCCAGCCAGAATGCTTTGGGATAGCTGGCCCAAGTATCTTGATAATTATAAATTAGGGCCAGTTCGGAGATTTTTTGTTACCAGATTAGCCTCTAGTTTGAGGTTATGGGATTATTATCAAGCCCAAAACGGTACTAAGTTTATAGCTATTAGTAATTATGTGGCTAGTAGAATTACTAAGTTCTATCGCCAGCCAAGCAAGGTCATCTATCCCCCCGTAGATACCAGTATGTTCAAGCCCCAGGCAGTCACTAAAAAGGACTATTACTTAATAGTTTCGGTGCTCAGCAAGTACAAAAATATTGAGCTAGCCATCAAGGCCTTTGGGCAGAATGGACAATCGCTAATAATTGCTGGGGACGGGCCTGATAGCCATAGACTAAAGGTTCTATCGGCAGAATTTGATAATATTGAATTTCTAGGGCGAGTAGATGATGCTCGGCGCCAAAAGCTATTACAACACGCCAAGGGTTTTGTGTTTTGTAGCAGAGAAGACTTTGGCATTACAATGGTTGAGGCTATTGCTGCCGGCACTGCCGTAATTGCACTAAAGGGAGGTGGAGCCAGAGAAATAATTAACGAAGCAGCTACTGGTGTGTTTTTTGATAAGCCTACCCAAGCGTCTCTGAACCGTGCCGTAGTTAAGTTTGAGTCTAAATTTGAGGGTAATTACAAGCTTAAAAACGATTATATATTCACCACATTTGACGCTAGCATATTTGCCAAAAAACTCCGCGAGGTAGTTAATGCCAAATAATAAATCTATTAGTATTCTAGGGGTTAGGATTGACCTAGCAACCATTAGTGAGGTCAATAACTTAATTATTAGTACCGCCCTAAAGCCTAACAATAAACCGTTGGTAATTTTTAAGCCCTATGTAGAATTTATGGCGCTGGCTGGCAAAAACGAGAATATAGCCTCGATGCTCAATAAATCTGATATTAATGTTGCTGATTCCACCGCACTGCAATGGGCAGCGAGCTATCTGTATGGTCAGCCCAGGATTAACCCAGGCATCTTTCCGGCCTTCGCTAGTTTGCTCTTTAGGCTGCAATCTCACGGGTGGCGGAATCAAATAATTCCCGAGCGAATGGCTGGAGTGGATCAAACATTACCTCTCTTAAGGGCAGCTAATAAGGCAGGCTTAAAGGTTGGTGTTCTCGGTGGCCCTAGAGATATAGCCATAACTAAGCGGGCACTCACTAGCAAATTCCATAATATCAAGCTAACTGTATGGTCGGGGTACTTTAATCCCAACCAAGAAGAAAATTTAGTGAGTCAGATAGCTAGGGCTAATGTTGATGTATTATTCTGTGCTCTTGGCTTTCCAAAGCAAGAAAAATTTATTTTAAAGCATCTATCCAAGCTTAATGCTAGTGTAATTATCGGAGAGGGTGGAAGCTTTGATTATCATAGCCTTGGTGGCAAAATTAGACGCGCTCCAAGCTGGCTAAGGAAGCTATCACTAGAGTGGGCATGGAGGCTAGTCCGCCAACCCCAGAGGTTGTCAAGACAGATTGCTATCCCCAATTTTATTCGTCAAATCCGATATCAAAAAAATAGCATAAAATAACTTTACGCTTATGCTGATTTACCCTATAATGGTTATATCTAAATGTGTAAAATATGATAGAGCTTAGTAAATGCCCAAATTGTGCAATAGGTGACCAGGTAACAATCGCTGGTAAGATTTTCTGTATGCGTTGTGGCACCCCTGAAGAAGATAATGCCGTCATTCTTGGTGTGGATACTCCAGCAGATAATGTTGACCCAAACCTTAAGAAGTTCAGTGAAGCATCACCCCCA
>JBCLLN010000002.1:0-65935 GCA_039738635.1 Candidatus Saccharimonadia bacterium | reverse complement strand
TCCACTTTTGGTGTCAAAAGTAATAACTAATCGATAGCCGGTGGAGGACTACATTGAAGGAATGGAGAACTTGCGCATGTATAAGTATGGGCTTGTCAGATAAGCCTCCCTGTGCTAAAATTGTCTGGTTATGCAAGAAGCTTTAGCTGCCATAGAAAAAGGATCTATCAAGAAAAAAATCGCCGACATTAGGGTTGGTGACAGCGTTCGCGTACATCAAAGAATCAAAGAAGGCAAAAAGGAACGAGTCCAGATTTTTGAAGGCTTAGTTATAAGCTATAGGCGTACTGGTGGCGTAGGAGCAATAATTACTGTCCGTAAGGTTGCCTCTGGTGTTGGTGTAGAAAAGAGCTGGTTTGTTCATAGTCCTAATGTTATCAAAATTCAAATTGTTAAGCGTAGCAAGGTCCGCCGGGCAGTACTGACCTATATGCGCTCGCGATCTGGCAAGTCAGCTCGTATGTCCGATAAAGAGTTTGACCGTAATAGTGCTAATGAGGCCGACGAGCGCACGGCCACTCAGATACTACAAGAAGAGCAAAAAGCCACTGAGGCCAATACTAAAACTCCTAAAAACGAAGATGAGCTTAATAATACAACCGAGAGTACTGAAGACATTGCCAAGCAAGAAGACAAGCAAGCTACTAGCGATGACGCCACCAATGACGAGGCCCCCAAGCAAAAGCCAGCTGATGAAGTAATTACCACCGATGGGCAAGATGAGTCTCAGCTTCCGGCCGAAGAGTTTCAGCAAGGAGTGGATAAGGCCCAAAAGTAATATTGCGCTTTAGGCCTAGCTCATTAATGGTGACCCATGTGGGTCATTTTTTATTACCAGGCTATTGCCATAGAATAGTAACTATTAACACTAAAATTTCAATTTCCAATTTCAAAATTTCAAGAAATTTCAAGGTTCAATTTCAAGGTTTGACCTTGATAAGCAATCATTCCCAACGAGACAAAATTCTTTATGTCGGTTGTATTTCGTTTAGTTTGTCCGATTTAACCACCCAGATAGTTCTTAATGCACCACCAATTAGTCCTACTATGCCTATAGTAATGAGTATTAACACTCCATTCTTTTGTAAGTTATAACCGAAGTTTATATAAACAACTCCGTATGAAAATGAATAAACTCCCAACATTAATAACCACAGGGAAAAAGTTCTCCATATCCCAGCCAAATAAGGGTGGTCTTTCACAGTTTTGTTGTTTTTATTAGCGAATTGTTTAATTATAAATCGTATTGCTAGGAACAGCCCAAAGGTTATGATCGGTACCTGTATTGCCTCTGAAAGCGCAAAATCTATTGAATTTCGTGGTCCAAAAAATCCGATGTAATGCATAGAAATCCAAGTAGCAACTACCATGAATAGGAGCAATATACCTATAGCTTTGAGAAATATTTTCACACCATTCCAACCCCCAACCCTGTTATTGAAAATTTCCTGGTTTTCATTCATGGCTCAATAATATCATCTCCCCTTATAGCTTTACAAGTTTAGCCTCTGGATATTTATCCTATCAAGGTCGAACCTTATGCTAATGCTACTATACTCATCCTATTTAGTTTTGTTGCACTTCGGAGTAGAATTCAGCCAGGTAATGTTGCAATTCGGGATAGAATGCAGCAAAATGTACTTGACATAATATAAGTAATATGATAGTATAGTACAATTCTTGGATAACTATCCAGGTAGTACCCAACACAAGGAGTAAGTGATGAAACGCACGCTGGTATGTCTGGCGGTCGTTCTGACCGTCTTGTTTGCAACCGCTCCGTCGGCATCTGCCGTGGGCACCAGTTCCCGCTCCGGAACCATCTCCGGCCCAACCACCTGGTGCCAGGACACCACGACATCCGCCACGAAGATCGGCTTCTACCGCGTGAGCTTCGGCTCGGTGGTGAATGACCGGCGCTCGACTCATGTCAGGCTCCTCATGATTGGCCTCGAAAAGAACACAAGCTACAATGTCTACATCAACGAGCGCAACATTCAGGGAGGCAAACTGGTCGGTTGCATGGCAGCTCCAATCGGCGAGTTCACGACATCCCCCCACGAACGGGGCGTCGGCATCTTTAGTGGCTCGGGCAGTGTGTGGAATGGCACATCCAGTGCGCAAGTGCTAATCTGCCCCACATTCCTCGACATCAACATCAGCTGCTTCCTCGGTGCCGCACCGATGTATAGTTCAGCACCATTCAATACACCCACCAGCTAAGTCGGGTTCATAGACCCCGGGAGAAGACCTATACGGTCCAATCCCGGGGTTTTTTCTATATACGTATATTATGTTACTTTTAAATACCCCAAAAGTAACCAAAAGGATTTCCGAGTGCTAAATAGCCTTCAAGATGGTGAGCTTACCATACTCAATAATAGCCCATATCATGCTGGTTGTGTTTAGTATTTTATGAGAGTATAGTTGTGATTAAGGTGAAAAAGAACAAAATAATAAAGAAAATTAAAGGCCTTGCCAAATCCAAGCATGGCTTTGTTATATTTATAGCAATCTTCACTCTAATAAGTATCACCATTCTATTCGTAAGCAGAGCCGCTACCCCATCTTTTAGCATAGAGCCAGAAAACGGCCAAATTCAAACCCCAGCCACGTCTATAAATGACACTACCGCCAGCGATGGCAGAGCCATTAAATTTGGTGATGAAGTTTCATCTGGTTGTAGTAGCGCAATTGTGGGATATACCTCAGTCTTTGTGGATTGTTTTAATACTTTTGACAGTACAAAATGGAGCAAATTCACCGGCACCCAGGCCCATCACCAGGCAAAGTACGAGCTCGGCAACGTAACGGTGGCTAGTGGTCGCGCCGAGCTGCTGACGCGCAGGCACTGCGTAACAAGCACCAGCACCGAAGCACTTAGCGATGCCAATACCTCAGTTATCCCCTGTGCAGCTGGACTCACCACCAAGTATAGCGCAGGGGGCATCAACTCCATACCCAATTGGAGAAGTGGCAAAATGCTCATTAAAGCTAAGTTACCAACTGCTCAAAAAGGTCTTTGGCCTGCGTTGTGGATACGTAACGCCAGTAGCTGGTGTACCACCAACTACGGTGAGATCGACATCCTGGAGTGGTACTACAACTCACAAGACACGCCAACTACAAATCGCACCACAGCAACAACACACATGACGTGCGCCAATAATGTTACTAAAAAAGTCCAGCATTACGAAGATGCCCCATCGGACCTGACCACCACCGACCATGTTTGGGAGGTAGACTGGGACAGCACCGGCGTGACGTACAGGCTTGACGGGGTGGTGGTGCGCACCAGCAACCGTAGTAGCTCCCCCGATGGCAGTATTACGAAGGATAGTGCGGTCGACTTTGGTCTTACGCAGGCGGTATTCGATACTATCATGAACCAGCAGTGGTACCTTAAGATAAATACTCAGGTTATTAAACCGGTTGCAGCCGGTCAAACACAGTGGCATGCCGCCGCCGATAATACTGTCAACTTTAATCCAGTTACCTTCTCGATAGATTCGGTAGAAGTATTTACCAAAAACTAAACAAACAGGAGACCGTAAAATAGCTGACGCTAATTATAGTTTCTATTTCTTATTTACTGCTAGAGCCTGCCCTCTAACAGCTATCATTATTCGAGCTTGGCACAATACTTAGGTAAACCTTCGCCGGCTTGGCTTCAACCTCAGAAAATTCTGGATCTATTCGAGGGAGAGAGCTACCTAGCTTTTCTTGAGGATTATCAAGACCACCAAGACTCTCTAGTCCTTATTGAACACGAATTAGCCAATGCAAAATAAATTACAATAAAATACACCTCTCAAGGTCGAACCTTATACTAAAACTATAAATTAGCCGTGACAAGGAATAGTTTCAATTTAATGTTTTTAGGTAGGAAAGCTACTATAGACGAGCTTACCATACTCAACAATAGCCCATAACCATGCTGGTTGTGCTTAGTGTTTTATGAGAGTATAGTTGTGATTAAGGTGAAAAAGAACAAAATTATGAAGAAAATTAAGGGCTTTGCCCAATCCAAACATAACCTTGTTATATTTATAGCAATCTTCACTCTAATAAGTATCACCATTCTATTCATAAGCAGAGCGGCCAGCCCATCTTTTAGCATAGAGCCAGAAAGTACAGCTTCTAACATCCAATCGCCAGCTACTATAATAGACGATGCTAATGCCTCTGGTGGCAAAGCCATTCAATTTAACACCCCTTCCTCTGGTCGCTGGCAACCCGCCCTCAACTCTCCTTTTATGTGGCTGTTGGCACGCCCGCTCAATACAGCCAGTGCGTCTGATATGGGTACAGGTGTCACAAATTACCTAGGTAATCCTGCCCCCGACCCGCTAGTCTATTCCATTGACGGCTTTGACAACCCCGCCAGTACCGTTACTGCGCTACATGGCATGGGCAAAAAAGTCATTTGCTACCTCTCTGCCGGTAGTTGGGAAGACTGGCGCTCCGATGCCGGATCCTTTCCAGATCCTGTCAAGGGCAGTAATCTTGACGGTTGGCCGGGAGAACGCTGGCTCGATGTTAGGCAGATTTCTATACTTGGACCGATTATGCAAAAACGTATGGATATGTGTAAGAGCAAAGGATTTGACGCCGTTGAGTTCGACAATGTCGACGGTTACTCCAATGATAGTGGATTTGATATAACGGCTACCGAGCAGATTACTTACAACAAATATCTGGCCACCCAAGCACATAATCGTGGCTTATCGGCGGCCCTTAAGAACGATGTTGACCAGATTCCAAGCTTGTGGCAGGATTTCGACTTTGCCGTTAACGAACAGTGCAACCAATACGATGAGTGCCGTGATTACAAGACGTACTTCATCGATAACAACAAAGCCGTCTTTCAAATCGAGTACAGCGTGCAGCAAAGCAAATTCTGTCCTACTATGAACACCCAGAACTTCAATTCCTTACTTATGCCGCTTAACCTGGATGGTGGTCGCAAGCCCTGCCGCTAGTAGTGTGACAAAGAGTTTAAGCTGGGGGGTATTCCTTGGCAATCTTCCCGCTTTCGTAGCCAGTGGCGCTGCCAAACATCCCATGGACTCTAATCTCCGCGAAAAGACCATATTCCAAGCACGGTCTTCTAACCGGACAGGCTTTACAAATACTTCGCACCTCCTTATAGCTGGCTCAAGAGATAGAGCGTAGCCCCAATCGCCTCTGCCAATCCTAGTTGGCTAGCTTACGGTGAGTTTGACATATTTGAAGAATATGGTTCCGCTGTTTTCTACCTTTCCTGGCCTGGCATTTAGCTACGCCGGTTAGTTGCTTTACTGCATGATGAAACTGTTCGATTTTCCAACAGCAGGCGCCAACCTTTTTGGCGTCCTGTTGGAAAATCTACTATAGACGAGTTTACCACGCTCAACAATAGCCCATGACCAACGCTGGTTGTGTTTAGTTTTTTATGAGAGTATAGTTGTGATTAAGGTGAGCAAGAACAAAATGATAAAGAAAATTAAGGGCTTTGCCCAATCCAAACATAACCTTGTTATATTTATAGCAATCTTCACTCTAATAAGTATCACCATTCTATTCATAACCAGAGCCGCCACCCCAGCATTTAGTATTGAACCGGAAGGCGGAACAGTACCCTTGCCAGCCACAACCATAGCCGATGCTAATGCCAGTGGCGGCAGTGCCATTAAATTTGGTGA
This sequence comes from Candidatus Saccharimonadia bacterium, assembly GCA_039738635.1. Classification (GTDB taxonomy): domain Bacteria; phylum Patescibacteriota; class Saccharimonadia; order CAILAD01; family BJGX01; genus JBCLLP01. The sequence continues at coordinate 60,251 of JBCLLN010000002.1, read as the reverse complement.
TGAAGTTTCAACTAGCAGCGATTTTCATACCTGCTACCCAGACGCCTTTTGTACGCCCAGTAATCAAGTGGTCGTCATGAACGGGGCTAATATTCGTTACATTGGCGGCAGTAACAGCGAGATAATAGCTAGCCGTGCCCAGATGGATAAGATTAAACTCAAAGGATTTAACTCGGTACGCCTTGTTATGGATTGGAATGTTTTTCAGCCCTCGGCCGGTACCGCCGGATTCAGTACAACAGCATTTAATAGGTTGAGGGCGGCTGTTGATAATGCCAAAGCCGCCGGCGTATATGTCATTCTTGATCCAATTCATTTTGGGGGCGAGGGACTTGATTGCGGGACGATTTACAGGCTTTGCATTCCTCCCTGGGCCCGAGTTCTTAATGCAGACGGGGTTTACCAAGGCAGCGTAACTAGCGTCCAAACCAACGCTAGAGACTACATAGAAAAAGTCTCCACAGACTATGCCAATGAGCCTACAGTTGTAGCGATTGACCTAGTTAACGAGCCCAAGCCGAAAGTCTACGCCGATAACGCAGCAGTTGTATCTATGTATAGCACCCTAATAGGATGGGCCAGAGGCAAGGACCCAGATAAAATATTGATGATTGAGCCTACGGGTGGCAACAAACTATTCACAGCCAACACCTGGGCTGTGCTTTCCAGTAAAACCAATATAGTATACTCATTCCACCCCTATTACGGCGGCACCAAAAACGTTAGCGGGGCAAAAGTCTGTAGCGCCGATGCCAACAACGATGGATATTCTGATTCCAGCGGAACAGTTTGCGGTAATCAGACCTATGAAAATCAAGCAGGCTATCAATTTGTTAGCATAACTGATTTAGCAGCACACATTGATGCTAACTTGAATATGCTGGCGGATTCTAGACTACGCATTCCTCTGCATGCAGGAGAGTGGGGCATTATTGAAGGCGACGGTAATGTTGAGAAAGTCACTAACTCGGTTCAGTGGCGCAAAGATATGACAACTATTTTTAATGAAAAAAGAATCGGACGAGCCTATTGGCAATTCGCCAACTCTTCAGAGGATGGCCCATTCATTAACTTGTCAATGACGCGTTCAGGATCTAGTACTCCGGGCGACTGGAAGTTATGGGTAGCCGATATCGACTAAAACAATTAGCCACTTTCTCAAAATAATTTGTTTAACAATTGCCTTAATAAAAACTAGGCATTATAATTAACGATAATATTTGGTAAGAATGGTGTTGATAATAAAATGACTATTTTTAAAGACAAAACAAAAAACCAACGAAGTATTGCACTGTCTGTATTAGCTTTTGCTTTGGTCGGAGTATCAAGCTCCCTTTTCTGCGAACACCTTGTCTGAACTTTTGTTTAGGCTAGCGGCGTAAGCTATGGGGGTTGTTTTTAGGTAGGAAATCTACTATAGACGGGCTTACCATACTCAACAATAGCCCATAACCAATGCTGGTTGTGCTTAGTGTTTTATGAGAGTATAGTTGTGATTAAGGTGAAAAAGAACAAAATTATGAAGAAAATTAAGGGCTTTGCCCAATCCAAACATGGCTTTGTTATATTTATAGCAATCTTCACTCTAATAGGTGCCACCATTCTATTCATTAGCAGAGCCGCCACCCCATCTTTTAGTATAGAGCCAGAAAGTACAGCTTCTAACATCCAATCGCCAGCTATTATAATAGATGATGCTAATGCCTCTGGCGGCAAAGCCATAGCGTTTGGGGCAGAGGTAACTCCACCATCAGGCCAGCCTCCCTCAATAGTTACTGGCGGAGCTGTTTGGCAGAATAAATTTGATGAAAATTTTGATGGTTCAGCCGTAAGTACTGCCAGGTGGAATGTTCAAAATAATAGTAACTATGGTGGTGGTAATAACGAAGATCAGTGTTATATGGCTGCTAATACTACTGTTTCCGGCGGAACACTCAAGATGGTTGGCAAGCGCCAAACTGTCAGCTGTGGAAGCTTAAACCCTGATACCGGTAACAATACTTATTATTTTACATCCGGTATGGTAACCACAAGGAAACAGGGCGGAGATCTTAAGTACAAATATCGGCATGGCTATACGGAGGCACGAGTTAAATTACCACTGGGAAATTTGTATTGGGGAGCCTACTGGCTGGTTGGCGCAGGTGACGGTTCGAGCCCTAGTTGGCCAGCTTACGGTGAGTTTGACATATTTGAGCAACTCGGTGCTTGGCCCGACAAAGTTGAAAGTAACTTTCATAAAACTGGCGGTAATATCGGGGCCAGAGGACACTGCGTGAACAATCCGCCGTCTTCTACTTGTCCGCTTAATATCAAGCCACCCAACCCACTTGTAGCTGGGGGCACTAATAATTGGCACACTTACGGATTTAACTGGACCGCTAACAAATTGCAGTGGTTTATAGATGGAGTGCTTGTTCGCGAGCATACAGCAACTACAACAGAGGAGTTAACAGCACTTGGCTATGAGCACAGTATCCACATGAATTTAGCCATGGGAGGCGCGGGTCCTGCATGGCACGGGTATACAGGTAGGGAATGTAGTGATGGTGCATCATATTGTGACGGTAACCTAAACGCGGATTTGCCTGGAACTATGGAAATTGATTATGTAAAGGTATGGCAACCATAATGACAATTAATTACGCAAATTTTATTGACAGTAGTAGAAATAGTAGTAATATAGGAGTTAATCAAAATGCATAAGCTTAGAACAACAGTCAAAAATTTCATAAAACAACCCGTAACAATGGTAATTGCACTCACTCTGCTTGTGACCGGATTGGGTTGTAAAGGTATGGCAACCATAATGACAATTAATTACGCAAATTTTATTGACAATAGTAGAAACAGTAGTAATATAGGAGTTAACGAAAATGCATAAGCTTAAAACAATGACAAAAGCCATAAACCGAAATTTTAGTTTAATTTTGGCGTCAGCTGTCCTGCTTGCTGGGCTTAGTATGGTAGTAGCCTCACCAGAGAGAGCAAATGCGGCTTGTGCGGCGCCTAGCGCGCCTTACGGAACGGTTACGGCACCTACTATCACCCTTAACGCAGATCAAGCCGGTACTTATCGGGTAACTGCCCGTATTATGGCTCCTGATACTATTAGCAACTCCTTTACTCTTGATATTGGCGATAACAACTGTGGTATTAAAGTTGGAGACTCGGCTACTATAGCTCCAAACACTTGGACTTGGGTTGACTACAAAAACGGCGCCACTAACACTAACACCAAAATAGATGTGGTGTTGGCTGCTGGTACTCACACCGTCAAGATGTATGGCACCGAGCCAGGAGTTAAGGTTGACCGTGTCTTATTAATGAAAACCTCTGCTATCTGTAGTCCTAGGGGAACTGGTGACAATTGTACGGAAATTACACCTCCCGTTGTTACGCTAAATGCCCCAGCTCCTAACGCTATAGTTAACGGAGCAACGGTTCGCGTTAGCGCTATTGCAACCGATAACTTTGGTATAAGTAGAGTTGACTTTTTCAGGGGAGCCGACCTGATTGGCACCGATATCACGCCCGCTACCACGCCCGATGTCGCGAATACATATTCAGTACTTTGGGACACCCTTTCGGTTACAAATCCGGTTCCAAACGGGCGCTACTCACTTACGGCTAAAGCTTATGACCAACATGGTAACGAAAAGATCAGCCTGCCGGTGGAGGTCACTGTGGCTAACAGCGATACAACTAAGCCAACCCAGCCAACTAATCTTAGAGTTGTAATGGCTAGTGGTACAGTAACTCCACAAGCCAACCTAACCTGGACAGCCAGCACTGATAGTGGTGGCGTAACTGGATACGATATTTACAGAGGAGGCACATTCCTGAAAACTGTCACAGGAACACCAGTGCCAACATCAACTACAGACGCCCCTCTAGTCGTTGGGCAAACCTATAGCTACTATGTTATCGCCAAAGACGGAGCTGGCAATGCGTCTGACCCATCGGCTCCCCCCGTAAGCATTACGGTTCCTGACACCACTGTGCCAACAGTTAGCGTTGATAGCCCAGCTGACGGAGAGACAGTAAGCGGCACCGTAACCGTCACGGCTACGGCTGACGATGACATTGGGGTTACTAGAGTTCAATTCTTTGTTGACGGAGTTCTAAGACATGAAGACACTACCGAACCTTACACCTTTAGCTGGAACACAAATACTGTTAATACGCCTAACGGAACCCACACCATAGCTGCAGAGTCTTTCGACGCTGCTAACAACCCATCACTTCGCGATACCAATACAGTGACCGTCCAAAATGGTGAAACAACACCACCGACGGTTCCAGAAAACTTTAGAACCACAGCAACCGCCTACAACAGAGTAGACTTAAGTTGGGACGCTTCTACGGACGCTAGTGGCATCAAAAACTACTTGTTGGTGCGTAACGGCGTATCGTTACCATTCCTGGGCCCTGACGCCATAAGCTTTTCCGATACCGGTACAATTGAGGTTCCTATTCTTCCTTCAACTACCTACAGCTATCAGCTCTATGCTATTGATAATGCTAACAACTATAGTTTAACTCCTGCTACCTTGGCTGCTACCACCCCCGCTGCGCCAACAGCCCCATTTGCACCAACCAGTCTTACAGCTGGGGCCACATCAGCCAACCAGATTGACCTGCGCTGGGATGCCAGTAGCGGCAACCCTTCTGCCTATGATATCTATCGTGGTACCACCACTGACACCTCTACCTACACCAAGATAATTTCTGTCACCGGTAGCACTACTTCCTTTGGGAACACTGGCCTAAACTCTGCTACCACTTACTACTACTACGTAAAAGCCACTAACAGCATTGGCTCCAGCCCACCGTCTAACACCGCTAACGCCACCACCCAAACGCCACCATCCACAACAGGCACAGTAACTGGAATCGTGACTAGCTCGAAAAGTAATGCGCCACTGGGCATGGTTTATGTATCGGTTTACTATAATGGCAGTAGGCACAGTGTAAGAACAGGTGGAAACGGACAATACACATTGACTGGCATACCAGTCGGAACATACTCTATAAAGTACAGAAGAAGAGGCCACAATACATTGTACAGCGACGCTACAATCACGGCTGACTCAACACTAACTAAGAACATAAATCTTATAGCAAATTAGAGAGGAGTAGAATAGAAGACAATGAATGAGGATCAAATCAAACAACAAACACCACAAGAGGCTCCCAAGCTAAGCGTAGCAGTTAAAGCTCCACGACCTAACAAGCGTATAATGATAATCGCTGTTGTAGCTTTGGTAGTTTTGGTTTTGATTGTGGTTGTGACGCTGTTTGTATCAATGAACAACAGTAAAAAGTCTTCGACTAATAACAACGCGAACTCTGTAGTTGAAGCCCAAAAAGTGGCCAATGTTCAGATTACTGCTAATGGGTTCGTGCCAGCCACCATACAGGTTAAGGCCGGAACCCAAATCACTTGGACCAATACCGACGGCAAACCCCACCAAGTAGCCGCTGACCCATACCCAAAAAATGACTCTATACCAGACTTTGACTCCACTGTTATCCTCAACCAGAATGACACTTTTGGTTTTACTTTTGACAAGGCCGGCACATACACTTACCATGACGAGCAAAACCCCAGTAAAGCAGGCGGAACAGTCATAGTCGAATAATGGAAGTGTAGGAGATGCTTAACTTGAGTAGCAAACTAACCAAGCTTAACTTGAGTAGCAAATTAGCCAAAAATAAGCAGATGATATTAGTTTCTGTCGGATTATTTATGCTGTTTGGTATGCTCTTTTTATTCATAAGCAGAGCAGCCACCCCATCTTTTAGTATAGAGCCAGAAAGTACAGCTTCTAATGTCCAATCTCCAGCTACTAGAATAGATGATACTACTGCCTCTGGCGGTAAAGCCATAGCTTTTGGTACCACTGCGCCACCATCGGGCGATTGTAAACCGACAACAGCGCCAGATGGTTCTGTTCCTACTAGCCCCCAAACGCCCTGTCGATACGGTCTTTTAAATGGCCCAAGCGGAACATGGAATTTTGATTGGTGGGATGAATTTGGTGGCACCTCGCTCGACCTTACTAAATGGCGGCCAAATTATCTTGGTGGGACTGATACGGCTATAACAAAAGCAAGCAATAGTAGTATGACAAACTGTGAAGATCCGGCACAAACAAAGGTGAACGGCGGAACACTTAAGCTTACCCTTGACCTGCGAAGTTGCACAGCTACCAATGGCATCACATATACTCATGCGTCAGGGTACGCAAGTACACATGCTGACAAAGTAATAACAGGTTCTTTCTATGTTGAGACAAAGATGTATATGCCCCCAGCAAATGGCACCATAGGTTGCGCAAACTGGGCGGGTATCTGGACCAATGGGGTACATACTGGTGGTGCGGAGTGGCCGATGTTCCTGGAAAACGATGTAATGGAATGTTTGGAAGGATTCGCAGCAGCAAATGTACACGCCGGACGAGCCAAAGATAATGACGAATGGAAGAAACCCATAGGCAACATTGGGCAAACTAGCGGTTGGCATACCTTTGGTGCTAGTTTAGAAAGAAGATCAAGAGACTGTTCGGCAACACCCAACACACCGGATTCGGCACTTTTGACCTATTATTACAACGGAGTGCAACTTGGCTCACCGTACGAGACTTGCTACAAAAACACCGGGCAATTCATCATGCTTCAAAATGATATTAAACCAAGCAGCCTAGATAACACCCTGCCCAGCACCGTTGAATTTGATTATGTCCGCATCTGGACACGATAAAATATTAGCCCATTCATACCATTAGCTCCTGGATAGGCTCAATATCCTTAATGGCTGGATGGCTAGCATCCTTTTTAGATATAATGGTGTCTGTCCTGCCGATAGGCTTTTGAGAGTTTTAGGTGCGCTACAATAGCCCTATTTTCATATAAGTCCAGTATAATCTCTTATTAGAGAACAATATGATTTATGCATCAACCAAATTAGAGAATACCATCCGCGCTAACGGGCGTATGCTTGTATGTGGTATTGACGAGGTGGGCAGGGGTAGCCTAGCTGGCCCACTTGTCGCTGCCTCTGTAATCTTACCAGCCGGTTGGCGTAAGCCACTGCGGGATTCAAAGCTCTTAAATAGCACCTCTCGGCAGATATTAAGCGAGTTTATTATCAAAAAAGCCCTAGCCAGTGGGCTAGGGTGGGTTAGTAATGCCGAGATAGATACTGTAGGCTTGACCGAGTCAGTTAGGCTGGCCTACCTGAGGGCGCTAGAAGCTATGAACTCAGAGTTTAGCCTACTAATAATTGATGGAAATTATGACTACCTTAGTGAGTATGGCGTGGCTCAGACTCTCGCAAAAGCCGATCAGCAGGTCTCTTGTGTGGCAGCGGCCAGTATTATTGCCAAAGTCGCTCGCGATAATTATATGATTAAGCAAGCTCGCCAATATCCAGATTATAGCTTTGGCACCAATGTTGGCTATGGCACCAAAACGCATATTAGCTCAATCCGGCAAAATGGCCTCTCGAGCCTCCACCGCCAGAGCTTTTGCGGGAATTATTTATGAAAAACACTACCCTAGTAGGCAATATGGCCGAGGATTTGTCAGCTCAATACCTGACCGATAATGGCTACACAATAGTGGGTCGTAATATCAGAAACCGCTATAGCGAAATAGATATTATCGCCCATAATGATGATTATATTTGCTTAGTAGAGGTTAAATATCGCAAAAACAGCCATTATGGCGGGGGGCTAGAGGCTATTACTGCCAATAAAAAGAGACGCTTGCGGAACTCCTTTCAGTATTGGTTAGGGGAGAGTGATAAATATGACCTTTTGCAACCCAGAATAGATGTTATCGCAATTGACCAGCAGGGAGCTATTGAGCATATCCAAAACGCAGTATAATAGCCTAGTACTCTTGACATAGCAGTGCCAAAGAGGCTAAAATAGTATTCATAGTGTATAAAAAAGAATGTCAGCAAGACGGTCGCAACAGTTGTAGCGGCTTTTTTTCTTCAAAGCTTTCAGGTGACAATTTAATAACAATCAAATAGGAGACGATGTGCAAAATCAATTTTTATCAGCAATAGAACAAATATGTGAAGAAAAAGGAATATCTAAAGATATGGTACTAGAGGCTATCTCTGCTTCCATTGTGGCAGCCTTCAAAAAGGACTTTGGCGACAAGGAGCAAGAGGTACGCGCTGAGCTTAACCCAAATACGGGGGAGGCTACTGTGTTTGTAACCAAAGAAGTGGTTGGGGATGTTAAGGATGCTATGACTCAAATAACCCTTCAGGATGCTAAGAAAACTAATAAAACTGCCAAGCTTGGTGAAATGGTTGAAATCAAAGAAGCCAACAAGGAGTTTGGACGAGTAGCTGCCCAGACCGCGAAGCAGGTAATAGTTCAGCGTATTAGGGAAGCCGAGAGGGATGTGGTATTTACTGAATTTAGCGATAAGGAAGGATTAATAATCAATGCCACCGTACAGCAGTTTGAGAACGGTAACGCCTATATTGATCTTGGTAAGGCAACTGGCGTAATGTTCCCTAATGACCAAATACCAAACGAAAAATACTATCCTGGCCAGCGTATTAAGGTCTTCGTGGTAAGAGTCGAGCAAACTAATAGGGGACCACAAATTGTAGTTAGCCGAACCCATCCAGATATGGTTAGTAGACTCTTTGAGCTGGAAGTACCAGAAATTGAAAATGGCACAGTAGAGATTGCTGGAATCGCCCGAGAAGCAGGTGCTCGCACCAAAATCTCTGTTAAATCAAATGCCCAGGGCGTTGATGCAGTAGGAACTTTTGTAGGTGGCCGAGGCACCAGAGTGCAGGCTGTAATGGGAGAATTAGGCGAGGAAAAGATTGATATCATCGCCTATAGTGATAATCCCTCAGAGTACATTGCCAATGCTCTCTCCCCAACCAAAGTTATTAGTGTCAAACTAGATGAAGCAACCAAAAAAGCCGTAGTCAAAGTTCCTGAAGATCAGCTTAGCCTAGCAATTGGCAAGGCCGGGCAAAATGTTCGTCTAGCAGCCAAGCTTACCGGGTGGAATGTAGATATAGATGGATCGGACGATTCTGGAATAGAGCAAACGGCTAAAGAAATAGAGGGTACTCCCAGTCAAAAACCAAAACGGACAGGGGATATAGAAGATTCGTTAATTGCAGCAAGTGATGTACAGTCCGCAACCGATGATACCACCGAAGCACCGCAAACCGATATCAAACCTAGCCTAGCGACACCCAGCCCAAAAGCTAAACCAAAACTCACCAAGCCAGCCAAACCAAGCAGCAAGCTAGCCGATAAAAAAATTAAAAAACCAACAAAGAAAGACTCGCAAGACGACAGCAAAGACAACTAAAAACCAAAAAATCTGCTAATATGTATAAGAAGGATAAGTGCAATGCAAGAAGACTTTTTAGCCCATTTTGATAGATTTACACTAAATGCCAAAAAAAGCTTGGAAAATGCCGGCTTGCTGGCTATTAGTATGGGCTCAAGTTATGTAGGCACAGAGCACTTACTGCTTGGAATGCTAAAAGCCCCCAGCTCTATCGGGGCCCGGTTACTTGGAGAATTAGGAGTAAGGCTTGATAATGTACCCATTGCTGGCAACCATAATATGAGCTCATCTACTGCGCCTGCCGTTCTTGAGCTATCGGAAACCGCCAAGCAAACTGCCGCCTCAGCGCTACGCTTAGCCCAGCAATATGGCCAGCCCTATGCCGGAACAGAGCACTTACTATATGCCATTCTAAGCCAGAAGAATTCACGGGCAATCTCAATACTCAAAGATATGAACATAGATCCAGTAGTAATTCGCTCCGAGCTTGAGCAGTACCTAAACTCCCAGCCCTCACAGGTAGAAATCCCTCAGGGATCAATTAATTCTAAAGGCGTAAAACACACCAAAACCCCTGCCCTAGACCATTTTGGCATCGACCTTACCACAAAAGCCTTAAAGGGTGACCTAGACCCAGTCGTGGGCAGAGAAGCACAAATTGATAGGATGATTCAAATCCTTAACCGTCGTAGTAAAAATAATCCAGTCTTAATAGGTGAGCCAGGGGTGGGCAAGACAGCCATCGTAGAAGGGTTAGCTAAAAGAATAGTAGACGAGAAAGTCCCTGAAATGCTCTTGGGCAAGCGTCTTGTTATGCTTGATATGGCCTCAGTCATCGCTGGCACTAAATTCCGAGGGGAATTCGAGGAAAGGCTCAAAAAGATAATTGATGAAGTCAAGTCATCAAAAGACATCATACTCTTTATTGATGAGCTTCATAATGTTGTTGGGGCAGGTAGTGCCGAAGGCGCGATAGATGCGGCCAATATCCTTAAGCCAGCCCTGTCTCGCGGGGAAGTACAGACTATTGGAGCAACTACATTTGAGGAATACCGAAAATATGTTGAAAAGGACGCCGCTCTAGAGCGCAGATTTCAGAGAGTTATAGTACCCGAATCGACCGTGGATGAGACTATCGAAGTAATTAAGGGGTTAAGGCCACGCTACGAGAAATTCCATAATGTTAAAATTAGCGATGAGGCAATTGAAGAATCAGCCAAGCTAGCAAAGCGCTATATTGCCGATAGGTTCTTGCCCGATAAAGCTATTGACCTAATAGACGAGGCCAGCGCACAGGCTAGGATATCAAGTTCTAGTAATGACGGGCGAGGCAAGCGACTCACTAAACAGCTAGGAGTATTCCTCTCGCAAATTGAAGAAGCCGTATATAATCAAGACTTTGAGCAAGCCGCTAGGCTTAAGTCCGAAGCTAGCAAAATAGAACAAAAGCTTAATGCCATCACTTCAAGCGGTAAGAACACCACAAAAGCATTAGTAGGTGTGGATGATATTGCCAAGGTCGTGTCTCAATCTACGGGAATACCTATGACCAAGCTAGTAAAATTTGAGACAGAAAACCTCAAAAAATTAGATCAAAACATCAAAGCTAAAATAATTGGGCAAGACGAGGCCGTAGATGTTATAGCCAAGGCCATACGGCGTAGCAGGACTGGCATTAGCGATCCATCTAAGCCAATAGGCTCATTTATGTTCCTTGGGCCAACGGGAGTTGGCAAAACAGAGCTAGCACGAGTATTATCCGAGGAATTATTCAACGACAAAGATGCGATGATTAAGGTTGATATGAGTGAATTTATGGAAAAGCATAACATCGCTCGGCTAGTCGGTGCGCCTGCTGGGTATGTCGGGTATGAAGACGCCGGCCAGCTGACAGAGAAGGTTCGCCGAAAGCCGTATTGTCTGATAGTATTTGATGAAATAGAAAAAGCCCACTCAGATGTATTTAATTTGCTCCTGCAAGTGCTAGGCGATGGGGTGCTAACTGATGCCAAGGGCAAGAGGATTGACTTTAGTAATACCATCATAATTATGACTAGTAATGTTGGAGCCAAAGCTATGGCTCACGAGGCGCAAATAGGCTTTGCTACAGATACCCCCAAGGAAGAACAGGAGCTGATGCACCTTCACGAGCAAATGACCGAGAAAGTCACCAGCGAGCTCAAGAAACAGTTCCGCCCAGAGTTCTTGAATAGAATTGACCATGTGGTGGTCTTTAAGGCACTATCACGAATTGATATCGGAAAGATAGCCGAGCTACAATTGAAGGATTTAGCTCAAAGGCTAGAAGCAAAGGAAGTGAGGGTAAAATTCAAGCCTGCAGTCAAGAAGTATTTAGTAGAGCAAGGGTATGATGCCGAGAATGGCGCTAGACCTATGAAGCGAGCAATCCAAAGATTGATAGAGGACAAATTAGCCACAGAGCTGGTCAATGAGATGGTTAAGTCTGGGGACACAGTTCTAGTAGGCGTAAATCAAGACGAAATTGAGCTGACCCTTAGAGTGGGAGCTGGCATTAAGTAAAAACCCCCCCAAAAAAATCTGGGGGGGTTAAAGTATAAAAAAATTTAGGTCTTGAGGTTTAAGCCGTTATCAGCTAACCTCGCAAGAATATCGGCTCGGGCCACATCGCCAATATTGAGGGTTAAGTTATTAGCAGCTAACCTCTCAGCAATATCGGCTCGGGCCACATCGCCAATATTTTTGATGTGCCACAACGAATCTTGTGTTCGGGCTGTCAAGTCCAGAACTGTGTGAATTTTTGCCCGCCTTAGGCTATTTACTGTTCTCTGCTTAAGGCCCAAGGTAGATATATCTACCTCACCCTCGGCCTGAACAGTGCTATGGATGTAGCTAACCTTGGTTTCGTAGTCGCCAGGGACATTCAAAACCAGTAGCCTCATGATGGCCCTAATTTGTGCCATCACACCTTCTTCCTCTCCAGATACCTGGAAAGTAATTGTTGCCTTGCCATCTACATCGGTCATCATGCACCCTTCAGGGTAGCCTAATACGACACAGTGAGCATACAATATAATATGGCTTATGTCAAGATAATTAAAGGGTAAAATATATATTCGCTATTTGTTCGTATTATTTGATTATGTGGTGTATAATTAAGTTATGATTAAGTCAACAACTCAATTCACCTGCCAAAGCTGTGGCGCTACTACTAGCAAGTGGAGTGGCAGGTGTATGCAGTGTGGGGCCTGGGATAGCCTGGTGGAGTCGGTAGTGCTCGCGAGTAAGAGGCCAAAAGTATCACCAAGCCCTATTACCAAGCCAGAGATGTTTGATAGTATCTCATCGTCTGAAAAGAATAGAATTAGCACCGGCAATATCGAAATAGATTCGGTTCTAGGGGGTGGAATTGTGCCTGGTAGCATTACGCTACTAGCCGGAGATCCAGGTATTGGTAAGTCCACTCTAGTCTTACAAATAGCAGCTAGTATCGCCAAAACCAGCAAGGTACTATATGTCAGTGGGGAAGAATCGGCGTCTCAAGTTAAGCTCAGGGGGAGTAGGCTTAAGGGCCTACACACCGAATTTGAGTTTTTAGCTACAACCGACATAGATGAAGTGCTGGCCCATGCCAATGGTGGTAATTACCAATTGATAGTAGTGGATTCAATACAAACTATGGCCAGCCAAGAGCTTAGTGGAGCAGCTGGGACTACCAGCCAAATAACTAATAATACCAATAGCCTGGTTAGGGTTGCTAAGAGTACCAATACCTGCTTTATAGTAATTGGTCATGTTACCAAAGAGGGAAATGTAGCTGGCCCACGGCTCATGGAACATCTGGTAGATGTGGTGATGTATTTGGAGGGGGAAAGATATGGATTACTTAAGCTCCTAAGAGGTATTAAAAACCGTTTTGGTGCTACCAATGAAGTGGGGATGCTAGAGATGACCGAGGGGGGATTGAGCCCAGTTAAGAATCCATCGGTGGCTTTATTGCAAGAGAGGCAAGACCTCCCAGGAAGTATCGTATTTGTTGGCATGGAAGGAAGCCGACCAATTTTAGTAGAAGTCCAGGCCCTAGTCAGTATTAGTGTTTTTGGCTATCCCAAGCGAGTAGCCGACGGATTTGACATTAATCGGCTGGGACTTTTGTGTGCTGTAATGCAAAAAAGAGGCCGAGTTAACTTGAGTAGTCAGGATGTCTATGTTAATATTGTAGGTGGTATCAGACTATCTGAGCCCGCAATTGATCTCGCAATTATTTTAGCAATAGCTTCCGCAGCCAGCGGAAAAGTAGTCAGCCCGGAGACAGTCGTCTTTGGTGAGGTGGGGCTTAGCGGTGAAGTTAGATCTGTGAATATGCCAGCTATTAGGCTTAAAGAAGCCAGTAAGCTGGGGTTTAGTAAGGCCATCGTGCCGGCCAGTGTGCACGGTTCCAATTGTTCCAATGTCAGAACTATTGCCGATGCCATCAAATTACTTTAGGTAAGGATAACAATGCAATTTTTGCTAGTGGTTGAAATTATTTTAATAGTGTTATTGGTGGTAGCGCTAGTTACCTACCGTCTGGCCCAGCTTAGTGCCCAAAAGCTTATCTTAGTGGTGATTGGGGCAATTCTTGGAAGCCTCATTGGCTCGCTTGTGGCAATACCACTTTCAGCACTGACTGAACCATACAAGCAGTATCTTCCGATTGCTGTTAGTGTGGCCCTGGCTGTTGCTATGGCGTTTGTGTTTTATTCTAAACACGAGTTTTTGGATAATTTAATACCTAAAAAGTCCGATAAAAAAGATAAGCCCGAGAAGCTCAAGATCCAAAAACCAGACAAAAGTGAAAGGCGAATATTAGTGGATACTTCGGCTATCATTGATGGGCGTATTGGAGACATTGTAGCTACTGGGTTTATTCCTGGTGCGTTTTTGGTGCCACGGTTTGTGCTGGCGGAGCTTCAAAACATTGCCGATAGCGACGAGCCACTGCGTCGCGGTAGAGGGAGGCGAGGGCTAGAAATACTCAATGAAATGCGCACTAGCGAGGGCCTCCAGCTCGATATCATAGAAGAAGACCCAGAGCAGGTTAAAGAGGTTGACCATAAGCTAGTTTTCTTAGCTAAAAAGCATAATGCTAATATTCTTACTACGGACTATAATCTCAATAGAGTGGCTACTATTGAGGGCGTTAAGATACTCAATATCAATGAGCTGGCTAATTCTATCAGAGCCGTTGTATTACCAGGCGAAATTATGAAGGTCAAGGTCGTACAGCCTGGCAAAGAAAAGAATCAAGGGGTAGGGTACTTGGCAGACGGCACTATGATAGTAGTGGATAGGGGCGATAAGCTGATTGGCAAGGATGTTGATTGTGAGGTGACCCGAATATTCCAGACTGTTGCCGGTAAGATGATTTTTGCAGTGCCAATTGCCAGAGCAAATGATAGTAACGCTAGCCGTAATACACCAAGAAATAGTAAACCACATCAAGCTCGTCCAAAATCTAAAAAATCCTAGTGCTCGCAAATAGGTTTTGGTACTTTTAGCGCCACCTAGCCTAAGGGTAGATAGTCTGAACTCCACTAGAAGTGGTAAGTGTGGCCTTGATGTTTGAGCTGGTCGCCCCAGAGCCCCCATTCCAGATAGTAGAACCAAGATTCCAGTAACGAGGAGAAGTGCAACCTCCTGGGATTGGGCATGCTCCTTGATATGTACTCCACGCACTAGGACCTCCAATGTGCAGCTGAGTATTAAATTGTCCTAGAGTGTAGGTAAAAGTACATTGATTACCAGCGCAGCTTAGGTTCGCACCACCAGTACCGGTGGCGCTGACCGAGATTGTATTGCTGGTGCCGGTATAGTAGCCACTATCAGTAGCAATCACACTAAAGCTATGATTGCCTGCTGGCGGAGTAATCGTGGTAGTGAATGTTGGCCCACCACCAGTTTTAGTGTCAATTAGATTGCCATCCATAAAGAATGCCACCTGGCTAATTGGGAATTTGCCCTGTGTGGTCGTGGCCGAGATAGTAAATATACTACCACTATTCGGAGATGCGGACACCGAAACTACTGGTACAGGGTCTCCACACTGATGCGCATCGTCCTTTTCTGAAGGTATGGATCCGCCTTGGCTGTAGCCAAGGGATCGGGCGAGTGCTTGAACGGGTGGGTTCCAGAGCCGGTATGCTGGGTCACTTGGCAGTATCTCGGCAGTAATTAAAGAGCCTGTAATGTCTTTGCGGGCTCCTGCTGGAGTGCAGTCGGTAGCTAGCTTGCCTGATACTATATCGATAGTCGCCTTTTGAGAGTTACTGGCTTGCTCTACCTTATACCAGCTAGCAAAAATATCTCGGCGGGGCTTAGAGCCAGGTATTAGTGATTTGCCAGTGTTGGCATCAATAGTCTCTTCTTTAATCCCACTAGGCCTATCAAATTGCTCATTTGGCTCATCTTTTGTGACCGCATTCATATATTGGTTCCAGATTGGTGCAGACACAATACTAGCGGCCTGTGTCATAGGGCTATTATCGTTATTGCCAGCCCATACTACCGTCACTACTCTTTTGGTAAAACCTACCGTCCAGGCATCTCTAAAATCCTCTGATGTGCCCGTTTTGGCAGCAACCGTCTTGCCTGGTAGGGTCAGGGGATTATTACAGGGAAAAGTACCAAGACTACAGCGAGCGGCATTGTCAGACATAATACTGTTTATTTCGTAGGCAATTTGTGGGTCAAGCGCTTGTTTGGGTTTATTACTATCTTCCTTGGTGTTATCTTCTATGACTTTACCTGTTCCATCGGTTATCTTAAGCCAGTACTGCTGGTTTCTGTGCTCACCATTAGTGGGGAAAGCCGAGAAGGCGTTGGCCATATCCACCATTCGCACATCTCCAGCGCCTAGGGCGACACTTAAGCCATACTCATTGGCCGGTCTATTGTAGGTTGTAATGCCCAGGTCTTTGGCGGTAGCTATAAATTCTGATATACCACCAATGTATAGCGCCTTTACGGCAGGTATATTAAGCGAGGCAGCTAGAGCTGTCCTGACGGACTGTACTCCATAGAATCGGCCGGTGTAGTTTCTGGGAACATATGGGGGTATTCCACCAAAGTCTGTCCGTACATCATAGATGGTGCTACCAGGTCCCCAGTTTTTCTTAAATAGGTTGGCGTATATAAGTGGCTTAATAGAAGACCCGGGCTGACGCAGAGAAACAGCTACATTAAAGCTACCAAATTCTGGGTTACTTGTGTCATAGCTACCGACCATCGCCAGTATCTGCCCATTGGTGGGGTCCACCGAGACTAAGGCGGCATTATCACCACCATACCTTCGAACAGAATCGATATTCTTGGCTACTATATCTTCAGCTAATTTTTGCTTGGTTAAGTCTATCGTCGAGATAACCTTAAAACCACCCTCATTGACTCTTTTGATACCGTATTTTTCCTCAAGCTGTTCTCTGGTGTACTGTACAAAATGAGGGGCCTTGATGTTGGCGTATGGGTTATATGGCTTAAATTGGGCCATTACATCGACCTTCTTGGTAGCCTCGGCTTCGTCTTTTTTGATGTAGCCCTGCTCTACCATCAGATCCAAGACATGGTCTTTTTTGGAAAGTAGCTGGTTGGAATTCTGCCCATAAGGAGAATAGTAAGTAGGTGCTTGGGGTAAGCTAGCTAGCGTTACGCACTGAGCAAGATTTAAGTCTTTAGCATCAATGCCAAAGTACTGCTTAGAGGCAGCCTGGATTCCGTAGGCCGTTGATCCGTAGGGTATTTCATTCAGATATAGCTTTAATATGTCGTCTTTTTTGTATAATTGCTCCATTTGGATCGAGAGTATTAATTCCTTGATTTTTCTCTCATAGGTCCGCTCGTTGGTGAGCAGGGCATTTTTGACATATTGCTGAGTAATGGTTGAGCCTCCCCCTTTGGAGCGATCCTTAAAGATAACGCCCGTAAAAGCCCTGGCCAGACCAGCCAGGCTAAATGCCCCTTGCTTATAGAAGTTTTTGTCTTCCAGGGCAACAGTAGCATCTTTGATGCATTGAGGCATTTGATTAAACTCTATAATACTGCGGTTTTTATCGCCATAGACTTCTATTAGTAGGGTTTCCCCGGTGCGGTCATATATTTTTGTGGTCTGAGCGCTAACGCGAGAGTTAATTTTATTAGGGCTGGGTAGGTCTTTGGCAAACCATAAAAATACACCGGCGATTAATAAAAATATAACAGCAATAGTAATCCCATATATTTTAAGGGCTTTCTTGCTAGTAAAGACTCGGATTATATTCTTATAATGAAATTTCGCCAGACCCTTAGGCCTAGCGACTGCAATCTTTTTACCCCCAGATTGCAGTGTCTTACTACCAAGGCTATGCCTAACTACTCTTCTAGGAGATTGAAGTGGTTTTCTATTGGGGCGTTTTTTTGCCATATGTTTGGTTAAATTATACCACGCATTAGCTAATATTATTGCTCTTTAATCTTGATTACAATATAACGGTATTATTGGTATAATGTGACAGATATGGAGTTAAACACTAAAATCATCATAAGATTTTTTCAAAGCCTATTTATGTCGGGTTCGGACTATTGAACCCAGCAAAAAAAGCAATTATAACTAATTTTAGAATTGAGGGAAAATGAAATCTAAAGATATACTTAACGACCTACTGACTCGTAATGTAGAGGATTTAATAGTCCGTAGTGAATTAGAAAAGAAATTAAAAAGTGGCAAAAAACTACGAATAAAGCTTGGTTTCGACCCAACCGGCTCTAAGCTCCACATTGGCAGGGCTACGACTCTCTGGAAGTTGAGGCAATTTCAGGACCTTGGGCATCAGATTACTTTTGTTGCTGGTACCTTCACGGCCCAGATAGGTGATGCCTCCGATAAAGATTCGGAGAGGCAGATGATATCCAAACGAGAGGTGGCTGACAACTTTAAGCCATACCATCGTCAGCTATCTAAAATTCTAGATATGGACAAGGTTGAGTTATTCCAGAACGGCACTTGGTTCGAGGAGATGCAACTGGGAGAGTTTTTTAAGCTAACCAACTTATTTACCATTCAGCAGATGATTGAGCGCGAGAATTTTGCTAAACGCATTAAGGCCAATAAGCCAGTTGGCCTACATGAGACCTTGTACGCCCTTCTGCAGGGCTATGATAGCGTTATGATGAATACCGATCTAGAGGTTGGTGGTACCGACCAGCTCTTTAATATGTTGGCTGGGCGTACGGTCCAGAAAGCCTATGGCCAAGAACCCCAGAGTGTGATGACATTTCATCTTATGGAAGGTACGGATGGTCGCAAAATGAGTACTTCATGGGGGAATTGCATTTATATTGAAGACGAGCCAGCCGATATGTACGGCAAGGTTATGACAATTCACGACGAGCTGATACCCTCCTACTTTAAGTTAGCCACCGATGTGCCAATGGAGCAAATAACTCAAATCGAAAAAGACATGGCACTTGGTGCTAACCCCCGCGATACCAAGGCTAGCTTGGCTCGCAATATTGTTGGTCGTTACCATGGTGGCAAGCAAGCAGTCTTGGCCGAGCAATCCTGGAATAGTCAATTTCGTGACGGCGACAAGCCCAAGGACATCGAGTCTAAGACGCTAAATAAAGGAATAATAGTTGATGTTATTGCCGCCGGCTTTGATATTAGTAAGTCCGAGGCCAGGCGACTACTAGCTCAAGGTGGAGTTAAAATTGACGATGTTGTAACTCGTGACATAGCGCTTGTGCTTAACAAGGATTGTCTGGCACAGGTAGGAAAGAGGCGGTTTTTGAGGATAAAATTCAAATAGCCTAAAATTATCGTTTTTTTGGGCGTGCTAGAATAATAATATGAATCTCCAAAGCCCTATAACTAGGCTCAAAGGTGTCGGTCCAATTATCACCAAAGCCCTAAGCTCGGCTGGCATCTTAACTATTGCTGATTTGTTAGATTATTATCCACGCCGATGGGACAGATATCAAAACATCACTAGTATTAGCCAAATATCCCCTGGATTAGTGAGTTTTAATGCCAGAGTTGAGAATGTTGCCATGCGACGCAGCCAACGCAATCGTAGCTTGGTTATCACAGAGGCTATTTTAGCTGATGATACCGGCACCGTTAAGGCGGTCTGGTTTAATCAGCCCTATATCACGCAGACCCTAAAAAAACTCCAGAGCTATCGGTTTAGAGGAGTATATGAATATAAAAACGGCTATATTAGCTTGAGTAACCCGAGCTTTGAAAAGAGTCAAGGGGGATTAAATAAAGAAGAAATTATACCAATCTATCCAGAAACCAAACAGCTAACCTCCACTATTATTAAAAAGCTGGTTAGCCAGAGTATTAGTTTGTGCTCCGAGATTGAAGATGTTCTGCCAGCCGACTTACTAGCCAATCATCAGCTGATAGCTAAATCTAGGGCTATTAGTATCTTGCACCAAGCCAGTAGCCTGGCAGAGTTAGAGCTAGCCAAGCGAACCATCGCCTTTGAGGAAATATTTGAGCTGGTGCTAGCTGGGCTTGCTCTTAAGCAAAATCTAAAGATTTCGCCGGCGGTGCCAATTAAATACAATCCTCAGGTAGCCAAAGACTTTGTTGCTACCCTGACCTTTGAGCTGACCACAGCCCAAAAAAAATCGGCCCACACCGTGCTCGAGGACATCGCTCGCGATCAGCCCATGAATCGCCTTTTAGAAGGTGATGTAGGTAGTGGCAAAACAGTAGTTGCCCTAATGGCCACAGCCATGAGCGCTAAGTCTGGCTACCAGACAGCCATTATGGTGCCCACCGAAATTTTAGCTCGTCAACACTATTTGACTGCCCAAAAACAGCTAGGCTTGCTTGGTATTAGCTGTGAATTATTGATATCAGATATCAAAAAGCCACTAAGGATAGAGATATTAGAGAAGCTCAAAAACGGCCAGATTGACTGCGTAATAGGTACGCAGGCCCTTATTAGTAAGGATGTAGCTTATAAGAACCTAGGGCTCGTAGTGGTAGATGAGCAACATCGCTTTGGTGTTAATCAACGCACTCAGCTCAAGAGTAAGGCCAAGACTATGCCCCATGTGCTAACGATGACCGCTACACCAATTCCTCGTAGCTTGGCATTGGTGGTCTATGGCGATTTGGATATATCTATTATTGATGAGCTCCCACCAGGCAGAAAGCCCGTTGTTACTAAGCTGGTCAATCAAATAGATAAGATTCATGTTTATGCTCATATTGATTCATTAATTGGGCAAGGACAGCAAGTGTATGTGGTGTGCCCGATGATAGTAGAGTCCGATAAGCTTGGTTGTGCTAGCGTTGAGGCGGAGTTTAAGTCCTTACAAAAAACAATTTTTAAGCATCGTCGTATTGGCCTAGTGCATGGTAAGCTCAAAGCGATAGATAAGGTTAAAGTGATGGATGATTTTAAGGCCGGTAAGCTTGATATGCTAGTAGCCACATCCGTTATTGAGGTTGGCGTAGATGTCCCTAATGCCACCATTATGTTAATTGAAGGGGCAGATAGGTTTGGGCTGGCTGCCCTCCATCAGCTCAGGGGGCGAGTTGGCAGGGGGCAGGCCCAATCCCATTGCTACCTGGCTACTGATTCAGATAATCCCACTAGCACCAAGCGGCTTAAGGCGCTTGAGAATACCAACGATGGCTTCAGATTAGCTCAAATTGATTTAGAAACTCGCGGGCCAGGGGAAATTTATGGCACTGCCCAGCATGGCTTGCTTGATTTACGCTTGGCAGATTTGTTCGATCACAAGCTAATAGCCGAGGTCAAGCAAGCGGCGGAGGCTTTTAATAATAACCATAATCTGTTAGAATATAGCCAACTTGCCAAGAGAGTCAGAGGCCTAAGTGCAATTGTTTCTCTTGATTAGTCAATCATTATGAATTCAGGTCTTTTTAGCCATCTAACTAGAGGTAAAATACTAAATTCGGTCGGAACTCACCAGAAGTTTGACCGAACTGCTTATGATTTACTCAAAAAACGAATTGATAAGGATAAGTTCCCACCAAGGTCGCTAATATTAAAGTTTGAGGGCTCAGGAGGCCCCGATGGCTTAAAATTCAAGGGCAACTACAATACCGATCATCTCTGGGATCCCGTTAATAAGATTGGGCATTTGCCCCTCTGGATAGAAGTTAATTATAAAAATTTTGTCCAAGCCCTTAAAGACGGGGATATGGTCAAGGCGTCTTTTGAGGCTGGCTTTATGGCACATTATCTAACAGATAGCCTAACCCCAGCCCATCATTTGTCTCATAAATTTGTTTTAGAAGAATATGAAGGCAAAAAATACCGCAAGCGCTGGAAGGTCTATGGGCATAAGGGCCTATTAACTAGCCATGTCGCCTTTGAGTCAGGTATTAGCAGCGCTATATTCTTTACCCCAATTACGGTCGCCTTTGATGAGACCTTGCTAGCTAGTATCAAAAAAGATGGAATTAAATCCGTGGTAGTCAATGAAAGCTTGGCCATTTCAAAGCATAAAATATATGATGAGTACCTACAAAAAGGCTGGAGCGCTGGGCTAGCTAGGACTGTTAAAGTAACCGTAGTGAAACGAATCCCCCAGCTTATCGCGGCCGCCTGGCTAGCCGCCTACGATGAAGCTTATAGCACTAAAGCTAAATAAGCTTAAAATTATGATTACTAGTAAGATTAACTCTGGCGCATATCGTGGCCAATCAATACAGCTACCCCCGCCGAGCATTACTAGAGCCGTGTCAGCTAAGGTTCGCTCGGCTATTTTTAATGTTGTTGAAGTAGAGGACTGTAGTATTCTGGATTTATTTGCTGGTGGTGGCACGCTCGGCTTTGAAGCACTGAGCCTGGGTGCTAGTAATGTCACATTTGTAGATAAGTCACCAAGCGCTATTAGGGTCATTCATAGTAATGTCAAAGCACTAGGGCTAGAGAGTGAGACTACTGTGGTTAGCCAGTCGGTTCAGAAGTTTAACCTGAATACTACCGAATCCTTTGATGTTGTTTTTTTGGATCCACCTTATCGTGATTTTAGCCTAGCTCTAGTCAAAACAGTAGCTAATCTGGTACAATTAGGGGGCATTTTGGTGGTTAGTTGTTCCATAAAGACTAATTTTGAAGTGCCTAGTGAGTATAGCGATGTTGGCCAAAAGGCCTACGGCGACACCAGAATCGTATACTTACAAAAAAAATAAAATTGTTTTTTGATATGCCGGGATGGTGGAATTGGCAGACACGCCAGTTTTAGGAACTGGTGGGGTAATACCCGTGGAGGTTCGAGTCCTCTTCCCGGTACCAGATAATTGGTCCATCTTTGGATGGCTCAATTATCTGATGGAGTGAGGACGAGAAACCCAAAGGTTCGGTGTATGAGGAGCGCAGAGACTAAGCTCTAGCTTGCTAGAGCTTAGTCCGAGCACCGCAAGGAAAAGGCGTCAGCCGCTGTCCTCTTCCCGGTACCAGATAATTGGCCCATCTTTGGATGGGGTAGTTATCTGATGGAGTCAGGACGAGAAACCCAAAGGTTCGGTGTAGTAAGGTGCGCAGAGATGATGTTGGCATAGCCATTTATATCTGATACAATTACAAAATTATGATTAAATCCACCACCAAGCAAGCAAATTCCACCGCCATAATGACCATCTCAGTTGATGAACAATTTATGGCCCCATATAAGACAGCAGTCCTAAAGCGACTTAAAAAAGGCCTAAAAGTTGATGGCTTTAGGCCGGGCTATGCCCCAGATAATATTGTAGTTCGCGAACTAGGCGAGGAAAGAGTTCAGGCCGAGGTACTAGAAGAAGTTATCCAGTACGCTTTTGAGAACCAACTTAGGGAGCAAAAAATTAGCGCATTAGGCTCCCCCAGTATTAACCTTAAGAAATTCGTACCCTATACGGATTTAGAGTTTAGCGCCGAGGTTCCTATAATGCCAGAAATCAGCTTTGACTACGCCAAGCTCAGAGTTAAAAAACCAGTAGTTAAGATTAATGAGGCCAAAATTGATGAGCATGTGCAGAATCTCCGTAAGCAAATGGCCAAGCGCGAGGCTACTAATAAACCACTAAAACCAGGCGATGAAGTTCGCTTTGATTTTGAAGGCAAGCGAGAGGGCAAAATAGTTGAGGGTGCTAGTGCCCAGAACCATACCATGACTGTCGGTGAGGGCACATTTATACCCGGCTTTGAGGACAATCTTGTAGGCCTTAAGGAAAAGGACCAAAAGACATTTATGGTAACTTTTCCCAAAGACTATCAAGCCCCAGACCTGCAAGGCGCTAAGGTAGAATTTAGTGTCAAAATAAATAGCGTCTATGCCGTTAGCTTACCTAAGCTAGATGATGAGTTTGCCAAGCAGGTCGGCAATAAAGCCAATGTCAAGGAATTAAGAGCAGATATTGGCGGGGTACTAGCCCAACAAGAGCAAGAGCAGGCCAATAAAGATTATGAGAATCTAATCCTCGCTGAGCTACTTATAAAAGCTAAATTTGAAGCCCCTGCCCAGCTTGTTAGCCAGCAAGCTACCCAGCTAGAGAGCGAGATGGACAAGAACCTCCATAACTCTGGCTTGGACCGCAAAAAATATCTAGAAATGCAAAATAGAACTGCTGACGATATGAAAAAAGAAGTCAATGAGGAAGCCAGCAAGAGAGTTAGTGCCGCCTTAATCCTGCGCGATGTGATTAGTAAGTATAAAATTACTGTCAGTGAGCTTGAGTTAGAGCAAGAATTATCTAAGATGGCCGAACAATATAAGAGTGACACTAAAATTCAAGCCGAGCTAACTCATGATCATTTCAAAGCAGACTTACGCAATCATTTACTTACCAAAAAAGCAATTGCCAAGCTTGCTAGCTTCGCAAGCGCCTAAAAAGCGTGCTAAAATAGAGCTTATGAAGAATCAAATCCTGATCCCCACAGTTATTGAAAAGACCAGTATGGGAGAGCGCGCCTATGATATTTATTCTCGGCTTCTAAAAGAGAGGATAATATTTTTAGGTACCGAAATAGATGATACTGTCGCTAATCTTGTTATTGCCCAGCTTTTGTTTTTAGAGAGCGAGGACAAGCATGCCGATATTAAGATTTATATCAATTCCCCCGGCGGAAGTGTTACCTCTGGCTTGGCTATTTATGACACAATGGAACTAATTAAGCCAGATGTCAGTACGATAGTAGTAGGCATGGCAGCTAGTATGGGGGCCTTTCTACTGGCTTGTGGGCAAAAAGGCAAACGATTTTCGCTACCTAATTCCAGGGTCATGATTCACCAGCCATCTGGAGGATTCCAGGGCACAGCATCGGATATCGAGATAACCGCCAAAGAAATAATTAAAATAAGAGAAAAGCTTAACCAGATACTGGCCCAGAAGACAACCCAGAAAGTTGATAAGATAACCAATGATAGCGATCGCGACTTCTGGATGGACGCAGACGAGGCCAAGGCCTATGGAATAGTAGATAAAGTTGTATCTAAAAAGTAGTTGGCTTTATCTTATAAAAGTTGTTTCAGTCGTTATCTATAAGTAACGCCGAAGTGTTTGATGCCAGCAGCTAGGTATTGGTTAATCAGTTCGTCAGTTGGTACTGCAACGGCAGTATTGTGCACTTTTTTGAGATCATCCGTTGGGCTACCGTCAGCATTCACCCAAGAGTTGCCAACGCGTCCAAGAAGCTCAAAGCCACCTATATCAACGAGAGAGGGAGGAGCCATAGCATTTCTAAAAGCTAATAGAGTCGTGTAGTTTGCCGCCGCAAAATCGATTCCAGCGCCAATTCTTATGAGACTCCCACCATCAGTGGTTAAAGCATAAACGTTCCCGTTTATTATAGTTTGAGGTATGCCTCGTAAGTCATCGGCTTTGTGGATTATGGTATTGATAGGCGCATTAACTATGATTTCTGGTGCGGGTGCAATAGGTGGTGTTCTATGTCGTGGAGTAATACAGAACGCCGTCGTGGCACAGAGTCCGTTAGATTTTGGATATGCAATGATATTGTTCTGCATCAAGTCCAAGCGAGGTTTCCAGTCCATCGTGGCTGGAATACAAGATTGGGTTGCATGCGGACAGTCAACACGAATTTTATCCCAGTTGCTTCCGAGGGCACCAAGACGGTCGCTCAAGACGAGATTGTCTTTACCACAAGGTCCACCCTCGCGGGCTCTGTTCCAACAGTTTTCTTTTGAACGACTGTCAGTGTATAGACCAATTGGATCTTTGTCACCTACAATGGTGTTATTAATCAATCTTAAGCCTGACGATCCAGCCATCTTGACGGGTTGATAGTCAGGAGCCGAGCTTATGTAGTTGTTGGCGAGTAGTAATTTATCTGAGATTTCAAAGAACACTCCAGCGCCTCTGTTGCCGGTAATCTGGTTGTTGGCGATTCGAATATCATAATTACTCTCGTCAAACCACAAACCGTGACTTCCGTTATTAGTGATTTCGCTATTAGTAACGATCGTGCGGTGAGTTCGGCTGGTCTTTAGGGCTCCCGATTGGGGAGAATTTTTGAATTCACCAAAAGGATTCATACCTGAAATCTTAACGGCGTCAAGCTTTAAGTCGTTAGTAAGCATAGCTACAACACCCATCCAGTTTGATTCGGTGATAGTTACATTTTGCATTAGATTATCTTTGATTATAGTTGGATTCTCAACGGTTGCAGTTGATCGTGTGCTAGACGAACCTCCTCTAAAAAGAACTGTAGCAAATGCCGAGCCAGATATTTCAACGTTTCGCATAACCGAACCGTTAACAGAGTAACTTGCACCAGCAGGTGTGATAAAAATGACCACTGGTCGTTTAGGGCTATTCCCAAAACGTGTAATGCGAAGACCTTCAAGAGTCGTTTTTCTGGTGGCGTATATAAAAGCTTTTCTGCGAGAAACCTGTATATTTCCTTTGCTGACATCGGTGGCCATCATGTATAACTCACTGGGTGCAGGTTCTTCAAGATTTGTAGGAATCGGCACGTAAAATTTGCCAGGCTTGGCTGGGTCTGTTTCTGTTGTTAGTTCGGCAAGTGTTTTAACCTGCCTATATTGTTTATCGCCAACCCATAATTGGTCGGTACGTCTCCCTATGTCATTAAGCACCGGATTGCCGTCCGCATCCTTAACATCATTGCCATCCGCATCCTTAACATTTGGAAAATTGGCTGGGTCGCTAAAGCTGGGATCACTTAGAAATGGCTGAGGCGTATACGGCCGTTTCAGGCGTCCCTCTCCAGCATCAGCCCAGCCAGTCGAGGAGACATCTTCCGCTCCGGTGAAGATAGGGGTTTCGCCCTTATAGGCGATGATTTTCACGGCTCTGGATGTAGTTATATCGCTGTTACCGTCACCGTAATAGGTCCCTCCCCGAACTATAATAGTGCCGACGTCATCGCCGGTAAGGGTTGTTAAAGGGTTGGCAATAGCATGTTGCAACGTAGCGTATGGTTTGTCTTTCGTACCTGTGCCCGTGCCCGGAGAATTATCTCCATTCGTTGCCACATAAGTGCCTAGTGTCGTATCTATAGAAATTGGCAAACGAGCACCTGCACCAGCACAGCTAGTGCCAGAACCACCAAACTGTACAGACGCGCCGCCTGATGCTGTAGCGTCGTTAACTATAGTAGCACAGCCCGTTCGCTCACCACTACTTTCTGGCTCTACGCTAAAAGATGGGGTGGCGGCACGAGAGATAAAAATAATACCAACACCAATCAGAATAAAAAGTACTACAACAATCCAGAGTGTCGTTTTCTTTGATAATTTCTGCGGTTTACTCAAGCTAATGCTTTTGAGCCTTTTGTACATAATGTAATGCTACCATAAGTAATATAAAATGCAATCCTTTATAGATGCTACTCACAGTGCCTGAGCTGTCTTAGCTAAGAATTTGTGTTCCTGTAGCTCTAGTATGCCGATAAGAAACTACTTGTAGTTAGGAGACAATTGCCTTATAAAACTATTGACTAGAGTATGAAAATAGCATAATATAATGTCATAGAGGACGATTAAACTACCACTGGAATTATTCCACTAATCTGGAATGTGCCGGTTTTTTAACAGTTTTAGAAACCCCTCTTCTTCATCTTATTAATAATTAAGCAATGCAAGAGGAGAAACTCAAAATTTATGGCAACATCCGCAAGTGCCCGGAAGTATCTTAACAGTCAAAACACACCACTAAAGCTCCCTAATTTAATTAAAATCCAGCTAGATTCCTACAATTGGTTCTTTGAACAAGGACTTAAAGAACTGTTTGCAGAAATCTCACCAATAGAGGACTTTACAGCCAAAAAATATGAGCTTAGCTTTAAGAGCTATAAGTTTGAACAGCCTAAAATTAACGAAGAGCTAGCCAAGGAAAAGAACTTGAGCTATGAGGCAACACTCAAGGTCAATATTGAATTACTTTCCAAAGAAACCGGCGAAATCAAAGTCCAAGAAATATTTTTAGGCGATTATCCTATTATGACTGATCGCGGTACTTTTATTATAAATGGCGTAGAGCGAGTAGTAGTGAGCCAGCTAGTTCGTAGCCCCGGTGTATTCTTTACCAGAGATGGCTCTGCCGATTATTTCTCAGCTAAGATTATACCTAGCCGTGGAGCATGGCTAGAGATTGAAACTGCCCAAAACGGCGTAATGAGTGTCAAAATTGATCGTAAGCGTAAATTGCCAGTGACTACCCTACTGCGCGCTTTTGGGTTTGGGACTGATGTGGAGATTAAAGAGCTATTCAAGAATGCCGATACGGGCGATGTTAAGCTTATTGAAGAAACCCTCACTAAAGACCCCACCAGCACTACCGCCGAGGCCCTAATGGAAGTGTACCGACGCATCAGACCTGGAGATTTAGCTACTGTTGAAAACTCCAAGGCCTTACTTGATAGTATGTTTTTTGACTTAAAACGGTATGATTTAAGCAAAGTCGGACGCTACAAACTAAATAAGCGTTTTGGGCTTAATGTCAAAAATAATCCAGAAGGTAGAGTGCTGAGGCGCGAAGACCTGGTGGGCATCATTACCGAAATTATCAAACTTAGCAATAGCGCTATGCCATCAGAAGATATTGACCACCTTGGCAATAGACGCCTTAAAATTGTCGGCGAACTAATTCAAGGGCGCTTCCGGGTGGGC
Organism: Candidatus Saccharimonadia bacterium; assembly: GCA_039738635.1. GTDB lineage: Bacteria > Patescibacteriota > Saccharimonadia > CAILAD01 > BJGX01 > JBCLLP01. The sequence continues at coordinate 31,787 of JBCLLN010000002.1, read as the reverse complement.
TTACTTAGGATGGAAAGAATTATTAAGGATCGTATGAGCTTGGCTGACCCCGAGACTATTACTCCAGGCCAGCTTATTAATGTCCGCCCAATAGTTGCTAGTGTGAAGGAATTCTTTGCAAGCCACCAACTGAGTCAATTTATGGATCAGATTAATCCACTGGCGGCAATAGTTCATAAACGCAAACTCAATGCTATGGGGCCTGGTGGCCTGAGCAGAGAGCGCGCCGGATTTGAGGTAAGAGATGTCCACCGAACTCACTATGGACGAATTTGCCCAGTAGAAACACCAGAAGGACCAAACATCGGCCTGGTAAGTACTCTGGCAACCTATGCTCAGGTTAATGAGTACGGGTTTATCGAAACACCATACTTTAGGGTTATCAATAAAACCACCACCAGCAAGGCCCTTGGCGAGATTGCCAGCAAGGTCATTAAATCAGCAGATGGCAAAATCTTAGTCAAATCTGGAGAAAAAATCTCAGCTACTATCATTAAAGCCATCGTGAAGGCTGGAATCTCCGAGATTCCCGTTAAGGCTCGTGCCACTACAGAGATTGTGTATCTGGACGCCTCTGATGAAGAAAAAGCCGTAATTGCCCAAGCTAAGACTGGCATTGATGACAGGGGCTATTTTATTGAGTCCCGCGTGCCCGTAAGAGGTGTTGGTGGTGAGGCTGACGAAGAAGATACCAACAATGTAGAATATATGGATATTAGCTCTAATCAGATAGTTGGTGTATCGGCAGCCCTAATTCCATTTTTAGAACATGATAATGCGAAGCGAGCCTTGATGGGTGCGAATATGCAACGACAGGCTGTGGCGCTTATTAACCCCCAGGCTCCTATTGTTGGTACTGGTGTTGAGGGAAGGGTAGCCGAAGACTCCGGGCAGGTTATATTAGCTAAGCAAGATGGCGAAATAATCTCTGCCGATGCTCAAGCGATAGTCATAAAGTACAAAAAAGCTGGTAAAAAAACCTACAAGCTGATGAATTTTGTAAGGTCTAATCAGGGCTCATCAATTCATCAGCGAGTACTTGTATCGTCTGGCCAAAAAGTCAAGCAAGGCGATGTCCTGGCAGATGGTATGAGCACTAAAGATGGCGAATTGGCCTTAGGCCAGAATGTTCTAGTGGCTTTTATGCCTTTTGAAGGTTTGAATTTTGAAGATGCCATAATTATTTCACAAAGATTACTCCAAGACGACCGCTATACATCAATACATATTGAAAACCACCAAGTAGATGTGCGTGATACTAAGCTAGGAGCAGAAGTAGTTACTCAGGATATCCCTAATGTCTCAGAAGATAGCCTCAAGGACCTCGACGACGAAGGAGTTGTTCGGATTGGTGCCGAAGTAGAGGCTGGAGATATTTTGGTAGGTAAGATTACTCCAAAAGGTGAGACTGATTTATCTAGCGAAGAGCGTTTGCTGAGGGCAATCTTTGGTGAAAAGGCCAGGGATGTTAAGGATACTAGCCTTAGACTGCCCAATGGTACGGTTGGGAAAGTAGTAGCAGTCAAAATACTCTCTCGCGAAGCAGGCGATGATTTGCCAGCAGGCGTTATTTGCCAGATATATGTCGCAGTTGCTCAATTGCGCAAGATATCCGTTGGAGATAAAATGGTTGGACGGCATGGGAACAAGGGCGTTATTAGTAGGATTTTGCCCGTCGAAGATATGCCCTACCTAGCAGATGGATCGCCGGTGGATATTATATTAAATCCCCTTGGTGTTGGTGCCCGTATGAATATTGGCCAAATACTAGAAACTCACTTAGGTTGGGCAGTCCATGCACTTGGGTACCAGGTAGCATCACCTGTTTTTGACGGCGTTACAATAGATCAAATCAAAGCTGAGCTTAAAAAAGCCGGACTCCCAGAAGATGGTAAAATTCAGCTCTATCACGGACATACCGGCGAGCCATTTGTCGAGACTACAACCATTGGGTATAAGTATATGCTAAAGCTCCAACATATGGTTGACGATAAGATACATGCTCGATCAACCGGGCCATACGCCATGGTCACTCAACAGCCACTAGGTGGTAAAGCTCAGATGGGTGGACAGCGGTTCGGGGAGATGGAAGTCTGGGCTCTAGAAGCCTATGGCGCAGCCAATACTCTCCAAGAGATCTTGACTATTAAGTCCGACGATGTGATTGGCCGTAGTAAAGCCTATGAGTCCATCATCAAAAGCGATGAGATAAAGGGGCCTCGCATACCAGAGTCATTTAATGTATTAGTTAAAGAGCTTCAAAGCCTTGGCTTAGATGTAGAGCTAGAAAAGCCCAAGGTTTCTCAAACCATTGACGCCGAAGAGTTGCTTGAGCAATCTCTAGAGATTGAAGCTAATGATTTAGGCACAGCAGGCTTATTACAGGGTGAAGCAGCCGCCGATGGGGAAGCCATTGTTAATCTTGCCTCAGATGGAGCCGAAGATGATTTTGAAGCCCTGCCCGGTAGTGATAACAAAATAACTAAAAAGAAGGAAGGATAAATCGATGAACACTAGCGCAAACGAACAAATGATATTGGATTTTGAAGCAATCCGACTTTCTGTAGCATCCCCAGAGACTATTCTAGACTGGTCGCACGGCGAAGTAACCAAGCCAGAGACCATTAACTACAGAACTCAAAAACCCGAAAAAGACGGATTGTTCTGTGAAAAAATATTTGGGCCCGCTAAAGATTGGCAGTGTTATTGTGGGAAGTACAAGGGTATAAGATATAAAAACATAGTATGTGATAAGTGTGGCGTGCTAGTAACTCGCAGTATTGTTCGCCGGGAGCGAATGGGGCATATTACCTTGGCAGTGCCAGTAACTCATATTTGGTTTTTAAGAGGCACACCAAGTCCAATTAGCCTGCTTCTAAATATTGGCGTTCGTGATATTGAAAGGGTAGTGTATTTTGCCAACTTTGTTGTCATAAGTATCGACGAGAAAGCTAAAGTAGTAGCCCTTAAAGAGCTTGAGTCGGAATTCAAGATTAGGCGTAAGGCAATACTTACCAATCATAAAATTAAGGTCATCAGCAATGATGTCATTAGCGATGAGGCAATCAACGAGCTGGCCGAGCTTGACAACACCTATTCTACCTCCAAGTCAGACATCTCTAGCCTCACTAAGAGTGCTCTACTACCTGAAGGACAGTATCGGGAATTGAACCAAAAATTTGGGGCATGTCTTTAAGGCTGGCATTGGCGCTGAAGCTATCCAGCAACTTCTAAAAGAAGTTGATCTTAAAAAACTCATCAAGAGCCTTAAGGAAGAATCCAATTCAACTATTGGTCAGAAAAAGAAAAAAGCCCTCAAAAGACTCAAATTAGTGGAAGGCATGATGCAAGCCGACTTGCACCCAGATTGGCTAATTACTACCGAGCTACCGGTCATTCCACCAGATTTGCGCCCAATGGTGCAGCTCGACGGTGGTCGTTTTGCCGCCTCCGATCTTAACGACCTATACCGTCGTGTGATTAACCGTAATAACCGACTTAAGAAGCTTTATAGATTGCAGGCACCAGAAGTAATCTGCCGAAACGAAAAACGCATGCTTCAAGAGGCTGTTGATGCCTTGATTGATAATAATGCTCGTCGTGATAGAGCCGTATCGGCAGCCGGTAGTAGAAAAAAACTTAAAAGCCTAACTGACTTACTTAAAGGTAAACAAGGCCGATTCCGTCAAAATCTACTCGGTAAGCGTGTGGATTATTCGGGACGATCTGTAATTGTGATTGGACCACACCTCAAACTAGATCAGTGTGGTATTCCTAAAATGATGGCCCTAGAGCTTTTTAAGCCTTTTGTGATTGGTCGATTAATTGATTTAGGCTATGCTCATAATGTTAAGAGTGCTTCCAGGATGATTGAGCGCGCTCGGTCCGAAGTGTGGGATACACTTGATGAGGTTATAGCTAATAAATATGTCTTACTTAACAGAGCTCCTACGCTTCACAGACTTGGTATCCAAGCTTTTAAGCCAATTTTAATAGAGGGCAAGGCTATTCAATTGCACCCAATGGTCTGTGACGCCTTTAACGCTGATTTTGACGGAGATCAAATGGCTGTTCATGTACCACTTGGTGACGCAGCTCAAGCTGAGGCTAGAGACATCATGCTCTCCCGCCACAATCTATTGAAGCCCTCCTCTGGCGAGCCAGTAGTTAACCCTAGCAAAGACATTGTGCTGGGCTGTTATTTTATGACATTCATTAAGCCAGGAGCTAAGGGTGAAGGTATGATTTTCGAGAACTCCAATGTTGCTATCATTGCCCATCAAGAAGGAGTTGTAGATTTAAGAGCTTCAATTAAGGTTAGAATAAATTCAAAAATTATTAACACGTCAGCAGGTAGATTGTTATTTAATGAGATATTGCCAGAGGGTATGGCCTACCAGAATGACCCTATGACTAAGTCGATGCTTAAGAAGGTAATGGCCGAAGTGTTTGTTAGCTTTGGCGTTGATGCTACCGCGGATCTTGCCGATGCAGTAAAGGACTTAGGATTCAAATACGCCACTATTTCGGGGTTATCAATTGGCATGGACGATTTAGTCGTTCCAGATAATCGAGCAGGTATTATTACTGCCGGTGCAGATAAAGTTACAGCCTTTGCAGCCCAATACAATCAGGGTTTGATTACTAACGATGAGCGCTACAAAAAAACTATTAGGGTCTGGAAGGAAGTTGGAGAAGAGGTTGAGAAGTCCCTAGCAGACACGCTAAAGAGTAGTGATTCAACTCTTACTATGGACATCGATTCTGGTGCTCGTGCCACTATGGCTCAGGTTAATCAGATGGCCGGCATGTTAGGACTGATGCTTAATCCATCGGGGCGAACTATTGAGCTACCAATTAAGTCAAACTACAAGGATGGACTTTCGGTACTAGAGTACTTTATTAGTACTCACGGAGCTCGCAAGGGCCTGACTGATACAGCCTTGCGTACTGCCGAATCAGGATATTTAACTCGAAGGCTCGTTGATGTTAGCCAAGATATCGTCATTTCCGAGGAAGACTGCGGAGACAAGGTAGGTTATTTAATAACAAGAGCCGAAGCCACAGCAGCCGGGGAGGCGGGAATTAGCGCTTGGCTCATGGGACGAAATGCCAAGGATCAGATTGTTGATCCTAATACCAAGAAAGTCATAGTCAAAAAAAATTCACTGATGTTAGAGCAGCAGGTTAAACAAATTGACGCTTTAGAAATTGAGTCTGTTAAGATACGCTCTATCCTAAAATGTAAAAGTCTGTGGGGAATTTGTGCTAAGTGCTATGGCCTAGACTTAGGGTCTGGTAAGCCAATCAAACACGGGGAGGCTGTAGGTATTATCGCAGCCCAAAGTATTGGTGAGCCCGGTACCCAGCTAACTATGCGTACTATGCACTCAGGCGGAGTAGCCACCGATGATATCACACAAGGATTGCCGAGGGTGGAGGAAATATTTGAATCTCGTAACCCTAAAGGCCAAGCTATCCTAGCTGATATGGAAGGAACCGTACAGGTCCGCAAGTCTGGTAACAAACAGAACATCATCATCATCCCAGACGACCAAAAGGTTACTGAGTATAAGCTTGGAGCGATGGTAGTTAAGGTTAAATCTGGTGATACGGTAGAGCGTAGCCAAATACTAGCAGTCAGCAAGGACGGCAAACGAACCATTAAGGCCGGAGGAAGTGGCGAGGTTAAAGTATCCACAGATTGCATAGCATTAACTCACCTTGGCGCTGGTTTGCGCGAGCATACTATTGGTGAATTCGTAGGGCTCGAAGTCAAGAGTGGTGATAGAGTGGAGATAGGGCAACGACTGACAGAGGGCCCTATCAATCTTCAAGATATGCTCAAACTTCGTGGCGAAGAAGCTGTTCAAAGGTATGTCATAGATGAGGTCCAGGCTATTTACTTGAGCCAAGGTCAGACTATTGCCGCCAAGCATATTGAGGTGATTATACGACAGATGTTTAGTAGGGTTAGAATTGAAGAGCCCGGAGACACTGAGTTTATTTCTGGCGATGTAGTATCTAGGACTTCTTTAATTGTAGAAAATAAAAAACGATCTTCAAAGAACAAAAAACCAGCAACTTTTGAGCTGCTATTAATGCCGATTACTAAAGTATCGACAGGTTCTGATAGCTGGCTATCAGCCGCTTCATTCCAGGAGACAACTAGGGTGCTTATTGGAGCTGCAATTCGAGGCAAGTCTGACAACTTGAGAGGATTAAAAGAGAATGTCATAATTGGCCGGCTAATACCTGTAGGCACAGGCCTAAGGGGTACGAAGGGGGGCAATGCTTGACTGGGTAGTTTCTATCTGGTAGAGTATTGAAGTTACAAATTATGCCTACAATCAATCAATTAATTCGCAAACCACGCTCTCGCAAGAGCATCAAGACCAAATCACCAGCATTAGGGCGAACCTTTAATGCGCTTAAAAACCAAGTTACCCAGAATAATTCTCCGTTCAAGCGTGGAGTTTGTGTTAAGGTTTATACCCAGACACCTCGTAAGCCAAATTCAGCCCTGCGTAAGGTTGCCAGGGTGCGCCTAACTAATGGTATGGAAGTGACAGCATATATTCCTGGGGAAGGTCATAACCTGCAAGAGCATTCAGTAGTGTTGGTTCGTGGCGGTCGGGTTAAGGATCTTGGTGGCGTTCGCTATCACATCGTACGAGGACACCTAGATACTAGTGGTGTCAGCGATCGCAAACAAGGCCGAAGTAAATATGGTGTTAAAAAAGACACCAAAAGTAAGAAGAGCTAAACTATGCCAAGAAAAGTCACAAAATCCTTAAAGAGAATATTGCCAGCTGACCGCATTTATGATAGCGTGCTGGTAACCAAGATGATTAATAAAGTAATGCACGACGGCAAGAAGAGACTAGCCGAAAACCTAGTCTATAAAGCCATTGAACAGGCCGCCGCCAAAACTAAAAAAGAGCCTCTAGAGGTTTTTGAAGGTGCTATTAAAAATGTCAGCCCCCAAGTACAGGTAAAATCAAAGCGAATTGGTGGAGCTAACTACCAAGTTCCGATAGAAGTTAAAGGTGATCGCAGGGTTCACTATGCTATGGTTTGGATGCTAGATTCGGCTCGCAAGAAAAAGGGTAAGAGCTTTGACAAGAAGCTGGCTATTGAGCTTGTAGCTGCCTATAATAACGAAGGCGATGCCGTCAAGAAAAAGCAAAGTACTCATCAGATGGCTGAAGCCAACAAAGCTTTTGCGCACTTTGCCAGGTACTAATTATTTCTCTCTTGCAATTACTTTGATCTGAGTTACGTCCTCAAACCCAAACTGAGCGTGTTCGCGGCCACCACCTGACATTTTATAGCCTGTGAATGGATTGCAAGTGTTGATGTAGCTGAGTGTATTTTGGCTGACCATGCCCGACTCCAACTGATGAGCAACTCGCATAAAGCGTTCGTTGTCTTTTGTGAAAATGTAGGCACCTAAACCATATTTAGTGTCATTGGCCATACGGATAGCTTGGTCTTCGTCAGAGTAGGGGACAATAGGCAAAACAGGACCAAAAACTTCCTCCTGCCATACCCGCATATCTTTTGTAATATTCGCTAATAGCGTTGGCTCATAGTAGGCACCGCTTAGTCCCTCAGGTTTCTTACCACCAATGACGACTTTCGCACCTTTAGCAATGGCATCTGCTACTTGTTCTTCAAGTAGATCCAATTGGCGTTTAGCGACTAGTGGACCAATGTCAGTATCTTCATTACTGGCGTCACCTAACTTCTTTGTCTTAATAAGTTGTACTAACTTGCTAGTAACTTCTTCGATCTTACTTTCATGAACAATAAGCCGTTTCAGTGCATCACACATCTGCCCACAAGCCATAAACCGAGAAGTAAAGATAGCCTCTAAAACTTCATCAATATCAGCATCTTCAAAGATTATGCCGGGTGCAGAGCCACCGAGTTCCATAGTAGTTGGAATAAGTCGACTGGCGGCCGTTTCCTTAATCTTTATTCCGGTCTTCGTGCTACCTGTAAAACAAATAAGATTAACGTCTTGGTTAACCAGTATTGCTCCAACCGTACCATCGCCGTACACTTCATTAAACACGCCGTCTGGCAGGACACTATTTACAATTTCCTCAATCAGTTTGCCACAGAGTTGTGATTCTTCAGAATGTTTAAAAACAACCGTATTACCGGCTACTAAGTTCTGACCACATTGCCAAACCCAATTGGCGAAAGGAAAGTTCCATGGCACGATGCAGGCGGTTACACCGTAAGGTTCACGGAATACCTCATGTATTTCCTTGTCGTTGTCTAGTGTGACGACTGATTTTAAATACTCTTTTCCTTTGTCTAAATAAGAATCAAGGTATTCTAAGCTAAATTCAAAATCCTCTAGTGCCTCTTTTATAGGCATTCCCATTTCTTGGGCTTCTAGTTGTGCAAAACGCTCTTTGTTTTCAGCAAATTTAGCTGAGACTTTACATAAAAGCTCAATGCGACCTACGATTCTCATATCACGCCATTTTTTCTTTGCCGAATGTGCTTTGGCGACTTTGGCATTTATGTCCTCAGGTGTTGATGTGTCAACTTTACCGATTACCTCGTAAGCTTTTGAAGGGTTGGTAGAAGATAGTCTCATGCCTACATCATAACAGAATGATTCTGCAATTTACAGGGCGTGTACCAATAGATTAGCTAATTTCCCACAAGGAGCCTCCTTATAAGGAGGCTCCTTTTTGCCTAGCTTTGTTCAGACAAAAATAGTTCTACACCTGCCCTGAAATCATCAACGCGTACTATATTGCTAGTCAGTTCCTCGTCTTGGTTCCAGGGCTTATGAATTAAAAACACTCTTACACCAGCACCAGCTAGAGCCTCGGACACATCCCAAGTATCATCAAAGGCGATAGTGAGGTTATTATCTTGGGCAATTTTAAGCTTAAAATCCTTCCCGTGTAAGTTTGAATAGCGCGGGTGAATCAAATGAATATAATCAATAAATCCATGCTCCCTAAGCCAATCCTCAGTGACTTTATGTAGGTTTTCACGGCGCGCAGAAACGATATGTATGGTGTGCCCAGCCTGATGGAGCATCTTAAGCGAGTCTAGAGCAAAGCTATATGGTTTGACCTCACCAATAACTTGCTCGTCACGCAAGAACTGGCCAACTAATTTAGAGTATTCTATGTCATGACCTTCACGATATTCTCTGGTCATATCCGAGAAGTTGTAATCTTTGCCATGTTGCTTTTTGATGTAATTTATATTATGAGATTGGGTCTGAGCCAGAGTGTCGTCGATATCGACTAGAATATTAGCCATTTGCCTCCGTCCAATAATGAGCTACCCTCCCTACTCACTATTGCCAGTTTTAAACTATTATTACTACTATATATCCTAGCTTAAAAGCTCGCAAGCGTGTGGCGGAATGATTTTAAAAAAGTAAATATTAATCATGTCATATCCTTAATTAAAGCTAGCTTGAGAGCCTTAAATAAATAATATTTGTCTTGATAAGTTAGCTAAAATAATGTAATATCATACCTGATTAGGCCGTATCTTCATCTTCGGCTTTATTTAATTACGCTAACGAAAGGATAATTTGAACCCATGGCTCGTGAATATAGCTTAGAGAACACCCGAAATGTTGGGACTATTGCCCATATTGATGCTGGCAAGACTACTGTTACAGAAGGAATTTTATATCGCACTGGAGTAGTCCATAAGATTGGAGAAGTACATCAAGGTGAGGCTACAATGGACTGGATGGAGCAGGAACAAGAGCGCGGCATTACTATCACATCAGCTGCCACCACCTGTTTTTGGAGGGGTAACCTCATCAATATTATTGACACCCCAGGCCATATTGACTTTACCGTAGAGGTCGAGCGCTCCCTGCGGGTGCTCGACGGAGCCTGTGTCATCTTTGATGGCAAGATGGGTGTTGAACCTCAATCCGAGACAGTATGGCGCCAAGCGGACAAATACGGGGTTCCTAGGATTTGTTTTATCAATAAAATCAACAGCACTGGCGGAGACTTTTATAAAAGCCTTGCATCTATCCATGAACGGCTAAGCAAGCACGCCTATCCTGTCCATTTGCCCATTGGCTTTGAGCAAGAAATTAACGGAATTATTGATGTTGTTGAGATGAAGGCCTATCAGTATCAAGACTATACCGATAAAGAGCTAGTAGAAATTGAAATACCCGAGGACATGAAGCTTAAAACAGATAAATACCGCCAACATCTTATTGAAGCAGCCGTAGAGTCCGACGATACTATTTTAGAAAAGTACCTTGAAGGCACCGAGCTAACAATGGCAGAGATTAAAACTGTCATTCGTAAGTCTGTCTTGCGTGGGGACTTTTTCTTGGTAGCTGGAGGAGATGGTAGGGGAGTTATTGCCGAGAAACTTTTAGATTTAATAGTTGATTATTTGCCTAGCCCCCTAGATGTAACTCCACCACTGGCTATTGATGATAAAACTGGCAATGAGGTTGTTCTTAAGGTAGCCGACGATGCACCATTTGCTGGCTTGGCTTTCAAGATTGCTACTGACCCATTTGTGGGCAAGCTCTGTTTTTTCCGGGTTTATACTGGAACTCTTAAATCTGGTAGCTATGTCTATAATGCCAGCACCGGAGAAAGAGAGAGAATAGGTAGGTTGGTTCGGATGCATGCTAACACTAGAGTAGAAGTTAAGGAGGTGCACGCTGGCGATATTGCTGCTGCGGTAGGGCTTAAAAATACCGTTACTGGAAACACTCTCTGTGACGAGACTAATAAAGTATTGCTAGAGTCAATCGAATTCCCTGAGCCAGTTATTAATATCGCCATTGAACCCAAGACTAAGGCCGACCAAGAGAAGATGGGCATTGCGCTGGGTCGATTGGCTGAAGAAGACCCCACCTTTAGGGTCAGCACCGACGAGGAATCTGGACAGACAATAATTGCCGGCATGGGGGAGCTTCACCTGGAGGTCCTGGTAGATCGTATGAGGCGAGAATTTAAGGTGGAAGCTAATGTCGGCAGGCCACAGGTAGCTTTTAGGGAAACCATCAAGGGAACTACCCAAATTGAACATAAATTCGTACGCCAGACCGGTGGCCGTGGTCAATATGGACATGTTTATCTTGAGCTTAGCCCCTTAGTACACACCGAAGAGAGTGATAAAACTCAAATTTTTGAATTTGAGAATGCCATTGTTGGGGGTGCGATTCCTAGGGAATATATTGCACCGGTCGAGGCCGGCGTAAAAGAAGCTATGCGCAATGGGGTGATTGCTGGTTACCCAGTAGTAAATTTGCATTGCAAGCTCTATGACGGTAGTTATCATGATGTAGATTCATCAGAGATTGCCTTTAAGATTGCCGCTTCTATGGCCTTGCAAGAAGGCGTCAGGAAAGCCGATCCAGTTATTATGGAGCCAATGATGCGCGCCGAAATAACCACTCCGGAGGCATTTATGGGTGATGTGATTGGCGATATTAGCTCCAAACGAGGCCGCGTGGATACTATGGAGGATAGTAGTGGAGCTAAAATTATTCGAGCATTCGTGCCTTTGGCAGAAATGTTTGGGTATGCTACGACACTGCGCAGTATGACTCAAGGCCGAGCAGCCTACGCTATGCAATTCGATCATTATGCTGAGGTTCCTAGTAATGTTGCCGAAGACCTAAAAGGCAAATACACAGCATCCAGAGAAGCTGGCGATAATAGGTAGCAACATAAGTCTTTACAAATCAGCCAACACTCCCTATAATTGAGAGGTCTAACAATAAGGTAATTTTAAATTACCTAAAAAATCAATTAAGTAATAGTATTTATTAAATTTAAGGAGTACCAATGTCAGAAAAATTCAAGCGAGATAAGCCACATGTCAATGTCGGAACTATGGGTCATGTAGACCATGGTAAGACTACCCTAACAGCTGCTATTAAAGCAGTGCTAGCCAAAAAGGTTCCTAGCGATATCAACAAGCCAGTTGCCTATGATGAAATTGATAACGCCCCAGAGGAAAAAGAGCGTGGTATTACTATTGCCTCATCACATCTGGAGTATGAAAGCGAAAAGCGCCATTATGCTCATGTTGATATGCCCGGACACGCCGATTATGTCAAGAACATGATTACAGGCGCTGCCCAAATTGATGGAGCCATCCTAGTGGTTTCGGCTGCCGACGGCCCTATGCCTCAAACCAGAGAGCATGTACTATTGGCTCGACAGGTTGGAGTGCCAAAAATACTAGTCTTTATGAACAAGATGGATATGGCCGACCCCGAGCTAGCTGAACTCGTAGAAATTGAAATCAGAGAACTGCTTGAAAAATACGAATTTGACAAGGACGCGCCAATTATCAAAGGGTCAGCACTTAAAGCCCTAGAAGGTGATGCTGCCAGCGAAGATTCTATTATGGAGCTTGTTAAGGCTATGGATGAGTTTATTCCTGAGCCTAAAAGAGAGCTCGACAAGCCATTTTTGATGCCAATTGAAGATGTCTTTTCAATTAAGGGCCGTGGCACAGTAGCTACTGGTCGTATTGAGCAAGGCAAGGTTAATATTAATGACGAAGTAGAAATTATTGGTATCAGAGACACCACCAAGACTACAGTTACGGGCGTTGAGATGTTCAAGAAACTCTTAGACGAAGGTCAGGCTGGAGACAATGTAGGAGTACTACTGCGAGGCGTTGAGCGCGATGATATTGAACGCGGGCAAGTACTCGCCAAGCCAGGCTCAATAACCCCCCACACTGACTTTGAATGTGAAGTATATGTTCTTAAAAAAGATGAGGGCGGACGCCACACACCATTTGTTAAGGGCTACAAGCCACAATTCTACTTCCGCACCACTGATGTAACTGGCGAAGTTGAATTGCCAGAAGGCACAGAAATGGTTATGCCAGGGGATAACATTAGCGTAGTAGTTAAGTTGCTAGCCCCTATTGCTATGGATGATGGTTTGCGATTTGCAATCCGTGAGGGTGGCAAAACCGTTGGAGCCGGAGTAGTAACTAAGATTCTCAAGTAATCTAACAAGAAAGCACCTTTTTAGCATGTCAGACACACCAGAAAAGCAAAGAATCCGAATCAAATTAAAGGCTTATGACAATAAGATTATTGATCAATCTTCTAAGCAGATTATTGATGCGGCTATTCGTACTGGAGCCAATGTAGTTGGGCCGATTCCACTTCCTACCAAGAAAGATAAGTACACCGTGCTTACCAGCCCGCATGTCTATAAGGACGCCCGTGAGCAGTTCGAGATGCGCACCCACAAACGCTTAATTGAAATTTATGACTATAATGCCAAGACTATCGATAGCCTCACGAATCTGAGCCTACCCAACGGCGTAAATATTGAAATTAAGATGTAAAAATCCTACCTCATTATACTCTAACCCCTCTAGCAGGGGTTTTTGGATGGAGCTCGGTATAATAATATTATGATAATAAGTATTGAAATTGAAGAGAAAACTGCTGGTTCTAAGCTCTTATTAAAGAATCTTAGCTTAAATTTACAGGCCAATCAAAAAGTTGCAATTATTGGGCGCAATGGAGTAGGCAAGACAACTTTGCTAGGGTTAATCAATGGACAAGATGATGAATTTGTAGGCAAAATATGGCGCAAGAAAGGCCTAAGAATAGCTACCAGTAGGCAGGAACATACCCAAGTTGGAGAGATGAGCGTTATGGGTTATATTCTAAGCGAACTGCCAGAGTATTTGTTATCAAAAAACAGCATAGAAGCCTACCCTAGCATTATAAACCCCACAGAAGCCGAGCTACATGCGTATAGCGACGCGCTAGAGAGGTTTATGCATCTTGATTATTATAGAGCAGAAGATAGGGTATTGCAGGCACTAGCTGGGTATCAGATAAATGAAGCTATGGCTAAGGGGTTACTAAAAAATCTCTCTGGTGGCCAAAAGCGGTTTGTAGAGCTCGCAAAGATTGCCGAGAGCAAGGCCGACCTGGCCCTTATTGATGAGCCTACCAATCATATGGACTATATCGCCAAGGCTGAGTTTATAGCTTGGCTAGGGGCAGTCAAAGGAGCAGTAGTGCTAGTCAGTCACGATCGAGATGTGCTAGCCAATGTTGATACCATCATCGAGATAAAAGACCACAAAGCTGTTGAGTTTAGTGGTAATTATAATGCCTACTTAAGTCAAAACAGCCTAGCCACAGTGGCTGGTATGAATAATTATGAAGTTCAGCTTAGCACTATGAGTAACCTCAAAAAACAATTACAAGAAGCTAATCGTAAAAAAGCCGGATCAAGTAAAACCCCCAACCCGTTTATCCCAATGGCGCGTCGTTTTCAAAAACAAATTGATGACCTAGAGAAAGTTATGATAAAGCCATCATTCTGGATTGATCAGGAGTCAGTTGAGGGGATGGAAAAAAAGATTACCGATCGCTATGATAAATATAAGACCAAAAATATCGCCATTGCCACCGATAAACTGTCACATGGCTTTGCTAACTTACTAAAGATTCATGACCTAAGTATTGGCTATACTAAGCCACTCTTTAGCAAGATCTCCTTTAGCCTTAATAGTGGGGATAGGGTAGAAATCCGCGGGCGTAATGGGGCCGGCAAATCCACCCTGATTAAGCTAATTTTAGAGGTCAGCCAAGCCAAACCCTTTGACGCGGTGGTTTATAGTGGGTCCATTGAGCCAGAAAAGGGTCTGCGCATCGGCTATTATGAGCAAGAGATTAGCCCAGATTTATTAAATAGCACGCTAGCAGAAGCCATCGAATCAGTTTATTTTGATAATGATTTAGCTGTTAATCCAGAGAAAATTATGCAAATTGCCTCGCAGTATCTTTTTGATCCTCGGGCTGATTTAGGACTAAAATTAAACCAGCTATCTGGTGGGCAGAAGGCTAGATTCCAGATTATCAAAATGCTTGCCCCCGGACCTAATTTACTAATCCTTGACGAGCCCACTAATCACCTAGATTTGCCAAGTATTGAAGAGCTAGAAACTGCCCTGCTAGGTTATAGTGGCGCAATATTGTATGTTAGCCATGATAATTACTTCCGAGCTAAGCTAGGTGGGGAAACTATTAATATTTAGTTATGCTCTAGCTTCTTGCCAATTGTGCTATGTGCGACTAGAATAATTAGTAGAGTAATAATAATTTAATTTACGAGGAGATATTAATCATGCCAGAGGATAAGAAAGCAAATAGTGACAATGACAAGCTAATGGGAATATTGGCTTACTTAGGGGTATTAGTAATAGTGCCAATAATTGCCGGTGGTAATAGTAAGTTCATTAAGTACCATGCTAATCAAGGCCTAGTAAACATACTCTTCGCGGTAGCTTTAATGGCTGTGACCATGGTCGTTACGCTGGCTGTGCCTCCAGTGGGCATGTTGCTGTGGGTACTTTACTTTGCCCCAACAGTGCTAGCTATTATGGGCATTCTAAATGTGGTCAATAACGAAATGAAGCCATTGCCAGTAATTGGTGGTGTTACGCTACTTAAATAAGCAATATTATTAGCTAACTTAAAAGCATAAAAGACGCCCCTACTTTAAGGGTATCTTTTAAAAAGTAATTGTTGACATACCTGGTGATAATCTGATACAATTAGCTCTGACTTTTACTTTTCTATTTAATATTTTATTTAATATATAGAGAGTAAAAAACTGAGAAGTGATTAGGTCCTGGATTGCCATAGCGGCAAGCCAAGAAACCAATCCGCTTACTCAGATTTTATTATTTTACCAAGCAAGGACATATGAAAGCCCTACTAGCTAAAAAGGTCGGAATGACCCAAATATTTGATGCCAATGGAGTTCGAAGCGGTGTAACCGTTCTTGAAGCTGGTCCTTGCGTTATTGTTAGGCTAAAATCAATTGAAACAGATGGCTATAGTGCTGCTCAAATTGGTTTTGGGGAATCTAAAAAGCTTTCCAAGACCCAAGCTGGTCAGCTTAAGGCCTCTGGTGCTAAGAGCACTACCCTTAAGGAAGTCCGTAGCACCACTATCACTGCCGAAGTTGCCGAAGACATCGAGCAACCAGCCCCACTAAAAGTTGGCGATAAGCTCACTGTTGAGCTATTTGAGGTGGGCGATAAGGTAGTTGTATCTGGCATCTCAAAGGGCAAGGGATTTGCCGGCACCATCAAGCGCCACAATTTCCATCGTGCCCCAAAAACCCATGGTAGTCATAATTACCGTGGGCCTGGCTCAATTGGTGCTGGATACCCCCAGCATGTATTTAAGGGCTTTAAGATGTCTGGTCAAATGGGCCACAGCAAAGTCACTATTAAAAATCAAAAAATAGCCGTAATTGATGTTGAGAAGAATCTGATTGCTGTAGTTGGTAGCGTCCCTGGCCCCAGGCGTGGTCTGGTCATGATTGAAGGGTTTAAATAATGAAAGTTGTTAGCTATTCTAGCGTTGGTGTAAAAAAAGGCGAGGTAACATTGCCAAAGATCATTTTTGGAGTAGCTGCCAACCCCGACCAGCTTAAAATTGCCTACAATAGATTTTTTGCTAATATTCGTACCAATAACGCCAAGGTCCTATCTAGAGGCGAGGTTTCTGGTGGTGGACGCAAGCCTTGGAAGCAAAAGGGAACAGGTCGGGCCCGGTTTGGATCTACTCGTAACCCTATTTGGCGCCATGGTGGCGTGGCTTTTGGCCCTACTGGCAACGAAAATTATACTAAGAATATGCCCAAGAGCATGATTCGATCTAGCCTCAAGCAGGCCCTTAGTTTGAAGGTAGAAAATATTAAGATTATTGAAGCTTTTTCGGCTACCGATTACAAGACCAGTAAAGTCGTGGAGATGATTGATAAAATTGGAGCCGAAGGCTCTATTTTAATTGCTGCCGCCAAACTAAACGATAAATTCAAGGCGTCAGCACGAAATATTGGTGGCATTAGGCTTATTTCCATCAAACAGCTTAATGTTGCAGCAGTTCTTGACGCCGATGTAATTATCATCGATAGCGAGGGGCTAGCTGAGCTAGAAGCTTGGCTTGGCACAACTGCTGGGTCCTCACGACTCACCAAAACAGCCGGAGAGACCAAATGACGACAATTATATTAAAACCAGTAATTACCGAGAAGAGTATGAGTTTAGCAACCAAGGGCACATATCTCTTTGATGTTAATAAAGCCGCCAATAAACCACTCGTGGCTACTGTCGTTAAGGCTCAATTCAAGGTAGATGTAATAAAAGTTAGGATAGCCGTCATTAAAGGCAAGGTTAAGAAATTTAAGGGAGTTGTGGGTCAGCGGAAAGACATTAAGCGCGCCTATGTAACTATTAAAAAAGGTCAAAAGATAGCTGTATTTGCACCACCCGAAGAGGGGAAGAAGAAGTAATGGCAATTCGAGTACTTAAGCCCAATACTGCAGCCCGCAGAAATATGAGTGTGGCAGACTTTTCTAACTTGACCAAAAAAAAGCCAGAAAAATCCCTAACAGTTCCTCTGACCAAGCAATCGGGCCGCAATAACCAAGGAAGAATTACCACCAGACATCGTGGTGGCGGAGCCAAACGGGCCTATAGATTAGTTGATTTTGTGTTTGCTAGCGCCCATAAAGCCGAGATTATAGCACTTGAGTATGACCCTAACCGCACAGCTAACATTGCCCTTTTAAGACTTGAAGATGGCAGTAAGGCCTATATTTTAGCCACTGCTAATATGGGTGTTGGTAAGTTTGTAGCCTCTGGTGATGGCGCCGAAATTAAGTCTGGCAACCGACTTAAGCTCAAGGATATTCCTGTCGGCTCAACTATTTGTAATATTGAAATGCAACCAGGCCGTGGCGGTCAGCTAGCCCGTAGCGCCGGGGCTAGGGCTCAGCTTGCAGCCCGCGAAGATGGCTGGGCTCAAATTAAACTACCATCTGGCGAGGTTCGACTTATTTTGGCAGAATGTATGGCTACAGTTGGCCAGGTTAGTAATGCTGACCACCAAAATATTACTATCGGATCGGCTGGCCGGAAGCGCCATATGGGTCGCCGACCATCAGTTCGAGGCAAGGCCATGAATCCCTCCGATCACCCTATGGGTGGCGGTGAGGGTCTTAGTGGGCCAGGACGAATTCCTCGAACTCCATGGGGTAAGGTAGCTATGGGGCTCAAGACGCGTCGTCGTAAATCAACTAGCGCTATGATTATTCGTGGCCGCGGGAAAGGAAGGAATTAAATGAGCCGATCAAGCAAAAAGGGACCATTTATTGACCCAAAACTTTTAAGAAAGATTATGGCCTTGGGAGTTAACGACAAGACTATTATTAAAACATGGTCCCGGTCCAGCACTATTAGTCCAGAGATGGTTGGTAAAACAATCGCTGTGCATAATGGCAAGGTTCATACGCCAGTCTTGCTGACCGAAAATATGGTTGGCCACAAGCTTGGCGAATTTGCTCCTACCCGTAAATTTAGAGGCCACGGTGGTAAGTTAGCCAAAGCCGAAGGGAAGTCGTAAGGAATTATTATGAAAGTAGTTGCCAACATTAAATACCTAAGAATATCTGCCCAAAAGCTTCGTCTTGGAGCTGACATGGTGCGTGGCCAGCGAGCCATAAGTGCCCAGGAGATATTGTTAAATATGCCCCAGAAATCAGCTCGTATGATATTTGCCGGGCTTAAGAGTGCCATTGCTAATGCCGAGAATAACTATCAACTCAATAGTGCTGGGCTAGTTGTATCTGAGATAAGAGTTGATCAGGGACCTAAATTAAAGCGCGGCCGGCCAAGAGCTAAGGGAATCTACGGTCGTATAGAGCACCCTATGGCGCATCTTAGAATTATCCTCGATAGTGGCGATGATAAGTCGCAGGCTGGGCCCCAAACTCCCCCCGCAAAGCCCCAAAGCACCACAGCAAAGACCGCTACCAAGTCCTATGGCAAGCCTAAGGTTACTACCAAAATCACTAAAAAGAAGCGAGGACTATAAGTAATGGGACAAAAGATAAATCCAGTAGGTTTTAGGTTAATCTTTACAAAAGACTGGCAGTCAAAATGGTTTGATAGCCGTAATTTTGCATCTTCAGTCGTTCAAGATATTCGTATCCGCCAACTTATCGCTAGCAAACTGGGCTATCGAGCTTCTGTTGCCAAGATTGAGATAGAGCGATCTAATAATGAGCTAATAGTTACCATCTACACCGCCAAGCCAGGAGTAGTTATAGGCCGTAGCGGTGCCGGTATTGACGCCCTTAAAAAGGATCTAGCAAAGATTATAGATGGAACATTTAAGATAAACATTGAAGAGGTTAAGAACCCAGAACTTAACGCTCAGCTGGTAGCCCAGAATGTTGCCTCTCAGCTGGAGCGCCGTTTGCCTTTCCGCAGAGTCATCAAGAGTACCACCGAGGCAGCAGTACGAGCCGGAGCTCTAGGAGCCAAGGTCAGTGTATCGGGGCGTTTAAATGGTGCCGAAATGGCCCGACGCGAAACCTCTGCCGTTGGTAGTATTCCACTTCATACAATTAAAGCAAATATTGATTACGCCGCGGCTGAAGCCAAAACCACTTTTGGAGTGATCGGCGTAAAAGTATGGATTTATAAAGGTTAAGGAGATAAAAGATGTTAATGCCACGCAAAACTAAATACCGAAAAGCTCAAAAAGGCCGCAACACCGGCCTGGCTACTAGAGGAACGGAAATTAGCTTTGGTAGCTATGGGTTAAAGGCGCTTGGGAACGAGCGAATAACCTCTAGGCAAATTGAAGCTGCTCGGCGTAGTATGACCCGCTACATCAAGCGTGGCGGTAAGATCTGGATTCGAATTTTCCCCCACACTCCCATCACCAAGAAACCGGCCGAAGTTCGAATGGGGTCAGGTAAGGGTGCGCTAGACCATTATGTTGCTAAGGTTCAGGCCGGCAAGATGTTATTTGAGATGGACGGAGTAAGCGAGGATGTTGCTAAAGAAGCTATGCGACTAGCCTCCTACAAACTTCCAATAAAGACTAAATTTATAGTAAAAGCCCACCTAGGAGAAACCGATGAAAGCTAAGCAACTACGCAACATGTCCACTAAAGAACTACACAAAAGCTTGCTAGAATCTAGAGCCAAACTAGCCCAGCTTAATATTGACTATCGCGTCAAGGAAGTCAAAAATGTTAAGCAAATGCATGCCGTTAAAATAACAGTAGCCAGAATATTAACCATAATAGCCGAACAAGCAAAGGCCTCACAAGGAGAAAAATCATGAGTCGCACACTAACAGGAAGGGTTGTATCAACCAAAATGGATAAGACTATCATAGTGGCCGTTGAGCGCCGTAAGTCTCATCCAATCTATAAGAAGTCATATCTTGTGACCACAAGATTCCAGGCTCATGACGAAACTGGCCAAGCCAATTTAGGCGATATGGTAGAAATATCTGAAACTCGGCCAATTAGCAAAAATAAGCATTTTAAGCTCATTAAAGTGCTCGAGCAGGCTATTATAAAAACGGAGATTAACGAATGATACAGTCAGAAACCAGACTAAAAGTAGCTGACAATACTGGAGCTAAGCATATTATGTGTATTAAAGTGCTAGGCGGTAGCAAAAGGCGCTATGCTCGCATCGGTGATATTATTGTTGCTAGCGTTAAGGTAGCTACGCCCAACGGAACAGTCAAAAAGAAAGAAATTATCCGGGCTGTAGTGGTGCGAACCAAACGAGAAGTAACTAGGCGAGATGGTAGTAATATAAGATTTGATGAGAACGCAGCAGTAATTATTGATGCCAACAATGTGCCTAGGGGGACCCGCATCTTTGGCCCCGTAACCCGCGAATTGCGCGAAAAAGGCTTTATGAAGATAGTCTCACTAGCTCCGGAGGTGCTGTAGATGAAGATTTTGCGTAAAGACAAGGTAATGGTAATTTCTGGCCGCGACAAAGGCAAGACCGGGGAAGTAGTTGTGGCCCTGCCAGCCACCAATCAAGTCGTGATTGAGGGCATTAATGTAGTTAAGCGCCACACTAAGCCCAGTCAGGCTAATCCCAAAGGCGGAATACTAGATGTGTCCAAGCCACTCTCTGTTGCTAAGGTTATGGTCATAGACCCAGCTAGCGGTAAGCCAGCTAGAGTTGGCTATAAGCGCATCACAAGCGGTAAAAAAGAGCGAATTTTCAAGGTTTCAAAATTCACTAACCCTAAGGTCAAGCAGGAAACTAAAAAACCAGATATTAAGGATAAGGATAAATAGCCATGAATAGATTACAAACCACATATACCAAGAGAGTCCGAGGCGAACTTCAAAAGGAGCTTGGCATCACCAATATTCACCAGATTCCTAGAATCGAAAAGATTGTTATCAATAGTGGTGCTGGCAAAGCAGTAGCCGATAGCAAGTACCTGGATATAGTAGTGGCGACCCTGACTAAGATTACGGGCCAAAAACCAATCATAACTAAGGCTCAGCACAGTATTGCTAGCTTTAAATTACGCGAGGGAATGCCAATTGGTGCCAAGGTTACTCTTCGAGGGGAGAGAATGTATAGCTTCCTGGATCGTCTTATATCTATAGTATTGCCTCGCACCAGAGACTTTCATGGCGTTAGTACTAAGGCCTTTGATAGCAGTGGCAATTACAGCATTGGCTTTAGCGACCAGACAGTTTTCCCAGAAATTTCCTACGAAGAAGCCTCGTCAATTCATGGCTTACAAATAACAATAGTAATTAGTGGCGACAATACCAAGGCATTGCTTGAAAAGTTTGGTATGCCGTTTGCGAAAGGAGCGAAGTAATGGCTAGAAAAGCATTAATCCAAAGAGAAATAAAACGAAGAAAATTAGCTCTTAAATTTGCCGATAAGCGCGCTCAACTTCGAGCCGATGGAGATTTAGATGGCTTGGCTCAATTGCCACGGAATTCTAATCCCAATCGTCAGCGCAATAGATGTGCGATTACTGGTCGATCACGCGGTTATATCAGGCAGTTTGGCCTAAGTAGATTAACCTTCCGGGAGTACGCCGCTAAAGGGCAGATTCCAGGTGTAACTAAGTCGAGCTGGTAGGAGATGATATTATGATAACAACAGACCCAATCGCAGATATGCTAACTAGAATCCGAAATGGCATTATGTCCAATAAATCGGTGGTAGTAATGCCACACTCCAAGCTCAAGGTAGCAATTGCCGAGATTCTTCATAGTAATGGTTACCTGGGCAAGGTATCGGTGGTAACGCTAGGTGGATTTAAGCAACTTAGCGTTGGGCTTAATGGACCATCTCAGCCAGAAAGCCTGGTGAGAGTTAGTAAGCCTGGACGCCGAATATACGCCAGTGCTACTAGCATCCCAACAGTCCGTACCGGCCGAGGAATAGTTATAATCTCTACCCCGGCTGGCATTATGACCGGCAAAGAAGCTCGCAAAAAAGGCATCGGCGGTGAATTAATATGCAAGGTTTACTAAGATGAGTAGAATCGGCCGAGCGCCTATTATCGTGCCAGAGGGAGTTGATGTAACCGTTGATTCTGGGAATGTAGTAGTTAAGGGATTGAAAGGTGAGTTATCAACTAAAATACTCAAAGGTCTTGAAGTTAAAAAACAAGACTCACAATTACTAGTTACTCAAAAAGTCCAAAACTCAGACACCCAGAAGCAGTATGGCCTACAAAGGACGCTAATTGCTAATATGGTTATAGGGGTATCCGAGGGATATAGCAAGCAATTAGAGCTGAAGGGTGTGGGCTTTAGAGCTCAAATGAAAGGCACTGTCCTGGAGATGAGCTTAGGATTCTCTCACCCCGTAGCATACACCCCACCAGCAGAGGTGCTAGTTACTGTTAATCAAAATATAATTACCGTTACAGGCTATGACAAGCAACAGGTCGGTGAGGCAGCTGCCAATATTAGAGTCTTAAAAAAGCCAGAGCCCTATAAGGGCAAAGGAATTCGTTATGTCGGTGAGTATGTCAGGCGCAAAGCTGGCAAAACAGCCGCTAAGGGAGGTTCAGAATGAGAAATATTAAATCAGTCCGTAGAATACGCGCTAAAATATCTGGTAGTAAGACTCGGCCTAGACTTTGCTTGGCTATCTCCAAAAAGCATCTGCGCGCCCAGTTAGTAATTGACTCAACCGCTCAAACAATCGCCTACGCCACCACCGAATCTAATAAAGAGCTAGATTCTAAGAGTATGAGTGAGAAAGCTATTTGGCTTGGCCAGCAGATAGCTCAAGCTGGCAAGAAAGCCAAAGTAGGGCAAGTGGTTTTTGATCGTGGCGGTAAAATTTATCATGGTAGAGTTAAAGCTTTTGCTGAATCTGCCCGTAAAGAAGGATTGGAGTTTTAAAATGAATAACAATTTCAATAATCGTACTAATAACCGTGAAGTACCAGAATTTGACGAGCGAATCATCGCACTTGATCGCGTAACTCGTGTTGTTAAGGGTGGACGACGATTTAGGTTTAGAGCAACTGCCGTAGTTGGCAATAACAAGGGTCGAGTTGGCGTTGGAGTTGGTAAAGGCAAGGACGCTCCAACTTCTATTATGAAGGCGATTACAAGAGCCAAAAAAGACATGATTGATTTTGCCCTCAATGGCAACACTATACCTCACGAAGTACAAGTTACTTTTAGTGGAGCAGTTGTTTTGCTCAAGCCAGCCCACCCAGGTACTGGTGTAATTGCTGGCGGAGCTGTTCGCGCCGTGCTAGAAGCAGCTGGTGTTAAGGATGTCCTAACAAAGTCGCTAGGCTCAACAAATAAAATCAATAATTCATATGCTACTGTAGAAGCACTTTCTCAGCTTAAGGCCAGGGTCGCTAGGGTTGAGGAGAAAATCTAATGAAAGTTCATGAACTCAATACCACCAGGAATAAGACCATTAAGAGAGTTGGACGAGGAATTAGTGCTGGACAGGGCAAGACAGCAGGGCGAGGCACGAAAGGCCAAAACTCTAGAGCTGGCAGTAAGTTTAAGCCAGGATTTGAGGGCGGTCAGACCAAGCTTGCCCAACGGCTGCCTAAAGAGCGTGGCTTTAAACCTTTAAATAGAATTACTTATCAAGTTATTAACTTATCAGACATAGAGAGCTTGGCCGTTAACTCTGTCGATGCCAAGGTGCTCAATAAAGTTGGCTTAATTCGCCATCTCAAAGGTCCTACTAAGCTTCTAGGTAATGGTACAATAAAGCTTGCCGTAACTATTAGCGTTGATAAGGCCTCGGCCTCGGCTACTGCGGCAATTCAAAAGGCTGGCGGCAAGGTTATTTTAACTGCTAAACCCAAGCCAGAGCCAAAACCAAATAGCAAAAAACCGCAGCAATAATAGAATCGGGGGGTAATGAAAAAAGAAACCTTACTACAGCTTTATAAGAACCCAACATTGCGCAAGCGAGTGCTAGTGGTGCTTGCTCTGATGGTTGCCTATAGCCTCTTATCCCAAATACCAATTCCTGTGGCTGATAGCGCTAAGCTACAATTATTCCTAGCTAAGATATTCCAATCCAACTCTTTACTGGGCTTTGTAGATTTATTCTCAGGTGGGGCTCTTTCAAGCTTCTCGATACTTCTAATGGGCCTAGGCCCATATATTAATGCCTCTATTATTATTCAACTTCTGACCCAAGTGACACCCGAGCTAAAGGCCCTATCAAAAGAAGGTGAGGCTGGCAGAAACAAAATCAATTTCTATACGCGGATACTGACGCTCCCTCTGGCAATAGTCCAGGGTGTGGCTATGATCGTTTTGGTTCGTAGCTTATCTACCCAGTCGCTTGGTATTGATTTGATAGGTAACCCAACGATATTCCAGTGGACATTAATGGTCTCAGTTATTGTCGCCGGCTCTATGATTCTGATGTGGTTTGGGGAGCTTATCACGACGAGAGGGGTTGGTAATGGCATCTCAATGATTATATTATTTGGTATTGTCTCTACCTTGCCGACTATGCTGACATCGCAATTTAGCTTAGTCCAGTCCGACTCGGGCAGGCTAGTTGGCATCGCAGTGGTAGGCTTAATTGCCGTTGCTACAGTAATTTTTATAGTTTATTTAAATGAAGGCCAGCGTAATATTCCAATCTCTTATGCCAGGAGGTCTTCTAATGCCCAGGCCTATAGTGGTGTTGACACGCACCTGCCACTGCGCGTCATAACAGCCGGGGTGATACCAATTATATTTGCTCTAGCCTTTTTATCAATCCCTACTTTTTTAGCTCAGCTATTTTCTAGCTCTAAAACCCAGTGGCTGGCGTCTTTTGCTCAGACGCTGACCAATCTTTTCTCGCCATCTAGTTGGGTCTATGCGGTAGCATATTTTATATTAGTGGTAGCATTTACCTACTTTTATACGGCCATTATATTTAAGCCCGACGAAATAGCCGAGAACCTTCAGAAGCAAGGTGGCTTTGTGCCAGGAGTCCGACCAGGAGAAGAAACTGCCAAATACCTCAAGACAATCATCACCAGGATTACATTTACTGGCTCTCTAGCACTGGGGCTGGTTGCTATACTGCCTTTTATTGTGGAGGCTGTCTTTAAGACCTCCCAGGCCATCACTATCGGTGGTATTAGCCTACTTATTATTGTGGCGGTAATTATTGAGACCGTTAAGCAGCTCAAGTCGCTAGCCTTAATGGCTACTTATGATAAATATTAGCGGTGCTAGCAGAAAATAGTTTATTATCCAATTTCTATTTAAGTCCAGTAAAACCCTTTACAGATTAGCCCATCTCGTCTATAATTACATCTAGTAACTTTAATCTATGGCAAATACAAAGGAAGTAATCGAAGCTGAGGGTAGCGTTGTAGAAGCGTTGCCCAATGCTCATTTCAAAGTAGAACTAGAAAATGGGCATGTGATTTTGGCGCATATTTCTGGGAAAATGCGCATGCATTATATTAAAATATTGCCTGGCGATAAGGTCACGATTGAAATGACCCCATATGATTTATCTAAAGGTCGGATAACATTCCGTCATAAGTAGGAGTAGGCTATTGAAGGTTCGTGCTAGTGTTAAAAAAATCTGTGCTAAATGCAAAGTGGTCGTGCGCAAAAGGGTTGTGCGGGTTATTTGTGATAATCCAAAGCACAAACAGAGGCAGGGCTAGATGGCTAGGATAGCGGGAACAAACATCCCTGCCGAAAAACGTCTTGAAGTGGCCCTAACCTATATTTATGGTATCGGGCTAAAGACTAGTCAAAAAGCCCTTGGTGAGCTTGATATTGACCCCAATATTAGAGTCAAGGATATGACCGAAGCAGACCAGTCCAAAATCCGCGAATATATCGCCAAGAACCTTGTTGTTGAGGCTGATTTATCCAGAATTGTGACAGGCAATATCAAAAGACTTAAGGAAATTAAGGCATATCGAGGATTAAGACATAGTGCCGGGCTACCATCAAGAGGTCAGCGCACCAAGACCAACGCCCGAACAAAGCGTGGCAAAAAAGTCACCGTAGGTAGCGGAAGAAAGAAATCATCAGCTAAAACTTAAAAAAGCAGTATAAATATATGAGCAAACCAACTACCAAAATCCGCAAGAAGAAGCAAAAGCGCACAATACCCAAGGGTATAGTGCACATCCACTCTAGCTTTAACAACACCATCATCACTATAACTGACGAAAAAGGTGCAGTGATAAGCTGGGCTTCATCAGGATCGGCCGGATTTAAGGGATCAAGAAAAAGTACCCCTTATGCAGCCCAGATGGCCGCCGAGAAAGCCGTGGGAGTCTGCAAGGACTGCGGTATGAGCAGTGTCGAAGTGATAATCAAAGGAATTGGTGGAGGTAGAGAGTCGGCAATCCGAGCCCTCCAAGGATCAGGCATTAGTGTTAATTCCATCAAAGACGAGACAGGCATTCCACATAATGGCTGTCGTCCCCGGAAAGCTAGGAGAGTATAGCGATGGCACGTAATTTAACTCCAGCCGTCAAGATTGCTCGCCGTGAAGGCACAGCCACCCATCCCAAGGCCATTAAAGCCCTAACTCGTCGTAATTATCCACCAGGCCAGCATGGCCAGGCCAGACGGTCTAAGCCAAGTGATTATTCACTCCAGCTTCGAGAGAAACAAAAAGTTAAGCGAATATATGGGATATTAGAAAAGCAATTTAGGCGCTACATTCATAAAGCTGAAAAAATGAAGGGCGTTACTGGGGAAAACCTTTTACAGCTACTAGAGTGCCGACTTGACAATGTCATTTACCGGCTTGGAATCGCCCCATCTAGACCATCAGCCCGCCAAATAGTTAGTCACGGACATGTTGTCGTCAATGGCACTAGAGTTGATATCCCATCCATTCTAGTATCACCAAAAGACGAAATTACCATCCGTGAAGCTAGCCTTAAAACCACTTATTTTGTTGCCCTCAAAGACAGTATGG
The DNA here is from genome assembly GCA_039738635.1 of Candidatus Saccharimonadia bacterium. Lineage (GTDB taxonomy): Bacteria > Patescibacteriota > Saccharimonadia > CAILAD01 > BJGX01 > JBCLLP01. Next base: position 4,487 of record JBCLLN010000002.1, on the reverse strand, counting down.
ACCCTAACCAAACTTTGCCTAGCTGGCTTAGCTTCAACCAGAAGAAATTCAGCGCCAAAGTCATGGGGACACCACTGCGAGAGGAGCAGGACCACGACATACAAGAGCAATTAGTTATAGAGTATTATTCACGTTAAATAATAAGGAGAAGCAATGTTATACGACATCAACCTACCAGAATTAAAAGAAGAAAAAACAACCGATAACTCAGCAGTGTTTATGCTAGAGCCACTTCATCCAGGCTATGGAATGACTTTAGGAAACTCAATCCGTCGGGTATTATTATCTAGCCTAGCAGGAAGTGCGATTACAGCAGTCAAAATTGAAGGTGCTAGCCATGAATTCTCAACTATTGCTGGCATTCAGGAGGATATGATTGAGATTATCCTTAACCTCAAACAAGTCCGCTTTAAAAATCCTAACGAAGAGCCTGTAATGCTCATTCTTAAAAAAACTGGGGGTGTTGTGAAGGCTGGCGATATCACCGTTAATAATGATGTTGAGGTTGTTAACCCAGACCTGATTATTGCTCACATAGACAACACCAAAGCAAAGTTAGAAATTGAATTAAAGGTTGAGCAAGGCCGTGGCTATGCACCAGTAGAAAGCCGAAATGCCGAAAAACTTCCAGTAGGCATGATAGCTATTGACGCTATTTACACACCTATTAGGAGAGTTCGATATAATGTCCAGAACACTCGTGTTGGGCAAATGACTAATCTTGATAGGCTTGTCCTAGAAGTAGAGACAGACGGAACTATCTCGCCACGAGAGGCTGTCATGCAGTCCGCCGAGGTACTTGTAGGGCACTTCCAGGTATTAGCTGGACACGATGTCGTCTCAGTAGGCAGTGGAGGCATTATGACCGCTACCGAGCGGGCAGAGGCCGATATGGCGCAAATAGGAGTAGATGAGGTTAATTTCAGCCCCAGAACAACTAATGCCTTAATCAATAACGAGATCAAGACTATTAAGGATCTGATGGATTTCACATCGGCTGACCTTAAAGACCTTAAGGGCTTTGGAGCTAAAGCTCAAGAAGAAGTCATAGAAAAGCTTAATGAACTTGGGGTAGGGCAGGACGCCCTAGGTGAATAGGGGATAGTTAAAAATATATTATGCATCGACATAGCTACATCGGAAAGAAACTTTCAAGAGCAACAGGACCACGCCGAGCGTTGATCCGAGGCTTAATCGATTCTTTAATTCTCTATGAAAGAGTTGAGACTACCGAAATTAAGGCTAAAGAATTAGCCCGCAACTTTGATAAGCTAGTGACCAAGGCCAAGAAGCACGATTTACATAATTATCGCCAAATCTTAAGTACCACAATTAACCCAGTTGCCGCCGAAAAGCTCAATACGGAGCTAATAAACGGCTTTAAGCAACGAAGTAGTGGCTATACTAGAGTCATAAAGACTGGTAGTAGGTTAGGCGATGGTGCTAGTATGGCCGTAGTAGAGCTAATACTAGATAAAGACTACAGCGCTACCCCGCCAGAAGCCAAGGCTAAGCCCAGCGCTGGTAAGCAGGCTAAGTCGGCACCCAAAGCAGTTAAAAGTGCCTCTAAGGCCAAAGTAGCAAAAGGGGCTAGCAAATGAAGACATTTTCAGCCAAACCAGGCGATGTTCACCAAAAATGGTACTTAATAGACGCCAAAGGCTTAACTCTGGGGAGACTAAGCACCAGAGTAGCTGAGATTTTAATGGGTAAGCACAAACCTAGCTATACTCCTCATATCATCACGGGAGATGTAGTAATTATTACTAATTGCGCCAAAATAAAAGTTACCGGCAATAAGCTCACTGACAAGTTCTACTATCGGCATAGTGGCTATCCGGGCGGGATTAAGGAAACAAGCCTAGCAGAGATGCTTCAAAAGCACCCCAATAGAGTTATTGAGCATGCAGTAGCTGGAATGTTGCCTAAAAATAAACTCCGTGACGGAATGCTAAAAAACCTCAAGGTTTATGCAACTGCAGAACATAAGCATGAAGCCCAGCAGCCAGAAATAATTAAGTTGGAGATCTAAAATGGCAGAACAAACTACCACCACCAAGAAACATTATTACCGAGCCATCGGGCGCCGTAAGCAATCCGTAGCTGTGGTCAAGCTATTAAAAGGCAAGGGCCTTATTACAATCAATGAAAGATCTGCTGATGACTACTTTTTAGCCAACGAAACTTATGTCCATAGCCTCAGGGCTCCACTAGTTTTACTTTCCAAAACCAAGGAGCTTGATGTAGAAGTTAAGGTTGATGGCGGTGGGCTAAGAGGTCAATCTGATGCTATTAGGCTAGGTATTTCTAGGGCACTAGTGGAAATGAGCGAAGATTTTAGAACAAGTCTTAAAAAACATGGCTATCTCACCCGTGATCCTCGCAAGAAAGAGCGCAAAAAGCCAGGACTCCGCAAGGCCCGCAAAGCTCCTCAGTTCTCCAAGCGCTAAGTATTTCATTACTTTTGCCACCAAAAGTAATACAAAACTGCCCGACTGTAGCTCACATCTAGAAGCATTCATAGAAATTTTATTTCCTTATTTATGAAGAACTCGCTTTAGTACTTTCGTATCAAGCTCAAACAGCTTCATAATAAGGAGTATAAAACATCTACTCATTTTCTGATGTTCGATGTCGGGGGGATAGATGTTCTAAGGCCCAAGCTGCGTTTGAAGCCCTCCGACTATCTGAAGAATCAGAAAAATCAAATATGTTCTTTACTTATGGTTATTTTCAGCCAAGTCCAGCTGGGCTGGACCGATTCCTTAAAGAATCGTTCTGAAAAAACAGAAAGAAGAATATTGTTGATTGCTTATGTATTGTTTAGCAGTCGGAAACCCTTTTAGTTACTTTTGGGGTATTTAAAAGTAACAAATGCCTTACTGGCATAAGTAATATAATAATTATTATTTTATTTAGTTATTACTTTTGACAGCCATAACTTTTTTACTAGAAATATGGTATAGTCAATACAGTAAACTAAAATAGTTCGTTTTATTAGTATTAAACATATTTTTTATGGAAACAGACAAAAGACCTTTTTATAATTGGATAATGGTGCTACTAATGAATATTGGTACTATTATTCTATTGATTACTACTGAATCAAGCGAGTTATCATGGTGGCATTTTATAGTACTTGCCTTGTCTATTTTTGCGACAGCCGTTCCAATCCTTATTTCTCAATCAAACAGTCAAAAGAAAAATTATTTTGGATATGGCATACCTATTTTACTACTCTTATCACTACCATATTTTGTATATGATTTCTACACATGTACTGGTAAATTTTGTGAATTTGTGCCTTATATTTTTGGTTTTGGTTTTGGTTTGTCAGCAGTTATTTTTGCTATCTTTTACACTGTCGGTATTTATTCCAAAAAATGGAGTCCGAAATTTGTCTTACTTTTGTCACCACTACCAGTTTTAATAGTAGGTAGTCTTTGGCTTTTCATAATAAGTCGATAAATGCTATTTATGGATACTATATCCAATAATCTCAAAATTATTTGGATTGCTTACAGCTAACCAAAATAAATAGTCGGGAGTTACTATTTTTGGTGTATTAGATGTAGTAGTAATTTTTTCATTAAGTAATTGTTCAAGTATAAGATCGGCACATGTTGCCTGCTTATCCCCGAACTGTGGTAGTCCAAATCTATAATTTGGGTCATTTGCAATCGCAGTTAAATTTCTTTTTATCTGGTCTAATTTTTCATCAGTATATTTAGGCCTCACAATAACAAAACTTTCTATGTCACTGTCTAGCCAACCACTTTTTGAAAGTTTTAAAATTTGGATTTCATCTTTATGGTCTTTTTCTGTGCCAATCGCTTCTATAATTTGGTCGTCACTTAAGTAAAATGCTGAGTGTGTGAAATATGGATGAGCAAATTTATTAAAAACCCATGTTTTTGGTGTAATATATCGGCGAATTAGAATGTCACCAGGTAATAATTTGCAATCACTTATTTTTTCACATTGAGATATTTTTGTAGTTAAGGAACTGGAAACTTGGTGGAATGATAATCTGAAAATACTATTATAAAATTTATGTATAAAGTAAATACCAAATATAAGAAAAAAGAAAACAATTCCTGCTGCAGTTATCGCTAATAATTTTAGAATAAAACTCCGAATCATATACCTATTATATGTGATTTTATCTTATTATCAGAAACAAACCTCATTTTTTATTTTAGAATTATTTTTATTACTGCCTGCTCGTTGAAAAATTCAAAAACAAGCCCGCGCGGATTCCTCCCGCACGGCGGTAATCCTAATCCTGCCAAACCAGAAAGCAAAGGCTTTATTTGATTTTTAAAGATTATTCAGATAGTCGGGGGCTTCAAACTAGCGTCTGGGCTTTAAGAACACTACCCCCGACATCGAACATCAGAAAATAAGCAGATGCTTTAAGCTCCTTATTATGAAGCTGTCTAAAGCCCCGCTTCAGCGGGGCGAGTTCTTCATAAATAAAGAAGTAA
>JBCLLN010000001.1:0-108908 GCA_039738635.1 Candidatus Saccharimonadia bacterium | reverse complement strand
ATCCACTTTTGGTGGCAAAAAGCAATATTTATCGCGCTTAAGCAATGACATCTTTAAGCATAAGCCCTATAATAGAGTTATGCGCCGCAAACAAATCGTAATCTTATCATTGCTAATTTTAGCTTTTATTATAATTGCTACTAGCTTGTTAGTAGGTCATGAGCATATATCATTCGTTGAGGCTCTGTACCGAACTGTCTATATTAGCTTAACTCACCATGATAACTTCCGAATGGTGTCGTGGCCAGCTAGATTTGTGGTATTATCATTAATACTAGCCAGCCTAATTTTGTTAGCATATTTGCTTAAGCTTTTTGGCGAGTATATCATAGGACTAGGCGATGGACTAAAGCGCCGTAAAATAAAGGTAAAATTACTAAATATGAAAGATCATTATATAGTTTGTGGCTTGGGTAGGGTTGGCAGCCAGGTTGCCAGAGAGTTAGCAAGCGAGAACCAATCTTTCGTGGCTATTGATAGAGACGAAGATAAGGTTAAGGAGGCTATTGCTTTAGGCTACACCGCTTTTGTGGGAGATCCCACCCTCGAAAAAGATCTCCATAAGGCTAAGATCAGTAAAGCCAAGGGTATTGTAGCCTCGCTAGGAGATGATTCTAGCAATCTATTTGTGACTCTTACGGCTCGGCAAATTAACCCTAATTTATACATTGTTGCTAGGGCTAATAGAGAGGAGAATGTAACAAGAATGATTAGGGCCGGCGCCGATAAGGTTGCAATGCCAAACCAAATTGGAGGATTTCATATGGCTACCATGCTGATGAGACCACATGTTATTGATGTGCTTGATGTTCTCGCTACTAATAAAAACTCTGAGCTACAGATAAAAGAAATAGAAGTACCAAAGGACTCTAGGGCCAGTGGGCATAAGCTAGAGAGTGTTCTAAAGCATACCGAGGGGGTAAGTATTTTGGCATTAAATAGCACCAATGGCACTAGCCAGGTGCACCCGACAGGCAAGGAAGTCTTATATCCAGGCGATAAGATGATAGCATTAGGCACACAAAACCAACTACAATCCCTCCAAAAGATTGTATAATCTAATAGTATGACTATTGCCCAGGGCTTGCCCCTACCCCAGCCAATACCAACACTCTACGAGGACGAGCAGGTAATTGTAATTAATAAGCCTGCTGGAGTTATTATGCACCCCAAAAATAGCCTAGATAAGAGCTACACAGTCCAGAAAGCATTCGCCGTTAAGCTGGCCCGTGATGATAATATGCGTGGCGGGATAGTTCATCGGCTAGATAAGGATACTTCGGGCGTGGTGATTATGGCCAAAGACAGCCAGACCCTAGAATTTTTACAGGCTCAATTTGCCAATAGAGAAGTTGATAAGCATTATCTGGCCCTGATTTGGGGACACCTTAAAAACCCCATTGCCAGGATTGAGCTACCACTGCGCCGGTCGCTCAAGGCCCCCAATCTCATGGCAGTTCACACCACAGGCAAGATGGCCATAACCCAGTATCAAGTCCTTAGCGAGTATCGTCTGTACTCATATCTTGGGGTTGATATCCACACTGGGCGTACTCACCAAATAAGAGTACAGTTTGCCTATCTAGGCCATCCGGTAGTTGGCGATAAGCTCTATGGAGGTAAGTCCATGCCCGAAGGCCTCGGTAGGCAGTTCTTGCACGCCGAAAAGCTCAGCCTAAAGCTTCCTGGTAAAAAAACTAAAACAACCTTTTTTGCCCCTCTAGCTAATGATTTAGTAGTATTCTTAAAAGGGTTAGAATGAACCAGCTAGTACTTCACCACACCACCTCCACTCAGCTAGACCTAGCTTTGCGGCGCCCTAGCCATGGCTATTTATTTGTCGGCCAGCCAGGGCTCGGCAAGACTCAAGCAGCCCATAATTTTGCCAAAGCTCTACTAGGGAGTCATGCCACCACGGGCGATATTGAGCGTTGGATATTATTAATTGCGCCAGAGGAAGGTAAGAAGATATCTATTAGTCAAGCCAAAGAAGTCGCTGGTTTTGTAAATAGAAAAATTCCCAGTGGTATTGAGTCCAAGGTAGTTATTATTGACCATGCCGAGTTATTAGGCATTGAAGCTGCCAATTCACTTTTACTGCTTATTGAGGAGCCCCCTCCATCTACTGTTATAATTTTTGTTTCTGACTCAATCGATTCACTTCCTAAAACAATCCTATCCCGCCTGCAATTAATTAATTTTTATGCACCAACCAAAGCTCAGCTGGCAGGATTAATTGAAACGCTTAATATCCCAGCAGAAATCACTAATATTATCGGCCGAGTTCCAGCCAAGCTAGAGCAGTCTTGTAGCCAGGAGGAGTTAAATCATATTATTGAAATTAATATTCAGGCCGAAGCTATGCTTAGCACCAGCCTACCAGACAGGCTAATAGTGGCCTCTAGCATTGATTCAAAACCCAAAGCAGCAGCAATAATTAGCGCCCTAGCTGTCAAATTACAGGCTCAGAGCCCATCTACACTTTGGCTAAAGCGCTCTAATAGCTTGATTTTAGCCCAACTACATCTGTACAATAATGGTAGTCCAAAGTTCGTAATTGAATCTCTAGCATTGGAGTTTGAATGATTTTAGAAGTCACCCTAGAAGTCACCCTATTTGTATTATTATTTATTTTAACCTTCCTACTGCTTAGTAGGTATAAAATAAGATTCCTAGACTACATCGTCGATAGCCTAGCGATTCTGCCTGTCAGCAACGATTCTAGGCTAGAGTCCTTAACAGAAATTGCCGGCAGGTACTACGCCGAGAAAAACTACCTAGCCGCAGAGAAGGCCTACCTCAAAGTATTAAAGGTGGATCGTAAGAACTCCCTAGCCTACAGTAGGCTCGGGTTTATCTATTCTCACTTTGGGCAAGTCGATGATGCCATTGAGTGCTTTGAGATAGTTGCCGATAATTATCCCAACGCCGCCAGCTACTATAATTTGGCGATGATGCTCTTTAAGAGTCATAAGTTCAAGCAATCAGCCAAAGCCCTAGAAAAATCTATTGATATGGAGGAAACTATTGCTCGGCTCGTCTCGTTGGCTAGAGTTTATAGGGTTATTGGCCAATACGACCAACAAGTTATAATGCTTAATAGGGCGCTCAAGCTAGAGCCAAAGAGTATTGCTATAATGCTTTTACTAGCGGAAAGCCACCTGCATCAGAATCAGCCCCAGCAGGCAGCTCAAATATTTAAGTCTATTATCCACCTAGAGCCAAATAATGTTCGTGCCAAGCAGGCCCTAAGCTCTAATCCAGCCTTGAAGAAATTCCAGTAAACTGGTAGACTATAATCTGCTTTTACATCTGTAAATTACCGCCTACGCCATCCTAGCTCAGAGGTAGAGCACTTCCATGGTAAGGAAGGGGTCGCGGGTTCAACTCCCGCGGGTGGCTCCATAAATAACATGCCGGGTTACCCAAGTGGTCAACGGGGGCTGACTGTAAATCAGCTGACTTATGTCTTCGGGAGTTCAAATCTCTCACCCGGCACCAAGCCGACGTAGCTCAATTGGCAGAGCAGCTGTTTTGTAAACAGCAGGTTGCGGGTTCGAGTCCCACCGTCGGCCCCATCTATTTCAATGGAAAAAAAGCCTATCAATAAACCCCAACTAGCACTCTCAAAAGATAAAAAAGTTTTTGGAGTTGTAGGTGGCATGGCCGAGCATTTAGGTATAGATGTATCATTAGCACGGATAGTAGTATTGATTTTTATTATTATGACAGGCATTATACCGGGAATCATTATTTATTTTATTTTTAGCGCTATGGTAATGCCGGATAGCAAAAAATCGTAAGCTCTAATCTTTATCACTTTGAATAATTCCTTCACTCTCAGTGCCAGCCTGCTCGCGGTTTCTACGCCTAGTAGGGAGTTGTGAGGTACTACTGGCTTTAGGCATTGGTATAGTCAAAGTAAAGGTAGAGCCTTTATTGTCATCACTTACTAGCGTAATTTTAGCACCTATTTGGCGAGCCAGCTTATCTGATATATATAGCCCTAGCCCTGTGCCATCTGTTTCTTTGGTTCGGGTATTCTCTGATCTCCAGAACTTTTGAAATAAATTGTGCTGCTCGGCTTTTTTGATACCTATACCAGTGTCTGTAACCGCTATCATTAGTGTGCTCTCAGGGGTGGTATGGGCCACTACTTTTACTCCACCGGAGCTAGTGTATTTGATGGCATTAGATATTAGGTTTTGAAGGATTTCTTTGATGTATAGCTCCGAGGCATTAAAGGCTGGGATATTTTGGTCAACTAGGACATTAAAGCTCAAGCCCTTGTTCTCGGCCTGAACTCTGTAGATGCTGTCTATATCCGTCATAGCTCTAGTTATATCAAAACTTTCTACTGCAACCTCAGCGCCAGCTCGTTCGGCTCTAGAAAGAGTAGCTAGGTCGTTAATCATCTGGGATAAGAACATTACTTGCTTGTGGGTGTTTGCTAGCGATTCAGATATTTCTTGAGGTGTATGACTAGGGTTTTTATAGGCAAGCTGAGCCATAGCTACATTGGCCTCGGCAATCGCAATTGGTGTTCTAAGCTCATGGCTAACTACCGATATAAAATCATCACGCTCCTCATTAAGGCTCTTTTCTGCGGTTACATCATGAATTAAGAAGGTGTAGCCTTTTTGCTGAGATGTGGATGAAAATAGCGAGGTTCGGCTAATATTAATTTCTAGTGCCCGGCGATCCGTAGCGCTAATATCCAAGTACACTCCGGCCTTGCTTAGGGCCTTGGGGGCATTAGCCGCCATATCTATAATATTAATCTCATTATGATTAATATCCGTTAAGTGCATTATAGAGTTGATATTTTGGTTTAATAAATCTACATTGGTATCCAGCAATTCAATAGCTGCAGAATTATAAATATTAATTATGCCCTGGTCGTCTACAGCTATCACGGCTTCAACCATACTATTAATTAACGATATGACTCTCTGGTGTTCGTACTCCGCTCGCATTAGTTGATTAGCCACCGCTAGACGTGCTTCACGGCTTACTATTATTACACTACTAACCACCATCGCTACAGCAGATATTACTACAAACCAGGGGAGTAGCGTTAGCATTAGAGTCCAGCTAAAAGGAGGCTTTTGTAATAATGTGCTAGTAATTAATGTAATTAGTAGTCCAGAGAGACTCATAAATAGCCCCACTTTTTTGTAATAATATTCCGTTAAGTAGGTCATCAATAGCCAAAATAGCATAGCGGGGGATAGCGTAGGGAATACAAAGATCAACATTAGGGCTAATATGATATGGAAGAAGGTAAGGTAGAGAGCGGGGTGCTTTAAGAAGCGTTGGGGGTTGAAGTGAATCAAAGAGGATAATATTAAAGAGATAATTAGAATAGCTACAAGTAGTGGACTTTTTGTGTAGGTCAACCCCTGGTAGTAGGCCAGCCAGGTTAGCAACGCCACAAGTATTACCAGGGGTGTAACTACCTTGGGCCGGAGTATTGTATCATCATAAGTTTTAGCGAGCTTTTCGGAATTGTCCATAGCTACTATTATAACCGATATTTGGATAGTTATTATGCTTAAATACTAAGTTTTAGTCACCCTTCAAGCCCTTTTATGGTTTTTGGTAGATTGCGCTTGTCTTTATAAGCTTTGGGTAGCATTTGCTCCGGTCGCCAGTTTTTAATGATGTAATTTAAATCATCGCTTTTCCCAGATTGGTATTTGCCACTTAGCTTTTTATATTCACCTCTTACCGGGCCAGTATCATAAAACACCATTTGCGCCACACGCTCACCGACTGGTATAACCACGCTTTCGTGCTGGTTCATATTATAAATTTCCATAGTCCAGCGGTTTATATAACCCGGATCTCCCCAGCCGGCATCTAAACATACTGACACGCCATTTTTACCCCAGGTACTGCGCGCTTGCAAAGCACTGGTACCAGGAGCTTTTATGCCGATAAATTCGTGAGTATGGGTTAGTATGCGCTGGCCTGGACGCAGAACAATTATCGGATGGTTGGCTGGGATGTTTTTAAATAAATGTCGTCCGTGTTTTTTGGCCCAGGTTCCGTGATTTTCGGCATGATGTGGGCCATCAAAGTATTTATTTACGGCCGTCTCATCCATGGGGTTATAGAAGCCGCCTTCACTCGGTTTTTCTGTACGGTAATACCAATGGCCCAAAGTTACATCAATACTGCTACCACCTATATGTCTGGGCATGTAAGGGTGAAATATAATATGCCCTTCCTTTATGGCATTTTCTATTTGTGTGTTGCTATAAACTCCCAATTCCAAGCCCTCCTAGTGCTCATTACATCGCACGCAATAATTTGGCACTTTCTTATAAGTGCTTTTTAGTCAAATATCACAACCTTTTAATGCTTTTTTATGTTTAATACCGTAAACAAGATAGCATCCTTATAAAGAATCATACCACATTCATCTCCTAATGACCCTGCAATCCCAATTGTTTGCATATACATCTGACTTTCGATATTCAGGTCGTCTTTCGTAATTAAATAGTTCCCATCTTGAGTAGGGTAGTGTACTCGCCCGAGCTCTTCAGCCACGGAATCAATTGGGTGGCTTCATTAATAGTCACAACCCGAACAAACTTGATCTTCTCACTATCTGCCTGGTTTAAGTCTTCTTTGCCTGCGTGAACATTCATATCGCTGGCTAGTTTATTTATATTGCAGTATAAACGAACTTGAATAAATTGATTATCATTTTGTTTGTTATTATCCTCTACAACATAATACCCAAAAAAGTTTAACTTGTTTTTATATGGTGATAAGTCTAGGCTGGTTTCTTCGGTCGTTTCACGAATAGCTGTGTCGGTAATCTCCTCATTTGGTTCTGGTTTACCACCAGGGAACTGCCAATGTTTGCCATCTTTTGACACAATCACAATATGCTTGTCGGTTGTTATAATCCATATATAAACCTGTAATATTGGTAAGCCTGCATCAATTTGCTTGATTTGGTTACTTGTCACCCATGTCATTTTGATGTTATCCATTTAGAGCCTTCTTAAAATACTTTTTCTAGTTCCATAATCCTTTTATCTCATGCCCAATCTGGCTGGACCTGCGCTCTAGCTTTTCTACCTAGCCGAGCTCTGAGATCTGCATCATGAAGTAGTTTTTTTACTTGATTTGCTAATTCTGTTGGGTCGTTTGGCTTTACTGCTACCGATTAATAACTGCCAGTCTAAAAACGCGAGTAAATCTACTTGTGCGTTAATATATTTTTCTACTGGTACACCGCCACCGTGTCCTGACTCAACCTCAGTTCGTATTAAAATAGGGTTTGTACGGTTAACTGATTGGAGTAAAGCAGCCATTTTTCTAGCATGTAATGGCTCGACTCGCGAATCATGATCTGCTGTCGTGATTAAAAATGCTGGATATTCAGTACCCTGAAGAACATTGTGATAAGGGCTCCATTTGAGGATTAAATCAAAATCAGCTTTTTTCTTTGGGTCGCCGTATTCACCAGTCCAGCGACTCGCCATCAAGAATAATGGGAACCTAATCATATCGAGTAAGGGTACCTGACAGACAACTGCTTTAAATAGCTTTGGTTTTTGCACGGCACACGCTGCAACTAACAGACCACCGTTTGAGCCACCAATTATAGCTAGTTTATCTGGACTTGTGTAGTTCTGTTTATTAAGAAACTCTGCAACTACAATAAAATCGTCAAAGGAATTCTGTTTCTTGTGTAACATAGCAGCTTCGTGCCATTTCCTACCAAATTCTCCGCCACCACGAATATTGGCTACTACATATATGCCACCCCGTTCAATAAAGGGCATGATACCAGCATTAAAATATGGCATCTCAGACGAGTTAAAACCCCCGTAACCAGTCAATAAAGTTGGGTTTTGGCCATTTTGCTTTAAACCCTTTTTATATACCAAAAACATTGGGATTTGCGTGCCATCGTAACTCTCGCACCATTTTTGTTGGACAACGAAGTCTTCTGCGTTTATAAGTGATGGTACTTCTCGATAACATTTAGTCGACTTATCATCTGGATTGTAATGATAAATAACGTTACAGCTTAAAAAATTTGTATAACTGTAGAAATATTCAGCTTCATCGTAATTTGCTACAAAGCTATTTAGAGTGGAGTACTCCGGATATTTTAATTCTTTTATTTTTTTGCCATTGTAATCCAATACTTCTGTATATGAACAAGCATTTTTGATGTAGTGGGCTACAATATACTCACTGGTTAAATTAAAACCACTGAGTGCATAATCACGTTCAGCAATAATTACTGGCCAGTTATCTAAATTTGGGGGGTTGTTGATAGGCAAACTATATACCCTACCAAATTCTGCTTCATAATCCGACCAAACGTAAATTTGACCTTTGGTAATAGAGGCATAAAACTCAGCATCAATTCCCTCAATAAGTGGTGTCAGGATTTGTGTTTCAATCTCATAGATATAGACTTCATTGTTAGTCCAGTTGCGCGCAGCACTAATTGTGAGCCATTTGCGGTCATCAGATATGTCTACCGCATAAGTATCTTCTTTATGACGTCCTTCGCCAAAGATAATATCATCATCTTTTGTGTTCTGGCCAATTACATGTAACTTAAGTCGCTGATGATAATGCTCTTCATTCTTTGGAACAGTGGAGGGGTCAGGAATAGCGGTGTAAAAGAAACTAGCTTCATCTGCTAACCAGATTATGTCGGGATGCCAAGTAAGTGGTATAGTATCTTTTTCCAATTTTTTTCTAGTCTTCAAGTCTACAATGTATATTTTGCTGTACTCGCTACCACTTTCTGATAATGTATAAGCCAAAAACTTTCCTTTAGGTGAAACTGCCCAAGCTTGTAATGTAATGGCGTCGTCTTTTCTTATACCATTAGGATCAACAAGTAACTCTGGCTCACCATTCAATCCTTTTTTCCTATAGAGTACAAATTGGTTCTGGCCAGCTTTTAGTTCAGACCAGTAATAGTAGCCCGCCCAATGATGAGGGACACTAAAATCATCGACATTGTAAAACGCCTTTAACTCATTTTTATAATCCGCTATATTTGCATGGTTTGTGATTTGTTCATGGGTAAATTCATTTTGCTTTTTAGTCCACGCTAATACTTCGCTACTATCACTATCTTCAAGCCAGCGATAATCATCAACTATAGTAACGCCATGCAGAATTTCTTTGACTGATTCTTTCTTAGTAAAGGGATATTTCATACTCTTAATTAGTATAGATTGATTCCTCTAGCATTGCCATTCTTTAGCTAAACAATATCATATTAACTGTTGTCTCGGCCAGTATTTCATTGTAGTATATACCTATAATAGAAAGGTCTCGCAATGATTGAAAATGAACGATTTGCCGAACGAAGATCAACACGTAACAGTAAGTTCTGGCGTAATGTTGCAATAGGCGTAGCGGGAGTTACTGCAGCCGGAGTCGCCCTAGGTATTAATAGTGCAGTGGAAGATACAAACAAAGTTGAAGCTCAAGATATATCCGAACATGTGCTTGAACTGAATAACGCTGTTGCTAATGCTGATCGGGGTATTAACTCCCAGGCGGAGGTGGATGCGCTTAAGGCAAAACTTGGAGATAGCATTGACCTACGTGTGGTTGAGACGTTACAACATACTGGAGTCAAGCCAGCAGGTGATTCTGTCGTAGTTGATGAATCTAGTCCTATGGCAGAAATTCAATGGAGCGAACTTAAAGAACATAAGTCCATATTACTCGGCAGTGTCCATTATGAAGGGCCAATGACAGCCGCTAAACTAATAGCGGTTGGGCCAGATGGTAAAGAATTTTTCAAGGATACTGAAGGGGGTGATGCGGTGGATATGGTTAATCCAATCTTGGTGCCTACCAAAAATGGTTTAGATTTTTACGGAGCTAGCGGAACGGAAGTAATAAGAATCTCAATAAGTTACGATGGGTTACTACGCACTGTTACCAATGAAGGTCAGGGGTTTGATCAGATACAGCCTAATAAGTATAAGCTAACGGTTAACGGCCTACCCCTCTCGGTGTCAAGTTTTGGAATGGATAAGTCCAAGAAGGGCGAAAGGGTGGTTACCGAACTAGAAGCTAAGGCTGACGATTTTATTGTCGCAGTTAGTGCCACTAACGATACAGTAGGATTAGGTATCAACCCTGGCAGGAGAGCTGTTGGTGAGATTGACCGGATTGTTCGTTCAGGTCAGGTCAAAGTCGGAGAAATTATAAGCGGTGCGACCGTAGCGCTTGATAGTCCGCGGTCTATCACTTTTACGAGCACTAAACCTAGATAAAAGACTTACGACCTCTCGCAAGTAGCTGGCATAGGCCTTTCACTCGTCAATATATCATGTTTGCCTGGTTTAAGGCACCACACACTGGCCATATCCAGCAAGCCTTGCTTCAATGATTTTCATGCTATTATAACTTCTTTCTGTGGTATCTAGGGGCTACACGCCTACCTAGTCAATATCATATTAACTGTCGCATCAGCCAGTATTTTCATTGTATCAAAAATTACTATCTTATCTTATTCCAAAGTCCACGCTGGGTAAGGATATGGTAGGTAAGAGCAGATACCACATTTGAAACAGTCATAAATGATGTTGCTTCAGTTGTCGGAATCGTCACTAGCCCATCCATTAACTCTTGGTCAGCCCTGGACAGCCCATTTGCACCACCGATTACGAGTATATCTTCATCGCTCCAATCAAATTCAAATGGGTTAGAACCACCAGATACCACACATCCAATTAATCGACTATTAGGATTTCTCTCTATAAGTTCAGTTACTGTCTGCACCTTATCTTCTGGTAAACTTTTAATTGATTCTTTACTAAACCCCCAGGATGCAACCTTATCAGCCACTTTTTTATGTTTATAATCCATACTTTTACCAACAAATGTCGTTTCTATATGTCCAGTAGCAATAGTAAGCTGGGCAGTCAATGCAACATCTAGTGGTTTGTTGAGATACACTAGAGCCAGTTTTACTGGTGGAACTAGGTGTTCTCGTTTAATCTCTGGGTTCTGTAATAATTGAGACTTCATAGACTAATGATAACAAAAATCCTTTAATCTTTTAAGCATAATACTTGGCTCCAGGTGGTTATGGATGCTAGAACTAATCTTTACAAGACTCAATGTATTTAAGGGCAGCCTCTTTGCTATCAAAGCCTTCTACTCGCATGTCTTTTATCCACTCCCAGTGGTCAAAAACATGCAATGTAAACTGTGTTAATTTCTCTTTGATTCCTGGAGTTAATTCAGTAGACTCGCCTTTGAGTACAGCAATTACATTGTAGTCTTCATTGCCGTTTTCTACCTGTTTCATCAGAGCAATCGGCTCGCAATCAACTGTTTGGCCGGTTTTTAGTTTTTGATTTGTGAGTACAAAACAATCCAAGTTATCACCATCGCCGCTGGTGGTGTTGAGGATAAATCCGTACGGATAAGGATAAGCCAGCTTGAGTTCGTAAGACTTCTTAAACTCGAGCGTCTTTTCATTATGGATGTTCTTGATAGCCTTGCCGGCTTCGTTTTCAATAAATACTTTCATAGATATAGTGTATCAATATCTATAAAATTATTCTCCATCCTCTGCCTTAGTAAGGATTCGTCCGTTCGGGAAAAATTGAGCTCCACAATCAAGACATACCCATCGTGCCTCGGGATAACTTATACAACAACCACCAGGATACCCACCAGAGCTTGTAAGCCCATAACTTCTCCACGGCTCCTCGGGCTCTAGCATAAGCCCCCAGTCCATTGTAGTTACTAGATCGCTACTTTTACAGGCTGGGCAAGGTAACAAATCTGGGCGTTCTATGCCAGCTAGTAGTTTTTTTAGCTCAGATAGATTATTACCGCTATCAACCAATAGCTGTATAGCATAGGGTCGTTGTGGCCATACTAAGGGCTCAGAACTTTTTTGTACAATAATTGGTGTCTTTTTCTTCCAGAATTTCATATGTTTATTATACACTTGTTTTGATAATTGCTTTGGTTCATGGTCTACCGTATTTCGACAAGGCTTCATACCGGCTTGCCAGTCCGGAGCTTCAGCGAAGGATGGCAGGGGTGGCAGGAATCGAACCCGCGGCCTTCGGTTTTGGAGACCGACGCTCTAGCCAACTGAGCTACACCCCTTCGTCTAAATACGGCTTAGACTTTCGTAATTTTTATAGGCAAATTACTCCAGTTATCGCCATATTTTTCCTATCGATTTGTCAAACAGCCTAGCGGCTTGGTTTTACAAATCGTATTTTTTAATTTTCTACCAAAGCTTATTATAACATATCTGGTAGGGGGCATAAATAAGCTTAAATAATAAGTCAAAATGCTGTATAATCATCGGATGTCACAAACTAAGGATATGAAGCGTTATTATGGCTGCAGATAGCCAGCAAAAATATTTGCTAGAATTGATTAGTTCAGCTCAGGCTGGCGATGATCAGGCCTTTGAGAAACTTTATGTTGAGTTCTATGAGCCTATATTAAGATTCATAGCCTTTAGAGTCCCCACTGGTGATGATGCCGAGGATCTAGCCCAGCAAGTGTTTATTCGCTTTTATAAAAACCTTGCAAACTGGAAAGACCAAGGCTATTCTCCATTGGCGTATGTATTTACTATCGCCAGAAGTGTGATAGCAGACTATTGGCGTTCAAACAAAATTCGCCCAGTATCAAACTCGGAGACGATACTACCGCTGTTAGTTGATACAGCCCAAGGGCCACATGAGCTGGCAAATTCCAGGGAAGCTACCTCTGAGATAATTACTGCCATTAGGCGGCTACCCAACAATTACCAAGAAGTAGTATCATTAAGGCTAGTGGATGGCCTTACCAATCCAGAGATTGCTAGAATAATAAAAAAGAGCGACGTAACCACTAGAAAATTATATTCTAGGGGCATCCAAAAGCTTCAGCTAGAAATGAACAAGGAAAAAACCAATGAATAACTATCAACAAATACTTCAATATCACCTAGATAATAATCTTAAAAAAGCATCCCCTAAACACACCAGTGGGCTTAGCCCAGCTGAAGTAAAAAAACTTCAGCTGGTTTTAGATATCCAAACTCAGGCTATGGGCTTGCGGGCTAAGCCGAGCCGCGGTAAGCATGCCATGTCTCAAACTCTTAAGGTTATCGATACCACCCCCAACAGGCCCAGCTCACTAGCGGCAAAATTATGGCCTAGCAGATTAAGGCTAACAACTTCCGTGCTGGCAGTGTTTGTTGTATTTATGATGGCCGGAGGGCTAGCTATATTTAACTCTAGAGGGCCAGCAGACCCACTCTCTAGCGTAGCCTTGAAGGCTAATGGCACGGTTGATAATCTTCATAACCTTAATTTGGCTGATGCCGAAAACGACATTAGTAATTCTGCCACAGATAATGCCGCCACTCAGCAAGCCGAGGCTAAGCTATCGAACGAGTCTAATTTAGATGAGGTTATAAATGCTGGCAATTAAAAAATTATTTTTAATAGTTTTGGTGGGATTAGTATTATTTAATATTACTTTTATTACCACTGGCTTGGCCCAATCTCGCGAACAATCCAACATCCAAGCCCTACCATTTTGTGAGCGTATTGAATCTATAGCAAATGAAAATTATAAAAATATACACCAGCGACATAATGAAAATGAAGCAACTGCCAAGGATACTAGGAGTAAGCTATCAGAGGACATCATTGATACTAAGTTAGCCAAATTGCGTCTTGATGTCGATAAGAGCCGGGTAGAGCATTATGGTCAAATTAACAAATTAACCAAAAGCACTGAGCAGATTACGGCGGTGGCAGAGTACCGTGCGGGAATTACTCTAGCAATTAATATTAGGCGAAGTAGTATAGATGCGATAAGGAAAGAGTTTAGGGATAGCCTAGGGTCGTTGGTTGCCACGCATGACGATATAGTATCTCGCTCAGAGGTTAAATTTATGAGCAACATTGAATCTATCTCGACCCAAGCTCGCGCGGCCTGTGCTAACGGTCAAGCCAGCCCTGATGTTAAGATAAAATTCAGTGCGGATATTAATTCCGCCAAACAAGAGTTTGTGAGTATTAAGATTAATATGGCGCTAGATAAAGCCAAAATTCAAAAGCTCATAACCACAAGAAACCAAGCCTTAGATTCCATTTTGGCCACCTTTAAACAGACCAGCTTTGACCTTAAAGAGCAGTTTTTAACACACTACAACAAATAATCCCATTACTACTCTCATATTTGCTAGCTATCTATGGCCTTATGCTTTAAAATATCAAGCATGAAAGCCAAGCAGTAATGTCACTATTGAATAAACTCCTTCAGTTTATTATCTGTATATCTGTTGTGTTATTGGTTTATGCTATGACATTTGTGGGGGTATTTTCTTCTAACCAAAAGATTACGCAGGTTCTCGACGAGTCTGGGTTTTATAAGTCAACAGCCATGAGCCTTAGTAGCTCGCTAAAGTCTCAGGTAGTAGGCAGCGGGGATGTGGTTACTATAGTTCAAAATGGTATTAGCAGTGCTGTCTCGCCAGAATTAGTTAAGAGCATCTTACAGGATAGCCAAATAAGTATTATAGAATGGCTCAATAATTCATCACAATCAATTGAGATAGAAATAGATTTGCAGCCTATTAAAAAAAGTATCAACAGCAAACTCGATGACCCTAAGGCTAAATTTGAAGTTAGTAAAATACTGCCAGACTATCTTACTATTATTAGCAAGGACAAAACCGACCAAAATGTATTGGGCCAGCTAGATAAGGCTAGGTCAATATATGCCACTGCTGTCACACTTATACCAATTCTGTGGGCTGTAATAATTGGGGGCTCAGTATTGGTAGCACTACTTAATATCAAAAAAGGCAGCAAAAAGCTCTCTAGAGTTTTTACTGCCTTTTTGGCAGGTTCAATAATTGGGTTAATAGTGGCCGGGCTAACGACAATATTATATTCTGCGCTAGGTATCGGCTCACCTACCTCGCAGACCGATTTTGGAGTTGGGATGATCGGCGCTATTGTAGCGACACTTATATCTCAGACAATTCCGGTATTTCTTGTAATCGCAGGGGCTAGTGTGTTTGGCATAATAATCTCAAAAGTCATCTTTAAACGCAGTGATAAAAAAATCAAAGAAAAGAAACGGTAGCATATTATTCCAGCACTATGATGGTATATCTAGCCGACTTTCCCAGTGAGGCTTTTTAATTTCGTAGCCAGCCATAGAGCTAATTACCGCAAGTAGCATTATCATTGTGCCAATAGGGTAGAGTAAACCGCCAACAATACTCTGCCTGGAGCGAATCATCACATATAGCCTGTTCCATAACATCAGGACGCAAGCAATGGCTAGCAATATTGTACCCTCATAGGCGCCCAGTAATAGTAAGGTCACTAGCAGGATCGGCGGGAATGTAATCACCAATAGCCCACCAGAAATCAGCGCCAAGCTCAACGGCATATTAAAGTGCAGGCTGGGGTAGAGCCGTTGCTTATTGTATTTATAAAGCTCTATAAAACTAGACTTATTTTGGCTTACCGCCAGCTCGCTGGCTGCATAAAACTGAGTGTTTAATCCTTTCTCCCTAGCCTTATTGGCAATATCAAGATCTTCTAGGGGGCTCAAGCGGACAACCTCGAAGCCTCCAATTTTTTTGATGGCAGACTTTTTAAATGCAATCAAACTACTGTAGGCAGTCGCAAGAAAAGGAAAGTATTGAGTAAGATATGCGGGTGGGCATAGCCCCATCAGCAAATACTGTTCTTGGCTCATCACTAACTGTTGCCAAAATGATTTATTTTGGTCGGCCGGAAGTAACGAAACTAAGTCAAGTCCTTGGGAGTCAAAGAGGCTAGCAATAACCGAGAGAGTATTAGGTAAAAGAATAGTATCTGCCCCAAGTAAGACCACCAGCTCGGAGTTTGTTTTAGCTAGTAGTGTATGGGTAGCCCAGGCTTGCTGAGTCCACCCACTTGGAGTTTTATCTACTCTTATAATATGAAGCCTACTATCTTGGTAGCCCTCGGCTATTTTATAGGACTGTGGATTGTGATCTAGATTGGCATAATATATATCAAAGTGTGGGTAATTCTGACCGATTAAAGCTAGCAGGGTAGAGGCGATGTCGTCTTGATTCCCGATGGAGTGTAATAATATATTGATATTGGGCAACTCTCCAAGTCGCTTGGTCTTGGGTCTGGCGATTTTTTTGTAGTTATAGTAGGTCAGGGCAAATTGCACAGTAGCAAAGACAATTAAAAATCCACCCACCCAGCCTACTCTCGTTGCACCTAAACCAAATGGGTCAAATATAAATAATAGCAGTAGCGATAGCCATGCTCCGCATATCACATTAAGCCAAATAAAATTCTTCCAGGCCCGCCTGTACTCATCGCTTTTAGCATCGGATTTATACTTTCTAAAAAATACCACATTAACCGCGTAGGGAGATAGTATAATTCCAGCAACTAAACCCCACGGAAAATAGAATATAATAACTACCAGACAACTCAGGCAGTAAAATACAAGGCTATAAGTATTGGTGAATTTAGCCCCTAGCTTAGTGGCGATAGAGCTAATTATGCGAGCCCGGTCTGGCTTAATGTCTGCGATGGAGCCAAGGGAATGTGAGGCTATGCCCCACATAAAAAAGGCAATAATTGCCGGCCAGGGCAGGGACTGCGCGTTACCATATACCAACCCAAATATAAATGGCATCACAAAATGCAGGCTAGAGTTAATAGAATCTAGAATTGGAACTTCCTTAAATCTAAAAGGTTTGACCCAATAGCTCAAAGCTAAAAATATCACTATTATTAGCAGGACACCACTAGCAAGGGTCCCCGTAACAAGCAGGTATAGTACAATTGGCAGATTACTGCCTGCAATAAAATAAAACATAAGCTTATGCTTGTGCTTATTCGCGACAGCTTCCTCAATGGAGTTTTTGCGAGGATTTTTAATATCTGATTTATCATCATAAATATCACCTACCCCGCATAATAAAAAATTATAAAAAAAGCTAAAGTAAATAACACCTATCATAGAGGCAATATTTATAGAGCCATGGGCTAGTAAATATCCCACAAAAAACGGAGCTGCTGTATTGACCCAGCTAAGTGGCCTTGAGCTTGCTAGCATTTCCTTAATGCTTAGCCTGGGATTCTTTTTTGTTGAGGTCTTGTTCATGACATAAGTTTTTTCAATAGAGCGGGGAGTACGAGCACCACCACCAAGCAACCTAAATTCTTTAAGCAAGAAAAGTGATTATTATATTATTAATAATTGAGTTCATATTATACACCACGATGGGCAGGGCCGTAAGGCTTAAAAAAAGTTTTGCTCGCTTGCGTGATTAGAGTTATAATTAAACATAAGCAAAATTATGTCTAATCTAAAAAAAATCGATATCGTTAAGGTTCGTAAAGGCCCAATTGTCGCCCGTCCCAAGACTAGCCCGACCCAGCCTCCAAAACCAATCCATCCTCACAGAGAGTCTGTGGCCAATCAGCCGGTCCGCATGAGCAGGCACAGTAGTGGCAAGCTGCGCTACTTGGCGCTTATTAAAGCATCTTGGGGGGCAGTGTTTAGTGCCGATATATTTGAATTGGCTTTTATTCGTAATATCTTAAGCCTAAAGGTCATATCAATTGCAGCGCTGCCGATCATTAGCTTTCAAGTAAAGTATTTAGCAACTCTCAGGCCAGATGAAATATTAAGCTACCTTAAGTCTGTAGTTGATCCTCAAAATGCCTTTCAGATAGTTGTAGCTATGGGAGTTTTAGGGTTGATAGTTATAGTTAGCGGACTAGCGGACACATTAATATCACCGGCAATTATAAGATTCCGTTTCCAACAACTTGATAGCCGTAAGCCCAAGATAGGTAAATCATTAAAACAATCAGCAGGGTTGGTATTTAGTATTGTGGGCCAGAAAATTATTAAGTCTATGGCATTCGTGCTGTTTGTGGTAATAGTTTTTGGAACTTTTTATGTGGCCTATGTACTGAGTTATGGCTCTGTAAGTCTTGGGCTCATTTTATATGGCGTTAGTGCAGTGGTGGCGCTAGTTTTATTGACTCTCTATAATAGCTTTAAGTTTTGGCTGTTGGTTGGTGTAGCAGTCGGTGGCAAGGATGGCCCAAATAAAACCACATTAGCCCTTAAGCAAGTATTTTTTCATCCCCTAGCTAACCTTGGCTATGGGCTTAATTCGCTTATTTCTTTTTTGGCGGTGCTATTTTTTAGCTTGTTGCTGGTGGGGTTAAATATTTACATTCTTAGCTCAGATTTATCTGGTCTTATATTGTTTTTGCTATTATCTCTTACTACTACAAGTCTATATATCCTCTGGACTATCTGGACTGCCTGGCAGGCTGGATATTGGTCTAAGCTGGCCCAGGCTAAGAGTAATATGCTGGGACTAGTGCTATCCCAGGAAGAGGAATTAAAATATTGGCGCTATCTTGGGGTGATTGTTATAGCCCTAGCCATAATCGCAGCATACCTAATTCTAGCCTACCTATACTCAGACCAGATAATACAATCTCTAACCTCGCTCTATAATAAGCTACCTTCCTCGTTCCAGCTTAGCCTTCCCAAACCCCAATGAAATCATTGACAACGGGCATATTTATTAGGTAGAATAAACAAAAGGCCGAAAAAAGGCTTTTTTAGATTAAATACAATTTATGCGCGGATTTACCACCTACATCAAGAACTCAGTTGCAGAAATGCAAAAAGTAGTTTGGCCCACCAAAAAACAGGCCTTGCAGCTTACGGTTTTGATAATTATTGCCTCACTTATTCTGGGCGTAATTTTAGCAGGCCTTGATACTATCTGGAGAACCGTCCTCAAAACATTAATTTTAAGGATTCCATAATGCCTACAGAACAAAAAAATTGGTTTGTTATACACACCTACTCTGGATATGAAGATCAAGTAGCCGATGCTTTGCGTCAACGAATTGAATCCCTAGACATGAAAGACAAGATTTTTGATATTATTGTACCCAAGGAAAAGCAAATTGAAATTAAAAATGGGCACCGTCGCACCGTAGAGCGCAAGATATTCCCCGGATATATAATGATCCATATGGTCATCACCGAGGATTCATGGTTCATGGTACGCAACACACCAAATGTGACGGGTTTTGTTGGTACCAGCACCGCACCATCGCCACTGGGTGATGATGAAGTTAAATCAATTCAACGCCGGATGGGCATTGACGAGCCAAAATACAGTATTGATTTCAAGATTGATGAAGTTGTTAATATTATCGACGGACCATTTAAGGGTTTTGATGGGCAGGTCAATGAAATAGACGAACAAAAAGGCAAGATCAAGGTCTTAGTTAGTATGTTTGGAAGAGAAACTCCGGTGGAGCTTGATTCACTTCAGGTAAAGAGGATTTAGGAAGGGAATTATTATGGCAAAAGAAGCAAAAAAACCACACGCTAGAGTCAAAATGATAATTATGGGAGGCCAAGCCACACCAGCTCCACCTGTTGGGTCCTCACTTGGACAACACGGGGTTAATATGATGGACTTTATTAATCCATTTAACGAGCAGACACAAGACCGTAAAGGGCAGCCAACACCAGTTTTAGTAACTATTTATGCTGATAAATCAATGAGTTTTGTTATTAAGGGAACTCCCACCAAAACACTCATCAAAGAAGCCCTAAAGCTTAAAAAAGCCTCAGGAGTTCCTAATAAAGATAAGGTTGGTAAATTAACACAGACTCAGCTGACCGAGATCGCAGAAAAGAAAATTCCCGATCTTAATACCAACGATGTTGAGGCCGCCAAAAAGATAATTGCCGGAACAGCTCGTTCCATGGGAGTAGAAGTAGAATAATAATTTTAATTTTGTGGGACCGTGAGCGTAGTCGAACGGGTTTGCACCACGGAAAGAGTAGTAATGCCAAAAGATAAGCAACAATCGTCAAATGATATCAAACCAAAAAAGCTAACAAAAAAAGTATCATCTAAACCAGCAATAGCTCAACCTGAAGCTGAAATAGTTCAACCCAAAGCAGACGAAGCCCTTGAGGATACAGCCGTAGCCAAGGCTGGTAAGCGTAGCGCCAAGGTCAAGGCTGAGGTGCTCAAGGAAGAAGCAAGACAAGCCAAAAAGGTAGAAGCTAAAAAGGCCATTGAAGCCCCCAAGCCAATTCAAAAACCTCGAGTTATAAGGTATACCAAGAATCAAAAAGTAGCCAGAGAACTTATCTCAAAGGACAAACTATATCCACTTAAGGAAGCCATCGAGCTATTGCCTCAAATATCTTCTGTCAAGTTTGATGCCACCGCAGAATTGCACATTACTCTTAATATCGATCCTCGCCAGGCCGACCAGATAGTCCGCACCAACTCAATATTGCCAGCGGGGACCGGAAAGGTTCTTAAGGTGGCCGTAGTAGCAGCCGAGCCAGAGGCAGAGGCCGCTAAAGCTTCAGGGGCTGATATGTATGACGCCGAAGCTATCATCAGTCAAATCACTCAGGAAAAATTCAACTTTGATGTATTAATTGCTACCCCCGAAAAAATGGGCGAACTAGGTAAGCTAGCCAAGGTACTTGGCCCAAAGGGGCTTATGCCATCACCCAAAAATGGCACAGTTACCACTGATCCAGCCCACGCAGTCGAAGAATTCAAGCAAGGCAAAATAGAGATCAAAAATGATGCCAATGGCGTGGTTCATATATCTATCGGAAAGTTGAGCTTTAAGTCCGAGGATCTATTTACTAATGCCAAGTCTGCCATTAAGTCTTTATCGTCTGCTAAACCCAGTGGCGTTAAGGGTGTCTTTATAAGGAATATGTTCCTTAGTTCCTCAATGAGCCCTAGTATTAAGCTAGATCGCAGTGAAGCCGTTAAGACTGCCAAGCAATAGTAGTATTGCAACGAAAGCATTATCTTAGTAGTTCTAATGGTTTTATTTAATCCATAATAAGACTACAATATTTTTGGCTTTAAAGAACCTTCATAATTCAATATTACCTAGTAGATATGGAGCAATTCATGGCCATCCCCAACTCCGGCAGTGTGTATGTGGTGGAGAGCTTTACCGAGAATGAAGCATATATCCTTCGTCAGTACTTCACCAATATCGATGGGCCAGTGTTTTGCCCCATTAACTTGCCCCAGATACTGATAGGAGCGCTTTTTGCTCGATATTCACGGAGCCCTAAGAGTACCAGGCGACTTTTCTTAGATGAGTTTGTAGCAAGAAAGGAGATAGCCATATCATGCATGGCTAAATTTATCTCGCAAACCGAAGCTGAAAAAGCTTGGGAAGACAATCCATCAAGCTGTTTTTACTATATAGCCAAAACCTTGGCTAGGGAATCTCAAGACCCTATCTTTTCAACGGACCATGCCGAGAATCTTTATCGGCGGATTTTTGATGAGTACGGGGACGATTCGGTGAGCCAGATTGGTGGAGTACATATTGTCTTTGAGCAGGTAAGTAATATTGTAATCAATGAAATTGAGAGGGGAAGGCTGGCTGCTTATCTTGAGCAGTCCACTCGCTATATTGATTACTCGTTAGCTATGGCCGATGGCCGTTTCCGCTACTACCTACCTTCTAGTATTTTGGACGGGCGTCATGGTAAGCACTATTGCCAAGCAATGGATCAGTTGTTTGGTATCTACCAACAGATGCTCGAGCATGCCAAAGAGTACTTCCAGACCCAAAATCCCAGAAGTGAATTTGATGGAGATAACAGGGCCTACCAAGCTTCAATTAAAGCCCAGGCTCTGGATGCAGTTCGGCCTATTCTGCCTGCTGGCATTGTTAGTAATGTTGGCTTTTATGGCAGTGCTCAAGCAGCCGCTAATATGCTTCGACGGCTCATGAGCTCCGGTCTTCCAGAGGCCAGAGCTATCGGCCTATTGGCGCTTACCGAGCTTCGCCATCCTGATGCATCTCCGGCATTTTTTAATCAAGTTGATGACCCTAAAAAGGGTCTTGAATGGATTAAATATAAAAGAGATACTCGGGCTAGCGTCAAAGAGCTGGTAGGTGCTTATGAAAAGCAAAACACTAAAGCCACTGGCACTAGCAGAGCCGAGCTAAGTGATAATGAGGTAGCGCTAGGCTGGAGCGATCCAGACAACCTACTCAAGGTAGCTTCGGCTATCATTTTTGAGCAAAGCTCGACAAATCAAACCTTTTTTGAGAGCCGTGAGCTAGCCAATAGTATTGGCCCACAAGCTCAAGAGCGGCTGGTAACTGCCTATTGTGGCGACCGTGGAAGCTTTGATAGCGCCACCGGCAACCGTCGGTGGAAGCCTGGAAGAGCTTTTGAACATGCCACTTACTCTTTTGATATGTTAATTGACTTTGGCATTATGCGTGACTGGAAACGCCACCGTCTACTGACTATGGAGTGGGGGGAAGTTGGACCATCGCTAGGGTGGACAATGTCTCCAGTCATTGAGGACATGGGTCAAACTGTGCTTTATAAGCAAGCTATGGATCTTAGCCGCATGCTATACATGTTACTTTCGCCAGACTACCCGCTATCAGCCCAGTATGTCACTTGCTTGGCATATCGGATGCGAGTAATAATGAATATTAACGCCAGGGCGTTGATGTTTATGCTGGAACTGCGCACCGGCCGAGATGGCCACCCCGCATATCGCAAAGTGGGCCAGCAAATGCACAAGTTAGTTTGTGCCGTAGATCCGGTTATTGGCAATGCCATGAGTTATGTTGATCATAACGCGTATGGCCTTAGTCGGGCCGCGTCCGAACAGCGCTTAAGCATAAAAAGATCTAAAGATAAGTAATCATTAGTTATCTTTTAAAAGATTGATTCTACTTAAAGCAATTTATTTATAGCCTTCGGAATATCTGAGGGCTATAATTATTTTGATGTATAATATAAACTTATGAACAAAATATTTGAATTAACTCAAGCCGAGTCACAGCGTCAGAAAAATAGCCTTAATCTGATTGCCTCAGAGAATTACCCTAGCCCTAAAGTACTAAGCCTACTGGGATCTATCTGGAATGATAAATATGCCGAAGGTTATCCTGGCCAGCGCTACTATGCGGGCAATGTTTTATCAGATGAGTTGGAGGAGTTTGTGCAATCTAGAGCGTTAGAACTCTTTGACCCAACTGGTGAATACAGAGTGAATGTCCAGGTTTTATCGGGTAGCCCAGCCAATGCAATGGTTTATTTGACGGTCCTAAATCTAGGCGATACGGTTCTAAGCCTTGATTTGGCTAGTGGAGGGCATCTTAGCCACCTACATTCCACCAGCAGTTACCTAAAATTTTTTAAGCACCAATCCTATCATCTTAGCCGTGGCCCAGATGGCTACGAGCTAGATGTTGATGATTTTAATAAAAAAATTCTAGAATACAAACCTAAGCTAGTGGTACTGGGATTTTCTTCATACCCCAGAAAGTATGAATTTGAGCAATACTGCCAAATTGCTCATCGGCACGGTTGCTTGGTGCTAGCTGATATCGCGCACATCGCAGGCTTGGTAGCGGTAGGGGAGCACAGCAGTCCATTTGTTAGCGGTGATAGCGGAGCGGACTTTGTGACCACCACCACCCACAAAACTCTTAGAGGTCCCAGATCAGCATTATTGTTCGCTAAGAATGACCATATCTCTGCTATCAATAAGACTGTCTTCCCAGGAACAAGCGGGGGTCCGCATCTGAATCAAATAGCCGCCGTAGGGCAGTGCTTACTTGAGGCTCTCAATCAGGACAAATACCCAGATAAGCTACCCTTTAAAAATTATATTGCAAGCGTTCTGGCTAATACTCGCGCGCTAGAAGATGGCTTGGTGGGTGGGGGAGTAGAGCTTACTGCTAAGTCACAAAACCACCTTACCCTTTGTAAGTTGCCAGAGAATGTTGATAGCTTGGAGCTTCAACAGAGGCTAGAGTCCTGTGGGGTCATCACCAACCGCAATGCCATACCCAACGATGTTAAGTCGCCATGGAAGCCAGGTGGCCTAAGGCTAGGTATGCCAGCCCTCACTAGCCGTGGATTAAGTATTGCGCAGGCCAACGGTTTGGGCCAAGTATTAGCCGAAGCTATCCTTGGCAAGATAGATTCTAGCGCACTCCAAGACTATTCCAGTAAGCTAGCAACAAGCCTGGCTTGGTGGTACGAATAGAGGCTACCTAGCAATAGCTTGATATATTTATGCATATCTGTTAGAATTATTCTTGATTACCAAAGACTGTAGCAGTTCAAAAGACTTAAATTTGCTAGCAAGAGGTTACAAATCTTTTAAATAGATTTTCAAACTTTAGATTCTTTGGCTTAGTCCAAAGATTTTTTTGTTTGGTAATCAAGCACATTAACTAAAAAGTATTGGAGAGAGCCTATGGCAAAGACGCGTGAGCAAAAAGAAGCTGATGTAGCTGCCCTAGCTGAGGCCTTTTCTGCTAGTAAGATTGCCGTTATGACTGACTACCGAGGATTAAATGTCTCAGCTATAAGTCAATTGCGCAATAATTTGCGAGAGGCAGATATAAGCTATAAGGTGAGTAAAAACACCTTAATAAAAGTTGCTATCGCTAACACCAATCTCAAGGATGCCGATACATCGGTATTCTCTGGCCCAATGGCCATCGCCTTTGGTAATGACGAAGCCCAAACCTGCAAGATAATTGCAGATTTTGCCAAGGATAATCAAAAGCTTAATATCCTAGGTGCGATCAATGAGTCTGGCGAGACTCTTAGCCGTGAGGTCGTCTTGGAGCTAGCTAAGCTTCCCAGCCGTGATGTTCTAATCGCTCAAGTTGTAGGAACAATTGCCGCCCCGCTTAGTGGTTTTGTAAGAGTATTAAACGGTAATATAACCCAATTCCTGTATGCCCTAGGTGCCATTCAGGAAAAGAAAGGAAAAGCGTAAAATGTCCGAGGAAACTACAAAGAAAGATCAACCAAAAGAAGAGGTCGTGAAAGAAGCTTCTGCTGCGCCAGAGGATTCTAAGCAAGAAAAGACAATTATACCAAAAAAGTTTAAGGCTCTAGTTGACCAAATCGCAGAGTTAAGCGTTCTTGACCTAGCTGAATTAGTTAAGGTCTTAGAAGGTCATTTTGGCGTTAGTGCGAGCGCTCCAGCAGCCGTGGTCGAAACTGGCCCGGCCACAGGCGACGAAGATGATGCCCCCGAAACTAAGAGCTCGTATAATGTGATGTTAATTGCTGCCGGTGAGAAGAAAATTGATGCCATCAAGGCTGTCCGTGAAGTATCTGGACTTGGCTTAGCTGAAAGCAAGGCCGTAGTAGACAGCGCCCCTAAAATGGTCAAAGAAGATGTCCCTGCCGTAGAAGCCGAAGAAGCCAAGAAAAAGCTTGAAGCAGCCGGCGCTACTGTAGAATTACAGTAAGCCCTGAGCCGATTTGGTCTGAGGTCACGGTCGAAGACGTGTCGAAGGACGCTACTGTAGAATTACAGTAAGCCCTTAATTGCTACAACTATAAAAAAGACCCTTCGGGGTCTTTTTTATAGTTGTAGTAGAGATAGAGGACTGTCCTCTTCCAGATAGAGGACAGCCCTCTGTTACTTTTGGGCTATTTGACACCAGACGAGTACAGGGCCAAACTAGAGAGTGAAGTGTCCACGATGCAAGTGAACCACTACATTTGTTTGGCATTTAGGCTTTTCTTTGCTACACTATTAGCAAAAGTAATTTATGTAAGGTAGGCAAACAAAATGAAGGATAAAGATAAACAACAAGTATTGCAAAATTTAGCAGTACAAATGCAATTGGCTCAGGATACCATTAAGCAGGTAGAAGGTGAGCTTAAAAAACTTGGTATTAGCTCCAGCGATCTTCCCAAGCCTAAAAAACAAAATATTGTTCAGCCGGGTTCCCAAGATTCGGTAGGTAAAATTATCGAAGGCCAGTTTGATGGTCAGAATATGATTGGCCCTGACTCTAAGGCTTATCCAGTACCCGCTAATTATGCCTCTAAATCCAAATTAGTAGAAGGCGATACCCTAAAGCTCACTATCGCCCAAGATGGAAGCTTTATATACAAGCAAATTGGTCCTGTGGAGCGAAAGAAAATAATTGCTAAGATGTCGCTTGAAAACGGCCAGTATGTAGCAGTTGTAGCCGATAGACAATATCGAGTCTTGTACGCTAGCGTTACCTACTTTAAAGCTCAATCAGGCGATGAAGTTACCATTGTAGTCCCTGCCAACTCCGAGGCCACCTGGGCAGCTATTGAAGCTCTAATCTCTACTGTATAATTTATCTATAAAATAGCTCTCTAATCAGCTATAATGAAATGGAATGAGGGAGGTAATTTTGTCTAATTTGGCTCTATATCGCAAATACCGTTCGGCTGAATTTGCCCAAGTAGTCGGCCAGGAGCATGTCGTGGGCACGCTTACTAATGCAATTTCATCTGGCAAGCATAGCCATGCTTATCTACTGACTGGGCCAAGAGGAGTAGGTAAGACAACCATCGCCAGGCTTATCGCGAAACAGCTCAACGGTCTAGGCAAGGACGATGTCATAGCCGACTACTTGGACATTATTGAGATAGATGGCGCTAGTAATCGGGGTATCGACGAAATCAGAAGCCTCCGAGAAAAAGTCCAAGTTTTACCAGCCAGGCTAGAGTATAAGGTTTATATTATTGATGAGGTGCATATGCTCACTACCCCAGCCTTCAATGCCCTCCTCAAAACACTAGAAGAACCTCCAGCTCATGTGGTTTTTATTTTTGCTACCACTGAAGCCCATAAACTCCCAGCAACTATCATATCCAGAACGCAGAGATTTGACTTTAGGTCCATTCCACCTGCTGCTATGACCAAGCATTTGCGCTATATTGCTAAGCAAGAAAAAATCGATATCGATGATAACGCCCTAGAGCTAATCACCACAATCAGCCGAGGTGGTTTTAGGGACGCCATCAACCTCCTAGATCAAATATCAACTCTTGATGGGCCCATTACCGTTGATATACTGGCTAATTTTACTGGCCTTCAAGACACCAGCAGAATAGAGCAGATATTTGATGCCAGTAAAAGCCATGATATAAATAAAGTAGTTTCCTTACTGCAGGATTTATTTAATATTGGTGCCGATGCCTCACTCCTAACCCAACAAATGCTTGATCACATCCAAGCTCTTTTATTAGAAGGCAAAACCCATGATAGTGCTTTTTTAATTCAAACTGCCGAGAATCTACATTGGGCTCAAGCAAATATGCGCCATTCCAGCCTACCACAGCTTGTCTTGCAGGTCGGGCTAGCCAGATCAAGCCAATCATTATTAGCTCCTACCTCGTTCAAGCTAGCCCCAGAGTTAGAACAGATAAAATCCACACCCAGCAGAGTTATCTCACCAGTCGGCACCCACCCCGCTAGCCCCATATTGCCCACTATAGTACCATCGAGCGTTAAACAAGAGGAGCAACTGATTAAATCTCTCAGTGTAATAAAAAACCACAATAATTCACTTTATGCCGTACTTATGGGCTCGGAAATGAGCGTTAATGGCACAGAGATTAGGGTCAAGTGTCGTTTTAGCTTCCATAAGGACAGAGTCTCTGAGGCTCATAACACCAGCCTAGTTGAGAAAGCCTTTAGCAAGGTCTATGGCCATAGTATGCATTTAGTTACCGAGCTTGTGCCTACCCCAAATCATACCACAGAAAATGCTACCCAGGATCTAGTTAGCTCAGCCATGGCCATACTTGGCGGGGAGGTTATAGATGGCTAAAAATATCAGTGTCAAGGATGTGCTTAGCGCTAAGCTACCACCCCAGAATCCACAGGCCGAGGCTAGCCTAGTGGGCTCATTATTGCTAGATAAGGATGCCATCATAAAAATAGCCGACATCGTGCATATTGGTGATTTTTATGTTGAAAAAAATGGCTTAATATTTGAAGCTATTTTGCGGCTATATGAAAAACGCGAGCCTGTAGATATCGTGACCCTATCGGAACAATTAGAAAAACAATCAGCGCTCAAAGACATTGGGGGGGCTAGCTATTTAACAGAGCTAGTTAATGGCGTTCCTACAGCCTCCCATGTCATACAGTATGCCCAAATTGTTGCCCAGAAAGCCACTCTCAGGAGGTTAATTGAAGCAGCCAGCCAAATTAACACCATGGCCTACGATGAGGATCAGCAGCTTGATACATTATTAGACAATGCCGAAAAAACACTCTTTGATGTTAGCCAAAAGCACCTCCGCCAAAACTTTGTATCCATCAAAGATGTGCTCGTAGAGAGCTTTGATAGGCTCGATAGCTTGCACAAGGACAAGGGCAGTCTGCGGGGAGTCCCTACTGGTTTTAAAGGAATTGATAATATCCTAGCTGGCCTTCAAAAGTCCGATTTAATTATAATTGCTGCTCGTCCTAGTATGGGCAAGACCAGCTTAGCGCTTAATATTGCCCAAAATGTCGCCACCAAGGAAGGCGTACCGGTTGGTGTATTTAGTCTAGAGATGAGTAAGGAGCAATTAATAGACCGCCTACTAGCATCTGAGGCGGGGATAGATAGCTGGAAATTACGAACAGGTAACCTCGAAGATAAGGATTTTGAAAAAATTAATAAGGCTATGGGGATTTTGGCAGAGGCACCAATATTTATTGATGATTCAGCTATGGCTAATGTTATGGAGATGCGCACTAAGGCTAGACGCTTACAGTCCGAACATGACCTAGGGCTACTTGTAATTGATTACTTACAGCTAATGAGTGGGCGTAATTCTGGTGAAAACCGGGTGCAAGAAATTTCCGAGATCACCCGTGGGCTCAAAGGCCTTGCCCGTGAGCTTAATGTGCCCGTTATCGCACTATCGCAGTTATCGCGTTCTGTCGAGCAACGCTCGCCTAAGATTCCCCAGCTATCAGACTTACGCGACTCTGGATCTATCGAGCAGGATGCCGATGTAGTGATGTTTATTTATAGAGAGGATTACTATGATAAAGAAACAGACAAGAAAAACATCGCCGATATACTCATCAAAAAACACCGCAATGGCCCAACGGGTAATGTAGAACTATTTTTCCAACCCGAGCAGACGCTTTTTAGGTCTATTGATAGAGCTAAAAACTAGCTATAGGGCATCTAGCTAGTGTGGGGTATAATAAATACATAAGTGTTATGAGTGATAAAAATCTAAAATCTAAATCTTCTCCAAAACACTCTGAGGTGGCCCAAGTTGGTCGCTTTGGTTTAGTTGGGGTGCTCAATACCTTAATAGATTTTTCAGTATTAAATATCCTAATTCGCACCACTTTGCCACAAAATGAAGAATTTTTTAGTATCTTTGGCCTAGCCATAACCGGACTGATAATTGCTGGAGTAATTTCTGGCACATTGGCGATGATTAATAGCTTTATTTTTAATCAGCGTTTCACTTTTAAGTCTAAGAATGTCGGAATCTCTGGCATTGTGATGTTTTTTGTTGTTACAACCTTTGGGCTCTATGCCATAAGACCACCAATTTTGAGTTTTTTCACGCAGAGTTGGCAATGGCCATCTAGTGTTGCCTACTCTATTGGTCAAGCATTATATTTACCCATGGATCAAGCCTTCTACACTGCTAATGTAGCCCTGGCTGGAGCAGTCGCTATTGTATTTGTTTATAACTACCTAGCATATAAATATTTGGTGTTTAAGCGATGAAAAAAAATAAGATCCAAAACTTTATTAAGAAATATTGGTCAGGGATATTATTGTTAGCAATTGTATTATTGGCAGTGTTTTTTAGATTCTATCAACTCAATAGCCTACCACCAGGCCTTCATCCAGACGAGGCAGCCAATGGTCTAGACATCTTTAGAATTTTAGAAAACCGCGACTGGAGAATAATATATGACACCAATGGGCCTAGGGAAGCACTGTTCTTTTATCTGCAAGCCATTTTCGTGTATGCTATGGGCAATACTATTCTTGCCCTAAGAATCGCGCCAGCTCTCTTTGGAGTACTCAGTGTAATTGTAATATTTTTTGCCACTAAAGAGTGGTTTAGCCGCCGCACAGCACTTATTACGGCCTTCCTTTTTGCCATTAGCCCTTGGGTGGTGACTATTCAGCGTGATGGCTTTAGGGCTAGCTTGGTACCACTATTTATTGGGCTGGTAATGCTCTTTGGTGCCAAAGCCTATAAGACCAATAAAGCTATTTTTTATGTTTTAGCGGGCATCTCATTGGGGCTTGGTTTTTATACTTACACTGCCTTTGCAATGATTATCACGGCAATATTTGGGGGTGCAATCTATATGCTAATTTTTCGCAGAAAGTGGCTCGGGGAGCACTGGAAGAAGTTAGTGTTGAGCCTGGTGGTATTTGGGCTGGTTATGACGCCACTGATTGTTACAACACTTAAGGATCCAGGCGGCTCTACAGCAAGGACTGGGGGGACTAGCTTTCTTAATAAGGATCTCAACAATGGCCAGCCCATCCCAACACTCCTAAGCGGAACTGCCAAGACACTTTTGCAATATCACTATGTGGGGGATGCAAACAATCGCCATAATCTAGCAGGACAGCCACTACTTAATTTATTTGTGGGTATTATGTTCTTGCTGGGGCTTATAATATGCCTAACTAACTTTAATAAACCTCGCTATGCATTATTGCTGGCTGTGTTTGGTTCAATGCTTTTACCAGCACTATTGACAGCCGAAGGACTCCCCCACGCCCTTCGCTCTATTGGCACAGCTGTGCCGGTCTATATCTTAGCTGGTGTAGGAGTTAATTATTTATTATTCATCTGGTATAGGACCTTCCCCATCAATAAGCTTGCCAGGACCTTTGGGTTAGTAATTGTATGCGTACTGTTAGGGTTATCGCTAGTGCTGGCCTATCGCCAGTACTTTGTAGCCTGGGCCCAAGATCCTAAGACCTACGAGGCCTACAATGAAGGCTCTGTGACGATCGCAAAATACCTAATAACGAGCCAACAAAATAACACCGCTAATTATATCGTTATGGGGGGCTATGAAGCCAATCCAATCCAATACCTAACCCACAAGAAGCTTAAGTACCAGCTTCTAAGCAGTCAAGAACTAGCCGAGCTACCAATATCTGGGGGCTCTAAGCTAATTATTATTTCCTCCGGCGATGAGCACGACAAGCTAATAACGCTAACCAAGGCCAAATTCCCAAAGGCTAAAGTTATAGATATCCGCTCGGACTTTAATGGCAAATTATTATTTAGCGCAGTGGAGGTTAGCCAATGAGTACTTTTCTAAGTATTGTCATACCCACCTACAATGAGGCTGGCAGGATTGGCGCCACTTTGGATAAACTATCAAAATACCTTGATCATTCTAAGATAAATGCCCAAGTACTAATAATTGATGCCGGAAGTCCCGATGGTACGGTCGATGAAGTAAAAAGTCGCAGCTCGTTATTTAATGACCTTGAGGTAATTAATGTAGGACCCAAACCAAAAGACAAGTTTATAAAGGGCCTACAAGTTAAAAAAGGAATGCTCAAAGCTAAGGGCAAGTATGTGTTGTTTATGGATGCCGATCTCGCTACTCCACTGAAGTATATTGATGACGCCATTAGTCTGCTGGGCTCTGGCAAGCAGGTAGCAATATGTGTTAGGAATCTCCAGGCCAGCCACAAGGGTCTTCGTAAAATCATTTCTAGTACTGGCAATATGCTAGTGCAGACATTGCTCTTGCCTGGTATTAAAGACACCCAATGTGGGTTTAAGGCTTTCACTAAGGAGTCGGCAGATATTATATTCCCGCTCCAGACCATCGAGAGCTGGGGATTTGATATGGAAATACTAGCTATTGCGCGAAAGAAGGGCATGAGTATCGGGCTTATTGATGTTCCTGACTGGAAAGATGTCAAGGAAGGCAGTAAAATTAGCGGTAGCTCACCCATTAAGGCATCAGTGCAGACCTTTGGTGATTTGCTTAAAATTCGCTGGCAGATACTCCGTGGCCAATACAAAAATTAAATCTAATTCATCTAGTAGGTTTAGTAAATATCTTAATGAGCATTGGGTTTTGGTGTTTGGTGTAATTATAGTCTTGGCAGTTACCGCTCGGTGGGTTGGGATTACAAAGTCGAGCATTTGGCACGATGAAGGATATAGTGCTATGTTGGCAAGTAGGGACTGGCTAGGTATTTGGCTTGGTTCAGCTAGGGATGTGCATCCACCGCTCTACTACGAGCTACTGCATGGCTGGTCGGTGATATTTGGTAATTCAGCCCTTGCGCTGCGATCTTTAAGCGCTGTATGTGGAGTTGCGGTAGTGGGGCTAGGCTACTTAATAGTTGATAAAATTACTAAGCGACATAATATTGCCGCACTAGCTGGAGTTATCCTAGCGCTTAACCCTTTCTTGATTCGCTATAGCCAGGAAGCTAGAATGTATGGTGTGCTGGGAGTATTTATGTTGGTAGCTATGCTAGGACTTATTATGATAGTCCGTCGTAATAATCGTTGGCTAGGGTACGCATTGTATATTCTTGGAATATCGGCTGGTCTTTATACCCATTACTTTACGGTTCTAGTGGTAGCTAGCTTTTGGCTATATGTGGCTAGCCTCTATATTGTAAAAGGCAATAAGAAAATAAAACTACTCTCAGATTGGCGCTGGTGGGGAGCTAATGTTTTAGCAGTGATTATCTTTTTGCCGTGGATACCGAATATGATTAATCAAATTACTAGCGGTCAAGGGCTAGGCTGGCTATCTAAGACATCCATCGCTACTTTTAATGACACCATTTGGCAGTTTTTTACTTTTACTGACGCGCACTTGATTGGCCCCATCTCTTATTGGGTGCTGCCGCTGGGGGTTTTGGCAGCTATCCTATATATTTCCATTTTAGACAAGTCTAAGGAGCGCTTTGTTCGGCTTCTAGCTATTTTTACGCTTTTACCAATTTTATCTGTCATTGTAATTTCGCTAGTCAAGCCGGTCTTCCATCAGCGCTATTTTGTTTTTAGTGCGCTTAGCGTTTGTATGTTGCTAGCAATTTATTTTAGCTCGCTTGTGAAAAAACATCGCGCAGTTGCAGTAGCGCTGGCTCTGGTAGTTATATCCTTACAGCTCGTGGGGATTAGAAATGTTTACTCCCAGGGTAATCATCAGATGGGTAATGTAATGGATGCCCTAAATCAGCAGTATTTGCCAGGTGATAGCATAATCTCAGCTGAGCTCTATACATATTTTGATTCAAGCTTTTATAATCAAACTGGCTCTAGAATACTACTCTATACCCATAATGGTAGGCCTAATGGCTATGGTGAGTCTGGGCTCCTCTACGATAAGGGTGTCTATACGGACTCATTTACTAGCTTGCCACCAGGCAGAGTCTGGCTGATTGGCAAGACTGGCCAGCATGATTATTATGATTCTGTGCCGCCTAGTTGGGTGCTTAAGCAGTCATATCGCGGGGGATATAGCGAAGCCAGGCTTTATCAGATACAATAGAGAGTATTAATCAGTAACAAAAGGAGTATCAATATGTCAATGATAGAAAAAGCTAAATTAGCCCAAAAAGCCCTTAAATTACAAAAAGACTTGAAGCGAATGCAAATAGAAGCTGAAGCTGGTGACGGCGAGGTAGTAGTTACCGCAGGGCTAGCTATTAGCCAGACAAGCATGAATGTTGAGATAAGGAAGATTGAAATTCAGCCAGATTTAGCCGAAGATCTCGATAGATTGTCAGAGCTTATCATGGCAGCAGTTAATCAGGCCAATAAAGAACTTATGGCAGAGGCCACAACTAAAATGCAAGAGATAGCTGGCAGTATGAAGTTGCCTGGTATGTAGCAAAGATGCAAATACTGCCCGACAATATCACTAATCTCATCGATGAGTTCGCAAAGCTTCCATCTATTGGCTCTAAGTCAGCAGAAAGGCTGGTGTTTTATTTGTTAGCCAGTGGTGATGTAGATCAGTTTGGCAAGGTTATGCTGGATCTAAACAAGGGCCTACAAAGATGCTCTTCTTGTAAGAACTATGCCACTGGTGAGCTCTGCCCAATTTGCACCAGCACCACTAGGAGCCCAGAGCTAATTGCTGTCGTCTCGGGCCCTATGGATATAGTCGCTATTGAGAGAACCGGACTATTTAGGGGGCAATACCATATTCTGCATGGAGTAATTAGCCCCATCGATGGAGTAGGCCCAGACGATTTAGAGATTCAAAGCCTGCTAGATAGGGTAGCCGTTGTAGAGCCAGAAGAAATAATTCTAGCTACCAACCCCAATATAGAAGGTGAGACAACATCAATCTATATATCTCGCAAACTTCAAGACCAGGGCTATCAAGGTAAAATCAGCAAACTCGCCCATGGGCTACCAATAGGTGGTGATTTAGAGTACGCCGACCAGCTAACCTTAAGCCGAGCACTTGATAACAGGCAGGCGTTCTAGATGAAGGGTTTTAGTAAAGACATACTGATAATTGATTTTGAAACTACCGGGCTGGACCTAAAAAAATCGTTACCTATTCAGCTTGGAGCAGTACTACTCAACAAAGAGAGTTTAGTAGAGCAAGATAATTTTCTGAGCTTTATAAAGCAGGACTTAAGCGGCATGAGCCCTGAGTCAGCCAAGATACATGGCATCACACAAGAAAACCTACAAAATTCTCCAAGCCAAGATGAAGTAATTAATCAATTTCTAGAAAAGTTTGGCACCGATGTCTATCTGGCAAGCTGGAACGAAATGCTTGACCACTGCATGCTTGGTAGAATGCTTGGTGGGATTGGCAAGGATATTTATGAGCACGATTATCACTATCTAGATATTTGGAGCCTAGCTTATATGCATTTGGTAGGTCAGGGCAGAGGAGATATAGTGCGCTCCGAGCAGACATTTGAATTTTTAGGTCTGCCCAAGCGCAATCTACATAATGCCCTAGAAGATTGCCAGCTTACAGCAGAAGTACTTCGAAAGGTTTATAATAACTAACATATGCTAAAGCTTTACAACTCGCTGACCAATAAGAAGCAAGATTTTATACCCATTAACCCCGGTAGTGCAAGTATTTATAGCTGTGGACCAACTGTCTATGATCGTATTCATGCCGGAAACATTAGGGCCTTTTTAATGCCCGACCTATTACAGAGAGTGCTAGCTAGGCTAGAGGGTCTTAATGTTGATTGGGTCATGAATATTACTGATATTGACGACAGGATGATAGCTAGAGCCTCCGAGAGTTACCCCAACCAAGAGCCTCTTGATGCCATCAATAAATTAGCCGATAAGTATACTGACATATTCCTTGATGATATCGAAAAGGTCGGTATTAGGCGAGACGATATAAGCCACTTGCCAAGGGCCACTGACTTCATTGCGCCCATTCAAACCATCATTACCCAATTGATTAGCGATGGCATAGGATATGTATCCGATGGAAGTGTCTATTTTAGTGTCAAAAATTACATCGCCTCTGGAAAGACCTATGGAAGGCTAGTTAGCTTGGATTTTAGTGCCAGGGCGCGTGTCACCAACGATCAGGATCAAAAAGAAGGAGTGGCTGACTTTGTACTCTGGAAAGCACACAAACCAGGGGAGCCATTCTGGGATTTTAATATCTCTGGCAAAAATTATCCAGGCCGACCAGGCTGGCATATAGAGTGCTCGGCTATGAGTACGGAGTTCTTGGGTCAGCCATTTGATATTCATACTGGGGGGGTTGATTTGAAGTTCCCACATCACGAGAACGAGCTTGCTCAATGTGGCGGTACGCAGGCTAATTATTATATTCACAATGAGCATCTTAGTATTAAGTCTCAGAAAATGAGCAAATCACTTGGCAATATCATGACCCTTAAGGATATCAATGACCCTATGGCCCTCAGGTATTTAATTCTCAGCGCTCACTATCGTAGCCAAATGGACTTTTGTTTAGCTGATATTAGCTCGGCAGAGGAGCGCCTTAAAAATATCCGCACCTACACCGACCAGCTAATGCTAGCTAGGGTAGGGCAGTTACCAGAAGCTGATGATACAGGAAAAACTAAGCAGTTCATCACCGAGTTTAAGCAGGCCCTTAGTGATGACCTTAATACCCCCAAGGCTCTCTCGGCACTCCGCCTAATAGAAGGCAAGGTCTATACAGTTGACGCCAGGGAAGCTATGAGGCTGGTAGATGATATTATGGGGCTTGGTATTATAGTTGATAATCCACTAAGCTCAGAAGTGCTAGAAGTGATAGATAGCTATGAGCTAGCAAGAAAAGACAAGAACTTTAGTCTCTCAGATTCATTGCGAGCTAAACTCTTAAGTCAGCATGGCCTTGTAGCCAGTGATACCCAGGTGGGCACACTAGTCCATAGAGCTCAATAAATACATAATAAATACATATCAAAAAACCCCGATAACTATATAGCCAGAGCGGGGTAGATTGATTTTTAAAAGCGCTTTTAGCGCTCTTCGCGTGGTCGGGCTTCGTTCACTGTGATAGCACGGCCTTCAAGTTCTTTGCCATTTAGCATTTCGACTGCTTTTTTGGCTTCCTCATCGGTAGCCATTTCCACAAATCCGAAACCCTTAGATCGGCCGCTGTCTCGCTCTGTGATAACACGAGCTGAATCAACTGAACCGGCCTCTGCAAAAATTTGAGCAAGTTGCTCGTCGTTTACACTCCATGGGAGTGAACCAACAAATAGATTCTTTGCCATAGTTCCTTCTTATCTCTCTGGTGAATCCCAGCTTTGTCGGCTGTTTAGCTGCACCCAGAACTTAATTAATTTCCTAATCCATTAGAGCCGTAGCAGCATAGTATCTAAGAACTCGCTTATTATACATGATTTTATGATTTATTACAAATAGTATTACTAATTTTTTTTAAGCTTATCTAGTAGCGGCTACTGGCCATGGATAATTAAGTCTTTATCTGCTATAATTATATATAATAATTACTTTCGTAATAGTTACTTAGGTGTAGCTACTTAGCTTGCATCTGGCTATTTTATTGTACTTTATTAATATCATGAACAAGACCAACAAACACATTGAAATAGTCTGCACTAATAGAGCTCGCGCTGCTGGTATGAGTAAAGCTACTCTTGCAATGGTATATTCTGTACTTTCTAAGAAGTATAGAAAAGTTGGCATTAGCTTTGTTGATGGTTTGCAAGACATTGATGAATTAATACTAAAAGCTCCAGATTTAATTATGGCGGGTGTCTCTATGGTGCGTACAGATCCAAGCGAGAGCCTCGTGCCATCCAATGTGTGGTTATCTGAGTATCTTGATGAGCACAACATTAATTACACCGGCTCTCATAAATCTGCCATAAGAATCAGTGTCAATAAGGAGTTAGCTAAGACTACTGCAGCCCTAGCCGGCTTACAAACATCGCCTTACTTTACTGCCTTGCCAGGCCAATACGGGCCTCAGGCCAAGCTCATGATAGATTACCCGCTCTTTATTAAGCCTATTGCCTCCGGTGGGAGTAAGGGCATCGATAAAGACTCAGTAGTGCACAACTACTCGTCATTTTGTGACAAGGTAGAATCAATCTATGCCAGATTTGCTACCAAGGCCTTAGTAGAGCCCTACCTTACTGGGCGAGAGTTCAGCGTTGCTATTCTAGGCAACGGAGGGGATGCTCTTGTTATGCCAGTCGAGCTAATAACTGTCAAAAATTGCAGAGGAGATAGGATACTTTGTAAGGACGTCAAAACGGAAGATACCGAAGAGGTGATTGCAATCGGGGATGCCTTTCTAGAAGAAGAACTCAAAAGGCTTGCTAAGCGAATATTTGTAGCACTTGGAGCTCGCGATTACGGCAGGATTGATTTTAGGATGGATGCCCATGGGCAGCTCCACTTTCTTGAAGCCAACCTAGCTCCAGGACTGGGAGGGGGATACTTTACAAGAGCCTGCAGGCTAAATTGCCAGCTAGATTATGAGAGTGTCATCCTAACTATTGCTAAACTAGGCTTATCCCATGCCACCAGCAAGGCTACAAAAGTAGCTGCTCTTTAAGTTCTGTAACTTTAGGCCAAGCTAATAAATATTAGCACTCTTATAGCCTAGAGTAGGCTGGCAATTGTATCATCGGGCGTTTATACATTTTGAGCTAACCTTGACGAAAACAGTAAATCCAGATATAATAATTCTGTTCTGTATCTAGAAAAGTGCTTATCAAGGCATCTTTTCGTTGTCCTATCAGAGGAAGGTAATAGATTGAGCAGAGATGCGAGACAAGCGTCAAAGCAAATTACCAGCAAGATATTCGAGGGCACGTACATCTTGTACGCTGTGGTCTGTTGGGTTCTTCTCGGTGTTTGGCTGACGAACCTCTACTTGGGTCACAATCCCAATTACGTCGTTTTTGCAGCCCTCGTCGGAGGATCTGCTATTTTTCCACTGCTCGCCATCAGCTCATGGGGCAGTCGGCACCCAGTCCAGAACAAGCCTCGCAGGTAGATACAAAGCATTAAAGGGCCTGTTCGCATTTATGCGAACAGGCCCTGCTCTTTTTTATCCCGAAAAACACCTTGACAATTTAAACGTAAGTATAATAATAAAGAGTAGTTTCTTACTAAGAGTCAGGAGCTCGTAGCAGCAGGCACATTGCACACCGAAGTGGGTACTCATTGGAGGTGAGAGTGCATAGTAGAAGTTCAAGAATTCAGCGATCAACCGTAGCAAATGTGGCGCTTCGTCCAATAGTTAATGAGTTGGGCAATGCGCTTCGTCATACACGGCTTGGCTGTGTCAGTACCTGTGTCGGACATGTCGACGCCGTCATCAAGTTTGATACAGCACCCGATTGTGAGCTCGTCGTGCTCGTGGTAGGCACCGATACCGACCACGGCGCGTTCGCTGGGCTTCATGTCGACGCCATGGTTCATGATGGCCCATGCCTTCCAGCTGACCTCAACCATGTTGGGGTCGCTACCTGGACCAACCAGGACGCAGCCGATATCTTGGCCGATCCGTATCATCTACAATTCTTGGTGGGATAAAACCTGCCAGGGAACTTAGTGCCTGCAGGGTGGACTTTATGTTCACCTTGCAGGCACCCTTTTTAATACTGGACTTATGCAAAATCGCTCGTTCCCAGGGTAAATCTGGTCGAGTGAAAACTGTTTTATCTGAAGGAGAAGTATCCGTAGATACGTCGATAGAAGAAAAACAGTTTGTAGCCATTCGACAGGCTCATGGTATAACCGGTCATATTTGGTCTGGGGATGAGGGAGCTTTGCGTAAGTCCAGTAAAATAAAAATCGGGTCATACTTTTGATATAACCCGATTATGTTGGTTGCCGAATTGGCGGAAAGTGCATTTGCTCTAATCTTGTAGCCGTAAAGGCATGTTCTACCACGAGATCGACCCGTTCGATTATTTGGCCTAAACCAAAAAATGTTACGCGATCGGTACTAAATTCTTGGTCGTTACCCTCAAATTTTGTTATCACTCCGTCAATTTGCAGCTCATATACCACCAGACGAACTTCATAACTGCTAACTTCATAACTGCCAATGTGGCCCATGTTTGATTGAAGCTGTGCCACAACCTTCTTTGCTTTCAATGAAGAAGGATGAAAAACCCGCAATTTATGAACTGAGAGCTCGTCATTTCCGTCAGTGAACTTTGGAGCGTTGGTGATTTGGTGATAGTGAACACGACCAGAGTCAAAACTGGCTTCCGTTTGCGGATAGCCACAGGTGTTAATGAAGTCGCGCAGATGTCGCACCACAAAGCGTACCCTATCGGCGACGATTGGACTCATTTTACCTCCCTAAAGTCAAGGAACTTAAGGACATTGTACGGCTTTATTCAATATAAGACAATGGTTTGCAAATCCAAGCAAAAAGGCCTGGCCTTTTCCAGGTTAGAGAATTACAAATATGCGCCCCGTAACCTTTCGTCCTCACATTAGGACTCATCAGAATAACTATTAGTTATTGAGGTTACGCGGTAATGTTTCGGGAGGGTAATGTCACCAATAGGTTCGCCCCCAACGCTGAGCCGGCCTGCTGGTGTCATTTTGCGTATAACTCTCTCAGTGCTGGCTCCAGCACGATAGCGTGGCCCGAGCCGTAGACTATAAAGATATTGTAACCATTACCTTTATAGCTTTTGACCGTATCAAAGATGCTCTCATTGCGGTGTAGGCTCGACATTGACGCAACCTCATTGCTATTCGGAGCCAAGAGGTTATGGATAGTTTGTATTTCAATAAACGAAAACGCCTTGCCCGTCTCCTTTTGAAAAATATTGTAGAGTACATTTGGAGTTAGCTTAAGACCTTGTAATTCTGCTGTTGGAAACTGTTTGATAAAGCCTAGGATATATTCTTGGACATTTCCACGATGCCGAAAGTCTGCCCGAGCCCATTGGTACATCTGGCGGTCGAAGTAGTAGAGGGCGGTTTTCTCTGGGCCAAATGCTGCAACTAGCTTGCGGACCTCAAGATTCATGTCTGGTTCAGGCGATATGAGTTCGATGCCATCTCGTTTTGCTAGATAACAAATTAAACCAGGGTCACCACCTGTGATGATTGCTTGTTCACGAGA
This sequence comes from Candidatus Saccharimonadia bacterium, assembly GCA_039738635.1. Lineage (GTDB taxonomy): Bacteria > Patescibacteriota > Saccharimonadia > CAILAD01 > BJGX01 > JBCLLP01. Next base: position 68,437 of record JBCLLN010000001.1, on the reverse strand, counting down.
TTTGCCATCTATTGGCCGAACCCTACCTTCGCAGAACGCAACTTTGTTGCCCGGTAGGGAAGTGAACTCAGCCCACAGTGCTTCTATTTCTCCAAACTGTTTATCTTCTGGGATATTTGTATGTCGGCTCCCACAAAAGATGAACCGGCTTGATGCGGAATTGAGATTAAGGGTATAGAGCTCATTGCTCAACCCATCGTGCTCTCTCTGTTCGTAAACGGCCGACATCTCTTGATTTGTGAGGAATAAGGATTTCATTACTTTAATTTTACCAAAAAAACACCCAATGCACTACAAAAAAGGCCTGGCCTTTTCCAGGTTAGAGAATTACAAATATGCTGATGCAGTAAACAGCGCGCCCAAAGCAATCAAAAACACTTTTGCTAAATTTTTAGCAGAGAGGGAGGGTAATGTAGTAAGGAGGTTCGGTCCTAAAGCGTAGGGCAAAAGCTCGATAATTATACGCTGGCTAGTTCTCTAGCTATCTTTACTATCCTCAAGCTCCTCAAATTTGGCTGTCATTGTGGGGTTGTTATGAGTCAGTTTTTTTATTGTTAACTCGTCTGCCTTGTCGTTGGCGAGCCGTAAGTTATTCTCGGATGCCAACAGATTATCCTTGGTCTTTTGGAGGTGATCGATAGTTTTATCTATCTCATCTATGGCGGTCCTAAACTTTCGGCTGGCCAGGTCATAGTTGCGAGCAAACCCTTCCCTGAACTGATCTACATTGTCTTCAAAGTCGGTGATATCAATATTTTGGTTCTTCATCAGCGCCAGCTCAGCTTTATACTTCATGGAATTTAGGGCGGCGTTACGCAGTAGAGTTATGATAGGTATAAAGAACTGTGGGCGAATAACATACATTTTGGTCTGTCGGTACGATACATCAACAATGCCAGTATTATAAAGCTCGCTGTCGGCTTCTAAAAGTGAAACAAGTACAGCATATTCGCACTTTTTCTCGGCACGATCCTTGTCTAGCTCTCTTAAAAAGTCTTCATTTTTTTTCTTACTTGCTGTTGTATCTGTCTCGTTTTTCATCTCAAACATAATAGAAATAATCTCATTTCCAGATCCATCATTTTCACGATAGATGTAGTCGCCCTTACTGCCAGTCTTGGCGTCGTTATCTTTTTCAAAATAGGCATTCTCAAAGGCTGTAGCGCGGAGTTTATTAAACTCTGTCTCGCAGTGCTGTTCTAGTGTTTCGCCCACCATCTTGGTAGAAAGCCTGGCCTTAAAGTCTTTATGATAGGCAATTGCCTCATCTTTTAGTTTTAATTCGCCCTCGTATTTATCCCTTAGGTTTGTTTCCACCAGTTTTTTCTCATTTTCTTTAGTGGCTAATTCTACCAGCAATTCGTTGCGATCTTTTTCTGATCTATTGATTGTCTCGGCAATGGCTAGTGTTTTTTCTGTATCTGCCGATTTAACTCTAGCATTTAATTCGGCCAGCAAGATGTCTTTTTTTGTTAGCTCAGCTTGCAATTCATTCTTTGTTCGTTCCTGGGCAAGTTTTATGTCTTTTAGACCCTCTTGTCTTAAAAGGGCCTCCCGCGCCTGTAGCTCTTCTTTGAATTCATGGTCACGAACCTGCTTGAGGATATTAGAAAAATCAGATCCATCTAGCTTAAATGTTTTCTTACAGTTTGGGCATACAATTTCATTCATATAATTCTCCTTATACTATTACTATGCATTAGCGGGCTCTCCAACTATAACGCCCTTGAGTAGTGATTATACCTTAAAACCACAATTAGTGTTATTAAGTTCTCGGGCAGTCATGTACCGTCTAGGTGTCGCTACTCTTTTTTTTTGTGATTTTTTTGAACAGAGTGCTTTGAATGCCTTATGTTATTAAATATTCTAATTGTCACAAAAGACAGTATTAGTGCCATGATAGTAGAGCTAGCTAGTGTAATGCCTACAACTGGAACATAATCCCCATTTGTACCGATTGGCTTACCGGTTATGGCGAATTTAATAATGCTTGCTCCACCCATGAATCTAACTTTTTTATAATCAATCTTCCACTTGTCTTCACAGCTAAAAGGGTTGTTCTGGTCCACGCAGACCCTGTCGTACTTGAACTCGGGAGATACCAAAAATGCCAAAAAGAAAAACAAAGCGAATATTAAGACCATTAGGTATCTGTGCATATATAAATTATATCATCAAATATATATTAGGAGGGGAGAGCTATTCTAATATACCAAGTAGGTCCGAGACCTCTTTTATGGTTTGTAGGTTAGTTGGTATTTCTTCTGGCATTCTCGATACTTCATTTTCAATGAATAATGCATCAATGCCAGCTTCTTTTGGGGCAAGATAGTCGTAGAAGTAACTATCACCAACCATTAAGGCGTCTTCTTTAGTTAGGTTGAGTTTTTTTATTATATCAAGGATAATTGCGACCTTTCCATTAGGATCATCTCCGGCGGAAGCCCGACAAGAATAAAAGAGATCACTAATTTTAAAGTAGTCTAAGCGTTCTTTAATCTCCTTCACGGCCTGTTCTTCGGGGTTTGGATTTGCCGACACAACGACAAGATATATGCCTTTTTTCTTAAACACTGCAAGAGTTTTTCGTGTTCCAGGTGTTAATGAAAGGTGTTCTAGATGATTATCTTTTGTAAGTGGATTATGATATATCCAATGCGGTTTTTCGGTGCGCTTAGTTGATGTTGGATACCATAGGGTTCCATCACCATCAAAAAAAAGTATCTTTTTTTTCATTATTACAACCTTTCTTATTGATTAATCGAGGGTGTCTCCCTGGAATGAATAGTATCACATAAACTCTATCTATTAGAGGACAATCCTCCAGGAAAGCAACTACTTTTTAATGTTTGTTGTTTCGTTTAGTGAAGTAAAAAACAGCCAGTGCAAAATAGGCCGTAAAGGTCACCAGAATCAGCCCTTGCCCTATAATAAGTGGTAAATCACTTAGGGTCATAAACTTAATGAGGATAATGATAATTGCCATATAACGGATGGTTAGACCAACCAAAGAAAGGTTTTTTGATGACTTGCTTATATAAACCTGTCTCATCTGGAAGGCAATATCTATATTTAGGGCAATATACGAAAGTATAGTTAGAATATCTAATAAATTCATTACGCATTTATTATAGCAAAAAGAAGCCTCGACGGCTTCTTTAATCCAGGGTGTCTCCCTGGAATGAATAGTATCACATAAGCTCTATCTGTTAGAGGACAGTCCTCCAGTCCAGCCATACGATACGCATTTATTTTGTAGGCAATTTATTCCAGCTATCAAACCAAACATCATAACTCCACCGATGAGTTGCGTTGTAACTATCAACGTTGCCTCCTACTTGTCGTTTAAGGGCTAGGTCCGAATTTGTAGTTCCTGTAATTGGTAGACTAGCTACAAGATAGAAGTTTTCTTGCCATTTGGTGGTAGATCCCATTGAGCAACCTGATGGATCCGATCCGGATGTCCAATAGGTGGATTGGTTATTCTGGATATGCAATGCTTGTTGGGCGGGAGTAAGCGCTACCCAACCAAGGACCTTGGAATTCCAAGTATTTGTACCAGTACATACTATCTTGCCTTGGTTATAGTAGGTTGCTGCCGAAGTTCCGCTCACAGACCAAGTTTGGCTGCTATTCAAGCTTTTAGGCATAAAGCTAACACCAGGTGAGTAAACGATCTCATTATTGTTTGTACCGCACTGGTTGTGAGTCTTGGTATAAATAAGAGTGGTCTTAGTCCAGTTCAGTAAATCCCAGTGGCATTGCTCATAAGGTGCAGAGTTAAACTGCTTAAATGAGCCTCCTCCAGTTGATTGGAACCAAAGCACTGAACGACTTGGTGCTTGAGGATTGGCGTAGTTATTGCCTTCTAGGTAATAACCAGCTTTATATCTAGTAGAGTTAGGATAATAACTGCTGAGTGGAATGGTTGCTGCAAAGCTAGTAAAGAGAAGGTAACTGCCAATTGCCACGAACAAGACAACAAAAACTAACATTTTTTTATCAAATAATTTGGGAGGAGTAAAAATCAGTTCTTTATTGTAGAACTTATCTGATTTAACCATTGTTGATTTTTTCTTATGAATCATACCAAATATTTATTAGCAATAAATGCTTATGCTCTATTGTTATGTATTTTATATAGGTCTGTCAAGCTAATTCATTACAAAAAGGGCTATATCTTATATCTTTTTGTAATACAAGTAATGCTCTCGTCAAATATATCAGCCCTGTTAGTTATTAGAGGAGAAGAGGCACTTTTTTGTATGCCAAAAGATTCCCGAGTAACCCCCGCCTCCTCAGCAATTCTCCGCGGGATTGGCCTATCATAATCTCCACCAATAGAATACGGCTTCATATCTTTACCAAAAGAAATTTTTGCTAGTGGCGCGGCATAACGCGACCCCACTGCGATAAGCGGAATATGAACAAATCCGACTCTTAGTCTAAATTCAGTTAGGCTTTTGGCAAAGGATTTTGGCTTAATAAAGCCAGGCAGTAGTTTTTTGTTCTTTCCCCAAACAATGTCCCCATAAGCACCCGAAAAGTACAGTTTGTTACCAAGTTTGGGCTCGAACGGCAAAAATCCAACATCGTCGCCCAACCCTTCGGTAGCTATAAACTCAAGCGCTTGCTTCTTTTTTCTTTTATGAAAGTCGGTGTTTAGGTTCTTAATGTTTTTTGCTAACATGTGTCTAAAGGTAAATGCTTTTAGACCCAGCTTTTTCGCTATCTCTTCACCAGAATCATTGTAGTTATAGACAGTACCACTCAGAGTCAAGGCAGATTTTAGGCCCAGACTCGTTACTAGTGATGTTACCGCAACAGAATCATAGCCCTTAGATATTGAGGATATGGCTGTATATTTTGTCTTTCTGGTTTTGTCGGTCGCGTTTTGCATGACTTTTTTTGCTGTAGAAAGAAGTAATTTTTTATATTCAGCGTAAGACTCAAAATGCTTACCTATAGCTGTATTGTAGAGTTTAATATTTCCACTTTTGCCAACAGAAAAATTATAATATGTCATTCTTAGCAATTTATAATTTTTGTCTTCTACTAATATGCGATTATACCTATCTACGCCAATCTCAGTAGCAACTCTACCGGTTTCATATAATACTTTGGCAGTTTTTTTATAAAACTTATCATTTATAGTTAGTGCTGATTGAGCAAGAACAAAACAAATTGTGTTTGAAACATAATATTTATCAAGTTTTTTGTCATACAAAACAAAAATACTCTCTAGCCCATGTTTGGGCGGTACAAAGATAATTTTGTTTTTACGTAATCTAGCTCCAGAGCCAAATACAAACTCTGTTCTGTCAAAATCTGCTTGCTTAAATGATCCATTCCAGGCACCTTCGAAGATATAATTATTGGAATGTTCTACCATGTGACCAATAAAAAATGTATATTGGTCTTTAGTAATTTCACAAAGCCAAGCAAGCTTGGGTATTTTCTTATTCACTACAACGTTTATACCAGTTGACTCTAAGTCTATGAAATTCTTATCAGTAATCTCACTCTGTCTTTGCCCAAAAATAGTTTTTTGGGCAAACCGGTGCAAGCGAATATTGCTAGATTCATAAAATCTCTTAAGTAAGTAGTTTGTGTAGGCTATCATTTAGTATTGGTTTGATACACCTTAGTATATAACAACACAAAGTTATAGTAAAAAATAAAAAAACGGGTCATAGAACCCGGTCTTTGTTAATATTGCCCAGCTTGGCTGGGGCGTGTTAGTCTAGAACATTACTACTATTATTCCAGGGAGACACCCTGGGTACTTTAAGAATTAAGAGCTTCAGAATAAGTGTTGAAGTAATCTTTGAGCATCACAGGGAGCACAAACTGTCTTTTGACATGTTCGTGGGCAGCCAGGCCTATCATGGCATAGATATGCGGGCGATCAATAACATCACTCATTATGCCAATGGCTTGGGTAGTATCATCACTTATATAATAGCCAGTCCTGTCGTTAATAACTTGCAGAGCAATACCGCCAACCGGATGGCTAAAAACGATCTTCTTTTTCCATAATGCCTCAGTGACTGTTAAGCCAAAGCCTTCACGAGTAGAGTTTTGAATAACAATTGCCGCATTCTGTTGCAAGGCATTAATCTGCGTATCCGTGGCGCCTAGTACAAAGTGCACGCCACCACCTTGCACTTGCTGGGCTTTGGCTTGTGACATGGCATAGTATTCAATCCCTTCTGGGTCATCGGTGGCGTAATTGCCAGCCAGTACACATTGCAAATCGGGTATTTTTCTCCTTAACTGTTCGTAAATCCTGATAACACCAAGAGGGTCTTTGAATTTATCAAACCGTGAAACTTGTAAAATATATGGTTTTTTAATGTCAATCTTGAGTTTTTTTAGTGCAACATGCTGTTGAGGACCAAGAAGCTCAATATTCTTATCACTCAATGGATCAATAGCAGGGTGAACAATAGAGACCTTGGAATGTTCGAGCCCATGTACATATGCTTCTAGCGAGAATATGACCTTTTGAAAATAAGGGTAGTATTTACGTAACCAATCCAGGCTAGTGGGGTCGGCCTGGGTCAAATCAATGTGGCATCGCCAAACAACTGGTTTGCCCTTGAGAAATGGCACCAAGCCAAGGGTTTGGGGGTCGTGCAGTATATACAGGTCAGCTTCTGGTATGCTATGAGCTATTGAGTCGTGGTATTGTTGATAATACTCAAAATCTAAAACAGTCTCTAGGGCGCACTGGCCTTGCAGACAGTTATGGAGACCCTTGGTGGTTTTAAAAAACTTCTCGTCAGGGGGTAGAACATACCAATCTGAAAGTACGCCTAGGGCTCGAGCGAGCGGTATTTGGCCGTTCAAAAGCTCTGCTACCCCACCCCCAACTGCTGTTGCGTTAATTTCGGCGATACGCAATCCTTGGAGTGGTTTACTGGCAAGTTCTAGCTCTGCCATAGTGTCTGTACCTACGGCTTTTTCATAGGCCCTGATAGATGTGGTGGTTTTTGGAGTAACTTTTTTCATTTCTTCTTTAGTAACTCTTGGGATAATAGTAGCATACCAACTGCTGGGGCCGTCTCCACAAACCGGCCTTGCTTAATAGGTGGCAGTGGATAAAGCGGTCCTAGTTCGGCCATGTGTTTCGTGAGCGGGGCAATAAATTTGTTAAAATGCACACTAACACCTCCGGCTAGTACCACAACATCTGGTTCAACTATAGTAATCATGTCAAAGATTCCTGTGGCCAGCACGCGCGCGATATGGTCCCAGTCGGATTTGTTGTGTATGTCACGGGCTATCTTGCCATAGTCGCGCAGGATAGCTTTGCCACTGCCAAGTTCTTCAAAGTGTTTTGCAGTGCTACCCCCTTGCTCAATAACTTCCAAGCCGCCTTCGGAATTATACTTGGTAGGCAACGGTTGGCCATCTACTATAATGCTGGTACCTATGCCAGTCGCAATAGTTACATAAAGCACCACTCGGCTACCTTTGCCCGCACCTAGCCGCGCCTCGGCCACACCGCCAGCTGTGGCATCATGCTCCAATACCACAGGACAGCCAAATTCTGAAGTAAAATAGTCATTAATATGAACATTGTGCCAGGGGATATTGTGAGGAGTAAGAATAATCCCCTTAGAGCGGTCAAGCGGTCCGGGGCTGGCAATACCAATAGCCCGGATAGCTGACTGTCCAGCCAGCTTTAATAGCTCACTAGACATGGTTGCCAAAGCGGAGGCCTGGTCAGGTGGGGTTGGAAAGACTGATTCAGCGAGAATATTTTCTGGTGATGTTGCGACCACGAGCCTAATTTTGGTGCCACCAATGTCGATTGCTGCAAGCATAACATTCATTATATAGGACTTTCGCACTATCCCATAGAAAAAATAGTAGCTGTAGAAAAATAGAAAAAGGAGCCTCCTTATAAGGAGTCTCCTTGTGGGATTGTGGGAATACAATGGGCATAGTAACGGTTTTTGTAGTAAAAGTCGGTTTTTGTTAATATTGTCCAGATTGGCTGGGATATGGGTCTAGAACCTACAGCTCCATTATTAGGTATAGGCTATTCAACAGTTACTGATTTTGCTAAGTTTCTAGGTTTATCAACATCATTTCCTAGTGTCAGTGCCGAATAATAAGCGATAAACTGCAGGGGTGTTGTAGCAACCACTGGTAAAAAAAGATCCGGAACACTGGGAATTTGTAGCAATTCATCAATACTTTTATTTATTTCCTTATCTTTACCATCACCGATAGCAATAACATAAGCGCCTCTTGCTTTGATTTCTTGGATGCTACTAATTATTTTGTCTTTCAACTCAGTCTCTGTTGGGATGATGACAAACACAGGCGTTCCTTTGTTGACTAATGCAATTGGGCCATGCTTCATTTCGCCGGCAGGGTAACCTTCTGAAGCAATATATGAAATTTCTTTAAGCTTTAGGGCTCCCTCCAGGGCTACTGGATAGCATTTGTTTCTACCCAGGAAAAGAACTATTTTTTGTCCAGCTATATATTTAGATATGTCTTGTGCCTTTTTCTTGGTCTCGAGCGTTTCTTCTACCCAGGAAGGCAATTGCGCAAACTGTTGATATAGTTTTTGTAATTCAGATTTTTGTATTGTTCCAAGCTGTTGAGCAAACCTGAAAGCCATAAGTGTTAGGGCAGTAACCTGTGCACTAAAAGCCTTAGTAGAAGCAACGCTTATTTCTGGACCAGCATGAGTATATACTCCTGCGCATGTAGCTCTAGCTATCGAAGAACCCACATTATTTACGAGTCCAAGGGTCAGGGCCTTATGCTTATTAGCAAGTTCGACTGCCGCTAAAGTATCTGCTGTTTCCCCTGATTGAGAAATTGCAAGGATTACATCATTTTCATTAAGCGGTGATTTTCGGTAACGAAATTCTGAAGCATACTCAACCTCTACGGGTATTCCGGCAAGCTCCTCAATTATGTATTTGCCTAGGAGTCCAGCGTTCCAAGAGGTACCACAGGCTACAATAGTTAGTTTTGGCGCACGCAATATGCGCTGTTCATAATCGATAATGCCCCCAAGCATGACTGTGCTCTGATCAAGGCTTAACCGACCTCGCATAGTGTTTCTGATAACTTCCGGCTGTTCGCTAATCTCCTTTAGCATAAAATGAGCATAGCCACCCTTTTCAAGCTTATCCAAATCTATATCTATTTTCAGAACCTCAGGGCTTACTTTTGTGCCGAGCAGAGAAACTATATTGTAGGTGCCGTCTCGATGCAGTTCAACTACCTCGTCGTCATTAATGTAAATTACCTGCTGTGTATGCGCGACGATCGGTGTTGCATCAGACCCGACTATAAACTCGTTCTCGCCGATGCCAATAGCTAATGGGCTGCTCTTTTTTGCTACGACCAGTGTATCCGTGTCCTCATTGTTTAGTACGGCAATTGCATAGGCACCTCTAACTAGAGCTAAGGCCGCCTGAACTGCCGCAAAAGTTGATATTTTTTGTTCTTTTTGAATAGTAGCAATTAAATTTGCAAGAACTTCTGTATCGGTCTGGCTTTTAAAGATGACGCCCTTTTTTAATAGCCCTTCTTTTATCTGGGCGTAATTTTCAATAATGCCATTATGTACTAAAGCAATACTGCCATCTGCACTTAAGTGAGGATGTGCGTTAATTTTATTAGGGATACCGTGAGTAGCCCAACGAGTGTGCCCGATGCCTATTGTTGATTTTATAATTGACTTACTTGATTCCGCTTCTAGGTCGTCAACTCGACCCTTGGTCTTTGTGATATGTATGCCTTCGGCGTTAACAACTGCAATCCCAGCGCTATCGTATCCTCGATACTCTAGACGATGTAACCCCTCTATAAGTAGAGGTGTTGATTGCTTCTTTCCGAGATAACCTATAATGCCACACATTAGATTTGCTTCCTTTTTAATATCACAACAGTCTACCATTGAAAACAGAATAAAAGTATGTTTTAACATACTATTTATTACAATCACTTAGTACTTGTCATGGATGGAGATCTTGGTCTGGGGCCATTTCAGTTCCTTGTATGTGCTTTGATGAAAGTTGTAATGATATATAATAACTTGTATGGATCACATCGAAAAATCATTCCAAAAAATAAACCGCGCTAATTTTGTAACTACAGACCAGCGTGGGTTGGCTGCTATTGATGCCCCTCTGCCTATCGGCTTTGGCCAAACAATAAGTCAACCCAGTACAGTCAAGCTTATGCTGGAATGGCTAGAAGCCGAGCCAAGTAACAAAGTCTTAGACATTGGTTCTGGTTCGGGCTGGACTACCGCCTTGATTTCTCACATAGTCGGCTTAAAGGGTAGCGTCTATGCGACTGAGCGTATACCAGAACTTGTAGATTTTGGCCGCAACAATTGTGAACGAATTGGGGTTAAGAATGCTCGGTTTTTTCAAGCTGGTGATGGCTATGGGCTTCCTAAACACGCACCATTCGATCGAATCTTAGTAAGCGCTGCTGCACAAAAACTCCCAAAGGAATTGCTAGCTCAGCTAAAGGTTGGTGGCAAACTGGTTATACCCGTCCAAAATAATATCCTAGAAATTACCAAAACCTCTGCTACTGAATATGAAACAAATATTCATCCTGGTTTTGTTTTCGTGCCCTTAGTGTAGGTAACCGGATTAACTTCAACTATTGTGATCCAGGGTGTCTCCCTGGGATGAATGAAAAGGTGTACAAAGCGGTATGCAACAGACGCTAAGAAGGCTGTGGTAGCCCAAAAGTACTTTACTGGCAAATATGTAAATTCCTAACATGATAAAGGCCAGGCCTTTTAGAGATAATAGCCCATGTTATAATTGTCAAAGAGGAATTAATGCTAGCAAAACACAGTACAATTGAATGGAAAGAGAGCATGAACGAGTTCGCAATAGACTGCTCGCTGGCTATTGCCATACATCCGGCTGAATCAAGCGTAATCTTGCTGACCATACCGGGCGTAGATGGTTCACTCGATGGCTATGAGGACAAGTATGTGACGATTGCCGAGACTGCACAGGAACGCTTTGGGGTCGCGGTGGTACGTATGGAGAATCCCTTTATTTCTTCATACCACTGGGAGAGCAATGCCAGGCACATATTAGAGTTTATTAATGACAATACCAAGGCTATTGCTGGCACCGACGATCTTGAGCTGCGAATCATGGCTCACTCTGCCGGCGCCTCAATAATTGCGCAGATTGCCTGGGAGTATCCTAATATATCAAGGCTACTACTTATCAACCCTGCCGCAAGACTTGGGGGTAGTAAGATTAAGCAGGGTCTCAAGAATTTCAAGGGCGACAAAGTAACCATTCTCGTGGGTAGTGAAGATCCGTCCAAGGATGAGGCCATGCAATTTGTGCCTGAGGGCGCAGAAGACCATATGAGCGTCATAGTTGCCGAGGGAGCAGACCATCACTTCGCAGATGATGCCTTCCCGGTATTTCTAGAGGCACCGCACACTTACTTATTTGATTAAATATTGACTAGCAGTGAGAAGCTCTATTACAGCAAACTTGCAGCACTAGCGTAATAATTTATAAAAAAATACAGAAGCCTGATTGTTTACTGGACATTCTCCGAACTTTTTTTGTGGCCTACGGCCATGAGACATCGTTAAATCTCCACACTTGTGTAGCTAGGTGCCGCAAAGCCTTGATGAGCCTTATTATATGCTCTTTCATGTAACAGGAATGGGTAGATGCCGAGAGACGCAACCTTACTGAAGTTTTGGGTCTCCTCGGGCAAATTATCTGTTAGGGGGATCGTGCCACTGATTTGAAAAACACGTCTCTGGATAGGTTGGTTCTGTTTACCACCCAACAAGCCCTCTATCACGTTCACCATTTCAGTAAGTGCTTTTCCGGTCTTAGCATACTCCTCATTGAACTCTAATGAGATGCCAGCGTTGACTTGGCCAATTAAGGCATGGTTTGCGATTTGCTTGCCCATTTTAGCTATCTCTTTGCTTGTCGTTAAATTAAGAGCCTTTTTGACGTCGCGATTTAATGAACATACAATCGGGGTCATTTCTATATCCGAAGTTGTGGTGTGTATATCAAGCACAAATCGTGCGTCCTTAATAATCGGCATCATTTCTGTGGCGAGCTTTGCCTCATGATTGCCACTCGTACTGCCTGGGAAGCTTCTATTTAGATCGTCATCAATATAGCGGACACCTTTCCTAAACGCCTCTTCGTTAGCCAGTATTAAGCGTAAACCACTTTTGGAGCCGAGCAATTCTTGATAATGTCTAAAAATTTGTTCACCAAAAACCTCGTCGCCGTGTAGACAGCAGACGACCGCTAATTCTACTTTGCCCCTACCTTGGATAACCTTCATGAGATTTCTCCTTACTTAGTTAAATGTTGCTGGGTGGGTAGATCGGAAGACCTACCCACCCACGACAGCCTATGTCCAGCAGAATGACGGTACATGCTGACTTAAACGCCTACTATCATCTGAGCGGTTTTACAAGAGAACACCAACACAGATGACTGCGTCACCTCGCTCGAAGTTACAGATGCCATCCCACCATAATTGGAGTATCTGGTCGTGGTAGACCGGCTTCTCTCCGTAAAGTGGGCCGTCATAGCAACCCTCTTCTATCGGGAATACCGATTTGATTCGATCAGCGGTCTCTTGGCCGACTTCGGTCAAGTATGGCGGGATTTCCTCGTCTGTGTGGGTTGGGTGCCACTCCCGACAAACTTTCGACCCTGCCACCCACATACGCAGAGATTGTGTGCGTAGTGATAGGTATGCCACTTCTTTTGCCACACTTCTGGCGGCATGAATGGTCTTGGAGACCGCCTCTTGGCGCTGATGGTCGGTGTCGAGGATGATCCCGCTCAAATAGAGCACATTACTACCCCAGACATTGAAGATGGCGAAGCCTACCGTCTGCTCACCTTCGTGGACGGTGTAAACAAGCTCGCCACCATCTAGATGGCCTGCTACATCTTGCTCTAACTCAGGCGTGACTGGTTGACAGAACCCGCTAGCCGCGATCTCGGTTGCTAGCCCAAGATCGGGTGTTGTCCTGGTGATGCGCATCTTGTTCCTCCTTGTGAAAGGGCTTTTGGCTGTTCCAGCAGACAAACTTGTGCTTATCTGCCGGTTTCAAACAAACGCTTCTCAGGGGACGAGACATTGGCGATGGAGCAAAGACAATCCGTGCTACGCATAGGCCACCATCGCCACCAAATTGATATAGTTTTGTTCTTCATCTTTAGTCTCCAACTAAAAAGCCCTTGCAAACTCCCAAAGCTATACAGCTTCAAGAACTTGCAAGGACCGTTATGGTGGTGCCACCTTGCTTCGCCAGCCTATTGCTAGGCTAACCTCTGTACCAACTCAGTTTACCCAGGGGGTGGCGTTGGTTGAAGTATGATAACGGACTTCTTCCGGAGCTTGCTACTTTCCCGTAGGATGGTTCACAAGTCAGCTCGTTGGGACCATTTTCCCAACTAAATCGCTTTTTTGGCTTATTCAGTTGTAAGGATAACTTAGCACATCATAAGCGCCTTGTCAATATTACACCACATTAATGGCTGGCCATTGTGAACCAGGTTAGAACTCTTCTTATTATACACCCCACCATCTAACTCACTATATATGGTAACTACTCTTAAGTTTGTATTGCTTAGGTATACTCTGCTATTGTATGCCCAGCCTAGTTTGATATATATAAAATTCGGAGTATGCTAAAACTATAATTAGTGAGGACTTATGGAAGAAAAAAAGAATAAAGAACCAACAACGCCAGAAGTTAAAACACCCGAAGTCAAGAAAAAAGAATGGTATATGAATTGGTGGGGTGTTGTGATTGCAATACTATTTTTACCACTTTTTGGTATATGGTGGATTTGGAATAAAACCAAAGCTAGCAATAAAATAAAATGGGTGTTAACAGGCTTAATTGCTTTGTTGATTGTCGTGGGTGTTGTGTCAACTGGCAGCAACAATTCGACTACAAATACTGCTAGCCCTACCGAAACGCCCACCCAGACACAACAAACTGCACAGCCTAAAAAAGAAGAGCCAAAGGAAGATACTAGCGACCTAAAAGCTGAAATCAAGAAAGCCTATGATGTCCCAGGTATTGAAGTAACAAACCTTGAAACTGTCGCTTGGGACGAATGTGAAATCAAGCTAAACGGTGATTATGAACGAACTATTAGAAATCCACTTCAACCAAACAGTCCACTCAACAACCCTTACCCACTATTTACAAAAAGTGACGGCACAAGGTTTAATCCTGATACAACAGCTGTTAAAAATGTAGTCATCAAGTGTAAGATAAATGGGAATACACGCTACGGCGCCTTCAGGTTCCATAACTAGTGAGGACTTATGGAAGAAAAAAAGAATAAAGAACCAACAACGCCAGAAGTTAAAACACCCGAAGTCAAGAAAAAAGAATGGTATAAGCACGGCTGGGGATTAGTCTTAGTAATATTATTTTTTCCTTACTTTTTAATTTGGTATGCTTGGGCTAAGTCAAGTTGGAGCAAAAATATTAAAATTGCAGTTACTTTTGTTGTAGCTATTGTTATGTTACCGATTATGACAGCTATAGTAAATACTGATGTAGAACAGCCAGCTAATAATAAACCAAACTCTGAAACAAAAACACAACAGAATGCAGAGACGAAAAAAGAAGAACTTGTAGTTATCCCAAAATACGAAATAGTTAAAACAAAGTATAATGTAGGTATTGCCAAGAACGAACAATATTATGTACTCATTAATCCAGTTGATTTATCAAATGACGCATTCAAAACTCAAATTAAAGCAATATTCACCGACTTGGCGAAAAAAGCTGGAAAACCTGAGTTTGGTGCCCATATTTATACTGATAAAGAAGTTCTGGAATATTCTTATGACCCACAACTTCCGTATCCCGACGGCTTTTCTGCTACACAAGAGCAGATACAGGCAAACGTAGCATATGTAAAAAGTATGGGTAGTAAATCTGAAACAACTTTAATCGCTATATATAATGGCGGAGTTGTCTTTGGTGAAGCTAGGGCAAGCAAAGAGGACGAGGCCTATGTAATACTTTGGTTTCCATCGACATTTACAACTCACCCGACAGTCGGAAAATATATAGATTCCAATGAGAAGTGGAAGGCAGGGAGTTAAATGCCATCTTCTTCCATGACGGTAACTCCCGTATTGCCATCGCTTTTTATGGCATACTCATAGACATCTGCTCAGAAATAGAGTATATTTTGGCTATCAAGAGAAAATATGAAAGATAATAAAGTCAAATATACTCTAATAATTTGTACCACAGTGATATTACTTGGCTTGGGTGGATATTTTATCTATACATATCAAGCACGCGTAGCAAGCGTCAAAAAAGCTGAACTGAAACAACGCTGCTTAACTACATATAACGAAAGAAGAGCGATAATCGAAAAGGCGCATGTCGTAGCCGCAGAACCCCTATCAAGTGACCCAACCTTCAGAGAACTAAGTGAGAGGGGTACACGAATTTACCGCCCTGGAGACACCCCCGAAAGCCGGAAAGATGCACAGGATCAATACGATAAGTGTCTTAAAGACCTTGAAGCTATCAAATAATTAAAACCACCACCTAACTATAACCACTAAGTGTGAATTTTGTTTCCCAACATCTTAATACAGTTATTATAAGTCAATTAGGAGCTAAGTAATTTAATAACCAAAACTAGTATAGCTAGAATGAGTATACAGAGTAGGGAATCAACAATAATCTTACCGCGACGTTCCCAGAAGGATGATGGAACCTCGCCAAAATAATCACAAGACCTTTTTCTCACTCTGCCAGATGAACGGATCAGAAAGTTTATTTGGGTAAATTATATTTTCTACTATTCTTGCAATATTACCTAATAAATATTTCTTATCATTATCTGAATTTAGAAACTCACAAACCAAGTTATAGATATCGCTATCAATCTTAATAAGTGATTCAAATAATCTTTTCTGCTTAGGAAACCAGATACGCTTATCAACATATAAAAGCCTTAGGGCATCCCATAACAATATATTCATAAGCGACTCAGCTAAGTTAGAATCCTTAATTATAATATCTAGAATATCATGATATTTATCCCACAATAAATATTTTTCATATTCAAATTGATTATCTGATATCTTGGCTGGTCCCTTTTCAAACAAGCTTTTGGCAAGTTTTTTAATACTTTCAAAATTTTGACTCTTTGAGAAAACCAAGAAACCATAACCGACCATATGCATGTCCTGATAGTCCATTCGTTCAAAAGATTTTTTTAATTGATTTTCAGAATAAATAAATAGTTCATAAAATATTCCATTACTTATGTCTTGTATTCTCTGAGAATAATCAAATTCAGGTTTCGTAATTGCAATAAAATCTAGGTCTGAATTAGGTCCAGAGTCGCCATGATAAAAAGAACCTGAAAAAAATAAAGTGTCAATTTCTGTATTACTTAAAAGATTCTCTGCAATATCCGCAAATGCCTTTAATTGCTTCTCTGGTAAGTTATTTGGGGTATTAATAGCCATATTTTTTTAAAAATTCTTTCGCGTTATCAAATTCTATAATCTCGAAATTAACTAAATTAAACGAAGCAACTGATATTATACAATCTTTTGATACAAAATTACTAAAATATATTTTTGGGGTAATTTCTTTAGCTATGGAGATTTTTCCGTTTTTATCCTCGATAAATTCTATGTCGGTTATTGAATTATCAATTCCTGAACCAATGAGTTTTATATACGATTCCTTAAGTGTCCATATTTTATAGAAGTATTTGTATTTATTTGTTGTTCTCTTTAATTTTACTAATTCTCTTTCTGACATAAATTCCTTAGAAACATTGAGATTAATAACTTTAATCTTCTCAGCGTCAAGACCAATCATATCGCTTCTAACTATTGCTATATATACATGATCATCCGTATAGGAGATACTAAATTCACATTCTCCTGATTCCAAAATGGGCTTTCCATTTGTATTGAAAATATACTTTTTGGCAAAAACTCTAAAATCTTTTTTCAAAATTAGTGAGCAGAAGTAAAGACCTGCACTAAACTTATTTTTTGCGTTAGTACATGGCAGATTATTATTTGTATTTCTGGGTGTATATTTATCAGTTCTAGTAAGTGGGATCCGATAAATTAACACGTCAGATATTTTATTCATTGTTAACACAATTAACTATGGTGGCAATAACATACTTCATTTCCTCTAAAGAAATACATAGGGGCGGACTAATAATTAATATACTGGGCAAGTCAGCCGAGCCAGAAAAAATACCATTTACCAACAGCTTGTCTTTTACTTTCTTAAAGAAATGTTCGTTGTTAAACTCAATCGAGATCCTTAGGCCTGCCCCCCTAATTTCTTTAACATTTAAATTGCTACCAAGTTTTTGTTGTAATTCCAACAAAGCCTCTGAGCCCACATTTTCAGAGTTTTTTACAAGATCTAATCTCTTATATTCATCTAAAACAGCAGACGCTGTTTTACAAGCTAATGGATTCCATGCGAAAGTTGCGAAATAATCAAAACCTTCAGCAATTTCTTTTTTTGTAATTGCGGCAGCTATCGGAGAATAACCGCACCCAAGCCCCTTGGCTATACAAACAATATCTGGCTGGATTTCAAATCTTTCAAAAGAAAACATTCTTCCAGCTCTTCCAAATCCTGTTAACACTTCATCGATAACCAATAATGTCCCGTATTTGCTACAAATTTCTTTAAGGTGCGCGAAAAAACTTTTTGGAAGCATATAATTCCCCGCGCTTGTAGCCATTGTTTCCGTAACGAATGCCGCATATTCCTTTGTACTAAGTCTTGTTTCTATTTCAGCAAGAGTCTTGGATAAATCTGATTCGGTCATATGTATCCCGTTGGCAATGTGTGGATGTTTCAATGTGTCTGACTCTATGAGGGGTAGGAAGTCTTTCTTAGTTCCATCATTCATGCCAATCGCCATTGAGGCGATTGTGTGTCCATGATAAGAATGTTCAAAACTTAAAAATTTAGATCTTTCTGTATATTTTTTCGCCAACTTCAAAGCGACTTCTACGGATTCACTGCCGGTTGTAACTCTCAAAATCGTATCCAAATATTTTGGAAATAACCGTATCAATTTTCCTGAGAGCTCTTCTGCTTCGTCTGATATGCACCACGGCGGACAGAAAATTAATTTACCAAGTTGTGTTCGCATCGTTGAGATTACTCTCTCGTTTGCATATCCAATATTTGCAACACTCGCAGAAGAAGTTAAGTCTATAAATTTTCTACCAGCTTCATCAAATAAATAAACTCCTTCTGCTCTTACGATTTTCATTCCCCAAGAATGAAAAGGATACAATTCACTGTAGATATTACTCATATTATTTTACATTTTATCATATACTTAATAATTTTTGACACATAGGGTGCGTCTATTATTGGCCAAGAAAACTTCAGATCTTCTGCTATTTTATTGAAGTTGGTGCTATCGTACCTTACAGCACTTCTTTTTTCCGCATTTAAGTAATTAGTTAAGTAGGGTACATATTTTTCAGGCATTTCCGACTCATTGTTTAGCTCAGATATATCGTATTTTCCCATGTGGTTTACGAATTGTACTAATTCGCCCATGGAAATAAGATTTGGATTATAAACATTAACAGTATTGCCTTGTAAATTATAATTACAGATTGATTTAACAATAAATTCAGCACATTTATCGACTGGCGATATATTTGTTATATACTTATCTAACCCCCAAAGATTCTTTGTGTTGATAATTGATTGAAACATCATCGTGAATGCGTTTTCTTCAAGATTCTTCTGCATAAGCCCTGTGTCAGATTCATTCATGATATTTCCCAATCTAAAAATACCGCCTCTACCCCCAGATTTATAAAAATCTTCTAGATAAACCTCTGCCTTAAATTTCGTCTCGTCATAAAAATTATGAAAAGTTTGACCTATTCCTAGGTCATTCTCATAAACAACATCCCTGTCATTAGGTGCTTTTCCAAATATTGACAATGTAGATATTTGAATAAACTCAAGATCTTTCTTTCCTATAGTTTCAATGATGTTTTTTACTGAATATGCATTGATCTTTTCAAAGTCCTCTTGCTTTCCAAGATGCTGCACTTTAGCTGCACAATTAATTATGATGTCGACATCCGTTAAAATCGATTTATCTTTTTTGGATACTCCCAGATCCTTAATGGAAAGCTCACCCAAGATCACCTTGGTCTTTGCTAAATCTATATGGGGATAATAAAACTTAAATTCTTCTCTAATTTTACCCTCTGCTTCAAATAAATCTCGACCGCGCAAAAGTAAGCAAATACTACTGAAATAATCTGAAACGATCAATTCCTTAAGTATATGTGCACCAAGAAAACCAGTGGAGCCCGTCAATAAAACCTTTTTATTGCTTGTTGTTAAATTTCGTATTTTAATTTTTTGTTTTATCGGTTTTTCAAATAAATTTTTAGCCATCTCACCAGTAGGTTCATTTTTAGAGTAAACAATATCACAAAAGTTTTTGAATATAGTATTTCTGTAAAAATCAGATACTGAGACAGTTATATTACAGTCCTTCCTTAAATAATAGATTGTCTCTAGTATCTTCAAAGAACTACCGCCCAATTCAAAAAAGTCACTGTACAGATCTAGTGTGGTAATGTTTAGTGTCTTACACCATATATTTTTAATGATATTCTGTTCTGGTGTTAAGTCTTCGTTGAGAATATCGTATGCATCCTTGATTTGTCTGAGTTTATCGACGTCTATCTTCCCGTTCACCCTATTTGGCATCTTGGACACATAAACCACCTTAGCCGGGATCATGTAATTAGGGAGGAATTCTCTCAAGTACGCTTTCAAAATTCGGCCCTCAATTTTTTTCTTTGAGGAGTAGTACAAAATAATACTTGAAAATCCAGAGTCATTTGTTTGAAGGTCAACAAAACAAGAGGATACATCTTCGTGCTTCAATGCCAGATTCTCGATTTCACCGATTTCAATTCTGTAACCACCGATTTTTATCTGATTGTCTTTTCTGCCTAGGAATACGATGTTGCCGTCATGAATAAATTTTCCGATATCCCCGGTTTTATACATGTATTGTGTCGGCTTCAGTTTGTCCTGAATAAAAACTTCTTTTGTCTTATCAAGATCATTCAAATACCCATTAGACACCCCAACGCCAGCAATATAAATCTCGCCAGGAGTTCCGACTGGCACGAAATTTAAATTCTCATCCAAAATATATACTCTAGTATTGTCAACTGGTTTCCCGATAGGGACTACGTCAATGACCTCTTCACCACTCCTTTGCCACACTGTTGTAAAAATTGATGATTCAGTCGGACCGTACTCAAAGAAAAAACTGAATTTGGTAGATAAACTTTTTGCTAAACTCGGTGAAATTTTTTCAGCACCCGAAGCGAGGGACTCCAATTCTATGTCTTCTAGATTTAAATGATTTAGGATGGTAGGTACAAAATGCACAAAGTTAATTTTGTTTCTTATCAAACCCATCCTGATTTGTTCAGGATCTTTTAGTTCATCGGACGAAAATAGCATCAGAGTACCGCCCTTGCTGAACACGGCGTTCATTACCCCGAGAGAAATATCAAATGTAAAATTGGAGGTATGACCAGCTACCGTCTTCTTGGTTAAAGAATATTTTTGTGCGATGTAATCAAAAATATTTATATATCCAGAATGGGGACACAGAATACCCTTTGGTTTGCCCGTTGAGCCGGATGTATAAAATATACAGGCAATATCTGCTTCATCCCTTTTGATTTTGAAAGCTAATGCCTTTATATCACTGATATTCTCGGCGTAATCCAACCAAGACAATTCGGGTGATGTTTTCCTTAGCTCGGTTTCAAGTTCGTGAGAATTACTTGCATTCACAATAGTTGAAATCCCGTTACTTTCAATAATATTTCTGATTCTCTCGACAGGATACTCTGGAACAACGGGTATATATGCCGCTCCACAATACATAACTGAATATATTGATACCAGCGAAGCAATATTCCTATCCATGATCACTGGAACAGAATCACCCTCTTTTATCCCATTTTGTTTCAAGAAATAGGCGTAATTAAAGATTCTTTCAGCCAATTCCTTGTACGTTATAGAACGGTCATGATCGATGATGGCAATACGTTTCGGATTCAAGAGGGCACCTTCTATAATATAATCGAAAAGTTTCTTTTTTTTATTAAACGGCACTCTTTTGCCCGTAGACAATCTAATTATCTCTTTGGTTTGTCTCTCATTCATTATTTTAATTTTTCCGATTTCCGTATCAACCATATCTTGTGAAAAGATAGCTTGTACCAAGATCTCGAAGTGCTCTAAAAATCTATTGACAGTATCCTGTAGAAATAATTTAGAATTGAATCTTAAGTTTATTTCAAAATTAGCTTCTCTCTTTATCACGTCAAAAATCAAACTCATATCTCCAGCTTCATCAGAAACTATCTGCGACCCAGAAAGAATATAATCTTCCCTTAATGTGGAGGCTTCCTTGAAGCTAAATAGCGTTTGAAAAACAGGGTTTGTATTTGGAATTCTTTTAACTCCTATCTTGTCGATAAGTTTGTCAAAAGGAACAAAAGCGTTATCCATGCATTCCAAGTAGTTTCCCCTGAAGGCTGAACATAGTTCTCTAAAGCTTGATTTATTATCAACCTTGAGCCTTAAGGGTGCGGTGTTTGTAAAGTACCCAATGGTTTCCCAAAAATTTTCTTCAATACGATTGGCGATAGGTGTGCCTATAATAACTTCTGGCTCGGAAGATATCTTTGATAAGAAAATGGTGAAAAGCGTTATAAAAAGGTTAAATTCTGTAATGCCATTATTATGGCAATATTTTAAAATGCTTTTAGAAATACTCTTACTAATCTTGAGTTTCAATAATCGTGATCCATCCGAAGTGCCATCTCTTTTGAAATTTAGATCAATAGGCAATTTTGTATCTGTATATGCATGTAAGTAGTTTCTCCAGAAAAATTCTGACTTCTCCATTTCAATTGCCACCGTATCTCTTTCGGCCAAAGAAAAATCAATATATGTGCTAGGCAGGTTACCACCTTTACTATTTGGATCTATATAAAACTTGGAAATTTGGGTGTTTAAAATTTCAAGGGACCTGGCATCGCAAGCTGAATGATGAATATTCATTAGTAAAAGATTTTTCAGCCCTTTCTTTATTAGAAAAATCTTTATCGGTAAATCTTTACACAGATCAATCCTAGACTCTTTTTGTTTTTTGATAAATTGTTCCATCCCGACTTCATCCAGTTCAAGTCGCGACACTTTTATCTTCGAAGATTTATCTATTTTTTGATAAATGCCACCTTTGTGCTCAACAAGGAGAGTTCTGAAAATGTCATGGCTATTTAAAGCAAGTTCTATTGCCTTTTCTAGGCGATCTAAATCAGTGTTTGCAGTCAATTCGCAAACTTGCACAATGTTATAAAATCTAAAATTATCGAGGTTATTAAGAAAAAAACTTCTTATCTGATTATGGCTTGCAGGGTATATTCCGGCTGGAATTTTCAGATTAAAATTTACATTTCGTAATTCCTTTTCTTGTGTATCAATGATATGTGCAAGTTTCGACGGAGTCGGATTTTTAAAGAAAGAGCTTATTGACAATTTTATTTTAAATTCGGTGTTAATTTCATTGATAACAACCATTGCAAGCAGGGAATTGCCACCCATTCTGAAAAAATCAGAATCAATCCCTACTTTTGTTTTGAGATGATTCTTTAGTATTTTAATAATAGATTGTTGGGTTTGTGTATATGTTTTTTGTTCACTATCAGCAACAATAGAAACATCCTGATTAACTAGACTTAACAACTTGTTTCTGTCCAGTTTTCCGTGTAAAGTTGTAGGTATTTCTATAATTTTGATAAAAAGATTTGGAATGGAATAAGCTGGAAGATAACGTCCTAAAATTTGAACAAGACCTTCTTCGTGTATTGGTTGGTTGGATATGTAGAAGCAGATTACTTTTTTATCCTCATTTAACTCATCACTATCAATAACGCAACACTCTGGAATACTCGAGTTCTCCAAAATCACTTTCCAAATTTCATCCAACTCTATTCTATTACCCCTGATTTTTACCTGATTATCTTTACGGCCCAAATACTTAATATTTCCATCAGGAAGCTCAACCCCAAAATCTCCGGTCTTGTACGTCCTAACACCAAATGGATCTATAACAAAACTCTCATCAGTCTTTACTTTACTATTAAGGTAACCTCTTGCTAAATTTATTCCCTGAATTACTATTTCACCTTCTTCACCCTTTGGCACCTTGTTTAGATTCTTGTCGGCAATGAAAACCTTATTATTAGGAATAGACTTACCGATAGGTACAAATTTGCTCGATTTAGATAGATTGTCGCAATCAAAATACGTGACATCGATAGCAGCTTCTGTGGGACCATAAAGATTATGGAGTTCTGTGCCGTTTACGCTGAACAATCTTTTAAATCTATTCACACTATCGACCGTCAAAGTCTCACCACTCGTAAAAACCTTTTTAGGGGAGGCGCTGGAGAGATTAATTTTGTTTGTATCAATGTAAGAAAGAAACACGTTCAACATCGACGGAACAAAATGCAAAATAGATACATTTTTTATCCTAATTATTTCCAATATTTTTTGTGGGTCACCCTCGAAGCCATCCTCAAGAATTACGAGTTGTGAACCGTACATCGACCACCAAAATATTTCCCAAACAGAAACATCAAACGAATATGGGGTCTTGAATAGTATCTTATCATTCCCATCTAAAAAATATTCATTCTGCATCCAATTGAGTCTGTTGAACAATGAACCATGTTCAATCATTACTCCTTTGGGCTTTCCAGTTGAACCAGATGTATAGATCACATACGCAAGTTGTTGATTATCAATTGCAATATTTGGATTATTAACAGATAGATGCCTTATGTCAGGTAAACACACTATTGAATTATCAAGATTTTTTGATGTACTATTATTTTTCTTTTTAATGACTACGTCATACCTATACAGCGAAAGCTCGTTCTTGAGCTTGCCAATTTTATTGGAAAGCTCCACGGATTTTACTCTCGTGGCTTTTTTTGAAAGCTCAATAAAGAATTTTTTGTTCACATACAAATCTTTATCGAGACTTTTCTTCAAGGCAATAGCATTGACTCTGCTCTTATCAATGGTAGATTCACTTTCCTGTAACAATGACTCATAAAAGGAATCCCGTAATTCAGGGTCTCTAATATCGCCAATAAAAACAATGCCCCCTTCATTTATCTTATCTAAACAATGCAATATTACTTTTTCTAATTCGCCATAGTTTATATAAAATTGAACAACGCTGTTAATAATTACAACATCTACTTTATCCTTCAAATCAAAGGCGTTGTTATTATCTATTTGCAAAAATTCGACATTATTTATTCCTTCATGCTGAAATATTTGTTTTGATTTTTTCAAAACTATGTCAGATATGTCCGCGCAAATGTACTTGCTCACTTTTGGAGCTATTTCTTTTACGATCAGACCACTACCTGACCCGATTTCCAATACCGTAGCATCTTTATTAAGATTAGCGGAAATTTTTGAAACAACATTTCCGACCAGTTCATCAATTTCTAAACGACTAAATGGCTTTTTCGTATAACTACTAATCCATCCGGAAGATTCTATTAAATCATCTTTAGTGGATACGAAATTCCATAACTTTTTACTATTGGTGAAATCTGTCTTAGGCCCATTATCCTTGTCGAGAAAAATCAACTTTTCTACAATTGGAGCATTATAGAAAACTTCCAGAGCTATATTTTTAAACTTATGTTCAGTCACCAAAACCCTACTTTTTGAATCATTTAAAATATCTAACACTCGACTGATCGGGTAATTGGTATTTATGGGCAAGTAAGCGCAACCTGTTTTTTCTATACCAAAAATACTCGATATCATCCCGACTGATTTGCTTAAAAACAAGGCGATCGTATCGTCTTTTTTAACATTGAGTCCCAATAAATAATGAGCAAGCTCGTTTGACTTCTCATTAAGTTTTGAATAGGTGATAACTGAATTTTTATATTCAATAGCGATCTTATCAGGATATTTAGTAACCTGATTTTCAAAATAAGAAACTACATTTTTCATAACGAAGATTAATAAGCCTTCGCAAACAAGACTTTATTAGGAGCATCCTTCTTGCAATAAATACATTTACCAGTATTATCTAGACCCCCATCAAAAGGGATACATCTACTGCTAGCGTTTGTCTCTTCTTTTATTTTTTCCTCGCAATTTTTATTCAAACATAAATGAGCAAAGATAAAACCGGATTTTTCATTCATAACTTTTTTAAATTCTTCATAATCTGAAACCTCACGAGTATTTTCTAACCTAAACTTTCTTGATTTCTCGAGTAAGGTTTTTTGCATATTTTCCAAACTTTCCTTTATATAAGGAGCTCTTTTTACATTTTGAACAAACTCCTTCTTGCCTAGGATTCTGTCCACGACTACAACTGATTCTTTTTGAATATCTTTAGGTCCAACTTCAAGCCTGAGTGGAATGCCTTTTCTTTCCCATTCAAAATATTTAAATCCTGGCCTTCCTTCTCTGTCATCTACTTTGTATGTGACCCCAACTTCTTCAAGTTCAGATTTAATTTTCTCCACTTCTGCAAAAACAGATTTCTTTTCATCATTGGTGCTCCAAATAGGTATTATAACTACTTGAAATGGCGCAATTTTAGGAGGTAAAACAAGACCTTTATCATCTGAATGGG
This sequence comes from Candidatus Saccharimonadia bacterium, assembly GCA_039738635.1. GTDB lineage: Bacteria > Patescibacteriota > Saccharimonadia > CAILAD01 > BJGX01 > JBCLLP01. Next base: position 42,617 of record JBCLLN010000001.1, on the reverse strand, counting down.
ACATAATAAGAGCTCCAATTATTCTTGTGCTCATACCCCAGCTTGTCTGCCACACATATTGTTTTTCTTGATTTTCATCTATGAAAGATACATCAAAAGATTTTGAAAAATTTTGCGCAAGCATATGTGATGTACCAGATTGTAAGGCTTTGGCATCCTGCATCATTGCTTCTATCGTAGATGTATATTCAGCCCCAGGAAATTTTTCAATTTCCGTTTTCTTTCCTTTCACAAGCGAAATAGATAAATATTCTTCAACAAATTTTCTGTAAACTTCAAGCATCTCCAGTGTTTTTTCATCAGCTTCTTCTTTAGTGGAGTGAGCGGTATGTCCTTCTTGCCAGAGAAATTCTGTAGTACGCAAAAAAAGTCTTGGGCGCATTTCCCATCGCACAACATTACACCATTGATTGATTATTAGAGGTAAATCTCTATATGAATGAATCCATCTTGAAAATGCATCATAAATAATAGTTTCTGATGTTGGACGAATAATCAAGGGTTCATCAAGTTCACCTGCTGGTATAAGCTTCCCATCTTTTTCTTCAAGCCTATGATGAGTAACAACCGCACATTCTTTCGCAAATCCTTCTATATGTTCTGATTCTTTTTCTAAAAAACTTTTTGGAATTAAAAGTGGAAAATATGCATTTTGTGTGCCGTGTTTTTTAAACTCACTGTCCAGTATTTTCTGTATATTTTCCCATAAAGAGTAACCGTAAGGTTTGATAATCATACAACCTCTTACGGGAGAATTGTCTACTAAATCTGCTCCCCGTATCACATCAAGATACCATTGTGAGAAATTTTCCTCACGGGAGGTTATTTTGTTATTATCATCATTTTTATTTTTATTCATAAAATTATTTAAGTAACTCACCAACAGAAACTCCGACAACTTTCGCCAATTTTGCAATTGTCGCAAGTGTTGGATTCGTCTTTCCGTTCTCTATAGTGCTAATAAAACCACGCCCGATCTCAAGCGATCGAGCAATATCTCCTTGCGATATGCCTTTCTTGGTTCTAATCCTTTTCAGGTTCAAACCAAACTTTCTGGATTCGTTTTTCATTATCTACAGCATACCATAATGTTATGATATAGTAAAAAAATGATGTCCGACCAGAATTTCGCCCAAATAAAAAGAGGAGCAAATGGAAAATTCCTCCCCAAACCCCTTCTTTTCCATTTGCGACATCCGAATCCTTGGCTGGGGCGGCAGGGTTCGAACCTGCGTATGACGGTACCAAAAACCGTTGCCTTACCACTTGGCCACGCCCCATAGTCGGATCCCCTAGGTTATTAGCTATTAAACCTAAGCAAGGTTTAACCTGATAATCATAGCCTAAATGCGAGGGTTTTTCAATCCTAGCGCATTATCATAGCAAGTAATGGTTGACACTGCAAATAAGTTATGTTATTATTAGCTTACAAATTAATTATTGTGATGAATACCCACTTAAGTAAAACTGCTTGGCTGTTCACCATAGTCAACAGAAAGGTATTCATGACATACAGATCTTTTTCTGCTTCCCGTTCACGGAAAGGCGGATCACAATCCAGGTCGTTCGGTAAGAACAACCGCAGAGGCAACAGGGGCAAGGCTTATATTGACCCAACTAAATATATTAATAAGGCCGTCGAGCAAATCGACAGAGTTGAGTTTGTGCCAGTTCATAAATTCAGTGACTTTGGATTTGTAGCCGAATTACAGGCCAATATCACCAGGAGGGGACTAGAGCACCCTACCAGCATTCAAGACGGGGCAATTAAGCCAATCCTAGAAGGCCGAGATGTAATTGGCTTGGCTAATACCGGCACCGGTAAGACAGCTGCTTTTATACTGCCAATAATCCATCGGCTCAAGACCAATTCAGATCAAAAAGCAGTGCTTATTATGGCTCCAACTCGTGAGCTGGCTACCCAAATTGATCAGGAATTCAAGCTGTATGCCACTAATCTTAGGTTGTATTCGGCACTATGTGTGGGGGGAGTAAATATGCAAAAGCAAATCCGAGATTTGCGCCGACAACCACAAATGATTATTGGTACGCCAGGGCGCCTGAAGGACTTAATGCAAAAGCGTGAGCTTAAGTTGGGCCTTGTAACGACCCTAGTGCTAGATGAAGCCGACCGGATGCTTGATATGGGTTTCCTGCCAGATATTAAAGATATCCTATCGCAGGTTCCTGCCGATCGTCAGTCGCTCTGCTTTAGTGCTACTATTAATCCTCAAATCCAGCACTTACTTGACACCATGCTTAAAGACCCGGTGACTATCTCTGTTAGAACCAGAGAAACGGCCGAGCACGTTGAACAAAATGTAATTAGGGCTGGATCCAAAGAAGCTAAGATTAAAATCCTAAGCGATTTACTTAACACCGAAGACTTTGAGAAGGTTTTAGTATTTGGCGAAACTAAATTTGGCGTTCAAAAGCTAGCCGATGCGCTGACTAGGGCCGGGCTTCCGGCCGAAGCCATCCATGGCAATAAATCTCAACCCCAACGCCAAAGAGCCTTAAATGCCTTCAAGGACGGTAGGGTCGGGATATTAGTTGCCACTGATGTTGCTGCTAGGGGGTTAGACATACCTAATGTCAGCCATGTTATTAACTTTGATCAGCCCAACAATTACCAAGATTATATCCATCGTATCGGCCGAACTGGCCGAGCTGGCAAGGCCGGCAAAGCGCTAACTTTTATTGCTGGTTAACCCGCTTTTTAGTAGGCGTGCTATAATAGCGCAATGAATAAAAAACGATTAGTATTTGATATAGAAATGGTCGGCGAAGATTTTAGTAAGTTTGACACAGCCACTAAAAAAGACCTTACCAAGCGAGTACCAGACCGCAAGAAAGACCCAGCTGGCTACCAAAAGGCCATAGAAGATATTGAGCAAAACTTAGTCTTTAGCCCCCTAACGGGCAGGATTATTGCTATTGGCGTATACGATATAGATGAGAGTAAGGGCGCAGTCTATTATGATACTAACGGCAAAAAAGCCGATGATGTCGAGGAAAATGGGATTAAGTATGTCTCCATGAATGAAGCCGAGATGCTGACCAAGTTCTGGGGCATAGCCGAGATAACAGATGAGTTTATAAGCTTCTTTGGGCGTCGGGCAGATGTACCATATATGATGATACGCTCGGCCGTGCACGGCATCAGACCTAGCAAAGACCTAATTAGTAACCGCTATAATTCAGCTGGCTTTAGGGGTGCCACCCACCACGACCTATACGACCTCTTAACCTTCTATGGCGGGGCAATGTACAAGGGCAGTTTGCACCGCTGGTGCCGAGCCTTTGGTATTAAAAGCCCTAAAGCATCGGGGATGGATGGAAGTGATGTGGGGCCAGCCTACCAAGCAAAAAAGTATTTGGAGATTGCCAAGTACAATGCCGAAGATTTATTTGCTACCGGAAAGCTTTTTGAATACTGGGACCAATATTTAAGGCCAAGAAACTAACTATAAGGAGGGCAAGCGATGACACTAAAAATAGGCGACAAGGCACCGGACTTTATGGCTCTTGATCAAAGCAACAAAACCCATAAGTTATCTGATCTTAAAGGCAAAATGACCCTGATATACTTCTATCCTAAGGATGAAACACCAGGGTGTACCATCCAAGCCTGTAGTGTCCGCGATAGCTTTGAAGACTTGCAGGCTCAAGGCATTAACGTTATTGGTGTTAGTAAAGATACTATAAAAAGCCATCAAAAATTTGCCAAGCACCATAAATTGCCTTTCCCGGTACTGGCCGACACCGCCCATAAAATGATTGAGGCCTATGGTGCCTGGAGTCAAAAAAGCATGTTTGGCAAAAAATATCTAGGCACAGTCAGATCATCAGTATTAATCGGGCCTGGTCTTAATGTTTTGGCCGTTTGGCCCAAGATTCAACCCCTTAAAACCGTACCAGCGGTAATGGATTGGATAAAAGCTCATAATTAGGCTACTAGCATGATTATCTTATGGGTAATTCTAATAATAGTATTCATATCATTTGGGCTGATCGTGCTCGTAGGGGCTCCCTATGTACCTACCAGACAGGCCGATATAGAGCAAATATTTACTAAAATTAAACTACGCAAAGGTTCTAGGGTGGTTGATTTAGGCAGTGGCGATGGGCGGGTGTTACTAGCCGCCTCCCGCCATGGCTACCGAGCCCAAGGCTACGAGCTCAATCCAATCCTAGCCCTAATAGCTAACCTCAGGCTCAGGCGATATCCTGCCTCAGCGGTTAGTGTCGCTAGCTATTGGGGGGCTGATTTGTCTCAGGCCGATTTAGTATTTGTATTTACCGCCCAGCCGTATTTGGAGCGCCTAAGCAAAAAACTCCATCGTGAGCTAAAGCCAGGAGCCTTGGTAGTATCGTACGCATTTAGCTTCCATTCTAAAAAAATAGCCTATAAAATAGGCCCCGCTAATGTCTATAAGTTTTGAGATAGCTATGAATCTATAGTACAATAACTATTATGATAGAAATTAAACCTCTTAAGTATAGTAAGTTAGCTGGCATTAGCGCTACTCAGCTTAGTGAGCATCACGATGTGCTATATGCTGGCTATGTTAAAAAGTATAATGAAATATGCGAGCAATTAAAAACTGCCGAGCTGGAGGGCGCCAATGGTACATATTCGCAACTTCGCGAACTTCAGGTAGAAAAGAGCTTTGCCCTCAACGGAGTCAAGCTCCATGAGCTTTATTTTGACAACATGACCGATCAACCCCAGGCTTGCCAAGGGCCCATAAAAGGGCTGATAGAAGCCCAGTGGGGAAGTGTAAACGCTTGGGCTAGTCAATTCTCTGCCACTGGTCTGGCCTCAAGAGGTTGGGTTGTGTTGGCCTGGGATAATCAGCTCAAGGCGCTTGATAACTATCTATGTGATGTCCATAATCAAGGAGGTATCTGGAATACTGCTCCGCTACTGGTGATGGATGTTTATGAGCACGCTTACTTTATAGATTACGCTACTGCCCGCAAAGACTATATAGCCATATTTATGGCTGCCATCGACTGGGCAGTGGTTAATAGTAGAATTAAATAATAATAAACTTTTTTAATAAAGGAGCAAAATGCTAAAACTTAATCAACCCGCCCCAGATTTTAAACAACCAGCCTATAAAAAGGCCGATAAAGATGAATTTAAGGAAATTAGCCTTAAAGACTATAAAGGCAAGTGGCTAATACTATTTTTTTACCCTCGAGACTTTACCTTCGTCTGCCCTACAGAGATAGAAGGTTTTGCCAAAAAAGCCTCAGAATTTGAAAAGATCAACACTTCCATACTGGCAGCCAGTACCGATAGTGTTAATTCGCACCAGGCGTGGTTTGAGCGTGACCTAAAAAATGTAGAATTTCCGATACTTGCCGATAGCAACCACCAGCTTTCAAAAGACTATGAAGTACTTAACGAGACAAACGGCGAGGCCGAAAGAGGCACTTTTATAATTGACCCGGATGGTGACTTAAGATACGCCGTCCTATCTGATAGTAATGTCGGGCGCAGTGTAGACGAAACCATGCGAGTAGTGAAGGCCCTGCAAACTGGCGGACTTTGCCCGATGGACTGGGAACCTGGCCAAGCGAATTTAAAGAAAGGCTAATAATGGATATCCAAAACCCACTAAATAATTCATCACCGTCCCCAGCTCAAGAGCCACTGCCAGAGCCTTCCGGGCTACAATTTAAAGACCCCAGCTCAAAGGGACCAAAGGTTTTTATTATTGCTGGTGGCATCCTGGCCTTGCTTGTGGTAGTAATAATTATATTTATTGTTTCATCAAATAATAATAAAGCCGCCACTAGTAAGTTGGATCTAAAAACTGAGTATGATCTTGGGTATAAGGAAGCTACCAGTGCGCTCAAGGCTCAATATGACAAGGATCTTATAATAATCCAAGGCAAGGACCCTATTTTATATACTTCCCCTCCACAGCTAGGAAGCTTTGAGGTATCTATTCCTAGGACTTGGTCTTGGCTTATCAATCCAAATATTGACAGCGGCACATTTACCGGCAAGGCGGATCCTTTTTATATCCTAGAAGTTGCTACCACGCATGCCTTCACGCTTGATTTAGCAGTAATTAATTATCAGGCTAAAATTACAGAGATGGACCTACAAGCCAAAAACTCTCAAGGTAAGATTACTGGCTCTGATGTCACTGTTTCGGGTATTGCTGGGCGCAGGTATAAAGGGCTACTGGTAGGCAATAATAATTCTGAAGTTATTATTATCCCTCTCAGAGAGAAGGTTATAACTTTCGGCACAGACGATGCAGATAAATATAGCGATATGCTTAATATTATTGCCACCAGCGCTAAGCTGACACCATAGTGCTTAAGCTTGCTCCTCGTGAGCTCTAAAGTTAAGCTAGACTGATGGGCATAGATTTTGATTACTTTAGCTTAGTTATAGCCAGCGTGGTGAGGCGTATTGCCTCAGACCAGCTGATTATAGAACAGGGTTTCGTGTCCAGTGAGCCTTCGGCTAAATGGCCCACGCCTAGCTTTAATTTAGTCTTACAAAGAAACCGCTTTAATATTGAATTGCTAAGCCAGCTAGTTTTTATTGGTCAAAATTATAGTGACATGCGGGGTGGAGTTACGAGCCTGATTGAGGCCATAGAGAGCGCAGCCGCTGGACACAACAGCTCTGGGCTAGCTATAACCCTTGATCGGCGTAAGCCACTGATAGATGTTATTGCCGAGCAACATATTATTGCTAGTATTATCAGAATAACTCTAATTCTTATTAAGCTCGAAGACCAGAAAATCAAAAAAGTCGCCCTTACCATCAGGCGCCGGTCGGGCTATGTATCAATTAGATTTGTGGGTGGGAAAGTAGGCAATACCAATTTCTTTTCCGGAGATGTGGTGGAGTTTATTAATATGCTCTTAGCTAGCTATGGAGGGCGCCTAGAATGGCGAGCCAGGGCTTCAGGCAGAGTGGTTTTTGTAAGATTACACTTGTCTAATCAAATCCCATTTAGCTACAATGAGTTAGTATGAGTAAAAAAATACTAATAATTGAAGACGACAAGCTATTGGCTGAGGTCTACCAGAGAAGCTTAAGAGCAGAAGGACTTATGAGCATCTTAGCCAATGATTATAACTCAGCCATTAAAGCATTTATCCCTAGTAAAGTTAGTCTGGTAGTCCTAGATGTAATACTTCAAAACAAGAATGGCTTTGAGCTACTGCGTGATTTTAGAAAAAAGCCTGGTGGCGATAAAGTCCCAACGATAATCATTACCGGGCTAACCACCCAAGAGCTTAATATGGACAAGGAGCTAATGGTTAGCTTAAATATCATAGGAATTTACACCAAGTCACAGATCTCAATAGCCCAGTTTACTAAAGTAGCCAAGCATTGTGTGAGCCAAAGTGAAGCAATCTGATTGCACGGGCTATGTCATAGCCCGCAAGAATCTCAAGGACAACGATAAGATAATTACAGTTTTTTCATTAGAGTATGGCAAGTTAAGCTTCGTGGCTAAGGGCGTTAAGAAGCCAAGAGCCAAGCTTCAGGGGCATCTTGAGCCATTAGTAGAGTCCAAGTTTAGCTACCTTGGCAGTGGCAAACTACCTATCCTGGTCGGAGCCACGGGGCAAGCAAAAAATGTTTTTTTCACCAGCAGTATCGAGCAGAGGCTCCTGGCACTTTTATTAACAGAGGTTCTAGGGCTGATGACTATCGAAGGACAGCCCAATTCCACTCTCTATCATTATTATCAGAGCGCCCTAAATGACCTCAAGACAGCCAAGACGGCGTCCATCATGGCTAGCTATGCCTTATTAGGGTTTATGAAATCATCTGGTATTGAGCCCATCATCAAAGGTGAGCTAAATCAACCAAGCTACTATTGGGATATGCCAGAAGGCAGAATTAGCGCTATCAGGGGCGCCATAGCTTCACCTCAAGTCTCTAGTGGTGTCGTAAAGCTCTGGAGTATTTGTATGCGCTACGACAAACCTACCGTGCTAAGGCTTAAGGCTTCTGGCAAAATACTGGCCGAGTCGATGAGTTTGTTGCTCGCTTATCTTCAGTATCACTACGACCGTCAGATAAAAAGTATTAAGGTCATAGGCGAGAGTACGGATATTTTGCATGGTGCATAGTGGCTAAGGTATAATAAGAATATGAATAAACCAACCAACAAATTATCAATGGAAGATTTGACAAGCTATGCCAAAAGGCGGGGGTTTGTCTTTCAGTCCTCAGAGCTATATGGTGGAATTGCTGGCTTCTGGGATCTTGGGCCTTATGGCGCAGAGCTAGCAGATAATATCAAATCAAGCTGGTGGAAGTATTTTGTGCACCGCAATATAAATGTAGTTGGCATTAATACCACAATCATCCAAAACCCCAAGCTCTGGAAAGCTAGCGGTCATATTGATACATTTGTTGATCCAATGGTTGACTGCAGGGAGTGTAAGCACCGTTTTAGGGCCGATCACACCGCCGGAGTTGACACTAATGATCTTAAAAAGTTAGACTCCATTCTAGAGGGTATAGTCTGTGCCAATTGTGACGCCAAGAATTCTTTTACACCAGCCAAAACTTTCCAGATGATGTTTAAGACATATGTCGGCCCAATTCAAGATGATAATAATATTGCCTATTTGCGCCCAGAGACAGCTGGCGGTATCTTTGCCCAGTTTGATAATGTTCGCCAGACCACCCGCCAGAAATTACCTTTTGGTATTGCCCAGATTGGCAAAGCCTTCCGTAACGAAATCACACCGGGCGATTTTATATTCAGGCTTCGTGAGCTAACGCAAATGGAGCTAGAAATATTTACTCACCCCAAAGAAGCCGGTAAGTGGTATAAATACTGGAAGCAAGACTCTATGAAGTGGGTAGAGAGCTTGGGAATTGCCAAGCAAAACCTCCAATATCATGAACATAATAACGACGAGCGAGCCCACTATGCCAAGGAGAGTGTAGATATTGAGTACAAATATCCTTTTGGATTTAAGGAGCTTTATGGCATTGCTAATCGTAGTGATTATGATTTGAGTGCTCACTCCAAGCAGAGCGGTAAAGACCTCAGCTACTATGACGAGGAATCTGGCGAGAGGTTTACCCCGCATGTTATAGAGCCTTCTGTAGGAGTTGAGAGACTTTTAATGGCAGTTATGCTTGATGCCTACGACGAGGAAGAAGTGAATGGCGAAAAGCGGGTAGTGATGCGCTTCAAAAACCACATCGCACCAGTCAAGGTAGCAATATTGCCCTTATCTAAGAAGCCCGAACTATCCCGGCTAGGCGGGGATGTTTTTGCTGGTATTGCGGGGGATTATAATATTGAGTATGACGAGACTCAGAGTATTGGGCGTCGCTACCGCCGTCAAGACGAAATTGGCACACCATATTGTGTTACTGTTGATTTTGAAAGCCTTAAAGACAAGGCTGTAACCATCCGTGACCGAGATAGTATGAAGCAAGAACGAATAAAAATTGCAGATCTAAAAGAGTATCTAGAAAGTAAATTGAGATGAAAAAAGCCTTTGTTACTGGCGCCTCAAAGGGCATTGGTCTTTCCGTAGCAAAAGAACTAGTAGCTATGGGTTATGAGGTAATAGGGGTATACAACAGTACAAAACCTTCAGACATTGAGAATATTACCTACATTAAAATAGACCTAACCAATAGGCAGGAAGTATTAGATAGAATCAAGGAATTATCTATACAGCATAAATTCGATTGCATCGTTAACTGTGCTGGGATATTCACCGAAGAGAGTGTAGATGATTTTGATTTAAATAAGTGGGATGTGTCATTTCAGCTTATGGTGACAACTCCATATATAATAACCCAAATTCTCTCAGGCGATATGAAGTCTGGCGGTGCTGTTGTCAACGTATCTAGCACAGACGCGAATACTGGGGCACTCATAGGTTTTGGCTATAGTGCGGCAAAGGCTGCCTTAAATAATTTAACGAAGAGCTTGGGTAACGTACTTGGGAAGAGAGGCATAAGAGTAAACGCCGTAGCGCCCGGCTGGGTTGACACTGATATGGGCCCTGATACTGCAAGCCTTAAAGCAGCAGTTGAAAAAAATACTCCATTGGGTAGAGTTGGTAGGGACTATGAGGTTGCAAAATTAGTTGCATTTTTGGTTTCCAAAGACGCCAGCTATATTAATGGAGAGATAATCACCATCGATGGCGGAATGAGCAATATAGACTCAACCTTACTTGAAGAAGCAGAGGATTAGACTTTAAAGATAATTCCTACCACTAGCCCTATTGTTGTGGCAATGCCACCAATTACCAAGACCTCTAGAGCTGAGCGCAGTGGGCTTTTGTGGGTTACCTTGCCCTTAGCAACACCCAGAGCAACTAGACCAACCAGGGCCAAGCCAATACTGACGGGGATGGCTTGGAGATGAGGCAAGAATAAGTAGGGAGCCAGTGGCACTAGCCCAGCTACTATGTGAGAAACAAATATAATTAGCCCACTGACTATAGGGCTGGCGGGCATTTTTTCTTTTTCAATGTCCTCTTCGGTTTCCTCGCTAATGAATTCACTGGCCGCCATTGAGGTTGCTCCTACCGCGATAATAACAATCGCGGTGAGTAGCACCACCGACTTACTACCAGCCCCGATAGCTATACCAGCCAGTGCTCCAGTGGTGGAAATCAAGCTATCCTCAAGCCCAAAAAATGAGCTGTGGATATAGTCTGGTGGAATCTTTTTTCTGTGCCTCATATCATTATTATAGCAAACAAAATTAGTGGGTAATTCGTACTATGTTCGGTATATAACATATAAAAGCCGTTTATTGTCCCGTCAATAATATAGCCTAAAACCCTTTACAGTGGGTAATAGTAGGTAGTATAATAGTAACAGTGGGTAAAAGTGGGTAAGAAAGAAAAGAGACAATGGATTACTTCGAAAGAAAGCTAGACGCTAAAAATAGATTAACAATTCCTCGAGAATTGCAAAACGAACTTGGTAACGAAGTAATAATCACTCCAGGCTTCGGCCAGTACCTGCACCTTTATTCTAAATCGATTTGGGACAACGAAATGGAAACTGCGCTTTCAGGCAATATCATTGATGAAAGTATTGCTGACTTGAATGTTAAATTCAGGGCCGGGAAGTCACATTCCAAATTAGATTCCAAGCAGGGCAGAGTAACCCTAGAAGCTCATCAAATGGCTTTACTCGGTAATAGCGGCAATATCTTGCTCGTTAGAGCCGGTAAATATTGGCGAATTGCGCCACAATAGCAAAGTCAGCTGATGGACTTTTAACAAATCCTGATCCTTTAAAACAAAAATAAAAACAAAGTCAACTATTTGGCAGTCAGTGAGCGTTTCTGGAGGGTGACGCTTACAATAAAAAATCCCTAGTATCTTATGAAAGTACACAAAACTCCACCTCACAAACTAACTCACACACGCATTAAGGACTTATCAATTAAGTCCTTACCACAACATAGTTCAAGTGCTAATAGCCTTGAGCTATCTCAATATAAAACAAAAACAAAAATCAACAACTGGCTGCTAAATAGGTGACCTTGACAATGAAATCACACAAACCAGTATTACTTCAACAAACTATCGATCTTCTGGGCTTAGAAACCGGAGAAGTAGTAATTGATATGACGGCAGGCTACGGAGGGCACGCCCAAGCTATCCTAGACAAAATAGGGAGCTCGGGCCGGCTGATACTCGTAGATCGCGATATGGATGCCATAGAGTCCTTAGAGGGAATATTTACTAAGCGTAGCAATGTTAGCTATATTCACTCCAACTTTGCAGAGTTAGATTGGCACACTGTTGGTAGGGTAGATAAAATCTTGATTGATTTGGGCCTATCATCACCCCAGCTTGATCAAGGCGAGCGAGGCTTTAGCTTTAATAAGCCAGCCAAGCTAGATATGCGGATGGATCGCAGCCAAGCCTTAAGCGCACTTGAGCTAGTTAATGACTATCATGAATCACAACTAGCGGATATCATTTATTACTTTGGGGAAGAGAACAAAGCCAGACAAGTAGCTAAGGCAATCGTCCAGGCTCGCTCAATATCACCCATTACCACCACCACCCAGCTGGCCGACATAGTATCTTCGCAAGTCTCCTCAAGCTCTAGAATCCATCCAGCCACTAAGACCTTCCAGGCTATCAGGATAGCAGTAAATGAAGAGCTGACAAATCTGGAGAGCGTACTACCGCTAGTTACCGCTAGTCTTAATAAGAACGGCAGGCTAGCGATTATAAGCTTTCACAGTCTTGAAGATCGAATAGTAAAGCAGTATTTCAGGAAAATCACCGATATCCAAAAAGACTTTGTAACTGGTATGCAGATAGGATCACCAAGCTTTCAATTGGTTACCAAAAAACCAATCAAAGGCTCCATCAATGACAACAACCCACGAGCCAGGAGTGCTAAACTCCGAGTCGTCGAAAAGATAAAATAAACCAAAACAAAAGGAGTAACAAAAATGAGTATCGCAGTAAAAGACCAATCTCCACGCGCCCGCAAACTTAAAGTTCGCGTCATTAAGTAAGTTCGTTCAAATAAAAACAAAAATAAAAATAAAAACAAAAATATAAATAGGAGCCAATATGTCTACAGCTAGAATGTCCCTCAGAAAAAATCAAAATTTTGTCCGTAATAAAATCAGAATCCAATCCGGACCCGTTAGCACCACTCTAATGCTAACAGTCTTGGTAATATTGCTAGGATTACTGTATCTTAATCAGGTGACCAAAACATCTACCTTCAACTACAAAATATCTAATTTGGAAAAGAAGCAGACCGAGCTACAGTCCACCAAGAATAATTATTCTATTGATGCTGCGCGCCTAGCGTCTATCGCTGAGGCTAAGAAGGCTGCCGATAAAGCCCAGTTAACAGCTGTCAAGTCTGTCTCGTTCGTTTCGGCTAAATAGTCCAATGGGCGATAGCTCTGACGAGATAAAACTATCAAATCATCGCATTACTATACTGATTATTATAATGCTCTTATTTGTTTTGGCAGTATTTGTAAGGCTAGCGTATATCCAGGCCATAAAGCATGACTATTATTTACAACAAGCCACTGCCCAGCAATCCAGAAAGTTTATACTCCCATCTAAAAGAGGTGAGATATATGTTCAGGACGGCAATAATGAGCTCTATCCGATTGCCTTAAATCAGCAATTATTTTTATTGGCCGCTGACCCTAAGTATGTTAATGACTCTAGCGATAGCCTTAATAAAATTAGCCAGTATCTAGCCGGAATTGACATTCAAGACCTAAAGTCCAAGCTAGATAACAAGGATCTACGATATGTTGTTATCAATAAAAAAGTTTCCTCTACTGACGCCGAGAATATCAAGCAGATGAAGCTTCCAGGGATTATTCTTACCCCACAAACTGGCAGAAACTATCCAGAAGGGGAGATGTTTGCTCATATTACGGGTTATGTCAACGACGACGGGGCTGGGCAGTATGGCATTGAGCAGTTCATGAACCAGCCACTTGCGGGAACGGATGGTGCTACCAAGGCTATTACTGACTCTCTGGGCGTACCCATAACCTCCAGTGAGAATACCATTCTAAAACCACAAAATGGTAGTGATTTCATACTCACTATTGACCGTAATCTCCAGGCTATTGCCGCCAAGGCAATCGCCGATGCGGTAACTACCAATCGGGCTCAATCGGGGAGTATCGTGATTATGGACCCCAAGACTGGGGCAATCAAGGCACTCGTAAATTATCCCACCTATGACCCTAATAACTATCAGGCACTTGCCGCTAATGAGTACAATAAATTTATTAACAGCACGGTGTCTAATATTTTTGAGCCGGGGTCTGGCTTTAAGGTAATAACTATGGCGGCGGGTCTAGATTCGGCTAAAGTTACGCCAGACACAAAATACGACGATACGGGCGAGGTGGTTGTAAGCGGTAAGGTTATCAAAAATTCTGATAATCGCAGACTTGGTATATCTACAATGACCGATGTAATTTGGAAATCACTCAATACGGGAGTAGTTTTTGTGCTGCGACAACTAGGCACCGATCCAGATAAAATCACGACCAAGGGCAAGGAAGTGCTACACGGCTATATCAAAAAATTTGGGTTTGGAGATAGAACCGGAATAGAGCTTGCCGGTGAATCCAAAGGCTATGTTAAATCAGCCGACACCTATGATGTGGATTATGCCAATATGGCTTTTGGCCAGGGCATAGCAGTCACTAGTCTGCAGTTAATTAATGCCGTAGCTGCCGTAGCTAACGGAGGAACCTTGTACCAACCATATATTATAGATAAGCAAATCACGCCCTCAGGAGAAGTTAAACAAACTAAGCCCAGAGTAATTCGCGATAATGTTATAAGTACACAATCTGCCGCCTCGCTTGCCGTAATGATGGAACAAGTAGTCCAGCGTGGATCTGGCTGGCCGACACGAATCAAAGGCTATCGAATCGCCGGTAAGACTGGCACAGCCCAGGTGCCTCGTGATGACGGCAAGGGCTATGAAGAAGAAAAGAATATTGGTACTTTTGTAGGCTTTGCGCCAGTTGAAGACCCCAAATTTATTATGCTAGTCAGGGTTGATTATCCCAAGGTCGATGGGTTTGCCGAGCAAACTACTGTTCCGGCATTTGCCGAGATTGCCAAACAATTATTTATATACTATCAATTACCCCCGAGTGTCATTTAAGGCTGATTTTTGATAGAATAAGGAGTACTATGACAGACCAACAACTCACCCAAAACTTCACCCTCTTGCTGATCCAAGCCTCCCTTAGCTTTGGAATTGCTATCACTCTGACGCCAATTTACACCTTCTTTGCCTTTAGGTTCAAGCTCTGGAAGCAAATCCGTACCACCACCACCACCGGTGAAAAGGCAAAAGTATTTGCTAGCCTGCACGCCGAGAAACACAAGCGCAATATCCCCACCATGGCCGGGGTAATTATGGTGTTAGCTATCGCAATAGTTACTGTTACTACTAACTTGTCTAAATCCCAGACCTACCTGCCAGTCTTTAGCCTTGTCGCTGCCGGGGCTGTCGGACTGCTAGATGACATTATTAATGTCAAAGGCAATGGCAAGGGCGTAGCAGGGCTTCGCACCTTAGTTAAGTTTATGCTGATTACGACTGTTGCCATACTAGGCGCGCTATATTTCTTCTTTTGGCTAGACTACAGCTCAATCCATATCCCTGCCGTAGGAAGCTTTGATATTGGCCTAGCTTATATTCCGCTATTTATCTTGGTGATAGTCTCTACATCAAATGCCGTTAATATTACCGACGGACTGGATGGGCTTTCTGGAGGCTTGCTGGCCACCGCTTTTGGCGCCTTTGCCATAATCGCCCTAACGCAGGGCAATATTGGAATTGCCGGATTTTGTATGGCAGCAGTTGGAGCCGTATTAGCATATACATGGTTCAATATATTCCCAGCTCGGTTTTTTATGGGAGATGTTGGGTCCTTTGCTATGGGTACAGCGCTAGGGGTAGTAGCGATGCTCACTAACTCGGTCTTTGTGCTACCTATTATTGGCTTTGTTTTTGTGATAGAGGCCGGCTCGAGTGTATTACAAATTCTGTCCAAGAAATTATTTCATCGCAAGATATTTATTTCGGCCCCCTTACATCACCATCTTGAAGCTATTGGCTGGCCAGAGACTAAGATTACTATGCGTCTATGGGTCATTGGCGCGGTATGTGCCGGCCTAGGAATAATTATAAGTATGGTTGGCAGAGGATAACAATACTATGCAGGCCAGGCAAAAACAAAAAAAACCAATCTTCTATAAGCACCGCCCTGATTATACAATCACTATTTTAGTTAGCCTGCTAGTTGGCTTTGGGCTTATCTTAATATTTTCTACAGGCTGGATTGCAGTATTAAAACAGACTGCCGGAGAAAGTGATAATAACTCGTTTTTTAGCAAACAAATTATTGCCCTACTAGTAGGGTTGTTGGCCTGGCTAGTGGCTAGCAAAATAGATTATCATTTTTGGCAGAAGCATGCTACTAAAATATTTTGGGGTACATTTGCCATGATGTTTTTGGTCTTAATACCTGCTATCGCAGTCGATAATGGTGGGGCTAGCCGATGGGTACGCTTTGGATTTATTAATTTCCAGCCGGTGGAGTTCTTAAAGCTTGGGGCTGTAATATTTATGGCCGCCTGGCTCACTAAAAATAAGGCAAAACTAAAAAACCCATTAGAAAGCCTGGTGCCGTTTATTATAACTGTTATCTTAATTGTGATTACCGCAATTGTCCTGCAAAAAGATATGGGAAGTGCCATGGTAATTATTCTGACCTTGCTTGGGATATATTTTGTGGCAGGAGTCCCGTGGTGGAATATGACCATCGCTAGCTCAGTCTTGCTTGGTGGAGGAGCATCGCTAATATTACTGGCACCATATCGTCTAGCTAGGCTAACGACTTTCTTAAACAGCGGTAGCGATAAAGCTGGTGATGGCTACCATATCAATCAGGCCCTGATAGCTCTTGGTAGCGGGGGAATTTTAGGCCGAGGAGTGGGAAAGAGCTATCAGGCCTATGGCTATCTTCCAGAGTCCACTAATGATTCAATATTTGCAATTATCGGAGAAGAATATGGCCTGGCAGGAACAGGATTTGTGCTTTTTATTTTTGGCTATCTGTTCTGGCGGGGGGTTAAAATCGCTAGGTCAGCGCCAGACGATTTTGGCAGGCTAATGGCAATTGGTATAAGCCTTTGGATTGGCTTTCAAGCGCTTATTAATGTCTCGGCTATGCTTAATCTGGTACCATTAACAGGTATCACTCTACCATTTATTAGCTATGGAGGCACCAGCCTTGTGGCATTATTAGGAGGCATTGGCATTTTACAAAATATTTCTAAATACACCTATAAGGAGGTTTACGATGAAGATTCTAGTAGCCGGGGGCGGGACAGCCGGGCACATATCGCCGGTGTTGGCCGTAATCGCGTCAATCCGCGCGCACAATAGCCAAGCCCAAATATTATTTGTATGTTCTGGCAATGATTATGAGATCAAGCTACTAGAAGAAAGTGGCATTGATTATAAGATCATACCTAGCGGAAAGTATAGGCGTTATGGAAGGGGTATATTAAAAGAAGTATTAGATATTAAAACTCAGCTTAAAAATGCTCAAGATGCTGGCAGGGTAGCTAAGGCCTATTCGTATAGCCGTAAAATTATTCGCCAATTCAAGCCAGATGTAGTGTTTATTAAAGGTGGATATGTGGGGCTTCCAGTTGGTTTGGCAGCTGGTCATATGAGGGTGCCATATGTAATTCACGAGTCAGATGTTGTCATGGGTAAGACGAATCAAAAACTATCCCAAAAAGCCAGCGCAATCGCGGTTAGCTTCCCAGTTGAGGCCTATCAAGCCGTCACCGGCCAGGCCAAGATGCATCTCACAGGTAACCCAGTACGCCCAGAATTTTATCCCACGCATCATAGCGCTTCTAGTGCAGATACCAGACAAAAACCGAACATCTTAATATTTGCTGGCTCTCAGGGGGCCGAAGCTATTAATGAAAACATCTTTGATAATATAGAACTTTTTTGTAAAAATTTTAATATACTACATATCACAGGCGAGCAGGGAATAGAGAGAGCCCGCTACAAAAGGCATAAACTGCCCACGGAACTTCAAAAGTTTTATGAGCCAGTTAGCTTCTTAACTACCGAGATGGCTCCATCGTATCGATGGGCAGATGTGGTAGTGGCAAGAGCCGGCATGAATTCGCTCTCAGAGCTAGCTGCCTTATCTAAGCCAGCCATAATAATCCCGCTACCTAGCTCCACAGCTAATCACCAGCTTAAAAATGCCCGCTACCTAGCTCAGCAGGGGGCTATACGGATATTGTCTCAGGACGATATGGGGGGAGTGGGGTTAATCAATGAGATATCCAAGCTCACTAGCGATCAAGAAGCTCTAACTTATATCGCTAGCTCTATCCATAGATTTTTTAGTCCTCAAGCTGCCGACGATATTGCCAAGCTGATAGTAGGGGCAATTGACTCTAAGATTCCAGGAGATAACCTTGAAGCGTAGAGATGTCAAAAGGTCCTATCAGTTCCTGCCAATCATTAGTAAAGATAATGGCCAGCTACCGATCAAGACAAAACCACATCGGCCAGCTCGCTATTGGCTACGCCGGCTATTTGTATTCTCGCCATATATTCTCGCCATCATATTGATTGGCTATTTAGTATTATTTTCTAATATATTTCAGATTAATAAAGTCGATGTACAGGGGCCAAGCACGGTATTATCCGAAAAGCTCCAGGCTGAAAGTGAGCAATTCCTTTTATCCCGCTTATTTGGCAAGAACTGGTTATTTTTATCAACAGAAACTCTCAAAAATAATCTACAAAAAACATTCTCTGGCCAAGAGGCAATTATAGTCACTAAGAGCTTTCCCAATAAATTAACCATCAAAACTGACGAACAAAAGACGGCGATTGTCTGGAAGACAGGGAGCCAGAGATATGTCATTAGTGTTAACGGGAGAGCTATGAGCGAGATTCAGCCCCACAACTCACCAGACATGCCAACGGTAGTTGATACCAATAATATCCCCATAGCAGTAGGGAGCAGGGTAGCTAGCAGAGAGTTTATAGAATTTGTGACTAAAATTAACACTTACATCAAAGCCAGTAATTTAGGGCCCGAGCAAATTAGTATTGCCGAGACGACAGGTGAGATAGCTGTAAAAACAAATGCCGGTTATTTCATACGCTTCAATACTGCCGCTGAGCCGGACTCACAAATTAGGGCGCTCAAGGCTACGCTAGAGTTAATGAGTTCCCAAAACAAAAAACCAACCCAGTATATTGATATGCGAATTGAAGGAAAGGCCTTTTATATCTAAAAACCCTTTTGACCACTCTTTTAGTTCGGTTTTTGTTTATTAGGCTATTGTAGGGGCCTTGGGCATTAATAAGCTAAGACGAACTACTGGGCTATCACAACAGGGAAAACAGCAGGGGACAAGCAAAAAAATATAATATTAATAATTAGAGTTAAATCATCAAATAAAAAGCTAATTAGGAGCACTATGTCGCAAAAGGTATATTGTGCGACATATATAATATTATCAAAAGCTATACTCTTACACCCATATTTAGCTTATATATAAGCTAAATATGATATTAAGGGCTTCTATCGCTTAGGGGTGTACTTATTATTATTGTTGTTGTTGTTGTTGTTATTGTTGTTGTTGTTGTTGTTGTTGTTGTTGTTGTTGTTGTTGTTGTTGTTGTTGGGCTTGTGGTAGGGCTTGTTGTTGGGCTTATGGTAGGGGCTATGAGCAGATTTATTTTTTATCATATCGCTGTAACGCCTGGGCTCAATCCCACGAATCTCAGGCTTATTTTGCTGTTGGGGTTGGTTTGTGTGTTGGGGCTGTTGAGGAGTGGTACTTTGCTGGCCAGCTGGGGCTCCGTACGGGGCTTTCGGAGCATCATTTGGGGCCGGCGGGGCTGCCCAGTCATTAATTAATTTTTCTACATCTGCGCGGCTCTTAGAGTATTGCTTTCTAGAATTTGCAATGATTAACTCAGTAAAATCATTCTGGACGGCGGGTATAGTGAGGCTCTGGGCGCTAAATGGAGGGGATGTCTGCCCTTCAATGCTCATTGATACATAAATATCCCGCTTATCAAGGTTAACGAGATCTACGGGCTCAAAAACCGGCTCAAAATATTTGGCTAGGTATTCCGCATCGTCTGCCCCAACTCTAAAGGTAATCATTGAGCCAACATTACCAAAGACGGCATCACGGACCTCATCGGGCATTTGAGATATATACTGGTTAGCAACGGTTAGTCGCAGGCCGTATTTTCGCGCTTCAGAAAGAATAACTGCAAATGATTCGGTGGCAAAGTTTTGGAATTCATCAACATATAGATAGAATGGGCGCCTCTTGGTGATGTCAGAGATATCAGACCTACCCATCGCCTCTAGCTGAATCTTAGTAATAATTAAGGCGCCCAGAACGGCAGCATTGTCTTCGCCAATTAAACCCCTACTTAAGTTAACCGCTATAATTTTACCGTTATCCATTGCCTCACGAATCGAAAATGAACTCTTGGGCTGGCCAATGATATTACGGACAATAGGCACGGCTGTGAAAGCGCCTACTTTATTAAGCACCGGCTGGACGGCTTCAGATGCAAATTTATCGTTCCAGCTAGCAAATTCAGTTACCCAAAAAGCCTTTACTACTGGGTCTGATATATTATCTACGATCATTTTTCGATAGTTTTTATCTGTTAGCATTCTGGTAATACCAAGCATAGTTGTGCCCGGAGTCTCTAGTAAGGCTAGTAAGGTAAATCTTAATATGTGCTCTAGCCTAGGGCCCCAGCTATCTCCAAACATCTTCTTAAGCACACCAACTATCTCAGATGCGACATTATTACGGCGATTTTCGTCGGTGTATTCCATGGGGTTAAAAGCTACTGGAAAGAGGGAATCGTCGGGGTTAATATAGACCACATCCTTGATTCTGTGCTCTGGAATATATTTTAATATATCCTGGGCGAGGTCGCCATGTGGGTCAACTACCGCAAAGCCCTCATTGTTGTGAATATCAGATAGCGCCAAGAGATTAAGCATAACAGACTTTCCAACACCACTCTTACCGATAATATATAAGTGTCTTTCACGATCTATTCTTTTGATGCCAAATTTGATATTACCCTGTCTAAATGTAGTACTCCCAAATAGTGATAAGTCGCCTTGCTTGGTATTCTCTAGAGTCGGCAGGCCCGCTGGCGGCTCCCCTACCTTAGTAGATGTATAGGCAATGTGAGGTGTTTCTACGCTAGTGTGCGGGAAATGAAATATACTGGCAACTTCTTCTATGTTTAACACATACCCTTGGTCATCAAGCAGCCTGTTTTGATAAGCTTCCAGCCCAGAGCTCCCTTCTACCATGGCCGTACCTCCAAAACCATTCAGATTAACACTATTAAATTGCTTAAATCCACCCACCAAAGCTTGTAGGCGCTGACGGGCGGCAATTTCATTGTTACCGATATAACAAATTCTAATTTTTACAGTGTAGCCAAGCTTTTCGGCTTTAGTCTCTACTGCCGCAAGAAGCGTAGTCTGTCCAGCCGCGAGCTCACTCTTCTCCCCGCCCTTAGCCCTAGCGGACATATTCTCCCTGTATGTAGCAGGTGTAAAGGCAGCCGAGAGGAGCATTCCGATAGTTTTGAATGGAGCTGTCAATATCGTTTTTTGCCAATCCTCCAATAGACCCTTTTTTTTACCGTTTTTGACTTCTTCAACGTACTGCAATGACTTAGAGTGCCAGCTGTCATCAACTGGCTCTAAGAGTATTTGGATCCATATTTCTTCTTTATCGGCTAGGCTAGCTAAGACAGAGGTTAGGCCAGCCAACGGATCTACTTCAAAAGTTACAAAGGTTCGGATTGGGAACACATCACTCTTGGTCAGCTCTATATTTGTAGTGTAGGATTTTCGATCTGCTAAATCCACATTAGCGTAGTCATTGTCCATTTGAGCAATTTGAACAGATGGGTATTGAGCATAAATTTGGCTTTCGACGTAGTCTTTAAGGTGAGCT
Organism: Candidatus Saccharimonadia bacterium; assembly: GCA_039738635.1. Taxonomy (GTDB): domain Bacteria; phylum Patescibacteriota; class Saccharimonadia; order CAILAD01; family BJGX01; genus JBCLLP01. Next base: position 21,026 of record JBCLLN010000001.1, on the reverse strand, counting down.
GGGCACCAGACATAGAAGTATATAAGATGGTTATGGCTAACAATCTCAAAGCTGATATGCTCCTGGATTGGCTCGCCGTCCACAACCGGTCGGAGTATCCCGTGCAGGCTAGCAAAAAGCTGTTCGGCAGAGAGCTCACTTTTTTCATTATCTCGGGGAACGATTATTTGTAATAATGTATGGTCTTGTACGATAGTAGCGTTCTCTTCGACGGACTCTTCCCTCCTAGCCCATAGCAGGTATCCCAGTATTATAGCGATAGCTAGCCAGCCCCAGAATTCAAATAGTACGCTATAGACTATTGCGTATAAAGTTATAAAAGTAGTGCTGATAATGTCCATTTTATTAGTAGCTAGAGTCGCCTACTAGCCCTATAGTCCTTCCCTCCCTATATATATTAAATACTTGCTAACTTGTAGATGCCTTTTTTGACTCTAATAAACCGAGGCTTTTCCTGTAAATTTAGCACAATAGTGGTAGTTTTGACCTGGCGCCTTGCTAGCACTCTTTTAATAATTTCATCCTTAGTCATAGCGCCACTTTCTTCCTTAAGTACTTCCTCTATAATATCAGCTACAGTGCCCGACCGATAGCCCCATTCTGCTAATGCATATATACCCCTACCTATCAAAACAAATCTGCCGTCCTTGATTAGCTCATTATGGACGGCTTGGGTGGTAACTTGCTTAGGGTTGGCGGCGAGTAGAGAAATTCGCTCAGCAATTTCTGAAAAATGCAGGGGGCGAGTTGATTTTTTTAGTACTAAATATATTTTGTCCCGAATACTTTTAGGATTGACTTCGGGCCAGGTATTTAGGCCCCAATGACCATCTAACTGGCAGAGATAGTTAGAGGCCTTAGCTAGCTCAGCTAGGCTCTCTATACTATGAGGTCCATCTATAAGCTTATAGATGGCTTCAAATTTGGCAGGCTTGCCGCTAAGCTTGACTGTTTCAACAAGCATTTCATGGGTATTTTTAATTTTATCAGCATTAAAGGTAGTGATATCGCCCACCAGATGTTGATGGTGATCGTTGCTACTAATATATATCACTTTAGGGTTGACCCGAATCAGGAATATAGCATGGGGCTGTCGAGACGAGTCAAGGCCTAGCTCGTCATTAACGGAGTCGAGGCTAATTAAGCCGCCTTTCTGAGTTACTAACTTCATTACGTCGCTAATAAAGCCATAATCATGATTACCGATTTCTCTAATCCTAGCCAGAGCAGCCTTCTCTATCTGCCTTACTCGTTCCCTGGTAATATTGAGGTCATTGCCAATTTTCTCTAGCGTCTGAGGGGCAATATTAATACCACCACGGCGCCTAAGGATTTCCCTATCGCGGCCTTTTTTTAGATTACTCAGAGAGTCATCTACAAGAGTATTAAGCTGATCATTGGTATATGTTGTCATAATATAAATTTAGCATAATTGGCAATAGCGACCAGTAAGGCCAGTGCAATTGCAATCTAGGATATTATATCATTTATAGCTGTTACGGTCAACATTATTTTTTATATCGTCCGCGTTTGGGTGGCTTAATCATCTTATCGGCTAGGAGTTTTTGACACTCATCTAGTGATAGTTTCTTAGGGTCAGAGTTTTTGGGAATCTTGGCATTAATCTTGCCATCGGTAATGTATGGTCCAAATCGGCCATTCAGAACCTGTATCCCTTCTTTAGTAAAATCAGCGATAATTCGTTCGTCTAGAGTTTTTTGATGCTCGGCGACTAGCTCGTTGGCCTTTTGCTCTGTCACTAGGAAAGGATCCTCGCCTTTTAGGGCTACATTCATAGTTCCTACCTTAAGATAAGGTCCAAAACGCCCAATAGCCGCAATTATTTCTAGCTGATTAGGAGTTTTTCCGACCACCCTGGGTAGCTCAAACATTTTAAGGGCTTCCTCGAGGGTAACATCGGATATTTTCCGGCCTTCTGGCATTGGTGCGAATTTTGGTTTTTCCTCGTCTTCTACTTCACCTATCTGAATCATAGCACCAAATCGGCCTAGCCTAGCGATAATCGGTTTGTTACTTTTGGGGTCAGTGCCAAGTTTGCGGCTTTGGTTGGCTTCACTTCTAGCAATACCAGCAGACGATTCGATGAGCTTATGGAATGGTTTATAAAAATCTGCTATCATTTCGTTCCATTTCTCCTTACCTTCTGCAATTGCGTCGAATCGTTTTTCGACTTTGGCGGTAAATTGAGGGTCCAGGATCTCTTTAAAATACTTTACTAGAAAGTCCGTAACTACTGTTCCTGTATCGGTTGGTAGTAGCCGGCTCTTGTCGGTATCAAATTTTTCTACTTGTTTGGATTTGTCTAGTTTATCGCCGTTAAGGCTAAATACTTCTATTGTTCTGGTCCTGCCGTCGCTTTGCGACTTTTCGACATAACCTCTAGCCTGGATGGTAGAGATTGTCGGCGCGTATGTACTTGGGCGTCCGATACCCTCAGCTTCAAGTTTCTTAACTAATGAGGCTTCAGAATATCTGGCTGGAGGCCGAGAGAAAGTCTCAGTTGCTAGTATTTCACCAGGGGTTAGTGCTTCGCCGGCCTCTAGCTTTGGCAGGATGTCTGGGACGGCCTGACTAGCAGACTGGTAGGCCTTCAGGAAACCCGCAAACACCACCACCTCGCCTTTGGCAATGAAGCTTTCTGTGATACCGCTAGCACTGATTGTTATCTGGGTTTTTTCAATCTGCGCATCTGTCATCTGTGAAGCGACAGCTCTGGACCAAATTAGCTTGTATAGCTTAGTTTGGCTGGGATCGCCCCCTGCACTAAGAGTGCCAAATTCGGTCGGCCTAATGGCCTCGTGAGCTTCCTGGGCGCTAGAGTTTTTGACTTTATAGCTTCTTTTTTGGTGGTATTGGCTACCAAATGCTGATTTGATCTGTTTCTCGGATTGACCTAGGGCTGACTGGGAAAGATTAACAGAGTCAGTACGCATATAACTAATATGCCCAGACTCATATAGTCTTTGGGCCAGCACCATTGTTTGTTTGACAGAATAGCCCAGCCGACTTGAGGCTGCTTGCTGAAGCGTTGAGGTCGTAAATGGCGGGGCAGGACTCTTTTTGGCGGGTTTCATGGTAACATCAGATACGGCATAGGAACTACCAATCAATGTCCGTAGGAACTTCTCGGTTGCATCAGAACCCTTGATCCTCGTTGATAGCTCAGCCTTAAGCTTGTCGTCGCTGGGAGAGGTAAATAGTGTAGTTATTTTGTAGCTAGAATTTTGCTCGAAGCCTTCTATTTCGCGTTCCTTATCTACAATAAGTCTAACTGCAACGGACTGCACCCTGCCAGCACTCAAGCCAGTTTGGATTTTTCTCCACAGCACCGGGCTTAGCTCGTAGCCAACCAGCCTATCAAGTACTCTTCTGGCCTGCTGAGCATCAACTACATTTAAATTAACTGTTCTGGGAGATTTTATAGACTCTTCTATTGCTGGCTTGGTAATCTCATGAAAGGTAATTCGTTTGGTGCTAGTGGGGTCAAGCTTTAGCACACTACACAGATGCCAGCTTATGGCTTCTCCTTCACGGTCTTCATCGGTGGCGAGCCAGACATCTTTGCCCTTGGCGGCTTTTTTGAGAGCACTCACTATCTTTGTTTTATCAGCACTAATAGCGTATTCGGGCCTAAAGCCATGCTGCAAATCTATGCCAATCCCGCTTTTGGGTAGGTCGCGAATATGCCCCATACTACTTAATACCTCAAAATCACCCCCGAGATATTTTTCGATGGTTTTTGCTTTTGCTGGTGATTCTACTATTACTAAGTTTTTAGGCATAAAAATTTGTTGCTATTTGATAATGCTAATGCTAAAAGATATATTTTGCAACTTAGCGCAAGTACAGAACTATATATTAGTATTAGTTTATTTGTCAACTTTTGTCTAGAATGTAGGTGCCGATAAGCTATTGCCCGGCATGTTATAAGCGAGCATTAAAAAGCGTCATATATAAAAAAAGAAGGGCTTCGGTAGCATTTATGCTACCGAAGCCCCTTAGTACCCTGGGTTCCTACGCTATTGCGTGGTAAATGCGTAGGATCGACGCTTGGACCTGGCCGATTAAGGCGGGAGACGAGATAAAATCTCCCCCTCTCTTAAAGGCATTTTATGGAGTGCAGCTCCCTATAAATAACGCCAATGCATCAGACAACGGTAGTGAACCTGTGGGATGTCTTCCCCCGCTATTTATCACCAAGATAAACAGCGGCACTGGGGCACATGTAGCGTTACCTATAGACCAGTAATACTAAAAACCATAGCAAGCAGGCAGGGGCGCTAGGATAATGCGCTCGTTTAGCATAGACCACCTACTAGCCTTAACCCAATTCTCTGGGCTGGTTTTATTTTCGGGAAGAAAGTTATTCCCAAAGTAAATACTGGATATCCCAAGGTACTAGTTGCAGGCCCTATTATAGTCTAAGACTGTAATTTTTGCAATAGCTAAAGTGTTTATGCCAGTATCCAAGACCCAGCGCCAAGATTTCTAATTTTGCCCGTAATTTCCATCAGGCTCATGATAGAGGCAATATCAATTGCACCTATCGCCGTCTCGTCAATAAGTTGCTGGGTAGTTAGCGACTTCTGGCTAAGAAGCTCCATTATTTGGGCCTCTTGCTTGCTATCGGCAGTTGGCTTAATTGTAACTAGCTTTGGGCTGTGTAGGCCAAGGCTAGCTAAGACGTCGGCCACATTAGTTACTAGCTGGGCTCCATTTTTTATCAAATTGTTTGGTCCAGCCGACCGCAAGCTGGTAATGTTTCCAGGCACTGCCATCACCATTCTGTTGGCCTGCAAGGCAAAGTTTGCTGTAATTAAGCTTCCCGATTTGGCATCGGCTTCAGTTACGATGGTAGCCAAGCTAAGGCCAGCAATAATCCTATTACGGGCAGGGAAATTAAATTTATAAGGCTCGGTATTGTCTGGGTATTCACTAATTACGGCCCCACCGTTAGCAATAATTTGTTCAAAGAGGCCGTGATTGCATCGTGGGTAGGGCTTACCAAGACCCCCACCCAGTACGGCAATTGTCGATCCACCTACAGCTAGCACGGCAGTGTGGACTATCGTATCGATACCGATAGCCATACCACTCACCACACAGAAGCCAGCCTTAGCTAGCTGGCTAGATAGCTGGTAGGTTATCTGCTTGCCATAGTCGGTGGGGCGCCTAGTACCTACCACCGCCACCATTGGCAAGTCGGCTAACTTGCCAGCCACATAGATGCCCTTAGGGACACTAGCTATATCCCTGAGTAATTTAGGGAAAGCCTTGTCTTTATGTGATATATATTGTATATTCATATTTCGTGTTTCATCTGGTAGTAATAAATTAGCAATAGGCATAAGAAGTAAAAAGTGTTGACATTATAATACTTATGTGATACCATACTAGTCGTTCCTAAATAAGAACATATTTCCGGTCTTTTTTTAAGGGAGTAATCTGCTTCGCGAGGCCAATCTAAAAATCACCCTCCTTTTAGATCTCGCGAGCAGATTACTCCCTTTAACGCCACGTCCTACTTATATATATTTACGGTCGCTAAATCCCGTTACGGGGGCATTAAAGGGAATAATAAACAGATCAGTTCGAGTTTATACGGCTGGTCTGTTTTTTATTTTTATATTATTTTATTTTTCTTTTGTTGTTATATTATCAGCCCCCTATCATGATTGCTAGCATGGAGCGTTTTAGAAATTATAAGTTTATAAAATCAGCGCGACGTCACCTAAAAGTAGCCACCCTAGGATATCGACATACCGGTTTTAGGCCCGGTCGCCCATTGCCCGGAGGCGTTGGACTCGTTCTTCTATTGGCGGATGAGTACTGAACAGCTTAGCCAAACCTTTGCCCTTCAGCGGGCTGGCAAAAAAGAAGTGGGCCGTAGAAGGGTTTTGGCGGTGCATAGCACTGCCATGTTTACCGATCTTTTCTAAAGCTCGGGCCAAGCCATCAGGGTAGCGGGTTGTTAGCGCTCCGGTGGCATCAGCCAAAAATTCCCGCTTGCGCGATATAGCCATTTGAATTAGCGCCGCGATAAGGGGAGCTAAGATAATAGCCACAATACCGAAAATCATAATCAAAGGGCTGCTGTTATTATCATCCCCGTCTCCAAACCAACTAATCCGCCACATTATATCGGCCAAAATAGATACTATGGCCACCAAGGCAAAAGCTACCAGCGCGACGCGCATGTCGTAATTTTTAATATGACCAAGCTCGTGCGCCATTACGCCCTGGAGCTCCTGATTGTCCAAAATATCCATTAGTCCGGTAGTAACTGCTACCGAGGCATTTGCCGGATTACGACCGGTGGCAAAGGCGTTTGGCGCCGGATCATCTATCATATATACCTTTGGCATAGGCAGGCCTTCGGTAATGGCCAGGTTCTCTACAGTGCGCCAAAGGCGTGGGTTGTCGCGCTTTTCTATCTGCTTGGCGCCATTCATGGCCAGCGCCAGCTTGGCACCGCTATAGTAGCTTATTATCACGTAGACCAGCGCGCCAACCAGAATGTAGGGAGTAATAGCCGGGCTACCGGTATACTGGCCAAAAAGCCACCCCATTGACCCCACCATCAAAACAAACAGCACTATCATCACTACTGTTTTTCGCTTGTTAGCAGATATTTCTTTGTACATTATGCGTTCCTAGAATTTGACGTCGACGGGTTTTTTGGCAGTAGCCACTTCGGCATCCTCCAGCTCAAAGAACTCGCGTTCCTTAAACCCCATCATTCCAGCAAAAATATTGGTTGGGAATACTTGTATTTTGGTGTTCAGGTCGCGGGCCGAGCCATTGTAAAAGCGTCTTGCGGCCTGGATTTTGTCCTCGGTGTCTGTTAAGTCAGCCTGTAATTGCTGAAAGTTTGCGGTTGCTTTTAGGTCCGGGTAGGCTTCGGCCACCATGAACAGGCTCTTCAGTGTCTGCTCAAACATATTATCAGCCTTGGCGGTCTCGGCAACTCCTTTGGCATTAACGACACTGGCGCGTGTTTCAGTTACCTTCTCAAAAACTTTCTTCTCATGTCCAGCGTAACCTTTAACAGTTTCAACCAGGTTTGGTATCAGATCTAACCGACGCTTAAGCTGAATCGTAATATCGCTCCAGGCCTCGTCAACTCTAACCCTTGCCTTAACCAACCCGTTGTATATGACAACGCCGGCCAGCAACAAAACTCCTGCGACAACCAAAATCACTATTAAGATATTCCATTCCATATTCCACTCCTTTGTTACATAGCAAGTATAGCAGATGCAACCAAAACAATAAATGGCCTTGAATCCTAGAATCAGACGCAACTTGCGTTAAGCTTTAGCTGTTTAGCTTGGTTTCTAGAGTATATAACATATATTGGCAGCAATCAGTGCTTTTTTAGAATATTTGGCTTTAGCCGTGCTAGCGATTAGTGTATTGCAGTTTTAGATGAAAGCAAAAGTAAATAGCAAACTTAGCGTGCCCTGCCAGCATCTATTCAGTCCGCAGAGCCTCTATTGGGTCCAGCCTGGATGCCTTACGAGAGGGCAACCAGCCCGCTAGAATTGAAATTACCATTAGTACCACTATCAGGATAAATACTTGTAAAGGCATAAATATCAGTAGCTTATTACCCTCCCCCAGCCCTAGCTTGGTGGTAATCCATGGGTTTAGAGCAATTCCAAGCACTACCCCCACCGCTGAGCCTATGGCCCCACCCAAAAATCCAATCCAGGCCGCTTCAAACCTAAATAGCCGGCCCACATCACGGTTACGCATACCCAGCGCTTTCATCAGCCCAATCTCACGGGTTCTTTGAAGGACAGATATATACATAGTATTAATTATCCCAAAGACCGATGCAATAATTGCAATCAAGCCAAAGCCAGCTACAATCCCTTGTAGCACCCCAATGATGTTTGTTAAAAATTCTTGCGTTTCCTTGACGCTTCTGGCTTGGTATCCCAGGTCTTTAATGCGTTGCTGTACTATTTTAAGCTTGGCAGGGTCACTGCCATCCTCGGCTTTTACCAGAACAAAATTATACTTTCGGTAGTTAGCAGTACCCTCCGAGGTGATGTCATTTAGTCGCCTTGCCTCAGACAGTGGGACTATCAAATAAAGTTCGGTACCAGGCCTAGAAGTGATTGGCTTTTTAGACACAGCAATCACTTTGAGTTCCTCGGTCACGGCATTGTTATCGGCCTGGGCGGAAGACTGTTCTGGCGTTTGTGGCAAAGTACCACTTTTTAATTGGGCTTGTAGCTGAGCTGGGGAGAGAGATTTGGAGATAGACACCATGAGCTGTATGCCTATCGCGTCTTGGGGGCTAGCAAAACCCAGAGATTGTAAAAATCCTTCTGGTAATATCACGTTAGATCCGTCAAAATCAGCCGGTGTCGCGCCAGCTAGTAGTTCTGGTTTTTGAGCCGGGTTATAGGCTGCAATTGTGCCAACGAATTTTTTCTCGCCCTCACGAGTTATATAGCGGGTGGCAACGCTTATATCTTCCCGCACTTTTTCAACTCCCTCCGTACCAGACAACTTCTTAATATCTGCCTCTGTAATGCGCTTTATTTGGGTCGTGGTCCCAGCATTCGTCGAGGTAGTACCAAAGCTAGGGTCATAAACCCTTGGTTTGGTACTATTGGCTTGGCCAAAGAGCGTTTCATCGGCGGCAACAAATAACTCCGCTGGGTCAAAATTCTCGGTGATAATTTTATTTACAAAAGCCGTAGCGCCATTGCTAGCTGCCAGAGTTAGGGTTAGAGCGAATGTACCAACTGCAATTGCTAGGGCTGTAAGAATTGTACGCCCCTTAGCACTTTTTAGGCTTCGCCCAGAACGGCGAATTATGTCTCTAGTTACCATGACGGCTCCCATTCACATTCTTAGCCTTAGCTTGAGCGGTGCTAGCACCACCACTTTGACTGACTATCTCGCCATCCTTCATATTGACCTGAGTATTACAGCGGACCGCCAACTCACTATCGTGAGTCACGACCACAAGTGTACATCCAAGTTTTTTATTGAGGTCAAAGAGCAAATTAATTATAACCTCACCAGTTGAGCTATCTAGATTGCCAGTAGGCTCATCGGCGAAGATAATTTTAGGCTTGTTGACTATGGCCCTGGCTATGGCCAGACGTTGCATTTGGCCTCCCGATAGCTTGGAGGCATCAGTATCTACTTTTTCTTCTAGTCCTACGGCAGTTAGTGCTGATAGCACCCGCTTTCTTCGCAGTCGTCTGCTGACCCTTGCTATCTCTAATGGCAAGATTACATTTTGGTAGCAAGTTTGGTTAGCTTCTACAAAAAATGATTGGAATATAAAGCTCATCTCGGTAGCCCTAAATGCATCTACCTCTCGAGGCTTCATGGCAGTTAGGCTCTTACCATTAATGACCACCTCGCCACTTGTGGCGTGGTCTAGGCCACTCATGATATGCATGAGGGTGGATTTGCCAGAGCCAGACTTACCAACTATCGCTACCGTAGAGCCGTCAGCAACGCTTAGGTCAATTTTGTATAGAGCAGTAAATAAGTTCTCGCCCTTACCATATATTTTACCCACATCTGCTACTTGTATCATAAGCTTAATTATACATATATTTAGGTTAGTAATCAAAACATATCGGTATCAGCAGCGGTGGGGTTATTTGGCTAAGGAGCAACAGAATAAGCGTATTGCAACTCATAGTAAAACAGAAGCAAAAAGTGGAACCAAATTGGACCCATCTATTATTTGCCGGCAAGCCCGGGGTTTATAAAAGGCACTAAATCTCTCAGTATGCCAGGATTAGCCCTGAGGTCGATTTTAACCCAGCTTTCAAGTGCCTTATGAGCGGTTAATACGGCTATCTCGGCATCAAAAACCTGATCGTCAAACCATAAAAAGGGCTCCGTAAAGTCAATACCATCTGTTTTTAGGGCGTCCCAATTAGTGGCCTGGCAGTATTTATCAAGCAAATGAGTAGTCCGTGGGTTCATTCCGGCCTGTGCTAAATGCCTAATGGCTGGGCCGGAGTTTGTCTTGCACCATGTGGAAAGCCAATGAAGCTTGGCGCTAGAATCCAGGCAGGCCTTCACAAACTCATCGACATGAAGAGCTGGATTTCCATCAAAGTCAATTAGCACTCCATCGATATCTAAATATATATTCATAGGTTCTATTATATACCAATACTATGTTACTTTTAAATACCCCTAAAAGTAACCAAAAGGGTTTCCGACTGCTAAACAATACATAAGCAATCAAATAATATTCTTCTTTCTGTTTTTTCAGAACAATTCCCTAAGGAATCGGTCCAGCCGAGCTGGACTTGGCTGAAAATAACCAGAAGTAAACAATTTATTTAATCTTTCTGATTGCTTAGATGGTCGGGGGCTTATATGCCAGCCATGGAGAATCAGAAAGTGAAGTTAATTATAGCACCCCTCGTTCGAAGGCTGTCTGAGCTCGGCTTGCAAGATCCGAGCGAGTTCCTGAGAACAGGAAGGGATAATTAACTTTTAACGCTTCTGATACGAACTAGTGGCTGGTGGTTTTGCTCCACTTTTGCCAGCAAAAGTGGATATTAATAATAATCAATGGTTTTTATAAAAATTGATGTACTATTTTTTTGAGATGTGTGTGATGCCATTATCGAGCGCATCCAAGAGCATTTCTGAAGCCTTAGAGGTTATGCTAGGGATCAATTCCAGCTCTCCGGCACTAAACTTTTGAAGGACAAACTTCTCGGAGGGAATACCAGCTAATGTATCATTGCCAATTCCTATCCTAAATCGCGTGAATCCATCGCCTAACTTATCGATCATATCCTTTAGGCCATTATGTCCGCCACTGCTCCCGCCGACTCTGACCCTAACGATTCCAAAGTCTAAATCTAGGTCATCAGAAACCACCCAAATATTATCAGTACTTATTTTATAAAAATTAGCAATCTTGGCGACACACTGGCCACTAAGGTTCATAAAGGTCTGGGGCTTGACTATTATGATAGTCTCTCCGCCGCGCATACTTACGCAGATATCGGCCTTAAGCTTTTTTGCTGGCTGAGTGGCTACTTTCAATCTCGCGCAAAGCTCGTCGATGACCATAAATCCAGCATTGTGGCGAGTAAAATGGTATTCGTTGCCTGGGTTACCAAGTCCTACAATTAGTTTCATAGCTTAATTATAAACTATTTATCCTTATATTTACTCTTGAATACTATAGTTAGTGGTATTCCAGTTAGCTCAAAATTTTTGCGAAGCTGGTTTTCCATATATCTTTGATAGCTAAAGTGAATTAACTCCGGGTGTGTACCAAATATAGTTAGCTCTAGCGGGTTCGAACCGGTCTGGGTTATATAATTAAGCTTGGCGTGGAAGCCCTTGGTAGTTACGGGGGGCTGTTTATTGACCGCCGAAACTAAAACCTCATTGAGCTTGGTAGTCGGCAATTTTGTTTGGAGCCGGCCGTTAATGGTAATGATGATTTTCTTTAATTTCTCTAGATTCTGGGAATCAACTGCTGAGGTGAATATCAGCGGAGCCCACCATACATACTGAAGCTTTCCGGTAATCTTATAGGATAGCTCTTGTAATAAATTATCATCCTTATCCTCTATGGCGTCCCACTTGGTAACTACTATTATAAGCGCCTTTTTAGCCTCCTTGACCATCCCAATGATATGCTCATCTTGATTAGTCACCATATCAATCGCATCAATTAACACCAGGCAGATATCGGATTTTTCAATAGCTGACTTACTACGCGTAGCAGAGAAAAACTCTATGCCAGCACTAATTTTCCCCCGCCGTCTAAGCCCAGCAGTATCGTGGAATTCAATGATACTGTCTTGGTATTTGACCGTTGCCGAATTGACATCTCTGGTTGTTCCGGCTATATCACTGACTAGTGCGATGTCTTCTTTGGCCATGGCATTTAGTAGCGCACTCTTGCCAACATTGGGCCTACCAAGCAAGGCAACTTTTATAGTATCAACTGTCTTAGATTGTTTTTTGCGAGGGATTTTACTGGTTATCTCGTCCAGCAACTCATTAATTGCAATGCCGTTCTGGGCTGAAATTTGCAGTATATTCTCAAACCCGAGTCGTCGGTAGTAGCTAGGCTCTGGACGAAATTCCTTTTTATCAAGCTTATTAATTGCCAGGATAGTTGGTAGCCCACTTTTTAGCACTAGCTTGGCTAGGCGCATATCGTTATTATTTAACTCACCCGTTCCGTCCGCCACGAATATTACAAGCTCACTAGTGGCGATAGCTGACGCGATTAGTGATATAGCTAGCTTACTTATCTCATCGGCAGATTTAGCAAACCCGGCGCTATCAATGAGTTCAAATTGAATATCATTATAATTAACCACTCCACGATTTTGGTCGCGGGTAGTATGGGGGACATGCGAAGTGATCGCCCGATTACTATGAGTCAGGCGGTTAAATAGCACGCTTTTGCCAACATTTGGTTGGCCTACAATTATTACTCTTGATAATGTTTTCATTTTATTGCCAAATATAATTACGGAACGCCCAGTCTATCATACTTTTGCTTTCTTGGAAACGGTCTGGGCTGTCAATAACGACAGAGATGATGCGATGACCATTGTTCTCGGCTAGCGTTACTAGGCACAGCCCAGCAGCCAGGGTAGTGCCTGTTTTGATGCCTATAACACCACCCTGCCCTAGAATTTTATTGGTAGTAGTTATGGCATACACCTTACCATCGGAGTTAGTAATTTGAGTATTGGCTGTCTTAACGATATCGGTAAAGGTCTTATTGGTAACAAGTAGGTTGGCAATCGTTACTACATCGCGCGCGCTACTGTACTGGCCGTCTTGATCTAGGCCTGAGGGGTTGAGGTAGCTAGTATTAGTTAGCCCCCAGTCACGAGCTTTATTATTCATTTTCTCAGAAAACTGCGCTAAGGACCCACTATCATAGATGGCTAGAGCATTGGCGACATCATTAGCGGAATATATTAGCAGAGCTTTTAATAAATCTGAGAGTATAAACTTCTCGCCTTGCTTGATGCCTAATTTTTGATCCTCTAATCCCAGCGTTGGTATATCACCTATCGAGATTACCTCGTCGGGCTTATGAGAGTCCATAATAACCAAGGCGGTCATTAGCTTAGTAATTGAAGCGATTGGGTGTTGAGCATTAGGATCCTTTTGGTATAATATAACCCCAGAGTCTACATCATAGATGATGGCCGAAAAAGCCAAGCTATTATACGGCTTACTATCTTGATTGAGAGTTGGGGCTGGCGTGTAATTCGCTCCCTCAAATGGAATTATGTGAGAGGTGCTAGGTTGGGGTTTACTGATTTCACTACCTAATGACTTAAGCACGCCTAGTCCATTACTAGCTAGCAAGCTTATCGCTAGGCCAATCACAACCAGTGAATTCACAGGATGTCCTCGGGCTGAATAAAAACAAACTTTTCGGGCATTAGCCGCGGATTAGAGTATTTACCTATCTTTACTCTCTCAAGTTTAATGACATCTAGCTCTAAAGCCTCAAAGCTTCGTCGAATTTGACGATTCTTACCCTCTGTCATTATGACTCTAACGCTAGTAGGGTTAATTAATGTAGCTTTTAGCTTACTAATGCCATCATCGAGTTTGATGCCAGCATTTAGGGCTGATAGGCCCTGCTCAGGCACTTTTTTATCGGTAGTAACAATATAAGTCTTGCTCTTCTCGTTGCTGGGATGTGATAGACTCTGGATAAAATCCCCGTCAGAGCTAAGTATTACTAGACCCTGGCTGTCCTTATCTAGTCGCCCTGCAATCTTAAGGGTAGCAAAGCTTTTGGGTAAGGCATCAAATATCGTCGCGTTACTGGCTTGTTTGGCGTGCGAGCAGACTAGCCCACGAGGCTTATTAAAGGCTATATATATATCACTCCTAGTTTTCCCCGTCTGTCCGGCTACCTCCACCACATCGCCACCTAAAACTCGATAGCTTAAATCCACCCGCACCTTACCGTTGACCGTAACTTGGCCCTTCTTAATAAGTGTATCGGCTTTTCTTCTAGACTCAGCCAAGCCTACTGTAACTAGATACTTATTAATTCTAGGAAGCTGATTCATTTAATCTGCTCCAGCTCATCAAGCGATTTAATGCCTGCAATTTTCAAAAACTCGATAGTGGTGGCATACTTAATTTCGTTTTTTATGCTAAGCTTCCTGACCAATCCTTTTGAGACAAGGCTAGCAATAGATTTATCACTACTAACTCCCCGCACCTCATCAATTTGGCCCTTACTAATTGGTTGGCGATAAGCTATCACACTCAGGACTTCTAGGACTGCTTGCGAAAGCGGCTGGGGGGAGGTTATATAAAATCCCTTAATAAGCTTGGCGTAGTCCTTGGTGGTTGTTAGCTGAAGGCTCGATTTATGAGCTATGATATTAAGCCCTAGTTTACTTAGTTCATTATTTGTTTCCCTAGCTAGCTCACCTAGCTCACTAGTAGAAAGCTCCAGCGCCGCCTCTAGCTGACTTGCGCTAATTGGCTCATCACTACAAAAAAGTAATGTCACTAGCCTGGCGCTACTGCTCATACCACTACCTCGCTAAAAATAAATGACTGACCGCTAGAGCTAATGTTTCCATCTCTGATCAAATCTAGAATTGCTAAAAAATATATAATTGTCTCCGATCTACTCTTGGAATGACCCAATAGCTCACCCATGGAAAAGCTTTTAAGGGTTCTAATATGATTAATAAATTGACTACGAATTTGCTCCACTTGTCTGGATTTAGATTTAATAACTTTTGTCTCAAGTAGTGTGCGAGATTGAGCTAAGATAGCTTCATAATTAGATCTAATGACACCACTAGCTATTGGGGCAACTATTATTTTTACATCTTCGGTCAGCACCCGGCTGAAGCTAGGGTATTTTAATAGTTGGGCTAGCGTGAGAGCCATGTTTTTTAGCTGTTCATAACCCTTAAGGCTAGTCTCTAGGTTGACCTCATCCTCACTAGGGACAAGACAAAGAATGGCCGAGCTTTTATCTAGCACTAGCTTGGCGGCTACAAATAAAAACCAGGTCATTTCTTCTAGCCCTAGCTCGAGGTGCTCTATATATTCTAGGTAATCCCCTGTAATCTCACCAAGCGCCAGCTCGGTAATCTCAAGCTGTTGTTTCCCGAGTAAATCAAGGAGCACATCAAAAGGGCCGTTGAAGTTATCTAGCTCTACAATAAAAGTCATAGCTTTGCTGTATTGCTTAAGCCTACGGGTCTTATCGGTAGCCCTTCGTTAATATCTGCTACTTTGGTAGTCTCTAGCCTATGTAGTCTGGCGTTTATATTCATTGTTTGGCTTTCTTTGGTTTGGTACTTTTAGTTTTTTGTTGGTTTCGTTCAGATAAATTACTAGGGTCTTCGTATCGTTCGGTTTTACGGAGATAAATTGCTGTGCTTATACTCGTTACTGCTAAAATAAGCGTTGGCACAGTATGTAAAAGTATGAAGGGGGCGGTTTTCTCATTGTATAAGTCGCTTATTAATAAATATAGAAAAGTATAGGCAAAGAATAAGCCTACAGTCCAATTACTTGCATATACAAAACTTCTTAGTCGTCTCATTTTATACTCCTTATTATTTTACTTCCTGTAATTATACTTATCGGTAGTTGGATATTATCGTTATCTGTTAAGCCGTTCGTAGCGTTTGTCATAGCTATGGTAGGTCTTTCCAAAAGTTCCATATGTCTTTGGGTTTTTTAGTTGGGTCTTTTATCTCGTAAAATCTAAACATGTAATTCATATACCAGATAACAACACCCACTATAAAATACATTACTAGCCTACGCGGTAATTCTTGATTACCCCAATTTATTACTTCGCCTATTACTTGTAGCCCAAATGCAACAAATGTACCTATTAAAATACTGCCCGAGATTAGTAACAATATTTTGCCTAACAGCTTCATACTTTTGCCCCTTCAAACGCTTGATAGTAGCGTGGTAGGTCTGCATCGGCATTTATCGTGTCGTTGTATACTTGTAGCATCTCTACTTACCTTGAGCTTTGATGGAAATACCAAGCTCACTTAGCTGTTCTGGTAGAACCTCGGATGGGCTTTTGAACATTAAGTCCCTACCATCACCTGTCTTGGGAAAGGCAATAACTTCACGCATTGATGACTCATTAAGAAGCTCGGCTATTAACCTATCAAGCCCTGGTGCAAATCCACCATGGGGAGGAACGCCGTACTTAAAGGCCTCTAGGAAGTCACCAAACCGCTCGGTAACCTCGGCTTGGCTTAGTCCAAATCGTTCAAAGATAGCATTTTGTAGGGTAGGGTCAGTAATTCGCAGGCTTCCACTGCTAATCTCAACACCATTTAGCACTAGATCGTAGCAGTGGGCTCTCATTTTAAGTAGGTCTTCAACCTTGTTAGTTTCTAGCAATTTTAAGTCAACATCCAGGGGCTTGGCAAAAGGGTTGTGGGCGAATGTGATATGTCCCTCGGCTGTTTTCTCAAAGACAGGAAAATCCACCACCCAGCAAAACGCCAATTCGCTTAGGTCTTGCTTGTCTACTCTCATATCGGGCTTATCGGAGCCGTACTGCTTAATTGCCTCCGCATAGCTTATGACTGGGAACTTTTTAGGGAGCTTCTTAGCTGGCAAAAGCTCAGATATTATTTTAACTAGCATCTGCTCGTTAAAGTCCAATATATCTTGCTGGGAGACAAAGCTCATCTCCATATCCAGCTGTGTAAACTCTGGCTGGCGGTCACCACGCTGGTCCTCGTCCCTAAAGCACCTAGCTATTTGGTAGTACTTTTCAAAACCGGCAATCATTAATAACTGCTTAAATTGTTGAGGAGCCTGAGGAAGCGCGTAGAATTTACCGGTGTCATTCCTAGATGGCACCAAGAAGTCTCTGGCACCCTCGGGAGAGGATTTAGTAAGTATTGGCGTTTCAATTTCTACAAAGCCGGCATCGTCCATGTGATTGCGGATAGCTTTAATAAATTTATGCCTAAAACGCATATTGCGTTGCATCTTTGGACGCCGAAGGTCAATATAGCGGTGGCGCATACGGACATCCTCGTGGGTCCTAGATGCTTCCTCAGTAATCTCAAAAGGAGGTGTTTGAGCCTGGCTCAGGATAGTAATATCTTCTATTACAAACTCTATCGTGCCGGTTTGATGATCGGGGTTTATCATTTTCTCTGGCCTGGCTTTAATTTCGCCCAATAGCTCCACCACAAACTCAGCCCTCAGCCTACTAGCAACCTCGTCAAGCTTACTATCCTTCCTAAAATAGACAGCCTGGACCACAGCTGAGGCATCCCGCACTTCAAAAAAAGCAAGCTTACCGTGATCACGCCTAATATGAATCCACCCAGCGATAGTCTTATGCTCGCCTATGAATTTAGGTAGGTCAGATATCATTGTTCTGTTAGTCATAGCTATAATTATATCTTATTAGTAGCCTTTATGGCTACTAATAAGCATTAATTGTAATTTAATTATTCCTAGCGTTTGGCCAGCACTAGCAATACCTAGCCTTTGGGGGCCGGTGGCGTGGGCTCGGCTACCGGAGGAGTTGTGGGCTCGGCTACCGGAGGAGTTGTGGGCTCAACAGTTGGAGCGGGGGGAGTTGGTGGGGGGTCTTGACCAACTACTGGCTCTCCAGCCGATGGCGCTGGCCCACCGAGTACTTTTTTGATGGTTGTAACCACATCTTCTAGCGTTACTTGGGATTTTACCAGGTACTTATCAACCCCGAGCTTTTCACCTCGCTCGCGGTCCTCTGAGCTACCTAGTGCGGTCATCATAATGACTCTGGTGTGGGCAATCTCTGGTGTGGTGCGGAGTATATCAAGTACATCAAAGCCAGATATTCTAGGCATCATTACATCTAAGACGATTAAATCCGGGCGTTCTTTAACAGCCATCGCCAGGGCATCCTCACCATTACCAGCTACTACTAACTCATAGCCTTCCGCCTGGAGCCTGGCGAAATATACATCTCTTAAGCTTATATCATCTTCAACTAATAGTATTTTTGGCATTTTCCCTCATTTCATTATTCTTATTATAACCCTTATTATGTTTATTAGGCAACATTTAAATTTAAAGGCAGCCTAAATGTGAATGTTGAACCTCGGCCCGGCACCGATTCTACCCATATTTTACCACCATACAGCTCCACAAGGTTACGGGTAATGTATAATCCCAGCCCAGTGCCTGGCTGTTCGTGGGTTAAGCTATTATTGACTCTATAAAACTTTTCAAACAAATGTTTTTGGTCTTGGGCTGAGATACCTATGCCAGAATCTTGGATAGCAATAGTGACAGTAGTTTTATCGCCGTTAATACTTATATCAATATCACCCTCCGAGGTATATTTAATAGCGTTATCAATCAGGTTAGTTACTACTTCAGTAATTCTCTCCATATCGGCCTTTACCATGTAAGCTGGTGCAATAACCTTCTGGCTTGTTTGACTCGCACCTCCAATATGGGTGAAGAGCCCTAGCCCCTTGGCTATCGCTATTCTTTCCATATCGGCGGAAACCCTCAGAACTAGGTCGCTAATATTAAAGGTAGTTCGCGAATCAATGACTTCACTATCCTCAATTTTACTTACGCTTAACAGGTCCTGAGAAAGCTTGCCTAGATGGACTACTGCCAAATGAGCCTTTAGGAGTGCTATTCTAGCTTTTTCGTCAATTGTAGCCAGATTGGGGTTAAGCGCGATAGAAATATATCCCTCGATTGAGGCTAGAGGGTTGCGCATCTCATGGCTGGCTGTAGAAATAAATTCACTTCGCTCGCGGTCTACAATCTTTTGATGAGAGATATTATTTAGCACAGCTATTGCTCCACTAATCTGCCCTTGGGCATTCGTAGTGGGAGCAATAGACAGACTTAGATCGATCCGAATTGAGTCCTTATTGACTATATAAAATTGATCAGTTTTGATGGGGGTATGTCCTTGGAGAGCTTTTAGAAATGGGTCATTTGCATCGGTTACGTATAGATCATCCTGGTCTTTTAGTTTTATCACCTGGCCAAAAGTCATATTTAGGGCATCATTCATATCCCACCCAGACAAGCTCTGAGCAGACTCATTAATCAAAATAATCTTACGGTAGGCGTCAACTCCTATGATTGGGTCGGCAATCGCACCAAGCATTATTTTTTCAGTTAGCTTTGTGCCTGCCAGCTCGGTAGCGATCATCTCGTTAATATCTTCGCTAGAGTTGCAGTATTGGTCTACGGTAACTGCCACAAGAGCCGCAAACAGCAGAGCCGAAAGAGTAGCCGGAAAAGTATTAAAACTAAATGCAGTAGCAGTGCTAGATGTGAGCGTGGATACAATAATTGCCACGTAGAATATGGCCATTATTCCTATATTTATGAAAAATGCCCCAAATCCAAGCACAGAGCATCCAATAATAAGCATCAGTAGCACAATATACCATGGCGAATTGATCCCTCCAGTTAGATACACCAGAGTTAATATCTGGGCTATAACAAAAAAACACTGTAGATACCTGGAGGCAAACTCGTGCTTGTAAGCTAATGCCCGTGAAGCTAGCAAATTAAACAATACTGCTGACAGTATAAGACCTGTGAGCAGGATGGTGATGAGCCGTTTATTGGGTATGTCAATATTGAACCAATACAAGGCTACAACAAATACGCCTAGCAAAAGCTGGACAAAAGTAGTAATCATGGTCAAATTTATATAGCGTGACCTGAGCCTGTTGATCTTGTTCATTAGCTATAAATTATACCATAAGCGCTAGGAATTACTTTTGACAGCAAAAGTAATATAAAACTGCTCTGGCTACGACTCACATCTATAAGCACTCATAAATGCATTACTTCCTTATTATGAAGAACTCGCCCCGCTGAAGCGTGGCTCAAACAGCTTCATAATAAGGAGCATAAAACATCTACTCATTTTCTGATGTTCGATGTCGGGGAGGCATATATTCCAGCCATGGAGAATCAGAAAGTAAAGTTAATGAGTTTTATCTTGATACTAACCTCCTGCTATAATATAATTATACCTCATGACTAAACCAAAAATAAAATTTAATAAAATACCCATTACTCTTTTGCAGGGATTTCTTGGTGCTGGCAAAACTACTCTACTCAATTACATCCTGGCCCACAACGAGGGTATGAATATTGGTGTCGTCGTAAATGATTTTGGGGATATCAATATTGATAGCAAGCTAATAAAGTCTAAAAGCGAAAAAAAGCTCGAGCTGACTAGTGGCTGTATATGTTGTAGCCTTAAGACGCTCGATATTCAGGAAGCCATCGATCAATTTATATATCCAGGCAGTAATATCGACTATATTATTATTGAGGCCTCTGGCCTGGCAGAGCCACGCGACCTAGCCAACACCCTGCGCACAACTATCGGCCAGAAGGTTCGCCTAGATGGCATCGTAACCCTCATTGATGCCGAAAACCTCGAAAAAAACGCCATTGAGCATAATATCGCCCGCGATCAAGTGCTGTTTTGTGACTTTGTTATTATCAATAAGGTTGACTTGGTAAGCCCCACCAAGATTAATGAAATACGCCAAATGGTGGAGAGCTTTAACCCTAGAGTCAGAATCCTAGAATCCATTAAGGGCGCAATTGATATTCGGCTCATCCTAGACCAAGACCTATATAAAACCAGGCCCATCATCCATCCCGGCGCAACAGTATCGTCCAAGAATCACAGCGACCATGATCACTCCGGCCACTTACACGAGCGCTACAGCACATTCTCGTGGACTAGCGCTGAGCCTCTCCACCCTATGAAGTTTCAGGAATTCGTTAATCACAAGCTAGCTACTAATGTCTATAGGGCTAAAGGCATTATAGATTTTGGCCTCAAAGGCCACAGTCGCAAATATATTTTCCAGCTAGTCGGTGTACGTCCCGAGCTCGTTTGGGAGAACTGGAGCGAAGTACCAGAGACTAATATAGTATTTATTGGCCAAGATATTGACTCCAAAGCAATCCTAGGTGATCTAAAA